>JBEKDG010000011.1:0-82647 GCA_050014475.1 Terriglobales bacterium | reverse complement strand
TATCGTCCGCAGTTTTATTTGCGCACGACGGATGTGACGGGGATCGCGGAGTTGCCGGCGGGGACGGAGATGGTGATGCCGGGAGACAACGTGAGCCTGGTGATCGAGCTGATCACGCCGGTGGCGATGGAAAAGGGATTGCGGTTCGCGATCCGCGAAGGCGGCCACACGGTGGGCGCGGGCACGATCGCGGAGATTATCGCGTAGAGGAAGTAAATTCGCGGCTTGTGGCTTGCCGCCAGATCTTTCCTCCTGGATGAAGCCGGGAGGGGTAAAGAGAGAAAAATAGTGACGGGAAAAGAAAGAATTCGCATCCGGTTGAAAGCCTACGACTACCGCATCCTGGACCAGTCGACGGGCGAGATCGTGGAGACGGCAAAACGCACCGGCGCGCAAATCGCGGGACCGATTCCGCTGCCCACGATGAAGAACAAGTACTGCGTGCTGCGGTCGCCGCACGTGGACAAGAAGTCGCGGGAGCAGTTTGAAATCCGCACGCACAAGCGGCTGCTGGATATTCTGGAGCCGACGCAGCAGACGGTCGATGCGCTGATGAAGCTCGATCTGCCGGCGGGCGTGGATGTGGAGATTAAGGCGTTCGGGAAAGAGCATAAGTAACTGTGTAGGGACGGCCGCCCTCGGCCGTCCGCGCGGAGCGAAGCTCTGCAGGTTTTTCGCGGGCGAGGGCGCCCGCGCTACATGACCCAGCCAATAGCTTCGAGCCACGCTGGGAACGGAGAAGGAAATGGCGAAGGTTACGGGAATTCTGGGCAAGAAGGTCGGCATGACGCAGCTCTTCGATTCGAAGGGCGATGTGCGGCCGGCGACGGTGTTGCAGGCGGGACCGTGCGTGATTACGCAGCACAAGACCCAGACCAAAGACGGATACGAGTCGGCGCAGATTGGACTCGTCGAGTTTGTGAAAGAGAAGAAGCTGACCAAGGCGATGCGGGGACACTTTGCCAAGCACAACCTTCCGCCGGTGAAATTTCTGCGCGAGGTTGCGGTGGAAGTGGACGCTCCGGGCGAGACGACCGATGGCGCGCTGAAGGTTGGCGACCGGGTGCTGGTGGATATTTTCGAAGGCGAGAGGTTCGTGGACATCGTCGGAGTGAGCAAGGGCCGCGGGTTTCAGGGCGTGGTGAAGCGGCATCACTTTGCGGGTGGTCCGAAGTCGCACGGTTCGATGTTTCAGATTACGGGTTCGATCGGTTCGTCGGCATTTCCGTCGCGCGTGTTCAAGGGGATGCGGATGTCGGGCCACATGGGCGATGTCCGGATAACGACGCGCAATCTGCGGATACTGGGCGTGGATAAAGATGAGAATCTGCTGGTGGTTGAGGGCAGCGTTCCGGGTTCGAACGGCGGGTATCTGGTGATCAGCAAGGCAAAGAAGCCGCCGCGAGAGCGCCGTGGATTCGGGGGTTCGGCGACAGTGGATCCGTTGAAGACAGCGAAGCGAGCGTCGAAGAAGGGGTAAGGCAGTCGTTAGTCGTTAGCACGAAGACGAGAGAGATATGGCAACTATTGATATTTACAATCTGAGCGGAGCCAAGGCCGGGACGATGGAACTGGCCGAGGAAGTTTTCGGCGCGGTCAACGAAGACTTGCTCTGGGAGGCGATCACTCACTATCGCGCCTCCAAGCGTGCGGGCACGCATGCCACCAAGAACCGCTGGCGGGTTTCCGGTTCGGGCAAGAAGCTGTGGAAGCAGAAGGGCACGGGGCGGGCGCGTATCGGCTCCATCCGTTCGCCTCTGTGGCGCCATGGCGGCACGGTGCACGGACCGCAGCCGCGATCCTATGACTACGCCTTTCCGAAGAAGAAGCTGCTGGGCGCACTGCGTTCGGCGCTGGCCTCGAAGTTTGCCGACGGCAAGCTGATGGTGGTGAAGTCGTTCGAAGTGAAAGAGCCGAAGACGAAGCTGTTTCGCGAGGCGCTCGACAAGCTGAAACTGGAAGGCACGACGCTGCTGGTGGATATTTTGACGGTGGAGAACAAGAATCTGGAGTTGAGTTCGCGCAACATCGACGGGCTCGAACTGGTGCGGGCGAACGAAGTGCATCCCTATCACCTGATGCGCTACACCCATGTGGTGTTTGCGCAGCCGGCGCTCGAGAAGCTGCAGGATTCGCTGAAGAAGTCGGCAACGCGGCGTCAACACGAGGCGGAGCCGGCGCCAGAAAAAGTAAAGAAGAAACCAGCGCGGCGTTCGCGTAAGGCGGAGGTGGCCTGATGAAATCCGCGTATCAGATTATTCGGAAGCCGGTGATCACCGAAAAAGGGCTGGGCATCAAAGAGACCCAGAACACGCTGGTATTCCAGGTGGCGCCGAAGGCGACGAAGACCGAGATCAAGGAAGCGGTGCAGACGATCTTCAAAGTGAAGGTGGCTTCGGTGCGCACGGCGAATTATCCGGGGAAAGAACGGCGGCGGGGCAAGTTCACCGGCTACCGTCCGGACTGGAAGAAGGCGTATGTGCGGTTGAAGAGCGGCGAGAAGATGCCGGAGTACGCGCAGAACCTGTAACAGCCGTCAGCTATCAGCCGTCAGCCATCAGGAAACCGGTGGCAGAAGGAGCTGAGAGCTGAGAGCTGAGAGCTGAGAGCTAATATGGCAATTAAGACCTACAGACCGACAACGCAGACGCTGCGCTATCGCACCACGCTGGTGACCGACGACATTACGTCGAAGAAGCCGCACAAGCCGCTGGTTGAAGGAAAGTTGCGGACGGGCGGGCGGCGCAATTCCGGCGACACGACCATGCGGTTCCGGGGCGGCGGGAACAAGCGCAAGCTGCGCACGATTGACTTCAAGCGGGACAAGCACGGGATTCCGGCGACGGTCGAGACGATCGAATACGATCCGGGGCGCTCGGCCCGCATTGCCCTGCTGAGCTACGCCGATGGCGAGAAACGTTACATTGTGCAGCCCGATGGACTGAAGGTTGGGCAGAAGATTTTGAGCGGGCCCGAGGCCGACATTCTGGTGGGCAACGCGTTGCCGCTGCGGAACATTCCGCCCGGCACGACGATTCACAACGTGGAACTGCGTCCGGGCAAGGGCGCGCAGATGGTGCGCTCGGCGGGCGGTGCGGCACAGTTAGTTGCAAAAGAAGGCGACTATGGCCTGGTGAAGTTGCCTTCGGGCGAGACCCGCAAGGTGCTGCTCGATTGCCTGGCGACGATCGGGCAGGTGGGGAACACGGACCACGAAAACGTCACCTGGGGCAAGGCGGGACGCACGCGCTGGGTAGGGAAGCGTCCGCATAACCGCGGTGTTTCGATGAACCCGGTGGACCATCCGCATGGCGGCGGTGAAGGCAAGACCTCCGGTGGACGTCATCCGGTGACGCCGTGGGGCCAGCCGACGCGTGGATATAAGACGCGGAACAATAAGCGGACCGATACGTTTATCGTGAACCGCCGGAAAAAAGGTTAAGGGCAGGTTTCAAAGTTTCAGAGTTTCAAGGAAAAACCCGAAGCCTCAGTCCAGATTACTGAGAACTGAGAGCTGAGAACTGAGAACTGACTTTATGGCACGTTCAACAAAAAAAGGACCGTTTGTGGATGCGCACCTGGCGACGAAAGTGGAAGCCATGAATGCGCGTAACGAGAAGAAGGTGCTGCGGACGTGGTCGCGGCGCTCGACGATTATTCCGGAGATGGTGGGACACACGATTGCCGTGCACAACGGACGGAAATTCATTCCGGTATATGTGACCGAGAACATGGTGGGACACAAGCTGGGCGAATTCAGCTTTACCCGGCAGTTCAAGGGGCACTCGATGAAAGCGGCGACCGAAACCGCGGCCAGACCGGCGGGCGTACCCGGCGGACCTGGAGCCATAGCGCCGGCGGCGCCGAAAGCGTAGCGAGGAGACCGGACGATGGAATTTCGAGCTGAAGCCCGATACATGCGCGTCTCGCCGCAGAAAGCGCGACTGGTGCTGAACCTGATCAAGGGACGGCGCGTGGAAGAAGCGAGGAACACGCTGGCATTCACCAAGAAGCGCGTGGCGGCGACGGTGGCGAAGCTGTTGCAGTCGGCGATCGACAACGCGAACTTCCTGAGCGGCGAAAAAGGCCTGGATGTGGATCTCGACAACTTGTACGTGAAGCAGGCGGTGGCGAACGATGGGCCGCGCATGAAGCGGATTCGTCCGGCGCCGATGGGGCGCGCTTACCATTACGTGCGGCGCATTGCGCATATTGAAATTGTGCTGGCGGAGCGAAACAGGAACGGCGTTCCGGTAGCGTCGGCGGCAGGCGAGAAAGCGGCGAAAGCTGCCGCTCCCGCAAGGCCAAAAGCGAAGGCTAAGGGCAAGGCGCCAGCGAAGAAGAAGGCAGTTGGCAAAAAGGCGACCGCGAAGAAATAGGACCGTCGTTCGCTGTTCGTCGTTCGCGAAAAGCGAACAGCGAACAGCGAATGGCGAATAGCGCATTGCGAGAATTTTAGGAGCAAACATGGGACAGAAAGTTCATCCTTACGGATTCCGGCTGGGCTACACCAAGCCGTGGAAATCGCGCTGGTTTGTCGAAAAGGATTACGACAAGCTGCTGCTTGAAGACTGGAAGCTCAAGACCGAGCTGAAGGAAAAGCTCAAGTCGGCGGGTGTGAGTTCGGTCGAGATCGAGCGTCCGGGCAACAAGCTGCGCATCATCATCAAGACGGCGCGTCCGGGGATCATCATCGGGCGCAAGGGCGCGGAAATCGACAAGCTGAAGCAGGACTTGCAGAAGCGGACGTCGCGCGAGGTGCATGTCGATATCCAGGAAGTGCACAAGCCGGAACTGGATGCGCAGCTGGTGTCGGAATCGATTGCGCTGCAACTGGAAAAGCGGGTGGGCTTCCGGCGGGCGATGCGCAAGTCGGTGGATTCGGCGCTGCGCTTCGGTTGCAAGGGCATCAAGGTGCGAGTGAGCGGGCGGCTGAATGGCAACGAAATCGCGCGTTCGGAGTGGTATCTGCAGGGGCGGCTGCCGCTGCACACGCTGCGCGCCGACATCGACTACGGCTTCACCGAGGCGCGCACGACCTACGGCGTGATTGGCGTGAAGTGCTGGGTTTATAAAGGCGAGATTCTGCCGGCGAAGAAGCGCGAAGCGACCCCAGCGCGGGATTTGAGCACGACCGGAGCGTTTTGAAATCAGTACCCAGTACCCAGTACCCAGTAAAGTAAAGGCTCTTCAGGGGCTGAGTTCCTGAGAGCTGAAAGCTAAGAGCCGAGAGCTGATTTTATGTTGATGCCGAAGAAAGTTAAGTACCGCAAGCAGCAGCGCGGGCGCATGACGGGGAAGGCCTGGCGCGGGAGCACGCTGGCTTTCGGTCAGTTTGGACTGAAGGTGCTCGAACCGGGCTGGATCACCGACCGGCAGATCGAAGCGAGCCGGGTGGCGATGACGCGTTTTGTGAAGCGCGGCGGCAAGATCTGGATCCGGCTATTTCCAGATAAGCCGGTGACGAAGAAGCCCGCCGAAACCCGTATGGGCAAAGGCAAAGGGGCTCCGGATCATTGGGTTGCGGTGGTGCGGCCGGGAAAAATTTTGTTTGAAATGGAAGGCGTTTCGATCACGGACGCGAAAGAGGCCATGCGGCTGGCGTCGCACAAGCTTCCGCTGCGGACAACGTTTGTGAAACGCGACGTGCTGTAGCGATGGCGAGTAGATGTAGAAAACGATTTGCCAGGCAAGAAGTTCTTACTGAGAACTGACAGCTGAGAACTGAGAACTGACTTTATGAAGGCAGAAAAGATTCGCAACTTAACCGACATCGAGCGCAAGCACCAGGAGCGGGACTTGGCGGACCAGCTCTTCAAGCTGAAGTTCCAGATGAATATGGGACAGACCGAGAGCCTGAAAAAAATTCGCGGGCTGCGCCGGGATATTGCGCGCGTCCAGACCGTCCTGCGCGAGCAGGAACTGGCCGCCCGCAAGACGGAGAAAAAATGATGGCGGAAATCGCAGGCCAGGTGCAAAAGCACTCGGGCCGTAAGATCCTGATCGGCACGGTCGTCTCGAACAAGATGCAGAAGACGATCGTGGTCGAAGTGACACGGAAGAAGGCGCATCCGCTGTACCGGCGGGTGATCTCGATCCGGAAGAAGTTCTACGCGCACGACGAAAAGAACGAGGCGCATAGCGGCGATACGGTAAAGATTGAAGAGTCGCGGCCGCTGTCGAAGCTGAAGCGCTGGACGCTGAAGGAAATTGTGCGGAAGACGGCGCTGGTGCCGGAAGTCGATATCGACGCCGGTACGGGCGTCGGGCGCTAAGAACGCCCGCTAAGAATTAGGAAGCGGAGAAGGAGACGAACATGGCCGTAATGATGAGATCCATGCTCGAGGTAGCCGATAACTCCGGCGCGCGCAAGCTGCAGATGATCATGCCGCTCGGCGGCTCGACCGGTCTGCACGCGGGCCTGGGCGACGTGATCACGGCGAGCGTGAAGGAAGCGGCGCCGGACGGTCAGGTGCAGAAGGGCAAAGTGGTGAAGGCGGTCATCGTGCGGACGCGGAAAGAGCATCGGCGGCGGGACGGGACTTACATCCGCTTCGATCAGAATGCGGCCGTGCTGATTAACGAAACCGGCGAGCCGGTGGGCACGCGCGTGTTCGGTCCGGTGGCGCGCGAACTGCGCGAAAAGAAGTTTTTGAAGATTGTGTCGCTGGCGCCCGAAGTTCTGTAGCGCTGGCGTAGAGACGCGGCAAGTCGCGTCTCTACCGATGGGCGGGTTGGGAAGGGTTAGACGATGAGAACAGTATCGACTGAACACAAGCGAGTGGATATCCGCCGGAATGACACCGTGAAGGTGATGACCGGGAAGGATACGGGAAAAGAAGGGCGCGTGTTGCGCGTGTTTCCCGACGAGGGCAAGGTGCTGGTGGAGCACGTGATGACGGTGAAGAAGCACGTGCGGCCGAATCCGCAGCGCAATATCAAGGGTGGAATTGCCGAGCAGGAGCGGGCGATTCGGCTGTCGAACGTGGCCCTGGTGTGTGCGACGTGCGGTCCGGTGAGGATCGGGCATGAAGTGCGTGGCGAGCGCAAGGTGAGAGTCTGTAAGAAGTGCGGGACGACGCTGGACAAATAAATTGGTAATTGGGTAATCGGGTAATTTTGTAATTTGAAAACCGAAGGCACCACAAATTACAAAATTACCCGATTATAAAATTGCAAAATTCCTCACGAACCGGTAATCACTCCGAAACCGTGATGGAGAAGGTAGCAACAACAATGGCGACCGACGGGCAGAAAAAAGACGAGCAGAAGAAAGTAAAACCGGGCAAGGGCGAGAAGGGGCGCGCGCCGGTCGAGGAGAAGGCTGGACCGGAGGCTCCACGGCACGCGGCGAAAGAGCGGCCGCGGCTGCGGGCGCGGTTTGAGAAGGAAGTTGCCGTGGCCCTGATGAAGGAACTCGAACTCAAGAACCCAATGGCCGTGCCGCGACTGAACAAGATCGTCGTGAACATGGGCGTGGGCGAAGCGACCCAGAACGCGAAACTGATCGATCCGGCCGTGAATGAGCTGGGACAGATTACGGGACAGAAGCCCGTGATCACGCGGGCGAAGAAGTCGATCGCGGCGTTCAAGGTGCGCGAGGGCATGCCGATTGGGGCGATGGTGACGCTGCGCGGCGACCGCATGTACGAATTTTTTGACCGGCTGGTGAGCATCGTGCTGCCGCGAGTGCGCGACTTCCGCGGCGTCTCGACGAAGTCGTTCGATGGGCGCGGCAATTACACGCTGGGTTTGCACGATCAGTTGATTTTTCCGGAGATCGATTACGCGAAGGTCGACAAGCTGAAAGGCATGAACGTGACCATTGTGACGACGGCGCGGTCCGACGACCAGGCGCGGACGCTGTTGAAGCATCTGGGGATGCCGTTCCGGGCGGCGTGATGAAATCGGGTGATCGGGCCATCTGGCGATCGGGTGATCGCTAAGTCCGAATTGAGGATTGACTGAGAGCTGACGGCTGAAAGCTGAAAGCTGGGAGTTAGGAGCGAATTTGGCAACTACAGCAAAACGAGTGAAGGACGGCGTGGAGAGCAAGACGAAGCCGCAAAACGTAAAGAAGCCGAAGTTCTCGTCGCGCAAACATAACCGCTGCAAGATTTGCGGACGTCCACGGGCCTATTTACGCAAGTTCGGCCTGTGCCGTCTGTGTTTCCGGCAGTTGGCGCTGCGGGGCGAGATCCCCGGAGTTTCGAAGTCGTCCTGGTAAAAGCGTCGTTCGTCGTTCGCTGTTCGTCGTTCGCGAACAGCGAAAAGCGAACGACCAACCACGTGCCGGATGAAAATCCGGTGATAGAAGCAAGCTGCTGACAGGTTCTCCGGTGGATACGGAGCGAACGGGCGGCTTTAGGAGAAGCAAACGATGAGGTTGACCGATCCGGTCGCAGACATGCTGACGCGCATCCGCAACTCGATCCGCGCCCGGCACCAGAAAGTGGATATTCCAGCTTCGAAGCTGAAGACGGAGATTGCCCGCATCCTGAAGGAAGAGGGCTATATCGCGAACTTCAAGCCCGCGGAAGAAGAGGGCCACAAGGTCCTGCGCGTGTATCTGAAGTACGGCAACAACAACGAGGCGGTGATTACGAACCTGGCGCGGGTGTCGCGTCCGGGCTGCCGCGTCTATGTGCGCCGCACCGAGATTCCGCGAGTGCTGGGCGGGATGGGAATCAATATCCTGACCACGCCCAAGGGCGTGATGACGGGACGCCAGGCGCGCCGGCAGGGCCTGGGCGGCGAATTGCTTTGTGAGATTTGGTAAAAACCAGGCTGTTAGCTCTTAGCCTTTAGCTGTTAGCTAAAGCGAGATGCAACAGCCAAGAAGCCAAGAGCTAGAAAGCTAAGAGCTAAGAGCTGAACTTATGTCACGAATTGGAAAAAAGCCGATCGCGATCCCGAAGGGCGTGACGGTCAAGATCGAGGGCAATACGGTGATGGTCCAGGGACCGAAAGGCAAACTGGATACATCTCTTCCGTCCGGCATCAAGATGGAGCAGAAGGACGGCAACCTGGTGGCGCTGCGCGAGAACGATTCGCAGGCGGCGGTGCACGGACTGGCGCGCGCGTTGGTCAATAACGCCGTCGATGGCGTGACCAAGGGCTGGACGAGGGAACTGGAAATCGTCGGCATCGGCTATCGCGCGGAGATGAAAGGCAAGGGGACGGTGGTGTTCAGTCTGGGTTACTCGCACCCGATCGAGTATCCACTGCCGAGCGGCGTGGATTGCGCGGTGGATGCGAAACTGACGCGGCTGACGCTGAACGGGATTGACCGGCAGAAAGTCGGCCAGGTGGCGGCGGAGATGCGGTCGCTGCGTCCGCCCGATCCGTATAAAAACAAGGGCGTGCGCTACGCCGGCGAGCGGTTGAAGAAGAAGGTTGGTAAGACGGGAGCTAAGTAACCGTTGTTCGCTGTTCGTCCTTCGCTGTTCGCCGCGCGCGGTCGAGCGGAGAGCGAGGGATCGAGGAACGGCCAGCGAAGGCCGGATCGTCGGGGGTTTGCGAACGACGAACAGCGAACGACGAACCACTGAGGGTTTCAATATGCTGAGAATCGCTTCAAAGAATCAAACACGGCAGCGGGTGCATGATCGTATCCGGAAGAAAGTGATGGGTACGCCGGAGCGTCCGCGGCTGAATGTGTACCGGTCGCTGAACCATATTTACGCGCAGTTGATCGACGACCTGAAGGGCGTCACGCTGGCTGCGGCTTCGACTGCGGACGACCGGAAGGGTGCGCGCGTGACGGGCGGCAACGTGGCTTCGGCGAAGATGGTTGGAAAGAAGATTGCCGAACTGGCCAAACAGAAGGGCGTCACCAAAGTGGTGTTCGATCGTGGTGGCTACATTTACCATGGCCGGGTCAAAGCGGTGGCCGATGCGGCGCGCGAAGCGGGACTACAGTTTTAGATTTGGCAATTGGGTAATTTTGTAATTTGAAAACCTGGGCGACTTTCAAATTACACAATTACCCGATTACAAAATTACAAAATGGAAACGAGACTTAAGAATGCCAAGAGTTACTAAGAAACTCGATGCGGGTTCGTTCCAGTTAAAAGACCAGGTGGTCTCGATTAACCGGGTGACGAAAGTGGTTAAGGGCGGCAAAAACATGTCGTTCGCGGCGCTGGTGGTGGTGGGCGATCCTTCGGCGGCGGTGGTTGGTTTCGGATCCGGCAAAGCGAAGGAAGTTCCGCAGGCCATCCGCAAAGGGATCGAGGCGGCGAAGAAGAACCTGATGAGGATCAACCTGACGCAGACGACGGTGCCGCATACGGTGCTGGGACGTTTTGGTTCGGGAATGGTGCTGCTGAAGCCGGCCCCGGAAGGCACGGGCGTGATTGCGGGCGGAGCGGTACGGGCGGTGATGACGTCGGCGGGGGTTCAGAATGTGCTGACGAAGTCGATTGGCACGACCAATCCGCATAACGTGATCAAGGCGACGTTCGACGCGCTGAAGAAGCTCAAGAACAGGGAAGAGGTCGCGGCACTGCGGGGCAAGCCGGTGCAGGAGTTGTAGATTGCAGGTTTCAAAGTTTCAAGGTTTCAAGGTTTCAAAGTTAGCCTTAGCGACGCCTGGTTTTACCTTGAAACTCTGAAACCTTGGAACTTTGAAACGTCGCACTATGAAAGCGAGTAAGTGAAATGACAACCAAGACATCGAAATCGGCGACGAGCGGCAAAATTCAGTTGAAGTGGGTGCGGTCGGCGATCTGCACTCCGGTAAAACATAAGAAAGTTGTCAAGGGGCTGGGGTTCACTCGGCTGAACCAGGTGATTGAACGGCCGGACACGGCTGCGATTCGCGGCATGGTGAAAAAAGTGCCGCATCTGGTGGAGATTGTAAAGTAAGGTCTCAGGTGTTAGGTCTCAGGTCTCAGGAAGACCTGGGACGGTGGTATGTGGCGGATTTTGCGTAGGAGTCAGCGATCGGCAATCAAGGGTCAGCGCAACGAGTTTTTCCTGAGACCTGAGACCTGACACCTAGGAACTCATTATGAATCTTTCGACAATACGGGCACCCAAGAAGTCAACGGAAAAGCGGAAGCGAGTCGGACGCGGTATGGGGTCCGGCATGGGCAAGACTTCCACGCGCGGTCACAAGGGGCAGCGGTCCCGTTCGGGTTCGCGGCTGTTGCGCGGGTTTGAAGGCGGCCAGATGCCGTTGCACCGGCGTTTGCCGAAGCGCGGCTTCACGAACATTTTCCGCGAGGAATACGACGTTGTGAACCTGGACCGGCTGGCAGCGCTCGGCCAGACTGAAATTACGCCCGAGGTGCTGAAGAAGGCGGGCGTGGTGAATGGCAGGCAGCCGGTCAAGATCCTGGGCAACGGCGAACTGACGACGGCGATTACCGTGCATGCGCACAAGTTTTCGAAGTCGGCGCAGGAAAAAATCACCAAGGCGGGCGGCAAGTTTGAGGTCTTGCAGTAATGCTGGAAAAGCTGTCGAACATCTTCCGGGTTCCCGATCTTCGCAAGCGCGTGCTGTTCACGCTCGGGCTGCTGGCGGTGTATCGCATCGGCGGCCACATCCCGACGCCGGGGATCAACGGCGACCGGCTGGCGCAGTTCTTTGAGCAGAACAAGGGCTCGGTGCTGGGCTTCGTGGATCTGTTCAGCGGCGGCAACCTGCGGCGGCTCACGATTTTCGCGCTGGGCATCATGCCGTACATTACGGCGTCGATCATTCTGCAGTTGCTGACGGTGGTGTATGAGCCGCTAGCCAAGCTGCAGAAAGAAGGCGAGCTGGGCCGGAAGAAAATCACGCAGTGGACGCGTTATCTCACCGTGGTTTTGAGCGCGGTGCAGTCGTTCGGGATTGCCATCAGCCTGCAACATGCGGGAGATTTCGTCAACACTCCCGGGCCAGGCTTCATCCTGATGACCATGCTGACGCTAACCACGGGCAGCGCCTTCATCATGTGGCTGGGTGAGCAGATTACCGAGCGGGGCATCGGCAACGGCATGTCGCTGCTGATTTTTGCCGGCATCGTAGTCGGTCTGCCGCGTGGTGTTATCGATCTGTACCAGAAGGCAAGCACGTCCGCCTGGGGAGTATTTACAGCCCCCGCCATTTTGATGTTGCTGGTGCTGATGATCGCGGTGGTGACGTTCATCGTTTTTGTGGAACGCAGCGAGCGGCGGATTCCGGTGCAGTATGCCAAGCGCGTGGTCGGACGAAAGGTGATGGGCGGGCAGTCCACGCACCTGCCGCTGCGGGTGAATGCTGGCGGCGTAATGCCGGTGATTTTCGCGTCTTCGATTCTGGCCTTGCCGCAGATGCTGGGTGCGGCGTTCCACAACAACAAGGTGGTCGGCCCGCTTCTGGACGCGATGCGCTGGGGTGAGCCGCTCTATACCTTGCTCTATGCCACAGGGATTGTTTTCTTTGCCTACTTCTATATCTCGATCGTGTTCAATCCGAACGAGGTCGCGGACAACATGCGGAAGTGGGGAGGTTTTATTCCTGGCATCCGGCCCGGGAAGCGGACTGCGGACTTCATCAACGATGTTCTGACCCGCATCACGCTGGTGGGTGCGGCCTACCTGATTTTGATTTCGCTGATTCCGGAGTGGATGATTGCGGGCATCAAGCTGAACCACCTTCCGCTGCTGGGGCGAATCTTCGAGAACCTGCCCACCTGGGTAACGAACGGTCTGGGAGTGAATTTTTATTTTGGCGGAACGTCGCTGCTGATCGTGGTGGGGGTTGCGATGGACACGGTCACGCAGATTGAGGCGCAGCTGATCATGCGGCACTATGATGGATTCACGCCGCGCAGCGGACGGATTCGCGGACGCCGTACCTGGTGATCGAGATCAGGTGATCAAGGTCACACGGCGATCGGAGGTTGCGTGGTACAAGGGTTTTGTAGGCGCGGAGCAGGGCGCTATTTCCGCGACGGGAAATACGAGTAAAAGGGGCCATTTCGATGGCCAACGAGTCGACTAACGAGACCGCGCAAAATATTGGACCGGTGATTCTTCTGGGGCCTCCCGGGGCCGGGAAGGGCACCCAGTCCAAACAGATTGTCGACCGTTACGGTGTTCCGCAGATATCGACGGGTGATCTTTTGCGGGATCACGTAGGGCGTGGCACCGAGCTGGGCCTTGAAGCCAGGGTGATCATGGCGCGCGGGGAACTGGTGCCTGACCAGTTGATGTACGGCATCGTAGCCACGCGGCTGCGGGAGGCCGATTGTCAACGCGGATATGTGCTGGACGGCTTTCCAAGGACAGCTGCCCAGGCAGGATGGCTGGACGCTTTCCTGGAAAAGGAGGTCTTTGAAAAATCGGAGAAGTGTCCGCCGCCGGTTGTGATCCAGTTGCTCGTGGACTATACTCAATTACTGCTACGGCTTACCGGGCGGCGTTCGTGTCCCACCTGTGGACGGCTCTATAACATTCACTTTCAGCCACCTCTCGTCGGCGAGTTGTGTGATGTGGACGGGTCCAAGCTGGTGATCCGCAACGACGATCGCGAAGAAGTTATTTCGGGGCGATTGGCTGCCTATGAGACGCAGACCAGGCGGGTGGCGGATTACTACCGGGCGCAGAGGCGGCTGGTAGCGATCAATGCGGACCGGCGGATGGAAGATGTTACGGCGCAGATTTTCGGCGTGATTGACAGTCATTGCAAGGCTGGATGCCAGTAGCGGAACGGCGAAGCTAGAATAAATGATGAGTTTTGGAGAAGACCGGATCATCCGCAAGTCGCCGGAAGAGATCGAAAAGATGAGGCGAAGCGGAAAGATGGTCCGCCAGGTTCTGAACCACTTGAAAACTATAGTGGCGGCCGGCGTTACGACGATGGACCTGGAGAAGGCCGCCGAGAAACTGATCGCGGAACTTGGGGCTGCGCCGGCGTTCAAGGGATATTACGGCTATCCGTGTGTGCTGTGCACTTCGATCAATGAAGAGATCGTGCACGGGATCCCGTCGGAAAAGCGGGCGCTGAAAACGGGAGATATCGTTTCCATCGACTGCGGAGTTGTATGCGATGGGTACTACGGAGACGCTGCCATCACGGTGCCGGTGGGCGAGTCGCTGACCGCGGAATTGAAGAAGCTGCTCGAAGTGACCGAGGCTTCGCTGTACAAGGGCATCGAGCAGGTAAAGATCGGCAACACGGTCGGACACGTTGGGTCGGCGATCCAGAAGCACGTGGAAGCGAACGGGTTCAGCGTGGTGCGAGAATTTGTGGGGCATGGCATCGGGACGAAGCTGCATGAAGCGCCGCAGATTCCAAACTTTGGCAAGAAGGGTCAGGGCGCGGAGTTGACCGAAGGCATGGTCCTGGCGATTGAGCCGATGGTGAACTCGGGGCGTCCTGAGACCAAGGTTTTGAGCGACAAGTGGACGGCCGTAACGCTCGACGGCAGTTACAGCGCGCATTTTGAGCATTGCGTGGCGGTAACTAGGCAAGGGCCGGTGATTTTGACGCAGTAAGAGCTCTCAGCTTTCAGTGAGTGAGAACTGAGAACTGAGAGCTGAAGGCTGAGAGCTACCTAAGGAGTCGATGAGCAAAGAGGACGCGATTGAAGTGATGGCAACGGTGATCGAACCGCTGCCCAATGCCATGTTCAAGGTGGAGCTCGAAAACAAGCACCAGGTACTGGCGCACGTCTCCGGCAAGATGCGGAAGAACTTCATCCGGATACTGCCGGGAGACAAAGTCGCGGTCGAACTTTCTCCGTACGATCTGAATCGCGGACGAATTGTGTACCGCTACAAATGACGCCGTCTTGCGGGCGTGAGCGAAGCGGGAGCCCGCAGGCGTCATCCTGAGCGAAGCGAAGGATCTAGACAAATCCGCAGTTGCAGTTACTGAGAACTGACAACTGAGAACTGAGAACTGAGAACAGGTTTATGAAGGTAAGGGCATCGGTTAAAAAGATTTGCGACAAGTGCAAGGTCATCCACCGCAAGGGAGTAGTGCGGGTGATCTGCGAGAACTCCAAGCACAAGCAGCGTCAGGGTTAAGTAAAAGAAGGTTAAGAGAGGGATCATGGCTCGTATTGCAGGCGTCGATCTTCCGCGTAACAAGCACGCGAATATCGCGCTCACTTACATCTACGGCATCGGCAATTCACGCGCGGCGCGCATTCTGGACGCGGCGAAAGTGGACCCAATGAAAAAAGTGTCGGACCTTGGAGAAGACGAGGTCAACCGCATCCGCCAGGTGATCGAGGCGGAAGGATCGGTGGAAGGCGATCTGCGTAAAGACGTTTCGATGAACATCAAGCGGCTCATCGAAATCGGGTCCTATCGCGGATTCCGTCATCGCCGGAACCTGCCGGTTCGCGGGCAGCGTACGCACACTAACGCTCGTACCCGCAAAGGTCCGCGCAAAGGCACGGTCGCGCAGAAGAAGAAGACGGCAAAAGCGTAAAGAATCAGGTGTCAGGTCTTAGGTGTCAGGTCTCAGCAAAATCGAGACCTCCTGAGACCTGAGACCTAAGAACTGAGACCTAATACATGGCTAAACCAGCAGCAGTAGGCGGCGCCGCGGCGCCCGAGAAAAAAGGCAAGAAGAAGACGTTTAAGAAAAAAGAGCGCAAGCACGTCCCGCACGGACTGGTGCACGTACAAGCCTCTTTCAACAACACCATCGTGACCATCTCGGACATGACCGGGAATGTGCTGGCGTGGAAGAGTTCAGGCTCGCTGGGTTTTCGCGGATCTCGTAAAGGGACTCCGTTTGCGGCACAGCAGGCCGCGTCGAACGCCGCCAGCATGGCTCGCGATCACGGAGTGCGCACCGTGGATGTGCGGGTGAGCGGTCCGGGATCGGGGCGTGAGTCGGCAGTGCGCGCGCTGGCTTCGGCGGGAATCGAAGTGCGGTCCATTAAGGACACGACGCCGATTCCGCATAACGGTTGCAGGCCGCCGAAACGGCGCAGAGTGTAAGAGAAAGTTCTCGGTTCCCAGTTCTCAGTTCTCAGAAAAACCACAGAACCGCGGGTTTTTTCTGAGAACTGAGAACTGAGAACCGGGAACTGATTTTTCAATCGGGACGAAAGGGTCGCCACCCCGTAAACCGATTTCCAAAAGGAGAAAAATGGCACGTTATACCGATGCAGTGTGTCGTCTTTGTCGCCGGGAAGGGATCAAGCTCTTCCTCAAAGGCACGAAGTGCTTCAGCGACAAATGTCCTATTGAGAAACGCAACTTCGCTCCCGGACAACACGGGAAAGACAGGAAGACCAAGGTTGTAGGCTACGGTCTGCAGTTGCGCGAAAAACAGAAAGCCAAACGCATCTACTTCACCCAGGAAGGCCAGTTCCGGAATTACTTCGAGAAGGCGGTCCGGTTCAAGGGTGTGACGGGCGCGAAGCTGCTCGAGCAACTCGAGCGGCGTTTGGACAACGTGGTCTTCCGCCTGGGCTTCGGCATTTCCCGCCGTCAGGCGCGCCAGTTGGTGCGTCACGGGCACGTGCAGGTGAATGGGCGCAAGGTGAACATTCCTTCGTACGAGGTCAGCGTGGGAGAAGAGATAGCGATTCGCGAGAACAGCCGCAAGGTGCCGATTCTCGAAATCGCGAAGGATTTTGCCAGTCATCAGCCGGCGCCGGTGTGGTTGGAGATCGATCGCGAGAACTACAAGGGGCGCGTGATTGCGCTGCCGAAACGCGAAGACATCCAGTTGCCGGTGAACGAGCAGCTGATTGTTGAGTTGTACAGCAAATAACGGCACGTCGTTCGCTGTTCGCTTTTCGCTAAGACCGGCGATCGCGAATGACTAGCGAATGGCGAACGACGAATAGCGAACGTCGACTGATTTTTTGGCCTACCATTCGAGCCAGATCAGCCTGCGGTGGCGCTTGATCCGAACCTGGGCCGGTTCGGAGAGCCGCCGCGGAGCCACATGGCCGAGAGGAGAAACACACAATGCTCTGGAGAGGTTTTCAAAAACCGAAGCGGCTGGCGAGCGATACCAGTTCGCTCACCGACAAATACGGGATGTTCTGGGCGCAGCCGTTTGAGCGCGGCTTTGGCACGACCATCGGCAATGCGCTGCGGCGCGTGATGCTGAGTTCGATCGAAGGCGCGGCCGTTACCGCGGTGAAGATCGAAGGCGTGCTGCATGAGTTCCAGTCGATTCCCGGTGTGGTCGAGGATGCGACCGACATCATCCTCAACATGAAGCAGGTCCCGTTCAAACTTGCGGGAGATGGTCCGAAGGCGATTTACCTGCGCGCCGATCAGCCCGGAGTGGTGACCAGCGGCATGATCGAAGCCGACGGCGATGTGGAAGTGCTCGACAAGGAAATTTACATCGCAACGGTGAGCGAGGGCGGCAAGCTCGATATGGAAATGCGCCTGAAGCGCGGCCGCGGTTACGTTTCAGCGGACAAGAATTTCGAGGATGACCTGGGCATCGGTTTTATTCCGATCGATTCCGTGCACACGCCGGTGCGCAAGTGCAACTACACCGTCGAAGCGGCGCGTTTGGGGCAGATCACCGACTACGACAAGCTGACGGTGGAGGTCTGGACGAACGGTTCGATCACTCCCGGCGATGCGCTTGGACTGTCCGCGAAGCTGGTGAAGGATCACATGAATATCTTCATCAACTTCGAAGAGGAGATTGAGACGGCGTCGGCGAGCGAAGAGCGCAGGCCGGAAATCAAGAACGAGAACCTGAACCGTTCGGTCGAGGAACTCGAACTCTCGGTGCGCAGCTATAACTGCCTGAAGAACGCCAACATTCAGTCGATCGGCGAACTGGTGCAGAAGACCGAAGCCGAGATGCTGAAGACGAAAAATTTTGGGCGGAAGTCGCTGAACGAGATCAAGGAGATCCTCTCCTCGATGGGTCTGAGCCTGGGTATGAAGATCGACGAGCACGGGAACGCCGTGCCCGGACCGACTTCCAACCAGGTGCTGCCCGCTTCGGCGTACGGCGACAACGATCTATAGAACCAAGTGGTCAGTGGTCGGTGGCCGGTGGTCAGTCAACCCTGACCCCAGAAGCCACTGGCCACCGACCACTGACCACTGGGGTTTAGACATGCGTCACAAAGTTGCAGGATACAAGTTAGGACGAACCACATCGCATCGGCGCGCCATGCTGCGCAACATGGTCACTTCGATCATCATGGAAGAACGCATTGAGACGACCGTGATCAAGGCGAAGGCGGTGCGTCCGCAGGTCGAGAAGATGATCACGCTCGGCAAGAAGGGCGATCTGGCGGCGCGGCGGCAGGCGGCGGCCTATTTGATGACGGATGAAGCCGTCCGCAAACTTTTCGATACCGTGGCTCCGCGCTTCGGCGACCGCAAGGGCGGCTATCTGCGGATCGTTCGTACCGCCTGGCGGAAGGGCGACGGCGCCGAAAAGGCGTTCATCGAACTGCTGGGTAGCGAGCAGGTGCTCGATGAAAAGCGCCAGAAGCGCGCCGAAGTCCGCGCCAAACGTGCCGAGGAGACGCGCAAGGCGATGGAAGAAGCCGAAGCGCAGACACAGGCGGGCGGCGCTGAGCCGGCCGAGGGTGGAGAAAAGAAAGAGTAGTTCGCCGCGGTCTCAAATTTTCCGACCGAATAATTTCAGAATGCAAAATGGGGAGCGCTCGGCTCCCCATGCCGCCAGCAAAGCGGCATTGTAAGTAGTAGTGAACTAACTATTGGTGGGCGGCCACTCGATTGTAACTTCGGTCCAGAGCCCGCTTTCTGCTTCTATCTAGCAATCCGCAATCGAGACTCGGCTTTGGCTCAGCAGAATTTAAGAAAATGGGTCAGAGCGGGTAGCTACTCCGTTTGCCTCTGATTAAAACGGGAAGGTGCTCGTCCTTGCGCGCATGCAAGAGCGGGTGAGAGAACGTTTCTATTCACTTCAGGGTGACCCTCATCAGGGCTGCGGTTGAAAGTCTCAGCGGCTGGTCTCAACGGCAGACAGGATCTCCAACGACTCGGGGCGATCGGTGCAGTCTTCGTTCGCGGAGGCGAACAGGATGGTGCTGTCGAAGAGCAGTTGCCAGTTGCCAGTAAAATCCCAACCAGATCTGGCCACCGACCACTGCCTTCACATTCCCGGAAACTTCATCCCCGCCATTCTCCGCGCGAAGCTGGGCTTGCCCATCTGCTTGAACATTTTCTTCATCTGGGCGTACTGGCGGAGCAGATTGTTGACTTCCTGCACGCTGGTTCCGGAGCCGCGGGCAATGCGTTTGCGGCGGCTGCCGTTGATGGCTTCGTGATGGTTGCGTTCGTACCCGGTCATCGAATTGATGATGGCCTCGACGCGGTTGATCTGCTTTTCGTCCACCTTGTCGGCGGCTTTCTGCAGGCCGGAAAACGCGCCGACGCTGGGCAGCATGCCCATGAGGCTTTGCAGCGATCCCATTTTGCGAACTTGCCGCAACTGGTCGCGGAAGTCTTCGAGCGAAAAGCCGTCGCCGGTGAGGGCTTTGGTGGCCAGTTCATGGGCTTTTTTCTTGTCGATCTGCGACTCGGCTTTTTCGATGAGCGAGAGGATGTCACCCATGCCGAGAATGCGCGAGACGATGCGGTCGGGATGGAAGGGCTCAAGCGCGTCGTATTTTTCGCCGATGCCGATGAACTTGATGGGCTGGCCGGTGACCTGGCGGATGGAAAGCGCCGCGCCGCCACGGGCGTCGCCGTCCATTTTGGTGAGGATGACGCCGGTGAGCGTGAGCTTCTTGTGGAATTCGTCGGCCGAGCGGACGGCGTCCTGTCCGGTCATCGAATCGGCGACGAATAAAATTTCCTGCGGATTGAGCAGGCGCTTGAGCGACTGCATCTCCTCCATGAGCTGGTCGTCGATGTGGAGACGGCCGGCAGTATCGACGATGAGCACGTCGCAGCCAGTGTTGATCGCTTCGCGGCGCGCTTCTTTGGCGAGACGCTCGACGGTCGCGGTGTTCGTTTCGCCGACCGCTTCACCGACCTCGCCTTCGTAAAGGTTGGCCTTGATCGCCGCCGCCACGACTTTGAGTTGCTCGCGCGCGGCGGGGCGGTAGACGTCGACCGAGACGAGCAGCGGGCGGTGTCCGCCATTCTTCAGCCAGTTGGCGAGCTTGCCGGAGGTCGTGGTTTTGCCCGAGCCCTGTAGCCCGGCCATGAGCACAACGGTCGGCGGTTGCGAAGCGAACTTTAGCTTGGCCGTATCTCTGCCAAGCGTTGCGACCAGTTCGTCGCGGACGATCTTGATGACCTGCTCGCCGGGCGAGAGCGCGGTCAGCACTTCCTGGCCGACCGCCTTGGCCTGGATGCGGTCGATGAGCTCTTTGACGACTTTGAAATTGACGTCGGCTTCAAGCAGCGCCAGACGAATCTGTTTCATCGCCTCGGCGATGTTCTCTTCCGTGAGGACGGCTTGTCCGCGGAGAGACTTGAAGGCGCGCTGGAGTTTTTCCTGGAGATTCTCGAACATAGCGTAAGCAGCTATTTTAGCAGTCGCGGCGGGGTGGGAGTCGTTGGTCGTTTGTCGTCGGTCGTTCGCTGTTCGTCGTTCGCAAATCCTTGGGGTCATCCTGAGCGAAGCGAAGGACCTATGGCGGGTGCCCCACATCTCGCGGTTTTCGAGATGTGGGGCTTTTCCTAACTCCAATGGACGGTGTGCGGGATCACCGGGTCAGAGCCGATCCTTCCAGTACCCGGGCCGTCGGTGCCCGTGAGCGACTGCCAGCACTTGGACGACTGCCTGTTTCTCCCTATAGAAAATAGCAAACGGGAAGCGCCGCAGGACGACCTTGCGGCTGCCGTGCTCGCCCGCTGGCCAGCGTCGGGGAGTCGCAATCAGCAAGTCCAACGCCCGATCCAGCTCAGCGGCAAACTTGCCGGCTGCGGTTTTGTTTCGCTCCAGATACCAACTGAGCGCGGACGGGTGAATCTCCAGCGGCTTACCGGCCATTGAGGATGGCGGAGATTTGCTGTCGCGCCTCTGCCCAGGGAATGGGTTTCACTTTGCCGGAATCCAGTTCTGCGATGCGACGCGCAATTTCCTGGTTCCATTCCTCCTCGGCTGCGGCGTCCAGGGTGTCCTCCAGGCTTTCGAGAAGCGAGCCCGCCAAGGCGGCGCGCGCCTCCGCTGGAAGCGCCAGCGCCTTCTTTAGAAGTTCGGAAACCTCTTGAGTCATGATGGTATTTTACTCCCGTTACTAAACCTTCGGCCTCACCATTTCAAAACGTTGCGTGGTTCGCGTGTACTGGATGCCGCCCATGCGCCCGATCAGATCGAGCGAGTTCCGGTCCAGGCGGCCTTCTTTTATGTGGTGCTCGTTGATGTGAATCGAGACAATTTCACCAATCACCAGGCTGCCGCCCTCGGGGCCGGGATTGAAGTCGAGAATCTGATGCAGTTTGCATTCAAAGCTGACGGGAGACTCCGCCACTCGCCGCGGCCGCACGAGTTTCGAAGGCGCTGAGGCGAGTTTCGCCACTTCGAATTCATTGATGGCCGCGTCATATTCGCCGCTGGTCAGGTTCATGGCCTCGGCCAGCTCGTAGGTGACTACATTGATCACGAATTCCCGCGTCTCGCGAATATTTCGCAGCGTGTCTTTCGGTTCTCCCGCGGGCTCTCCTGCCGCTGCGCCCGATTTCTTCGGCGAGCGCATCGACGGCGCAAACGCCAACAGCGGAGGCTTGGCGCATACCGCATTGAAAAACGAAAAGGGCGCCAGGTTTGGTTGTCCGGAAGCGCTGAGGCTCGAGACCCACGCGATCGGCCGCGGCGCCACAGCGCTGAGAAGAATGTTATGAAACTCACGGTGATCGAGTTGAGAAGGAGTGACGTCCATAGCGTCGAGTATATCTTTTGCGCTTTTTCGGTACTCGGTCAGCCCTTCCCAGCAAACACTTCCTTCGCGGCGGCCACCGTGTTGCAGTGAATCGTGATTGTGTCTTCGAGCTTCAGGGCGTAGCCGCCGGCGAGTGTGACCATCACGGGGATGCCCTCGGCCTTGGCGATTTGGAACACGAGAGCATCTCGCTCCTTCAATCCCTCAATCGTCAACGACAATCCGCCGAGCTGATCTTCGCGATAAGGATCAGCTCCGGCGAGGTAACAGATGAGTTCCGGCTTGAACATGCTCAATCCCAAACTAAGCGCGTCGCCGAGGCACGCCAGATATTCGCCGTCGCCGATCTCGTCGGGCAGATTCAGGTCAAGCGACGAAGGGGGCTTAAACGCCGGGTAGTTGTTTTGCTGATGGAGCGAGATGGTGAAGACGTCCCCGGCGTGGGCGCTGTGCGGCCTTGTCCCGTGCGGGGCCATGCGCGCGGTGTGGTGCGCGGGATTGAGAACCGAAGCAGACGTCGAGAGCAGCGGATCGCTGGGGGCGGCAAAAATCACGGCGGTGCCATTGCCCTGATGGACGTCGCAATCGACGGTCATCGCAGTGCGAATCTGGCCGTCCCGCTGCATGCGGCGGATGGCGATGGCCACGTCGTTGATCATGCAGAAGCCTTCGCCGTGATCAGGGAACGCGTGATGGAATCCTCCGCCGATGCTGATGGCCACGCCGTCGCTGAGGGCATGATCGGCGGCCAGCATGGAGCCGCCCGCGGCGAGCCAGAAGGCGCGCACTAACTCCGGCGAGTACGGGACTTCGAGCTCCAACTCTTCGCGCGCGCTGAGCGTGCCCGTCTGCAATTTCTCGACGTACCGCGGAGTGTGCACGAGCAGCACGTCCTGGTCGGTCGCCGGACGAGGAGTAACAAAATCGGAAGGCGCCGCGATTCCGGACGCGAGCAGCCGGTCATGAATGCGCTTGTATTTTTCGGCGGGAAAAACATGGGAGCCGATGGGCAGGTAATAGTCGTCGCTGTAGACGAGCTTGAATGGGAGCATGAAGCACGCAAGATTCAGCACTCGGCGGGTCGAAAGCTGAAAACTTCATATCATACGCGATTGCCGGGTTTTCGCAGTGACGGTTCCTGTTTTCGGCGGGCGGAGGCTATGCGGTATGTCTCGCTACAAAGGAGCGTTAACCACAGGGGGCACAGAGGGACACAGGGGAACTTCTTCTTCAACTGGTTGTTAAATTGATCTCGGAAACGCGCGTTTCCTATGCTCCCTGGGGGGAAGAATCCCTTAGCTGTTAAACTTGGGCGGTTGCCTGCCAAAAAGAAATCGCCGCAGCAAGTGAGTCCCGCACCTCGGCCTGTCTCCGCTTCCGGTGATGGCAAGGGCCGGATTTTCCTGATCGATACCATGTCGTTCATTTTTCGCGCCTATCACGCGATGGCGCGGCAGCGGCCGATGTCCACGAAGACAGGGGTTCCGACGGCGGCGACGTATGTTTTCGTCAACATGCTGCGCAAGCTGCGGGCCGATTTTTCGCCCGAGTATCTGGCGGCGGTGTTTGATGTGGGCGCGCCGACGATCCGCAATCAGCAGGCGGAAGCGATCACAACGATCCGCAAGTTCGACATCAAGACGCAGACGTTCAAAGAGGCGGAGTATGGCGGCTACAAGGCGAACCGCGCCGAGATGCCTGGGGACCTGGCGCAGCAGATTCCGTACATTCGGCGGGCGCTGGAAGGGTATCGTATTCCAATTTTGCAGCTGGAAGGTTACGAAGCCGACGATGTGATTGGAACGCTGGCACGGAAGGCGGCCGCGGAATCGTATCCGGTGTTTGTGGTGTCGAGCGACAAAGACATGTTGCAGTTGGTGAACGACAAGGTGCAGGTACTGAATCCGCCGAAGGACAACCTGATTTGCGATGCGGCGAAGGTTGAGGAAATTCTCGGAGTGCCTCCGTCGAAAGTGGTGGATGTGATGGCGCTGCGCGGCGACGCGGTGGACAACATTCCGGGGGCGCCGGGGATCGGCGACAAGGGGTCGGTGGAACTTATTCAGCGCTTTGGCAGCGTGGAACAAGCGCTGGAACGTGCGGCTGAGGTGGAGAAGAAGACGTATCGGGAATCGCTGCAGAACAATCGCGACAACATCCTGTACAGCAAACAGCTAGTGACAATCGATACCGGCGTGGCGGTCGATCTGGATGTTGCCGCGATGAAAGTGGACGAACCGGAAGTTGAAGCTCTGCGGGCGCTGTTTGCCGAGCTCGAATTTACTTCCTTGCTGAAAGAACTGCTTCCCGTGGTTGAAGTGAAAGAGGGCGACTACCGGGAGATGAAGTCGAAGGCTGAATTCGAGGAGTATTTGAGAGGCTTGGGCGAGAACGCGCCGCTCGCGCTGGCAATTCCGACCGGGCACACGGAGACGATTGAAGCGGAAGACGAGGAGCCTCAGCCAGCACAGTCGGGGTTTCTGGCTTTGCAGCCCGCGGATGCCGAGGATCAGAGTGGCGGAGGCGTACAGCGCATTGCCGTTTCGAATGCGCCAGGGGCTGGGGCGATGGTCGCGCTGGAAGACAAGGCACTCGCCGATCGAGTGAAGAGCGTGCTCGAAGATGCCGCTGTGCCGAAGACGGTTCACGATCTCAAATGGGCGCTGCACTTTTTTTTCGAACAGGGCGTTGCGCTGGCTGGAGTGAAGCATGATCCGATGCTGTATTCCTACCTGCTCGATCCGACCTACTCGTCGCATTCGTTGCCGGAGGTCGCGCTGCGGAGATTCAATTTGAAGCTGAGCGGCAACCTGGCGGAAGCGGCGGATGTAACGGGCAGGCTGGCGACCGCGCTCCGCAAGGAAGTCGACGACCAGGGACTGACCTCGGTGTACGAAGAGATCGATGCGCCGCTCGTGCCCGTGCTGGCGCGTATGGAAGACGCGGGAGTGAAGATTGATCCGGCGGTGCTGGGGCAGATGTCGGTGAAGTTGCAGCGCGAGGCCGAAGCCAAGGCGCGGGACATTTATGAGCGTTGCGGCGCGGAGTTCAACATCAATTCGCCGAAGCAACTGGGGGATGTGCTGTTCCGCAAGCTGGCCCTCCCGATGCCGTCGAAATACGGGAGAGGAAAAAAGATTTCGACGGCGGTGGATGTATTGGAAGGACTGGCTGCGGATCACGAAGTTCCGCGGCTGGTGCTGGAGTACCGGCAACTGACGAAGCTGAAGTCGACTTATGTGGATGCATTGCCGGCGCTCATTCGCAGCCAGAGCGGCCGCGTGCATACCACTTTCGGGCAGACCGGAACAGCGACGGGGAGGTTGTCTTCGGCGAATCCGAACCTGCAGAATATTCCGATTCGCACGGAACTTGGGCGAGAGATTCGGGCGGCCTTTATCGCAGAGACGGGACACGTTCTGCTGGCCGCGGATTATTCGCAGATCGAGTTGCGGCTGCTGGCGCATTTTTCGAAAGACAAGCTGCTGGTGGAGGCGTTTCGGCGCGGGGATGACATTCACACGCTGACCGCGTCGCAGTTGTTTGGCGTGCCGCCGCTGATGGTGACGCCCGAGCACCGTCGCGCGGCCAAGGTCGTCAACTTCGGGATCGTGTACGGGCTCTCGCCGTTTGGGTTATCGCAGCAGTTGGGGATTGAGCCAGGCGAGGCCAGGAAATTCATCGATGCCTATTTTGAAAAATATGCGGGAGTGCGGGCGTTCATTGATGCCACGATTGAGCAGACGCGGCGTGATCAGAGAGTGAAGACGCTGTTCGGGCGCATTCGGCCGATTCCCGACATCAACAGCAAGAACGCCACCCAGCGCGGGTTTGCGGAGCGCACGGCGGTGAACACTCCGCTGCAGGGAACGGCCGCCGACCTGATCAAGTTGGCGATGATCCGGATTGATGAGGAAATCCGGAAACGGGAGTTCGCGTCGCAGATGACGTTGCAAGTGCACGATGAATTGCTGTTTGACGTGCTGCCGGAGGAACTGGATACCGTACGTGACCTGGTCAAAGAAAACATGGAAAAGGTTTATCCGCTGGCGGTCCCTCTCGTCGCCGACATAGGTATTGGTCGAAATTGGCGCGACCTAGAGTACTAAATCGCACTTGGACTACCATGAAGGTCTATCTATTAGGCGCGGGTGCCTCAAGGGGCTACGACGAGTCTCCGACCGGTCTGCGAATGCCTCTGGCTCGTGATCTCTTCCAAGTTGTTTCGAAGTTGGCGATCCGCACGAATCCGTGGGTGCTTATTGATGCGATCGTAGAATACGTATCGTCTTCTCGTGGAATTCCGCCGCCAGATTTCTTGAGTTTTACAGATGACATCGAGGAACTTCATTCAGAAATTCAGGACCGCCTAATCAACGCGATCCGCAAGTCGGATGGTCTTGGCGTTTTTGAGTACTTTCGCATAAGCAACCAGCTTGTATTCCTTTTTGCATCTGTCATTAACGAGATCCAAAACGGGCCGGTCTCAAAAGCGCACTTGGCGATTGCGCGCACGCTGGGGCCCGAGGACAAGATTCTCACGTTCAATTGGGACACGTTGATGGACCGTGCTCTCGCAGAATCGTCGGCATGGCGCCCAGACTTCGGGTATTTCGTGAAACCGCGCTTGGTTCATCGAGGTGAATGGGTGGCAATCGATTCGCAGCCGGCGAAGACCGTTCCGGTGTTGTTGAAACTTCATGGCTCAACGAACTGGATCAGCAGCTATAACATTATCGAAGAAGGAAAAGTAGGTCTGATGCAGTCGTCCGATCCCAGTAGCCTCTATGTTTACGAATCGGCAGATAAACCCTATGCGACGTTTGCCGGCCGATATATGGCTGGATATGCGCCTTTCTCGTATGGCTACTATCCACCCAACATCCCGGACGATCCCGGCAAGAGAGCACCAGACGGTTATGTTTTCGTTCGGGCTCGTCCTAAGTTCCCATGGGTGCCAGAAGGTGTGGTAGCGGACAAGGGCCTCACCTCAATGCCGTTGATCATTCCGCCCGTGAAGGAGAAGACCTATGACCTTTTCGGCAACCTTTTCAAGACCATTTGGTCTGCTGCGGAGGATGCCATTGCACAAGCAGACCACATGATTATCATAGGATACTCATTTCCGAGAACGGATCACAGGAGCAGCACTCTCTTTGCTCGAGCTTTCGCAAGGAGAAAATCGATGCCACGTGTATCCATCATCGATCCGAACCCTGCCCGTGCCTTCGACAAAATTCGGTTTGATCTTGGCATTGCAGAGGATCGGTTATCTGTCTATTCTGAACCATTCTCTAAGGACTTTGATCTCTCTGCCATCGTTCAGCCGACTTAGAATACAAACGTATTGGCAGACCCTTCCCGGATGGGCTCACGGACGTACGCTGCGAAGTCTTAAGGAAAGTGTTCCACCGTTCCGATATACTCGGTGGAACGATTCTTGCAAGCACAGTGTTCGTTGTTGATTCCAGCCGCATGACAAGGATTTTCGATCCTGCGGAGGCAGTCTGATGAGTGCAGTTCCATCGCCGGTGTTCGAAGATACGCCACAGCGTGTTTTTCCCCGCCAACCCATCAATGTGCCCCTGGACTTGATCGCATTGCGATCCGGGGTCCCCGAAAATTTGCCTGGGCGCTGCACCGACCTCAGCGAAGCCGGTGTGGGCGCGGTGGTGGCCGGAGAACTGGCCGCAGGCCAAGAGGTGGCGGTCGAACTTCGGCTTCCGAATGTTGGCGTGCCGCTTCGGGCGCGGGCGCTGGTGCGTTATCAGTCACGGCTCTGTTGCGGTCTTGAGTTTGTGGGGCTGTCGGTGGAGCAGCGGGAGATGATCCGGTATTGGGTTTACCGCTCCGCTTCACAGCCGGTGGATTTCAAAGATTTCAAGAACGAAGAGAAAAGCGGAGCTGCAAAGATAGAAACACTCGTGGCCGCCGCGCCACTGGCGGCTGTGCCCAGGCACAGAATTCGCATCGGGCGGCGCGAATTTTATGCGCTGTTCGTTTGCACGCTGGCGCTGGCTGGTCTGGGATGGTGGCAGTGGCAGAGGACCTGGAACGAACTGGAAGCGCGCGCGCCGGTTGAGTCGGGGTTGCGAGTCTCTCCCGAAACCATGGAGAAGCGGATTGTAACGAAGGTGGAGCCGGTTTATCCGGAAGCTGCGCGGAAGGCGGGGATGCAAGGATTGGTGGTGCTGGATGCGGTGATTGCGCCGGATGGCAGCGTGAAACGCTTGCGGCCTGTGTCCGGACCCGATCTGCTGGTGCGATCGGCGACGGAGGCCGTGCAGTCCTGGAAATTTGAGCCGTACCTGTCCAGCGGCAAGGCGGTTGAGGTTGAAACCACGATTGCGGTCGAGTTCCGGCTGAATTGAAGCGGCGCTAGTCGAATTTTTCAGCCTGCTGGAAGGGCACACCACGCTGGTCTTTTGCAGAGACGATCGCGGAAACGATCGGTTCGCCGTCGAGTTGCCAGTCGATGTTCAAGGCAGGATCATTCCACGCCACCGTGCGTTCGTGCTCAGGCGCATAAAAGTCCGTCGTCTTATAGAGAACATGGGCGGTCTGGGACACGACTCGGAAGCCGTGAGCAAATCCTCGCGGAATCCATAAAATGTGTTTGTTCTCACCGGAAAGTTTGAAGGATTCCCATTTTCCGAAAGCAGGAGAGCTGCGGCGGAGGTCGAGCGTGACATCGAGAATCTCGCCGGTGATGACGCGCACGAGTTTTCCCTGGGGCTGGTGAATCTGGTAGTGCAAACCGCGAACGACATTTTTTTCGGAATAGGAATGATTGTCCTGTACGAATGGCTCGGGAATGCCGAGCTCGGCAAACGTGTGCTGGTTGTAGCTTTCCAGAAAGAAGCCGCGGTCGTCGCCGAACACACGCGGTTCGAGGAGTAGAAGTCCGGGAAGGCTGGTGGCGATTTTTTTCATCGGGAGACTTTAATAGAACGATCTCAATCGGACGATCATGGAAACTACTCTCTAAATTAGAACACGCGTTCCCGCAACAACTGCAGGAGGTAGGCGCCGTATCCATTGTTGCGCATCGGCTGGGCCAGCGCTTCCAGTTGCGCGGCGGTGATGTAGCCGGAGCGATACGCGATTTCCTCGGGGCAGGCGACCATGAGGCCCTGGCGCTTCTGCAGGGTCTGAATGAACAATGAGGCCTCCATCAAGGCTTCGTGCGTGCCCGTGTCGAGCCAGGCCGTGCCTCGGCCCATCACGCAGACGTTGAGTTGATTGCGCTCGAGATATACGCGGTTGACGTCGGTGATTTCAAGCTCGCCGCGTTTAGAAGGCTTGAGACTCGCGGCAATTTCGACGACCTGCCGATCATAAAAATAAAGTCCGGTGACCGCGTAACGGGATTTCGGCCGCTTCGGTTTCTCTTCAATGCTGAGCGCCTTGCCTTGCGGATCGAACTCGACGACGCCGTAGCGCTCGGGGTCATTGACGGGGTACGCAAAAACGCGGGCGCCTTTGGCCTGGAGCGCAGCTGCCCGCAATTCTTTGACGAGGTCGTGTCCGTAGAAAATGTTGTCGCCGAGCACGAGCGCGCAACCGCTGGAGCCGATAAATTCCTTGCCGATCAGAAATGCCTGGGCAATGCCTTCGGGCTTCGGTTGCAGCGCGTACTGGAAATGGACGCCGTAGCGGGAGCCATCGCCGAGCAAGTGCTGAAAGCGGGGCAGATCCTCGGGCGTCGAGATAAGCAGAATTTCGCGGATGCCGGCCAGCATCAGCGTGGAGAGGGGGTAGTACACCATCGGTTTGTCGTACACCGGCAGCAGGCTCTTGGGAAGTACGTGGGTGACGGGATAGAGGCGCGTGCCCGATCCTCCCGCCAGAATGATGCCTTTGTAATTTGGTGGCGCGGTTTTGGTCATGTCGAGTTTCAGTCTCAGCTTTCCGTCTCAACGCTCGGTGGCGTAATGTTTCGCCATCCATTGACGATAGCTGCCGCTGGTGACATCGCGGACCCAGTCTTCGTGTTCAAGATACCAGCGGACGGTCTTGCGTATGCCGCTCTCAAACGTCTCCAGCGGGCGCCAGTTCAGTTCGCGCTCGATTTTGCGCGTGTCCATGGCGTACCGGCGGTCGTGGCCGGGGCGGTCTTTGACGAAAGTGACGAGCTTGCTGTGTGGAACGGCGGGGTCGTTCGGGCGCAGTTCGTCGAGCAACTGGCAGATGGCTCCGACAATCTCCAAGTTCTTTTTTTCGCTTCGCCCACCGATGTTGTAGGTTTCTCCGACGCGGCCGTGGGAAAGCACGGTGCAAATGGCGCGGCAGTGATCCTCGACGTAGAGCCAGTCGCGAACGTTTTCGCCGTCACCGTACACCGGGAGCGGCTTGCCGGCGCAAGCATTCAGGATCATCAGCGGGATCAATTTTTCGGGAAACTGGTGCGGTCCGTAATTATTGGAGCAGTTGGTGGTCAAAACAGGAAGTCCGTAAGTATGGTGATAGGCGCGGACCAGATGATCGGAAGCCGCCTTGGACGCGGAGTACGGGCTGTTGGGCGCGTAGGGAGTGGTCTCGCTGAAGGCCGGGTCGTGGGGGCCGAGCGATCCGTAGACCTCATCGGTGGAGACGTGCAGGAAACGGAACGAGGCGCGATCGGGTTCCGGAAGCGCCGACCAGTAGGCGCGCGCTTCTTCGAGCAGACTGAATGTGCCGTTGACGTTGGTGCGGACGAAATCATCGGGGCCGTGGATGGAGCGGTCAACGTGGCTCTCGGCGGCGAAGTGAACAATAGCGCGGGGTTGTTCGTGCCACAGCAAGTTTCGCACTAGCTCGCGATCGACGATGTCGCCCTGCCCGAAGCAATAGCGCGGGTGGGCTTCGACGGCACGCAGGTTGTTGAGATTGCCCGCGTAGGTCAGCTTGTCGAGATTGAGGATGCGCGCGGGTTCAGAGGCAATCCATTGCAGAATGAAGTTCGAGCCAATGAAGCCCGCGCCACCAGTGACCAGGATGAGATCTTCCATGCTAGATATGCCGCATCGCGCAACACCCCACCCAAGCGGAGCTTGGGTAGGACACCCGTGTTCCGATTCTAACCAAAGACGGACGCGAAGTCGTGCCCAGCCTCGGTGGCGGGTATCCAGATCAGGCGGGTACAGTCTGGCTGGGGGCGACAGCTTCGGTGTCGAAGACCGTTGCCAGGCCATGAATTACGGACGCCAGGCGCACGGCCGCGAGGATCGATTCCTCCGACATGCCTTTGCTGCGGAGAACCTGTTCGTGAGAATCGACGCAGGCTCCGCATCCGTTGATCGCCGAGACGGCAGTGCACCAGAGTTCGAAATCGACTGGATCGATGCCGTGGGTGCGCAAAACGTTCATGCGCAGGCGGGCCGGCAGAGTGGCATATTTTTGGTTTGTTGCCAGGTGCTGGAAGCGGTAATAGATATTGTTCATGCCCATGACGGCGGCGGCGCTCTTGGCCGCTTCCAGAGCTTGCGGCGACAGGTGCAAAGCCGCTTCCGCGAGCACGGTTTGAATAACTTGCGGGTTGCGGGACGCGATGGCGGATGCGGTCACGGTGCCCCAGATCTGCTGCTCGTTCAGTTCCTGCTGTTGCAGCAGCGCCGACAAGTTCAGTTTCAAATCTTTGGCGTACGCGGGCACGGTATCGAGAAGTTCATTCAGAGTCATAGGTCGCTCACACTTAGGGAGAGGCGATCCCGAGCCGGGAGTCGTAAGTTATGACCTTCGGCCCGGGGTCTGCCTGAGTTGGACGTCGAGAACTTATACGACGAGTGTTGCTTCGCCCTTCTTCCAGTTGCAGGGGCAGAGTTCGTCGGTCTGCAAGGCATCGAGCACGCGCAGAACTTCCTGCGGATTCCGTCCGACGGAGAGGTCGGTCACCATCACGAAACGGATGATCCCCTCCGGGTCGACGATGAAGGTGGCACGCTGCGCGACGCCTGCTTTGGGATCAAGAATGCCGAGCGATGCGCAGAGATCGCGTTTAATGTCTGCCAGCATAGGGAACGGCAGGTTGTGCAGGTCTTCGTGGTGAACGCGCCAGGCGCGGTGCACGAACTCGGAGTCGGTGCTGCCGCCGAGGATTTGCGTGTCGCGGTCCAGGAATTCTTTGTTCAGCTTGCCGAACGCTGCGATTTCCGTAGGGCAGACGAAGGTGAAATCCTTGGGCCAGAAGAAGTACACCTTCCACTTGCCGGAGTAGTCGAGGTCGGTGATCGTCTTGAACGCTTTGTCGCTATTGTCGGTGCTGACGGTGGCCGTCAGCGAGTATGAGGGGAATTTTTCACCTACTGCTAGCATTTCGCATCTCCTGAAGTTTTGTTTAATCCAGAAACCGTTCCTCAATGATTCTTAGAGCGTGATGTCCGGCCCTCAGGGGCTGAAGAGTGCGGGTGAGAACCGGGTCGTCCCTCCGGGACTTGAATCATTTCTTCCACTTTTCCCAGCGCTAAAAGCGCTGGGCTAAGCTGGCACGCCCCTCCGGGGCTGGATGCCTTGGTGCACACCGGCTCCACGCAGGATGCTAGATTCCCAGCAGAACAATATTCGCAAAAATATTCGCGAACGACAAACGACGCCGGTTTCTGTCCCTCAAGTTAGATTCGCGAGACTCTGCGCCGGATGCAGATTCCTTCGGCGAGAGATGGCCTCCTTTGGAAAGCAGTACCCAGTACCCAGTTGCCAGTGAGCGGTGGCAATCGCGGGCCGGATTTTACTGGGTACTGGCCACTGGCAACTGGCAACTTTCACTCAGGCGGCCGAGGCTCGATCCAGCGGCGCTACCGGGACGGCAGAAGTACGGACCTGGATCTGCTCACTGGGCATGTGCTCACTCGGGCTCCAGCCCAGTACGTTGTAATAGGCTTTTTCAATAGAGCGGGCGATTTCTGGCCAGCGATACTGGCCCTGGATGCGCTCGCGTTCCCGGGCCGCAGACTGACGGCGAAGTTCGGGATTGTGGATGAGCAAGTCGAGCATGCGCTCCAGATCCGCCTGGTCGCCGCGGTGGAAAGTGAAGCCGGCGCCCTCGACCACTTCATTATTTTCCGGAATATCGCTGGTCAGCACGCAGACACCGGCCGCCATGGCATCGAGAAGAGCCAGGGACAGGCCCTCAAGTTCAGACGGAAGCACGAACAAAGCGGCATTGGCGAGAAGCTCTTCGAGATCGCTTCCAGAGACCCAGGGAAGAAAACGGATCCGGTCGGATTCGTGGCGGCGCAAGCTCTTGACGTAGGCATCGGAGTGACTCGATCCTCCGGCGAGGACCAGGTTCATGCCGGTGTGGAGGTTTTCGAAGGCATCGATCAGGAGATGGCAGTTCTTTTCCGGCGAAAACCTGCCTAAGAAAAGGACGTAGTTGTCCGCGAGGAGATCCCACTCGATCAGTCGCCGGGGCAGTCGCCGGGGCGCCAGCGTGGCTCCGTTGGGGACATAGATGGTATCGCGCTTGTACTGTTGGCGGTAGTGCTGCTGCAGGGTGCGCGAGACGACCATGGTGGCATCGGGCGAGGAAACGGCAGCCGCTTCTCCCCAGCGCAGCACGCGCGCCGCGATCCGGCCCCACTTGCCGCGCTGCCAGTCGAGACCCTGCACGGTGACGACAGTCTTCTTCCCGGCAAGCCGCGGAAGAAAAGAAAACAACGCCGGGCCCAGGCAGTGGTAATGGACGACATCGTAGTCCGACGTCATGGCATGCGCCGTGCTTAGCAAAGTGTGGACGACAGTTTCCAGATGCTTGGAGCGGATGGTCGGCAACCGCCGCACGCGCATGCCGTTGTGCGTGTTCATGGGAGGAGTGAAATAGCTGCGGCAATATACGGTGACTTCGTGTCCCAGGCGGGCCAGTTCATGTCCTGCCTGCTCGTAGTAGGATTCGATGCCGCTGTACTTGGAGACCACCCCGCGACCTCCGATAAATGCGACCCGGACGCTGCGGCGTGGGCGCGGAGGCTCCGGCGCGGCGGGGAAAGACAGAAACTTTTTGGTGGATGTGAGCCGGTAATAGAGTTCGAGTAGCTTCTCCATGTGTCGATCGGGGTCGTGGTTTGCTTTCACGCGACTGCGAGCTGCGGCGCCCATCTTTTCGATCAGATCGGGGCGGTCAAACAGAAATCCGATGGAGTGAGCGAGTTGCTCGCGGTCCCCGTCGGAATAGAGAAGGCCGGTGACTCCGTGTTGGACGAGTTCGCGGCGCGAACCCAGATCGGAGGCGATGACGGGCCGTCCCCAGGCATGGGATTCCAGAATGGATTTTCCCAAGGTCTCGTAGGCGTGGGATGGAAACACGGAGAAGCTGCAACCGGCAATGAGTTTTTGGAGTTGCTCGCCGTGAACCATGCCCGCAAACAGGACCTGGTTTAGGTCCAATTCTCGCGCCAGCGCCTCGAGCCGGGGACGCTCGGGACCGTCTCCCGCGATGACGAGAGGAACGTGTGGCAGCCGCACCATGGCGCGCAAGAGCTCATAGACGCCTTTCTCCGGAGAGAGCCGCCCGAAGTAGAGCAAGTATCCTTCATCGGTGATGAGCTGTCCATCGCCGGGCAGTGACTGGAAGTGGGGCAGGACTTCGATGCGTTGCGCAGGGAAACCGCTGGCGATCAACTTGTTGCGCACGAATTCGCTGGGAGCCAGGAACATGTCCACGCAGCGTTCGTAAGTTCGCAACCATTTGTGCAGGTATGCTTCGGCGGCAAGGACCACCGCGCTGGAACGCGGGCCGGTATAGCAACCCTTCGTAGCGGCGTGATGGAAAGCGCCGTGACTGCAGAGTTCGCAGGGGCGGGCATCGGCGACAAAATTATAGGTTGGGCAAAGAATCTTGAAGTCGTTGAGGTGGTAGAGCACGGGGATCCCCTGGCGCTTCAATTCCCACAGAATCGAGGGCGACAAGTGGTGGTAGATTCCGCGAACGTGAGCCAGATCGGGTGAAAAATCGGCCAGGCAACTGCGCATGGCGCGCCGGGCGGATGGTGAATAGAGGGCGTGCGCCGCCATCTTAACCTTCTTCAGCAAACCGGCGTTCGGATCCTTGAAGTCAATATGCGGAATGCGATAACTGCGCCCTGTGAAAGCGGGAGTACGGCCGTGGTCCATGCTGAACAGAGCGGTTTCCTGGCCACGCTTCTCCATCTGGTGGATGAGGTCGAAGAGGTACGCTTCCGTGCCGCTAAACGGATAGTCGTACTTGTTGCAATACAGGATGCGCATGGTCACCGTCCGATTGGGGAATGCGGGCCAGGAATTGCTCCGCAAAAACGCGTAGGTTTCGCTGGCGATTATAGGAAGCGGCGATGCTGGCCGCGGCTGCGCGCTGGATTCCGTCCAGGGAAGCTTTGTTGACCTGAATCCAACTGACGGCGCTGACGAAGTCGGGCAAAGAGCCAGGTTGATAAAGAAATCCGGTGCGCTGGTGCTCGACCAGTTCGGGAATCCCGGTGATGGCAGGAGCGAGCACAAGTTTTTCGTGAGCCATAGCCTCCATCAGGACTACCGGGATTCCTTCGCTTTTGCTGGTCATTACGACCAGGTCGGCGTAGCGGTAATAGCCGGGAAGGTTGGCGCGAGGCACATGACCGATCAGGTAAACACGCCCTTGAAGCCCCAATGCCATAATCTGGCTTTCGAGAGCCGGGCGATCCGGTCCTTCGCCGACGATCCAGCAGATGAAATCGAGGCCTTGATCGCGAAGCGCGGCGCAGGCCTGGATGAGGAAGCAATAATCCTTCACTCGATGCAGGCGTCCGACGGAAAGGAGACAGAACCGCCGGTGATCCGCCTCGGCTGCGACGGCGGGTGTGGGCCAGGAAAGAACGCGATCGACCCCAAGGCGTTGCACGATGATTTTGTCCGAGGGCGTGGAAGGGTAGTTGCGGAGAATGTACTGGCGGTTGAAGTCGGAGACCGTTACGCAGAACTGGCAAGCGCGCAGCTTGGCCGAGAGCAGATCCGCGCGCTGCAGCAGATCGGAGCCGTGCAGGGTGAAGCTGAAGCCGATTCCGAGCAGACGGGCAGCGGCTAAGGCCATCCATGAGGCGAAGTATCCGTGATGAGCGTGGATGTGCTCGACCTTGAGCGGCGCCAGTTGTTCTGCCAGTGCGGCGCCCATCACCGTGTGGCCCAGCGCACGAATGCGGCGGATCGGGGAAGGTCCGCCCTCCCACAGCAAGGGCCGCAACAGCTGCCAGAGGTTGTGACGATCGGAGGCGAGCCGGCGCGCCGCCCGTACCAACTCATCGTCGGAGAGCGGCTGAAAAAAGCGTGTCTCTTTCCAGAAAGAGCGTTCCTCCAGGCTGAGATCGTTCGGCGAGACGCGTTTGCCGCTGCAGCAGATCACCTGGGCCCCGCGACGGCGCAGTTCCGTGATCTCATCGATCACGTAAGGTTCGAGCGGCGAAGGAAACTCGTTGGCGATGTAGGCGATGGTGGTCATGCGACGGACTCCTCGGACGCGCAGAGCATCCCGGCAACGGTGAACACGAGTCCAATGACAAACTGGTACGCCATGTCGACGAAGAAAGCGTTGAAGAGGTAAACGCTGAGCAAGATGGGCCAGACTTTGCGCAGAGAAGCGACGGGGCCGGACTCACCGGGCGGACCGTGCCAGGAAAGGCGGAAGAGGTTGAAGAAAAGAATGCCGTACAGGGCCAACCCCGGCACACCGAATTCAACCAGCAAGGCGAGGTAAGTGTTGTGCACGTAGAAGGTGCGGAGGTGGTAGCCCTCCATGCGGCGGGCAAGCTCGGCGTACATACCACCGGCAGCCCAACCGGTGAACGGCCGCTCCTGAAACATTGCCCAGCCGGCGTCGTACACGGCGAGGCGCGCCGCTACCGGACCGCGCTCTCCGGTGCGGTCCCAAAGAGCAGTCTTCAGCGAATGGTTGCTGAGGCCGATCGCCAGGCCAACCAGGAGGCCCGCAACCGCCAACCAGGTGCACACCGCTTGCAGACGGCGTTCGACCAGGCGGAATCCGAGAACGATGGTGGAGACGGCGAACGAGATCCAAACGGCGCGCGTCATGGTGGCGAGCACGGCCAGGGGCAGGGCCAGCCACAGCAACCGGACGACGGCTTTGCGTTCTTGCGCGAGCGCAATGGCAAGAATCCCAAGGATGTTCAACGCAACGCCGTTGGCCACCGCCTGGAGAAATGGGCCGCGAGCGCGGTCGGCATGAAAACCAAGGCTTTCGTCGAGAATGAAACGCGGAAAGATAAGCGAGCGGGCGTCCGCGAGGAAGGCAATGGCAATGAACACGAGGTAGGCGAGCGCAAGGATGACGAAGATTTCGAAATGGCTCCGTTGCGATGCGCCTCGGAAGACCAGCACAGCGAGGTGAAACAGCGCAAAGGGGACGATGAACTTGCTGGCGATAATGCTCCAGGTTTGTGCGTCGAACGGCTCCCGAAGCGCACGGAACATGGCGAGCGCCATGAGACTGAGCATGGGCAAACTGAGTCCGGCGAAGAACGGGATCTTGTCGCGGAGCGCCATAGTACGCAGCGCAACAAAGAAGACCAGAATGCCGAACGCAATTCGGTCGGCGTAAAAAGAAAAAAGGTCCGGTGGCCGAAACAGGAAAACGATCATCGCGGCCACGTAAAGGATGGAGGGAAAAGCCAATCCCAGGTGAAGAGGGCGAAGCAGCAGACCGGCAGCGCGCCAAAGCGGGTTGTCGTCACTGTCCCGGATTAAAGCTAGGGCGCGGCTGCTCATGGCGAGAGTCAGGCTCCTTCCGGCGCGAACAGCACGCGAACTGTGCTGGCGAGGATGCGCAGGTCCAGACGCAGACTCCAGTTCTCGATGTAGGTGAGATCAAGGTGCATGTTGAGTTCGAACGACGGACAGCCGCGCGCCGTAATCTGCCAGAGGCCCGTGATGCCGGGCTTTACGTCAAGGCGCCGGAACTGGTGAAGTTCGTAATGGTTGACCTCGTCCACGGGATGAGGCCGCGGTCCAACCAGGCTCATCTCCCCGCGCAGCACGTTCCAGAGTTGAGGGAGTTCGTCGAGGCTGTAGCGGCGAATGATGTGGCCAACGCGGGTGATTCTGGGGTCGTCGTCAATTTTGAAGAGCGGGCCCTGTCTCTGGTTGCGGGCGCGTAAGTCTTCCTTGAGGTGTGCGGCGTTGGTCACCATGGAGCGAAACTTGTAGCAACGAAAGCGGCGGCCTTTGGCGCCGGTGCGCTCCGCGGAGTAGATGACTGGACCGGGCGAGTCCAGCCGGATCAGCAGGGCCACGATCGCCATTAGAGGACTGGCCAACACAAGACCGAACGCCGCACCGGTGACATCCAGCAAACGCTTGAGAAACAAAGCGGCGCTAGGCAATGGTTCGCGATGAAGGGTGATGACCGGCACTTCTCCGATGCGATCGATGCCTGAGTCTGGCCACGGACCCGGGGGCAGATCGGGTACGGCACGAATGTCCAGGTGGTTACGGAAGGCGGCCTCGGCAGCTTCTCGCGTCTGGGCGGGCTGACCGGGAAGAGCGAGGATGACTTCATCGATGAATTCGGCGCGAGCGAGCCAGTCCAGGTCTGCGATTCGCCCCAATACTGCTGGGGAAAGAGGCAGGTCGTCATCCACGAAGCCACAGACGGTTGCTCGGTGGAGAGGATCATTGCGTAGTGCGCGGGCAATGGAGCGAGCGACCGGACCCCCGCCAATGATGAGGATCTTGCGCAGTTCGGTTTCGCGGCGCCGCCGCTTCCACACAAACTGCCTCAACCGGCGCAACAGCACGAGGCCGGCCAGGCTGCTGGCAAATATTCTGGAGGCGGCGAGAGGACGCATGTCGTCCCACGCAGCGATGAAGACCAGTCCGATCGCGAACAGGGTTGACCTCGCCAGGGCGGGGACGATCCCGGCGGGAGACGGATCCCCGGCGCGTTTGTAGAGCCCCTCACAGAAGCCGAAGAGCGTTACCAGAACGGCAAAAATCGGCAGATAAGCCCACGGTAGGCCCCAAGCGGGAGAGAACAGCGATAACGCGCCGCACACTACCACGAGAACGGTCAAGTCGGCTGCCACCAACTCACAAAGCGTGAATCGATCAACGGTAGATTGCGGTGGATGTTGTTGAGTTAGCGTTCGCGCCCGAGTGCGTCTTGTGGTGATGTCGTCGATCGCGTTGACTGGACGTGTGGGGGTGGCGTCGCCCGTCGGCGCGAACCTGGGAGGCGGTATTGCAGACGTCCCAAGAATCATGCGGGCATACTGCGAGGGACGATCTTTAGGTACGGTGTCCCATAGTCGGTTTATGGTCAATTCGCTCATAGGATTCACAGACTTCGGTATAGGCCTTGCGGCACAGGAAAACGACGTTCCGCGAGGACGGTCCCGAGTAGAGGAACTTGCGCCCTGCTCAGCTGATCTTTGATTTGAGCGGCGACGAGGCGCCTTGTCTTGTTGGCGGCCAGCACGAGCACCAGGCCGTCGCAGGTCTGGCCAATGCTTGTCGTGAGCCAGGAGACGGGAGCACACCACAGAATGGAAAAGTCGAACTCCGTGGTGAGTTCGCGGAGCCGCGATAAGTTCTGGTCGGTGATCCGCGGCCCACAAGCGTCCGGCAGCCAGCTCTGGCGCGGAACCATCCAGAGACGTGGTGCGATCAGCCAGGTGGCCTCCGCACGGCTGGCGGAGGAAATCTGCAGTTGGGTTTGCAGCGGGATCGAGTCCGGGTGGGCGTCGATCAGCCCGACGTCGTACCTGCCTTCTTCAGCCAGAACTCTGGCGACTTCCAGGCATAGTGTCGCAGTCTCAGTCGATGCTTCGACTGTGACAAATCCGACGTGCCGCACCGGCTTCGATTCATGGCGGAAAAAAAGTTGCTGAACCAGCGCATGGATCTGATCATCGTGAACCGAGGCTGCCGGAGAAACTACTTTGCGCGGGACTTGCTCGCGAATCGGAGTTACGCGCGGCTGCTCAGCGGCGGCTGGTGTTTCGGCAAGAAACTCGCGGAGAGTGTTCACTGGACCACCCCCTTGGGCCGACCGATCCGCGAAATAGAAGAGCGCAAAACCGCAGGCTCAGGCGTCGGCAGCCAGGCTAGGACCGGGACTTCCAGTAGGCCGTGGGCTTCGTCGGGCGTGCGAATCGTTGGGTCAAAGTACTCTGTCGTAAAAGCGATGCCGATGCTGAACGCCATGGCCAACCCGAAAGCGAGCAGGGAATAGAGGAGCAAGGAGTGCACGGGCAGGGCCGGGGCTACGGGCGGTTCCACGATGGCCACGTTGAGGATGCGGCGCTCGTCGAGCGCGTCGCCGATGCGCGCTTCCTCGCGCTTGCGAAGGTAGAGCAAGTAGTTATCTTCCTCAGCCTTGGCGGTCCGCATCAGATCCTGTTGATCCACGGAGGCGGATTGCATCTGCTGGGCAAACGTGCGCAGGGATGCGACCTGGGTGGCAGCGTCGGATTGCCGTGCCCGCAGGCCGTCCCACTGCACCTGGGCCTTCTCCATTTCCATGCGCGCCCACTCGTAATTGGGATCCTTGTCGGTGGTTTCGTCGCGTACCGGGGTGAGAGCTTCGGCGGCAATCGACGCGCGAGTTTCCGCGATTTCCTGTTCGACTTCTTGCACCAGCCGGTAGGACGGTTCAAAGCGGCTGAGAAGCTCGGTGCGCTTGAGCAGGAGCTCCAGCAGGTGCGTTTTCATCTTTTCGAGGACCTCCGGATTATCGGCCCAGCGCTTGAGCGTGACCGAACGCGAGGGAAACGACTTGAGCTGTTCACGCAGCGACGCAATCCGGCGCTCGGTCTCGACACGATCCTGGTCGACCTGGCGGTACGCCGCGTCCGCTTCGCCTAACTTCTGCAGCGCGATATCGCGTTCCAGCGCCGCCGAAGCCACGCCCCGAGCGCGAGTAAAGTGCACGAGCTCGGCTTCGGACTGATGCAGTCTCTTTTCGTATTCCGCCGTTTGCTGGTCGAAAAACTGGATCTCCCCCGGGGGCCGCTGGAGATTCGTGTGCCTCCGCACGTAGAGGGTAGAAAGCGCTGAGAGCACGCGGGCAGCTCGTTCCGGACTGGTGTCCTTGTAGCTGACCTGGATAAGGTTCGACTTTTTCAGAGCTTCGACATCCAAGCGGCGCGCCAGCTTGCGAACGGCATGTTCGATCTCGGCTGGGCGCTCGAGATCCGGGGTGTCCGCAGGAACAAGTCCTGCCATTTTTGCAACTTGCTTCAGGAGATCTTCGTCGCTCAGGAGTTCGACTTCGGAATTAAGTTCTTCTTCAGTAATGTCGGGACGGGTGAAATCCATGGCGCTGGCGGGCTGGGAAGAGACGACGGGGTCAAAGCGGCCGCGGCGCAGCAAGACCTTGAAGTGCGATTCATAACGCGCCGAGAAGACGCCGAAGAGCATCGTCGCCACCAATACGAACCCAAAAGAAGCGGCTACGAGTCGCGGACGCCGGAACAGTGTGGCCGCAAGATCGCGGGGCGTCGGAGAAAGAGGGGTGCGCGAGTTTCCGTTCCATTCCGCGGACATGGATCGTACAGCAAAGCCGATCACACCCGGCGGGCTTTATGGGAACTCGCCAGATTTTGGAGACGCAATCAGTGAATGCTGCCACTCCTTTCTGCTAAAACTGCAAAGGGTTCATGTACCAGCTCATAGAGTTGGTCGGAACATACTTGCGGATCTTTGAAACCCGGCTCTGTGGCACAAAGATAAAGTCGCCGGGCTGAAGGTGGAGATCTTCGCGAAGATCGCGAGAATCCAGCATCTTCTTTAGGTCAATTACGTGGGACTCGGCTACGTACGCGGAAATCCTGCGAAACAGAACGACCTGCGAATGACGGGCCTGCTGCGTGAAGCCGCCGGCAATCGCCACGGCTTCATTCACGGTCAGATCCCCGCGCAGCTCATATTTCCCTGGCCGCGCCACCTCTCCCGAAGCGAGGAAGTAGGGCTTGTCAAAATCCTTTAAGGTCACGGTGACCTCGGGCTCGTGCAGAAAGCCGCGGTAGGCATAGGTAACCGCCTGCTGCATCTGGGGCACCGTGAGTCCTTCCGCTAACAGAGTGCCCGCACCTTTCAGTGCCACGAAGCCGTCGGGCTGCACCGTCAAAGTCTGATTAAAGTCGGGAGAAAAAGTGAAATTTACGTCCACGGTGTCCGATTTCGAAAGCCGATAAAGCGGATGGCGTTCCCCTCCGAATGCAGGATCTCCCATGCCACCCGCTCTTCCGGGTTGTGTGATCGCTCCGCTGGTGGAACCGTCCGTGCCGGACCGGTCCTGGCTCTGCGAGCTCTCCGCCGCCGCGAGCTTGCCGGTTGGCGGAGCAGAGGCCCCAGGCGCCGAAACAGCCGACGGTACAGTCTCCTGAGCGGGGGTGACCACGGCTAACTGTAGGATGAGCATGCCCACAGCCCCCAAAACGACTTGTTTAGTAAATACATTCATCTCCGGTCTCTCACCGTTGCTCCGAACGGCGAACCAAGCAGCTCGGGCGTTTGAGCTGTTACCACGAAAGTACCGCTGCGTCCCGAGCACAACAAGACTTGGAAAGTACTGTCCACCACGGTACAGGGCACGTTCCAGCCATCGGAAAAGTGATGAAATCAGCAGCGGGGCCGCCAGGACTGGGGTTTCCGGTCCCGGGCGCGCTCCGGGTAGAAGAATGCCGTTACGAAAGTTGCGCACAAGAGTAGCCCTGCGAAAGTAGGTACGCAGCGCGGAATTCATCACCAACATGGTGTGACGGGGCCTACATCCGGTCCGTGCGCTCTTGGGCATGATGGTAGCGTGAAAACCAAGCGCTCCGCGAAACAGTCCGCGGGAACCGAGCCGGTCGGGACCGAAGCAGTGCAAGTCCTGGTCGCCGATTCGAGTCCCATTCAATCTCAACTCTTGACGCGGGCCTTGAAAAACCGGCGGGACTTTCAGGTTTCTGCTGTCGCTTTAGAGGCGTCTGCTCTCCACGACTTCATGCAGTCGAATCACGTCGACGTGGTCTTGATTGCGGGGAACCACCTGGCAGATTGTAGCCTGCTGCGCTGGTTGCGAGTTTCGTATCCGAAGGTCGCTCCCGTGCTGCTGGTCGAGAGCGATGACCGCGAACAGGTGGTGAATGCCTTGCGCGCTGGCGCGAAGGGCATTTTCCTTTTTACCCACACACCTTTTCCCATGCTCTGCAAGTGCATTCATTGCGTTTTCCAGGGAGAGGTTTGGATCAACAGCCAGCAGACGAATTACGCGGTGGATGCTTTATCGGAGGTGCCCACTCTGCGTGTCTTCAACTCACATGGGGGGTCTTTGTTGACGCCTCGCGAGGAGCAGGTGGTCGCGCTCGTGGCCGACGGCTTGACCAACCGCGGAGTCGCTGTCGAACTGGGGCTCAGCGAACACACCATCAAAAAATATCTGCTGCGCATCTTCGATAAGGTGGGGATTTCGAGCCGGGTGGAACTGGTCCTCTACGCCATGTCGCACGGCGAGCATCGCCCGGCGGAATGGATGCCGAGCAACTCCCGAGCGCAGGAGGAAAGGCCGACGGAATACAATGGCAATATGCGGAAAGGCGAGGAGATCGCTCGGTGACGGGTTCCGGGTCGGGCGTAGCGCGCCGATGGACGGTGATCGCTTCAGGTCTGCTCCTTCTGGCGCTTGCGCTGGTCGTGATCTATACGGGGCCGAATGCTTTTCTCAGTCCCGTCGCTTTGGTGGTGGTGGCGGCGATCGGGCTGGCCGCGCTGCTGCTCCAGGTTTGGTTTCGCCGGGACTTTCCGAATATTCATTCTCCCCTCTGGCTTAACGTCCTCGGCATTGTCTGTGCCATGGTCGCGCTGTTCGCGGATTACTTCCGAATGACGCGCCGTGCGCTGGATCTGGTGGCGTTTGCCGCCGTGGTCTGCTTCGGCATCAGCGGATCGCTCATCCTGCACGCACTGCGACGGCGGGTACGAACACCGCAATCGACTGGGACCGAGTAGAACGTGCTTCATGAACGGTTCTTTGAAAGGGCCCGGCTTCACAGGCTGCGGAAAAACTCGGGTTTTGACTTTGTTTTGAAAGGGCGCGGCTTCAGCCGCGCCGTAAGTGCCGCAAAATCAGCGGCGGCTTCAGCCGCTGAGGCGCTACCGAGTTAGGAAGATGATCCTTTCAGCAGCCTCTTCCGCCGGGCCCCTACGAACCGCATAAACACTGGGCTTTAGCCCCTGAGGGAACTGCCCGTCCCCTCTGAAACCGGTTTATGAAGCAAGTTCTAGATAAGAAGATAAAGGCGCGCAGCTTTCAATCCTGTTTGCGGAGTTCCCATTTACAATGCCGCTATGCGCGTCACGGTATTCGGTGCATCCGGACTGCTTGGCCAGGAACTGGTTCAGGAACTGAGCGGTAAGGAGATGAGCGGTGAGCAACTAACCGCGCTGTCTTCCAGAGATGCCGACCTGCGAGACCGCGCGCGCGTTGGCGACGTGATTCGCGATTCCCGTCCCGACTGGGTAATCTTGTCCGCTGCCTACACCGACGTGGATGGCTGCGAGTCGAACCGCGACCTGGCCTTCGCGGTGAATTGCGAGGGCGCCGTCAATGTGGCGCAGGCTGCCCGCGAAGCCGGATCGCGATTGATGTTCCTGAGCACGGACTACGTTTTCGATGGCAGCAAAGGATCGCCCTACCAGAACAGCGATGCCAGAAAGCCGACCAGCGTTTATGGCGAGAGTAAAGCCCGCGCCGAGGAACGGCTTCTCGAGATCCTGCCCGAGGTCTGCATCGCCCGGACTTCGTGGCTGTTCGGGCACGGAGGCAAGTGTTTTCCGGCAACGATTCTGAAGCTGGCGTCAACCCGTCCTGAGATTTCCGTGGTGAACGATCAGCGTGGCAGCCCGACCTTCACGCGCGATCTCGCATCCGCTCTCGTGCAACTTTGCCGCGCATCCGCTCGCGGGATCGTGCACGTCACCAATTCCGGCAACTGCACGTGGTACGAGTTTGCCACCGAAATCGTGCGCGCGTCTGGGATGCCGGCCGCGGTCAAACCCGTGACTACCGCCGAATTCCCGCGTCCGGCGCGGCGGCCTGCCTATTCGGTGCTGTCGCCGGCAAGCCTCCACGCGTACGGAATCCGCATGCCGGCATGGCAGAACGCGTTGCGGCGCTATCTGGCGAGCGCGCCGGTTGCTTCGGCTTCCGTTGTCCCGTAGAGCGGACGACTTCAGCGAATGCGCCGCTGCTGATAGCGGGAGAGACCAGTTTCCGAGTTGATGACAAACCGGGAGCAGCGTGACGAGAAGGGCGTTTCCCGTTATCTATCGGCTTACCGATCGAAGGGCAGAAATAGGATGAACACGGTGCCGCTTCGCCCTTCCTTTTGCTGAAGCTCGTCAGCGATAATGTGGACTGGCCGGATAACGAGAACCGAGTGCATGGCAAGCGTTGTAGGAGGATGAATGGCAGACACTAAGACCCTTATTGAGCAGGCGTACTCCGCATTCAACAAGCGGGACATCGACGGTGCATTAGCACTGATGACGCAGGACGTGAGCTGGCCCAAGGCTTCGGAGGGCGGCAAGGTCGTCGGAAAGGAAGAGATCCGCGCCTACTGGACTCGACAATGGGGTGAGTTCGATCCGTATGTCGAACCGCTTGCGATGACAGAGGAAGATGGAGGCAAGACCCGCGTCAGGGTGCACCAACTCGTCAAGAGCCTTCAAGGGGATGTTCTTTCGGATAGCGAGGTTCTCCACGTATTCACCGTGAACAGCGGCCTCATCGCAGCCATGGACCTTGGAAATGAGGCCGATTCTATCGCTGGTCCGTCTGCCGCATTCGCACATCGATCCTAACTGGCTATCCGGTGTGGAAGCGTGAGAGTAGGACCAAGCCTCGAAAGTTCTATGAACGGGTTAGCAGACCACGTTCTCAGCGCAACCGGATCGCTCCCGTGAAGTCGGCTAGTGATTACCGATGGAGCGATGTGGCGATTGCTGGTTCAGCCTGACTCACGGGCAACTCGGAAACAGACCCACCGCTACGAACCGACCACGCTGTCCATTTCCCGCCGCCGTGGTTTATCCTTGGCTTTTCTTCGAGGACTCATCGTGAACAAGCGCTTCTTCTGGATTCTGCTCGCCTCGCTCTGTGTTTTGCTTTTTCCTTTCGCGATTTCCGCCCAGCAGTATGACCCGGCGATGTACCAGGAACTCCAGTGGCGCATGATCGGGCCGTTTCGCGCCGGCCGGACCGTGGCGATTTCCGGCGTTTCGGGCCAGCCGAATGTCTTCTACATGGCGCCGAACAACGGCGGAGTTTGGAAGACGACCGACTTCGGCCACACCTGGAATCCGATTTTCGACGATCAACCAAACGACGCCCAGCCCTCCGGTTCGATTGGAGCGCTGGCGGTGGCGCCGTCGAATCCGAACACGATCTATGTCGGTAGCGGAGAAGGATTGCGTCGCCCCGATCTCTCGGTAGGCGACGGTATCTACAAATCGACCGACGCGGGCCTTACCTGGCAGCATCTGGGACTGCGCGACGCGCAGCAGATTGGATCGATCCTCGTCGATCCCAAAGACGCGAACCGGGTTTTTGTGGGCGCCCTCGGGCATCCCTATGGTCCGAATGCCGAGCGCGGCGTTTACCGCTCGCTCGATGGCGGCCAGACGTGGCAAAAAGTTCTTTATAAAGATGACAACACCGGGGCGATTGACCTGGTGTTCGATCCGCGAAACTCGCAGGTGATTTTTGCCGACATGTGGGCCTCGCGCCGTCCACCGTGGACGACCGGTGGCAGCTATGACGGCCCGGGGAGTGGTCTCTACAAATCAACCGACGGCGGCGACAACTGGCGGCAAATCACGAAAGGATTGCCGGCTGAGGCCGATAAGCTGGGCCGCATCGGCCTCGCCGTTTCGCGAAGCGATCCCGATCGCATGTACGCCTTGGTGGACGCGCGGAAGAACGGCGGCGTCTATCGCTCCGACGATGCCGGCGAAAGCTGGCAACTCGTCAATACCGAGGAACGCGTCTGGGGACGCGGCGATGACTTCGCCTGCGTGCGCGTCGATCCGCAAAATAAAGATGTGATCTACGTCGCCAACACTTCGACGTATCGCTCGACCGACGCGGGCAAGAACTTTACCGCCATCAAAGGCGCGCCCGGCGGCGACGACTACCACACCATCTGGATCAATCCCGAAAACCCCGACATTATCGCGCTCGCCGTGGACCAGGGCGCGACCATCAGCGTCAATGGCGGCCAGACCTGGAGTTCCTGGTACAACCAGCCCACCGCGCAGTTCTATCACGTCATCACCGACAACGAGTTTCCCTACTGGGTCTATGGCGGCCAGCAGGAAAGCGGCTCCATCGGTACCGCCAGCCGCAGTGACTTTGGCGAAATCACTTTTCGCGACTGGACAACCGTTGGGGTTGAAGAATACGGCTACGTCGCGCCCGATCCGCTGCACCCCAATCTGATTTACGGCGGCAAAGTTACGGTGTTCGACCGCAATACCGGGCAGACGCGCGACGTTTCGCCGGTGGTTCTGCGCACCGGGCAGTATCGCTTCAACCGCACCGCGCCGTTGATTTTCTCGGCGGCGGATCCGCACATGCTGTATCTCGGCTCGAACGTCCTTTTTGAAACCCGCGATGGTGGCAACAGTTGGCAGATCGTCAGCCCCGACCTGACTCGCGAAGACCCAGGCTCTCCTGCGACTCTCGGGCCGTTTGTCGAGGCTGATCCGGCGAAGGGCAAGCATCGCGGCGTGATCTATTCGATTGCTCCATCGCCGAAAGACGCCAATCTGATCTGGGCCGGAACCGACGATGGCCTGATTCACGTGACGCACGACGGCGGCAAGAACTGGCAGAACGTGACCCCTCCCGAATTGACGCCCTGGAGCAAGCTGGCGCAGATGGATGCCTCGCACTTCGACACCGCGATCGCCTACGCCGCGGTGAACCGCTTCCGGCTCGATGACCTGCATCCTTATATCTACCGCACGCACGACGGCGGGAAGACGTGGCAGAAGATTGTAAGCGGACTGCCCGATAACGAGCCCGTCAACACGGTGAGGGAAGATCCGGAACGCAAGGGGCTGCTTTTTGCCGGAACCGAACGCACCGTGTATGTGTCGTGGGACGACGGCGACCATTGGCAGTCGCTGAAGATGAATCTGCCGCCGACTTCAATCCGCGATCTCGTCGTTCATCATGACGATGTTGTCGTCGGAACTCACGGGCGTTCGTTCTGGATCCTCGACAACATCACGCCGCTGCGGCAGTTCAACTCCGAGATCGCAAAAGCTCCCGTGCATCTTTTCGCGCCGCAACTCACATACCGCGTCCGCCGCAACAATAACACCGACACGCCTCTGCCGCCGGAAGAGCCAGCCGGACAGAATCCTCCGGATGGCGCGATGATCGACTACTGGTTGAAAACCGCGGCTTCTGGTCCCGTCACTTTGGAAATTGTCGACACAGCATCAGGACATGTCGTGCGATACCTTTCCAGCGCCGGCAGGCCAGAATTAGCGCTCGAGTTTGGCGACGGCTCAGGCCGCGTCGTGCGCCACTTTTCGAGCGCCGACAAGCCCGAGACGGTCAACGCGAAAGAACTGAATGTGCCGATGTACTGGGTGCGTCCCGCGCGAACCTTGTCGGCCGCGCCGGGCATGCATCGCTTCCTCTGGGACCTGACGTATCCCGCGCCCGACGTGCTCGAGCACGAGTATCCGATCTCGGCCATCTACCACGACACGCCGCGGTATCCGCTCGGCGCGGCTGTGCTGCCCGGACAGTACAAAGTCGTGCTCTCGGTTGGCGGCAAGAGCTACACGCAGCCGCTCGCTGTGAAAATGGATCCGCGAGTGAAGACATCGCCGGAAGACCTGCGCCGGCAATTCGAACTCGACCAGAAAATTGCCGACGCTCTTCACCGGGACTACGAAGCCCTGCAACAGGTGCGCAGCCTGCGATCGCAGCTGAAATCGCTCGCGGGCGGGCCGGATGCGATCAAGAAGACGGCCGCTGACTTGGAAGCCAAAGCGGCGCCCATCGAGGGCGAAGAAGGCGGCTACGGTACGCGCTACCTGAGCACTCCCGAAGGCCGCAGCCTGTCTCGTCTGAACAGCGGCCTCAGCACCCTCGTCAGCGCTCTCGATACCGCCGACGCCGCGCCGACAACCCAGCAAACCGCAATGTTCGTGGAACTGGAAAAGGCGCTGGTGGAGCAGTTGTCCACGTGGGGCCAGCTCAAGGCGAAAGATATTCCGGAACTGAACGAGCAACTGAAGAAAGCAGGATTGCCGTTGATCGATTTGCAAAAGCCCGTCCCGGGCGCAGCCGATGCGGCCCAGACAACGTCGCAGGACCGGGATAGGAACGAGGAATAGGTTGTGTGGCGCGGGCGCCTCGCCCGCGAAAGGCCGATGCCATGATTGAAGGTGGGCCGCGAGAACGCTCGTCCCTCTGGCGGTCGTTCTGAGACCTGCCGCCTAGTTACTCTTTAGTTAACAGATGACTAGTATAAAAAAAATTTCATCCTCGATCTTTTGGAATCATAGAGTTAGGCAAAAAATGCCGCAAAATCTTTGAGTTTAAAGGGCTTACAGCTAAAATCTTTGAGAACCAACGACTTAGCGGGAGAAATGCTCCATTCTCGTCCCGATTCGGGAGGGTGATGCCTGCTCAGCGGATCAATCTACATTGTCAAAGAGCTGAAAATGGGTTCGGGGCGGCTTCGCAGACCGTCTCTGGAGACGGACACAGCTCTACACTGCCCTAATCAGAGAACATTGTCGCACTGGTCGGGCTGGAAGTCTGTGATGGCGCACACAGGCTGGATGTGATGAAAAAGGTCAGAGGGCAGAGGTCAGATTGCAGAAGTGAAGGCGCCCGCGGCATCCCAAGTCTTGAAAACCGTGAGACGTGGGACGCTCGGCTACGCGCGCTATACTTACCACCGGGGATGAGGGCGCTTTGCCCATTTGGATTGATGATCGCGAACCTTGAACCGCAAACCCATCAAGACACGTGGAATGTGCTGGTGTGCGACCTCAACCTGGCCGATCAGAGTTTCGATTTGGGGTCGTCACTCACGTTGCGTCGCTTGCAAATGCAACTCACGGTCTTCGACTTGGCCGCGGCGGGTGCAGTAGGTTTTCGTGAGTGGGCTACTCTCGAACCCCTTGCAGCTTCGGCTACTGCCGAGGTTACGTGCCCGGTTAGTGCCGCCGCCACACCGGGCTACGACGCATTGAATAAGTGCTGGCTGGTGTCAGCTCTTCTTGTGATTCGAGGGTTCGCAAGGCACCTCTGCCCGGCTTGTTCCTCCTATTCTTGGAACTTCATTGCAGGCCATCAGAAGGCTGTGGCTCCGCACTTCCGGCAGCAACTCGCGGAGGAGGGGCCGGAGAAGGCCGTGTTCGAGCCAAGAGGGAGCTTACCTGCCTTTCAGGGCGGACTTCTCGATTACCATCTGCGGTTACTTGTCCCTAAAGAGACACGGTCAACACCATTTGATTCAGCGGAGGCATCGTGGTTCTCCACGAACTTTGAACGGTTCAATCAGTTGGCCGCAAGCGATGAACGCTTCCGCTTTGCCCTTGAGGCCGCTGTTGACTGGAGGTACGCGAAGGATCCCCGGGCTGCCGTGGCCCGTGTATGGGCTGGGGTTGAGTCACTGCTCGGGATTAGCTCCGAACTCGTATATCGGGTTGCGCTTTCTACAGCGACCATTGTTGCCAAGCGCGGGCCGGACAGGATTGCCGCGTTCAAAAACATCAAGGCCCTATATGGCGTAAGATCGAAGGCCGTGCACGGAGAGCCCGTCACTGAAGATAGGCTTTTTGCTGGGCTTCACGACTCCTTCGAGATTCTACGAACCCTCCTGCTCGACGCAGTCGAGCGGGGCGCAATTCCTAAGGAAGATGATTTCTATCGCGAACTGCTTTCCTGACAAACGGCGACGTGTTTCCCCCCTGCGCCGACGTTTGTCATTCTGTCGAACGAGGGATCTTCAGTTCGCCGCAAGAAGCAGGTCCTTCGCTTTGCTCAGGATGACAAATTTGGAAAGGTTACTCGGCTCTGGTAGGGTTCGGTGCGGACGGGCGAGGACGCCCGTCTCTCCATTACTCTTCGGAGTTACACCGGGAACTCTCGCCGTACATACACCATCGCCGCCTCGCGTGACACGAGTCGACCCTCCAGTTGGGCGTCCTCGACCGCTGCCAGCACCTCTTTGAAGCGGGGACCGGGCTCATAACCGGCTTCGATCAGGTCTTGGCCGGTAATCAGCGGAGTGGGGCGGATTGCTTCGGGCGGCAAGGAACGCAACTGTTCGCGCGAGTACTCATACGAGTCGAGTTGGCCGTGGCTGGAAAGACAGTCGAGGCGGTGCAATTCCAGATGCTCGTCAAAGGCGGGCAGGCGAAGGAACTTTTTCAGCGTGGATTGGTTCATGCGCTGCACTTCGGCAAAGCGCATGTGATTCGCCACCAGCGCCAGAATCCGATCGGTCTCATAGTTCGAGAAGCGCAGGCGGCGGCAGATTGCGGCGGCCATTTTGACGCCGACTTCCACGTGGCCGTCGAAGCGGATGCGGTCGGGCGCGACGCGGAAGGTTGGCGGCTTGCCTACATCGTGCAGCAGCGCTCCCCAGGCGAGCGTCTTCGATACGGAAGCGGAAACGGAACCGGAAACGCCGGCCGGCAGTTTCTCCAACAGAAGCAGCGTGTGCACGAACACGTCGCCTTCGGGATGGAACTGCGGCGGCTGCTTCACTCCTTTCATGGCGGCGATTTCCGGCAGGACTTCCCGCAAGAGGCCGGTCGTGTCCAGCAATTCAAAAGCGCGGCGGGCGCGGCCTTCCGTGAGCATCTTCGTCAGTTCCTCGCGCACTCGTTCGGACGAAACCTGGTGAATTTGAGCAGCCAGCCGCTGTATCGCAGCCAGAGTCGCGGGATCGATCTTGTAATCGAAGCGCGCGGCAAAACGCACGGCTCGCAACATGCGGAGTTTGTCTTCGGCGAAACGGCGTTCGGGCTCGCCGATGGCGCGCACGATTCCGGCCTTCAGATCGTCGCGCCCGCCTACGAAATCCAGGATCTCGTTCGTTGCCGGATCTAGCATCATGCCATTGATGGTGAAATCGCGGCGCTGCACGTCTTCGCGGGGATCTTTGCTGAAGCGGACCTCGTCGGGATGACGGCCGTCGGAGTAGCCCACATCCGAGCGGAAGGTCGCGACCTCGACTGCGGCGTTGCTGCGCTCGCCGTGACGGGCGAGGGCGCCCGTCGCTCCACCGGGGAGCGTGGTAGGGGAGTCGTCGTGTTGGAGCGGCACGAGCACCACTCCGAACTGCTCGCCGACGGCGAATGTCTGCGGGAAGATTTGCATGACCTGCCGCGGAGTTGCGTCGGTCGAAACGTCGTAGTCGGCAGGCTCGTGGCCAAGCAGCAGGTCGCGGACGCATCCCCCGGCGAAGTAGGCCTGGTGTCCGCGCTCGCGCAGGGTGCGGACGATTTCCGTCGCGAGTTGTTTGGCGTCAGACATCGGTAGTCAGTCGGCAGTCGCGTAAACTAGAGCTGGTCTTATAAACAGTTTTCCGGGACGTGATATCCGGCCCTCAGGGGCTAAAGCCCGCACTCTTTGTGGCCCTGGGCGGCACGGCTGAAGCCGTGCCCTACCCAAAACCATTTGTGAGACCGGCTCTAGACAGCCAAGAGCCAAGAGCTAAGAGCTAATTATGCCTGACGCGCACATCCTCGGCATCGAGACCTCCTGTGACGAGACAGGCGCGGCCGTGGTGCGCTCGGGGCAGCAGATTTTGTCGAACGTGGTTGCCTCGCAGATCGCCACCCACCAGCCTTATGGCGGAGTGGTTCCGGAACTCGCCTCGCGTGAGCACTTGCGCGCCATCGTTCCGGTAGTGCGCCAAGCTTTGGCCGAGGCCGGACAGACTTATGAGTCCGTCGATGCCATTGCGGTCACGCAAGGCCCGGGACTGGCGGGCGCGCTGCTCGTTGGCATCAGCTTTGCCAAGGCGCTGGCCTTTGCGCTGGAGAAGCCGCTGATCGCCGTGAACCATCTTGAGGGACACATCCATGCCGTGTTGCTCGAGCAGCGGCAAAGCGAAAAGGCCGAGCTTCATTTCCCGGTGCTCGCGCTGGTTGTCTCTGGCGGCCACACGCATCTTTATCTCGCCGAGGTGCAGGAAAATCTCTGGACCTACCGGAACATCGGCCACACTCGCGACGACGCCGCCGGAGAGGCGTTCGATAAAGTCGCGAAGCTGCTGGGACTGGGTTATCCCGGAGGACCGATCATCGACCGGCTGGCACCGCATGGCGATCCGCAGGCGGTCAAGTTCCAGATTGCGCAGATCAAGCATCGCGACCGGCGCGATCACAAGCAAGGCGATCAGAAGCAAGGCGATCAGAAGCAATTCGGTCATAAGCAATTCGACCCTAAGCAACCTGGGGCGGAAGAAGACGGGCCACACTTCGATTTTTCCTACAGCGGAATCAAGACGGCGGTTTTGCGCTACGTCGAGACGCAGAACCTGAAGCCTGCGATTGAGGCTCGCCGCCAGGCGCTCGCAGGCATCGACGAGCCGACTCTCGAAGACTGTCTCAGGCTCTGCGACCGGCAAACCCTCAACCTGGTGGCTTCTTTCCAGCGCTCCATGGTCAACGATCTGGTCATGAAGACGCTGGCGGCGGCGCGCGAGTATGACGTTCGAACTCTCTTTGTAAGCGGCGGCGTGGCCGCCAATCGTGAATTGCGGACCACGTTTGAGCGCGAAGCGGGGATGCATGGCCTTCCCGTTCTCTTTCCGTCGCGCGCTCTTTCCACCGACAATGCCGCCATGATCGCCGCCGCGGCCTTCCCGAAATTTCTGCGCAGGGAATTTGTGGCGATGGATTTTTGCGCCGATGCCGGAATGTCGCTGCGTTGAGTGGGCCGCCGCAGAATGTGGCCCTCCGCTCCTTGTATCGAATCGTCACACTTCCCAGCTACAATGGTTCGCGTGAAGCCGACAATCTATGTAGTGGAAGACGACCCGGATATTTCCCGCCTGGTTCGCCATCATCTGGAAGGGGCCAGCTTTAATGTGCGGCTCTACTCGACCGGCAATCTGGTCGTGGCCGATGCCGAACGCCAGCGTCCGGCGCTGTTTCTGCTGGACATCATGGTGCCGGGAAAAGACGGTCTGGAGCTTTGCCGCCAGATCCGGCAGTCGTTGTCGCTGGCGTCGGTGCCGGTGATTTTCCTGACCGCCAAGAGCGGCGAGGCGGATCGCGTTCTGGGGTTGGAGTTGGGCGCCGATGATTACATCCCCAAGCCTTTCAGCCCGCGCGAACTGGTGGCGCGCGTCAAAGCGGTGCTTCGTCGTTTTGAGCGTCCGCTGCCGCCGCTGCCAACCAAGATTGACGAAATTCACATTGACCCCGGCGCGATGACGTTGACGGTTCGCGGGAAACAGGTGCCGACCACGGCCACCGAATTCCGGCTGCTCGACCACTTCATGCGGCACGCCGGACGCGTTTTCACTCGCGACCAGCTGCTCGACTCGGTGTGGCGGGATACGGCGTACGTCACGCCGCGCTCGGTGGACGTTTATGTGCGACGTATCCGTGAAAAGATTGAGCCCGATCCGGAGAACCCGCGTTATTTGAAGACGGTACGGGGGGCGGGCTACCGCTTTGAGGTAGCGCGTTGAGAAGTCGCATCTTCGTTAAATTGATGTTTGTGTTTCTGCTGGTGATTGGCGTAACCGCGATCACGTTGCAGTTGACCGTGCACAAGGTCTGGGAACGCACCCTGCGCGAGCAGATCGAGCGCAATCTCAAACAGAAAACCTTGATGTTTGCCCATCGCGTGGAAACCGACCGGCAGCACTCCCTGGCCGACATTACCGCCCAGGAGGGGCAGGCTGCGGGGGCGCGTGCCACCGTCATTGATCCCACCGGCAAGGTGCTGGCCGATTCGGAAGCCGATCCCAGCAGGATGGAGAATCACGCACATCGCAGGGAGTTCGCTTCCGCCCTTGCCGGTGAAGTCGGCGTGGACGAACGTAAGAGTCAGAGTCTCGGCGTTCCTTTTGTGTACGTGGCGGCGCCGGTTTCTGGGGGAGCGGTGCGCCTGGCGTATCCATTGCCCGAGATCGAGACTGCGGATCGCCCGCTGAACATGGCCCTGTTCTGGGGATCGCTCACCGCTTTCGTTTTCGCGGTGCTAGTGGCGGCGGCCGCTTCTCAGTATGTTGGCTGGCGTCTGCAGCGGATCGTGAATTTTGCCGAGCGCGTGGCGGCCGGGGATCTGACCGCCAGAATCGCGTCCACTTCGAGTGACGAGATCGGGCAGGTAGCGTCGGCACTCGACAAGACGACGCACCGTGTGGAAGAAAGTTACGCTCGCGTTCAAACCAGCCAGCGGGAACTGGAAACTCTCCTCAACAGCATGCAGGACGCTGTGATTGCGGTCGATGGCGACGGGCGCGTGCAGTGGGCCAATCGCGGCATGGACCGTCTGCTGCTGCGCGCTCCCCGGCTGAATGCGCCGTTGATCGACAGCGTCCGCGACCCGGACTTTCTCGCCGCGATTCAAGAAGCGGCGCGCGACCATGTCGTCACTTCCGCGCGCTCGAACACCATCGCTCCCGGGCGTACCTTCGACGTCACCGCGGCACCCATGCCCGGAGGCGGCGCCGTCGCGGTGCTCCGCGATCTCACGGAGACCGAGCGCATGGAAAAGACCCGCCGCGATTTCATCGCCAACGTTTCTCACGAGCTGCGCACACCGCTGACTTCCATCCAGGGATATACCGAGACGCTGCTCGATAGTCCTCTCGAAGACCATCACTTGCGCGACTTCCTGGAAGTCATCCGCAAGAACGCAGCCCGCATGTCCCGCCTTACGGAAGACCTGCTCACGCTGGCCCGCGTCGAATCGGGCGAGCAGCGGTTCGACATGCAGCGGGTTAGCGCCGAAGAACTGCTGCAGGATGCTCTGGAAAGCTTCCGTGAAGTGGCGCGCTCGTATGGAGTCGAACTGGTGATTGAGAACTCAGTCCCCGCCAGCCATGTGAATGCGGATCGCGAAGCCATGCACCAGATTTTTTCCAACCTGATCGAGAATGCGTTGAAGTACGCAGCGTCAGGGAAAAAGGTTATTCTCGGAGCCCGCGCGGCTGCGAGCGGCGTCGAATTCTACGTCAGGGACTTCGGGCCCGGCATTTCCTCCGAGCATCTGCCCCGTCTTTTCGAGCGTTTCTACCGCGTCGATAAAGCTCGCTCGCGGGAATCCGGGGGCACCGGGCTGGGACTCGCCATCGCCAAGCATATAGTTTTCGCGCACGAAGGAACGATTCGCGCCGAGAGCGAGCTTAACCACGGCTCGACCTTTTTGTTCACCCTGACCGCTTCCGAGCCCGATTCCGCGTAACTTTTGGTGGTGGGCCAGTTCTGTGTTGCCGAGTAAGTAGGCTGCGAGCTACGAGCTGCGAGCTGCGGGGCAAATGGTTTGCTCGAAGCTCGTGGCTCGAAGCTCGCAGCCCGGCAACGCGGAATTGGGCTACTGCCTAATTTTTCATTCGGCGACAACAAGAAATTCACCGGGTTGTAACCTGTCCCGTGACGCCGGGACGTATGCTTTTTCTGGGGATTTGTGTGTCACACTCTGGAGTGATACCGCTCACGTCCACCAGAGCGGATCCGGTATCCAATGAAGTAGGGTGGTTTTGCCTATGAGCACAGCCAGCGTAAAAACACCTTGGCCTGAGCCCTCGCACTCAGTCTTGGTGCAGCGAACCGTGGAAGCCTGCGAACTGGCCCGCGAGGCTGCGGCCATCGCGGCCGAGGGAATTGCCACCGGATCCATGTCTCGCCTGAACGCCATCCGGCAGTGCGAAAAAGAACTCGATGCCATTGACCTGGAAGTGGACTCTGGTGTGACCTCGACCATCACCCACGTTCCGGAGGCCGAAACCCGACAACTGCTCGCGTGCATGAAAGTCATGATCGGACTCGAGCGCATCGGGGATCTGCTCTTGAGCTTTGCCACCAGCGCGCAAGCCGCGGGAGGCCAGCTCGACTCACAGGATGCTCGTGACTTGACCCAGATGGCGACGGTTCTGGAAAAAATGCTGGCCGATGTCGGCCAGTCTTTTTCCCAGCGCGACGTCAAGAAGGCCATCGACGTGCTCCGCGCCGATGCCGAGATGGACCGCCTGCGCAATCTCATCTTCCTGCGCCACATCGAGAATCCGGAAAACGTCGCGCACCACTCCAGCCTGCAGGTTATCTTCATGACGCAATCCCTCGAACGCGCCGGCGACCATGCCAAGAACCTGGCGGAAGAAGTTTGCCACTTTGTCAGCGGACGCAGCATCCGCCACCTGCTCATGGCCTACGACAAACCAAAGGAACAGATGTTTATCGACTGGCTGCGGCACAAAGACGAAAAATCGCAGTAACTGCCTCATATCGTGGAGCGACGGGCGTCTCGCCCGTCCCGCCGGGCGAGGCGCCCGGCTCTCCACCGGCTAGCTTGCGTCGGCACTAGCAATCACCCCCAGCCCTTGACAGCCGGAGTCTCCAAGGCGAGACTCGGTTCAGCCCTTTCGGTGTAATCTTTGACTGTTTTTGATTGCCGAAACGTGGCTTGGACAGCAATTCCATGCACGGATCCGCCCAACCCGAAGACCGATTTCCGTCGGCGAGCACGGAGGACACGATCGCGGGGACGGATCAGTCCTCCGCAGTTGGAGCGGCCGGCGCGGTTGGCGATCCGTCCAATGGGAGCCGCGCGCTGGAAGAAGCGGAACTGGACTCCGCACTTCAGTTGTTAGTGGAGCGCGCGCAGTACATCACCGGCGCGACTGGAACCGCTCTCGCTTTGCCCCACGGTGAGGAGATGGTTTGCCGCGCCAGCGCTGGCGCTTCCGCGCCGGCAGTCGGGGCGCGCCTGCAAGTTCGTTCCGGATTGACCGGCGAAAGCATTGGCCGCCGGCAGTTGCTGCGCTGCGACAACGCGGAAACCGACCCGCGCGTGAATCTGGAGGCTTGCCGGGCTCTGGGCATCGCATCCATCGTCGTTTTGCCGTTGCTGCGGGGATCCGGTGAAGTTCGCGGCCTGTTCGAACTATTTTCCGATCATCCCTACGCTTTCGAAGAGCGCGATCTGATCGCACTCGAACGCATGGCCGACCTCACTTTGACGGCCCTCGATCTGGCCGAGCAGCGCCGGAACTCCGCACCCGCGCCGGCGCCCAGGCGGGAACCGGAAACGCCCGCCGAGTCTTCCACACTTAGCAGCGCGCCACAGGCCCCCGCGATCCCCATTCACCCGGAGTTCGCCGAGCCCGCAGTCCTTCCCGCCGAGTCGCCCGCAATTTCGTCATCTTCGCCAGTAGTACCGCCAGCGACATCGCCAGGGCCAGCGCCTGCTTCAGTTCCCGAGGCCATGCTCCGCGTGCAAAAATGCGCTTCCTGCGGGTTCCCCGTTTCCGAGGGGAGAACACTCTGCCTCGATTGTGAGAAGAAGGAGACCGAGAAGAAGGATTTCGAGAAGAAGCAGCGCGAGAAGAAGCAGCGCGAGCAGGAGCAGCGCGAGCAGGAGCAGGGCGAGATCGAGCAACACCAGATCGAGCAACAAAAGATCGAGCAACGCGAACAGGAGCAGGACGCAGCGTCCGACTCAGTGGGCGCCTCCGCGGAGCCAATGCCGGAGGAATTCGTACCGGCCTTCCTGGCAAACTCAGTGCCCGCACAAGAATCGTGGCTGGCGAACCACGTCAATCTGTTGGCGATCGTCGTCCTGATCCTGGGTATCCTGGTCGCCGTCGTGGTGTTTCGATAACCAAGCTTCGATAACTACCCATGTACTCGCGGGTGCCTGTTCTCCTTGACAAATTGCCGGTGAAACCCATACTCTGCGCTTAATCCCTTGTTCTAACAAACAGGTGCCCAAGCATGAAAAATGTGTACGAAGTTTTACGGCAAAAAGAACTTGAACTGACCAGGCTGGAAAAAGAAGTTGAGGCCTTGCGCGTCGCCGCCCCGCTGCTTTCGGACGAAAAAGAGCCGCTGGCGGAAGCGCCCAAGCCGAGCTTAACTGCCACCGCGCCGCCGCAGCCAGTCCGGATTCCGCCGGTGGTTGCCGCCCAGGGTGCAACCGCCCCGGCACGCGTCGCCGGCTGGGAAGAGGCGGCCAAGCGCTGGCCGTAACCCAATTCGTTCGTCGCTGTAGAGACGGGGCTTGCCCCGTCTCGGCGGCATTGAAGAAATAGCGACCGAAATAGCCCAGGACGGAAGACCGCACCTGGGCTATTATTTTTTCTCTCGTTGCGCAGGTTTTCAATCCAGCGTCGTGAACGCCAGTGCCAACAACGTCTTCTGCTCGACCTCGTGCGCCTTTGCCGAACCGGTTGCCGGACTCGCGCTCGCGGACCGCTTCACTGAATGCACTGGCCGGTCGTTTGCGATGTGCCTTAAGCGGGGCAGCATGTAGAAAAGCGCACCCATGTTGGCGGGCTCTTCCTGCACCCACACAATATCTCGCGCCGCGCTATGACTGTCCAGCTCTGCCGTCAGTTCCGCCTCCGGGAATGGGTACATCTGTTCCAGGAAGATGATGGCGGTGTTCAAGTCTTTGCGCTTCTGCCGCTCGGTGCGAAGTTCGTGTCCGATTTTCCCGGTGCAGATCAGAATCCGTTTGGCGTCCTGCGCTTCGGTGTCCGGAATCACCGGCAGAAACCGCTGATGCGTCATATCTTCCAGCGGAGACAGGGCATCCGGATGCCGCAGCATGCTCTTCGGCGTGAACACCACCAGCGGCTTCCTCCACTTGCGCAGCGCCTGCCGCCGCAGCAGGTGGAAATACTGCCCCGCATTGGAGGGCTGACAAATCTGGATGTTGTCCCGCGCCGCCAACTGCAAAAATCGCTCGATGCGCGCGCTCGAATGCTCCGGACCCTGGCCTTCGTAGCCGTGGGGCAGCAACAGCACCAGTCCTGACAGCAGGTTCCACTTGTCTTCGCCCGCGCACACAAACTGGTCGATCACCGCCTGCGCCACGTTGGCAAAATCGCCAAACTGCGCTTCCCACAGCACCAGCGCCTCGGGATAATCGCGGCTGTAACCGTACTCAAATCCCATCACGCCCGCTTCCGAAAGCGTCGAGTTGTAGATGTCGCACGCCGCCTGGCCGGGCGCAATGTGGCGCAGCGGAACATACTCCGATTCATCCTGAATATCGAGCAGCACCGAGTGCCGCTGATTGAATGTCGCGCGCCGCGAGTCCTGCCCGCTCAGGCGCACCGGAATTCCCTGCTTCACCAGGCTGGCAAAAGCCAGCGCCTCCGCCATGCCGTAGTCGACCGGCTTCTTGCCCGTCCCCATCTCCTGCCGCTGCTCCAGCAACTTCTTTACCTTGGGATGGATGTGGAAACCCTCCGGATACGTGGTCAAACGCTCCGTGAGTTCCACCAACTCGTCGCGCCCAACGCCCGTGGGCTGTTCATACTCCGCTTTGTACCGGCCCCCGAAGTAGTTGTCCCAGTACTTTGGCAGATCGCGCATCAGCGGCTTTTTGGTGACTTGCGTCGCGCTCTTCTGTGCGGCCTCGTACTCGCTCTTGATCGTGACCACTCGCTCCGCGACATTTTCGATACGGATTTGTTTGCCGTAAATCTGGTACAACGGCGGATGCTGTTTGATCGCCCTATACATCAGCGGTTGCGTCACCGTGGGATCGTCCACCTCGCTATGTCCATGACGCCGGTAGCCGATCAGGTCCACGACCACGTCCGTGCCGAATTTGTAGCGGTACTCGGTTGCGATGCGCGCGATCCGCATCACTGCATCCACGTCTTCACCATTCACGTGAAAGATCGGAATCGCTTGCCGCCGCGCCAGTTGCGCGGAGAAGCGCGAGGAATGCTCTTCGCGGGCATTCGTCGTGAACCCGATCAGGTTGTTGACGATTACGTGGATCGTCCCGCCCACCGTGTAGCCGCCCAGGTCCGCATAATTCAACGTCTCCGCCGTGATGCCTTGCCCCGCGAACGCGGCGTCGCCGTGCACCAGCAGCGGCAGATACTTCGCCTTGCCGCCTTCACCAGCGCGGTCCTGCTTGGCGCGAGTGCGTCCCACCGTCACCGGATTCACCGCTTCCAGGTGGCTGGGATTCGACACCAGGTGGATATGAATTTTCTTGCCGCTCTTGGTGACGTACTCGCCGGTCGCGCCCATGTGGTACTTCACGTCGCCCGACCCCAGTACGCTGCGTGGATCCACATCCTCAAATTCGGCAAACACCTGCTCCGGCGGACGCCTTGCCAAATGAATAATGACGTTCAGGCGTCCCCGATGACTCATGCCCATCACCAGTTCCACCGCACCGCGCTCGCCGGCCACGTCCAGAACCTCATCCATCGCCGGCAACAAAGACGTGTTGCCTTCGAGTGAAAAACGTTTGTTGCCCAGATATCGCTGCTGCAGCGTCTGCTCAAACAGTTCGGCCCGCACCAGCAAGTCCAGCGCGCGTTCCTGGTCGACTGCGGCCGGTTCCCCCTCGATGCGTTCCTGAATCCAGCGCCGCCGCTCCGGGTCGGCGATATGCATGAACTCCACGCCTACGCTTCCGCAATAAATGCGACGCGCTTCCCGCGCCCACTCGTTGTCGATCTCAAGGTCGGGATGCGGTTGCGGTGGCAGCAGGCCGAGCGGGTTCAGTTCGGCCTCCAGATATCCAAATTGCCGGAACAGCCCAAACACACGTTCCCGTTCGTAGTTTTCAATGATTGCAGGAGCCGCGCCCCCGCTGGTATTCCGAATTGAAGTCGCCATAAAAGGTCTTCTATAGAATAACGGATGAGCCGCCCTGTGTGGCCGATTCAGCCGGAAGAAATGGAGTTGTGTGGCGGCGGGGCTGTGCCCCGCCCGGACGGGGCACAGCCCCGTCCCCACACAACAAAGAGCCGCTGTGCCGCCGGTCACTGCAAGATGCGCTCGCGGCAATTATTCTGAAACCAGAGGAATACTCCCATGGCACTTCGTCCCGACGCAGCCAAACCAGGAACCCCTGTGATTCTCGGCATCCCATTCGACGCCAACTCTTCCTGGTTGCGTGGAGCGGCCGGAGCGCCGCCGATCATCCGTGTGGCTTTCAATTCCATTTCGTCGAACTCGTGGACAGAAACCGGCGTCGACCTCAGCGTCGAAGGTACGTACTGCGATGCCGGCGATTTGAAATTCACCTTCGATGAGCCGTTCACCGCGATCGAAGCGAAAGTCGGCGAATTGCTTGACAAGGGCTTGCGTCCGGTCTGCCTGGGCGGCGACCACTCGATTACGCTGCCAATTGTCCGCGCTTTCGCCAAGCGCATCCCCGGACTGACCATCCTCCACTTCGATGCCCACCCCGACCTCTATGACGAACTCGAAGGCAACCGGCTGTCGCACGCCTGCCCATTTGCGCGCATCATGGAAGAGGGCGCGGCCAAGCGGTTGATCCAGGTCGGCATTCGGACTATGACTGGGCATCAACGCGAGCAAGCCAAGAAATTCGGCGTCGAAGTCATCGAAATGCGCCACCTGCCCGCGCTCGAGCGCATGAAAGTCGACGGCCCCATCTACATCTCCTTCGACATGGACGCGCTCGATCCCGCCTTTGCCCCCGGCATTTCGCATCGCGAGCCCGGAGGCATGTCGGTCAGAGAAGCGATCGCGCACCTTCATGCCATCACCGGAAAAATCGCGGGCGCCGACATCGTGGAATTCAATCCCGCGCAAGACAACACCCAAATCACCGCCACAGTCGCCGCCAAGTTACTCAAGGAGATTCTGGGGAAGATGATTTTGAACTAGAATGCAAACTTGCCGGTGGAGCGCCGGGCGTCCCCGCCCGGCGGACGGGCGAGGACGCCCGTCCCTCCATCGGATTTGTGGGTGACTGATGGCGCATGAAGAAGAAAAAGAAGCCGCCGGCCGCGCGGCCGCGAAGCTGGTGCGTGACGGGGACATCGTCGGATTGGGCACTGGCTCAACCGCATACTTCGCGGTCGTTGCTCTCGGCGAGCGCGTGAAATCGGGACTGAAAATTATTGGAATCCCGACTTCCGTCCAGACCGCTGACCTGGCGCGCCGCCTCGGCATTCCGCTGACCACGCTCGACGAACATCCGGAAATCGACATCACCATCGATGGCGCCGATGAGGTCGATCCCAAGCTGAACCTGATCAAAGGCGGCGGCGGTGCGCTGCTACGCGAGAAGGTCGTGGCGTCGGCGTCCAAGAAGATGGTCGTGGTCGCGGACTCGGGAAAAATCGTTCCCGTGCTCGGCAAATTTCCTTTGCCGGTTGAAGTAATTTCGTTTGCGCGAACCGTGGTCGAGAAAAAGATCGTGTCACTCGGCGCATCGCCCAAATTGCGCACGAAACCCGACGGCAGTCCTTTCCTCACCGACAACGGCAATCAGATTCTCGATTGCAGTTTCGGAAAGATCGACGACCCTCCGGCGCTAGCGCGGGAGTTGAACGGCACGCCCGGCGTGGTTGAACATGGATTGTTTATCGGGCTGGCGAGTTTAGCATTGGTGGGAAGGGGCGATTCTGTCGAGGAGATCCGGTCTGTGCGCTAATGACGCTTCTTCAGCGACGACAAAGACACAGTCAAGACCTTCTTGCTGAACCATAGCTCAACCTTCACTTTGTCGGGAGCACTAATCGAGAAATCCGGATTCATAACGGCATCGTTCAACGCATCGTCGAGACTCTGAATCTTGCTGTTTCTGCGACCATAGAACTTGACAGGCGAATGCCAAGACTGATGTCCACCGGAACTTTCGAGACTGTAGACAAAGAACTGAGAGTCGGGAGTCCAAACGGCTTTTGTCACACCGAACCCTTGTTCCCCGCCTTCCGAAAAGTAGTTCCTCCTCGCTAGCAATTCTCCAGATTTGCGACGAATTTCGACCCGGCTCTCGCGGGTTGCCTCCGGCGCCTGCGTAGACGTAATGATCGCGACGAGGGCGCTGTCCGGCGACCTGTACTTTTCGACCGTTCGCGGCGTGGTACGTTTCTGAGCTGCGGCGCTACTGAGAAAAAGAAGTATCGTTGTCGCGGCAATTGCAATTTTTCTCAGAGATTTCGTATCTAACATTTGACGATCTCCCGCAGCGCCGCGAGCAGCCTCTCCACTTCCTCCATTGTGTTGTAGTGCACGAGCCCGATGCGCAGAAACCCTCCCAGCCGCTCGACGTCCAACTGTTCGGTGAGATTCAGGGCATAGTAGTTTCCGTCCCAGGTGAAGAAGCCGCGCTCGCCGAGTTTCGTTGCCAACTCCAGCGGCGTGTGGCCTTCGATGCGGACCACTATCGTCGCGCAACGATTCTCGAAGCGCCGCGGGTCGCTGATGCCGTACAGCTTCAATCCGGGAATCGCAAGCAAGCCCGCGATCATCTTCTCCATCATCTTGCGCTCGTGCCCATGAATCGCTTCGTGCGCGGCCAGGATCGCAGCGCGCCGGGTCGTGACCTCGGGCTTCGCGCGACGGCCGAGCGCTTCCCAGTAGTCCACGCAGGCTTTGATTCCCGCGATGCATTCGTGGTTCAGCGTCCCCCATTCCCAACAGTTGGGAATGTTGTCGGTGTTGGGGCGGACTTTATACGGATGCAACCTCTTCAGGTGCTCGCGCTTGCCGTAGAGAACGCCCATGTGCGGACCGAAAAATTTGTACGTCGAACAGACCAGGAAATCGCAGTCGAGGGCGCGCACGTCAATCGGTCCGTGCGGAGCGTAGTGGACGGCATCGATGTAACTCAATGCTCCCGCTTGCCGCGCCAGCCGCACCACTTCGGCGACGTTGTTGATCGTGCCCACCGCGTTCGACGCATAACCGACCGCCACCAGCCGCGTGCGCTTCCCGATCTTTATCTTTATTTTTGCCGCCAGGTCGTCCATGTCGAGCGTGCAATCGCTTTCGTTAAACTTCACCGTGCGGATGACCACGCCTTTTTCTTCCAGCGCCTTCCACGGCGAGAAATTCGCGTCGTGGTCGAGCAGCGTGAGCACGATCTCGTCGCCGGGGCCGAGTTCGCGCCCGAGCGCGCGGCTCATCGCGAAAGTCAGGGTCGTCATGTTTGGGCCGAAAACGATTTCATCCGCATCGCAATTCAGAAAGTCGCCCATCGCCGACCGCGCTTCCGCGATCATGCGGTCGGTGTTACGACTGGTGTGGTAAGCGCCGCCGGTGTTGGCGTTGTTGCGCGCCAGATAGTCCGCGATGGCATCAATCACCTGCCGCGGCGCCTGCGTACCCCCTGGCCCATCCAGAAAAACCGCCGGATGTTCGTTAACAGTTTGCGCGAGCGCAGGGAACTGCGAGCGAACCCAGATGAGGTCGAGGGTAGTGGATGAGGATGAGAAAGCCGGTTCAGCGATGGGCATAGCAGACATTCTAATTCGGGCGATGGGTGATTGGTGGCGCGGTTCTGCGCGCGGGTGAAAGCGGCCGCCGCAGCGCGGCTTACGCAACGCGTTCGGGAGGATTGGGCTGCTTGCCCTTTTCTTTATTGGCGGCGTCCAGCCGGATGCGCGTGACTCGCGCCGTTTCCTGGACCAAATCGTCGGTGGCGCGAGTTCCCTCTCCCGCCATCACTGAACCTGCAGCTAGGGCGAAGCGCAACGCGTCCGCTTGGTCGTCAAAATACAAAATGACTTGTCCCGACATAAGTACTTCTCCCTGAGTCCGACTTCGCTGGGCCCGCATGAAGCAAGCGCAGGCGCAAGAGAAAGTTCAAACTAGAGCTGGTTTCATAAATGCCTTTCCGCTCGGAAGGCACGTCCCTCAGGGGCTAAAGCCCGCATTCTTTCGGGCCCTGAACGGCACGGCTGAAGCCGTGCCCTACCCAAAACCGATTTATGAAACCAGCTCTAAGACGCAGGTGGCGCTGCAACCAACGAGTGCCGATGATAACTACAAACGATTGTCGGGGAATGACAGTGCGGGTGATAGTGTTTTTGTTGGTTCTCGCCCGGGTCTGCTCTACGAGCTGGCTGCCCAGATGAAATCCGCCAACATGCCATAGGCCGTCGCATAGAGCCCGGGGCTTTCCTCCGTGATTGTGAGCCCGGGGAAGATGTCGGTTTCAAACTGGATGATGGACGATGTTCCGCCGACCAGCGCCATCGGGTCGGTGAGCGGGATCTGCTCCGGGCGAACGCTGGCGCTTACTCCCGATTCGTTGCGCTGAGCGCGACATAGGAGTTTGTAGGGCGCGCCGGCATTGCGAGCCGAGCGCACAACTTCTCCGGTGAGCCGGCGGATTCCCTCACGCTCCACTTTTTGCGGCGGCAGGCGCACGCCCATGATCACGTTCACCAGCGCAGCGACTTTCACGGCTGCATCCCAGCCGTCGATGTCATAGCTGGCATCGGTTTCGGCCACGCCCAGTTGCTGCGCTTGTCGCAGAGATTCGTCGAAGCTCAGCCCGCGCTCCATGCCGGTCAGGATCAGGTTGGTGGTTGAATTGAGGATTCCCTTGAAGCCCCTTACCTCGATCGCGGGCAGCGTGTTGCGGAAAAGCGAGAAGATGGGGATTCCGTCCATGACAGTCGATTCAAACAGAAACTGCTTGCCGCGACGGGCTGCGAGCTCACGCAGTTCTTCGTAGGCGTGGACGACCGGGCCTTTGTTCGCCGTGATCGCGTGGGCTCCGTGTTCGAGCGCGGCCCGGATGTAGTCAATGGCGGGCTGTCCGCTTTCGACGTTGAGGGATGTAGCTTCGAACACGACGTCCGGCTGGGCCGCGTCGAGCCAGTCGTCGTACCGCGAACACGCATGTCCGCGCGCCGCGAATGCATCTGAGTTCCGCGCGCGCAGAAGATCGGCCACATCAAAGCCAGCCGCATTCACCCGCCACCCGATGCGCCGCGAGCCGACGCCCGTGATGCGCCACTCGATGCCATGGCGCTCGCGCAGTTCGGCTTCTTTCCGTTGCAACAGTTCGGCCAGCGTGCGGTTGACGTTGCCGAAGCCAAGCAGGCAGAGGCGAAGAGGTTTCATGAGTGCGAGAGTATACCAAGCGCAGGTGCCTTGCCTTCGAGACCTGGGAAGGCACGCGGGAAGTGACGCATTTCTAAGTTCTTATCGGACAGCAGCCTACGAAATGAATTCGCTTCGGCCGGCCGGACGCCTCCAGGAGCCTAAAGGCCATGTTCCGGAGGGTCTGCGTGGCGGATCGTTTTTCGCGCGCTGCGTTTCCGTAGATGACCATTTAACGATAGAATGGTCTAAACGCAGCACCTCTAACCAGAAACATCGGGGATGGCATGTTGAAGGTATCGGCAAATCGGGGCGTATGGGTCAGAGCTGTGTGTGTGCTCTCGGTCGTCCTGGTGTGCGTGATGGGGACGATTCAGGCGATCCACTCGCATCCCGAGAACTCGACCACATCCCACCACGCCTGCTCGATTTGCGCGACCGCTCACGCCGGACTTAGTACCCAGACGGTTGCCTCCGCGCCAGTTTTGGCTACGGCCGCCCTGGCGAGTTTGGTTTCAGAAGTTTCCCCGATCTTCCGTCCCATCACCACCCAGTTCATTCGTCCTCCACCTGCGCTCTGATTCCGCGCCCAATCCAGTAAGTATTTCCAAAAGACCGCGATCTTCGATCTGTGATCGGACTCGCTCCAGAACCCATTATTGGAGGAATCATGCATTTGCTTTATAAAAGCTGGCTGGCTGCGGCTATGGTGGCCGCTGCCGTGGTGTTGAGTGTTGGGGCTGCGCATGCGCAGTCGGGCGGAAGTTCGGGATCGATTAACGGTACCGTCCTGGACCCTTCGGGCGCGGTGGTTGCGAATGCAAGTGTTGAGATTCGAAACGCGGTCAGCGGCTTTGACCGAACGACCACCACAGACAGTAACGGAAAGTTCAGTTTTCCGAACGTACCGTTTAATCCGTATCACATGACGGTGACGGCCGCGGGATTCGCCCAATACGCGCAGGATATGGAGGCCCGGTCGGTAGTGCCTGCCAGTGTCAAGATCAGTCTTCAAGTATCCGGCACTTCCACCACGGTTACGGTCGAGGCTGCCGGAGATCTGGTGGAGAACGATCCGACGGGTCACACCGACGTTGCCAAGGACTTGTTCGACAAGATCCCTTTGGGAAGTGGGTCATCGTCGGTGAGTTCGCTGGTCACGCTCGCGTCTCCGGGAGTGGCAGCCGACTCCAACGGCATGTTTCATGGAATGGGCGACCACGCGTCTAATTCGTTCTCGGTCGACGGCCAGCCCATCACCGATCAGCAAAGCAAAATCTTTTCCAACCAGATCCCCGTCGATTCGATTGATTCTCTGGAGGTCATCCCGGGTGCGCCGCCCGCGGAATACGGCGGCAAGACAAGCCTGGTGATTGTGGCGACCACGCGCTCGGGCCAGGGCGTCACCACTCCGCACGGCAGCGTGAACGCTTCGTACGGCTCGTTTGGCTCGTCCAACGTGGGCTTCGATCTGGCTTACGGAGGCGAGAAGTGGGGGAACTTCATCGCGGTGAACGGGATGAATAGCGGCCGATTCCTGGATGCGCCCGAGTTCGCGGTGATGCACGACAAGGGCAACGAAGAGAGTGTTTTCGATCGTGTGGATTACCAACTCTCCGCGGCGGACTCGATCCACTTGAACCTGGGCTTTACGCGGTCCTGGTTCCAGACTCCGAATGCGTATGACAACCTCAACGTGTTGGACCAGTTCGGTAATCCCGTCGGTTCGACCGACCAACGCTCACAGATTAAGACCTTCAACATTGCGCCGACATGGACGCGAGTAATCAATTCGTCAACTGTCTTCACGCTTGGCGGCTGGATGCGGCGGGACGCTTATAACTACTATCCCAGCGGTAACCCCTTAGCGGATCTTGGTCCGCCCAATCTTCAGCAGGAGACGATCTCACAGAATCGGACGCTCGCTAACACTGGCCTTCGCTCCTCCGTCTCTTATGTGAAAGGGATGCACAACGTGAAGGCGGGGATTACGTATCAACAGACATTCCTGACGGAGAATTTCAAGCTCGGAATCGTCGCTCCGTTGCTCAACGCCCCCTGCCTGGATACGAGCGGCAACCCGGTTTCCGGCTTCACCGATCCAACGCAGTGCGCCGGGTCTGGCTTGCAGCCCAATACTTCCGTGAACCCGCTTGCTACCGCTCCCTTCATTCCGCTGTTAGGTTGCTACGACCTGACCAGGCCGACTCCGTCGTCCAACGACAACTGCACCAGTTCCAGCAGCACTTTGTACCCATTTCACGGCCACACGGACGTGAAAGAGACAGCCCTGTACATCCAGGATCAGATCACAAAAGGGAATTGGTCGGTCAACCTAGGAATTCGTGGCGACTTGTACAACGGCCTGGTCATTGCTCGTCAGGCCGAGCCTCGCCTGGGCGTTTCTTACAATATCAAGCCGAGCAATACGGTACTCCGCGTTTCTTATGCGCGAACGCTGGAGAGTCCGTTCAATGAAAATCTTGTCCTGGCCAGCGAAGGATGCAATTACGCTGTTATTAAGGATCTTATCCCGTGCGTGCAAAAGCCAAACACGCCTGGCTATCGCAATGAGTTCCACGCTGGCTTGCAGCAGGCGTTTGGGAAGTATGCCGTCGTGAGCGGGGATTACATCTGGAAGTACACCCACACCGGCTACGATTTCAGCGTGCTGGCCGCGACCCCAATCTTCTTCCCGGTTGGGTGGCACAATTCCAAGGTTCCGGGCTATGCGATTCGCGTGAGCGTGCCTGACTTCCACGGATTCTCGGCGCTGGTGGTGATGTCGAGCGTGGCTGCGCGTTTCTTTCCACCCCAGACCAGTGGCCTCGGTACCACGGTAGGGCAGAGCGGACTGCCTTTCCGTATTGACCACGACGAAAAGTTCAACCAGACTACGCACTTGCAATACCAGCCGTGGAAAACCGGGCCCTGGATTGGCTTCAACTGGCGGTACGACAGCGGTCTGGTAGCCGGCGCGGTACCATTCGCAACGGACACGACAACTCCGGTAGATTTGACCGGGCTCACCGCAGACCAGCAACTCCAGGCGGGATTGTTCTGCGGTAGCCAGCACCCCACACTTACCGTGCCTCTCACTACCTGTGCCCCGTCGCAATACGGTTCGAATCTGGTGAAGATACCGGCCCCCGGGACGGAGAACGACGACCACAATCCGCCGCGCATCGCGCCGCGTAACCTGTTCGATGTTGCAGTGGGCGACGACAACCTATTCAAAGGCGAACGTTACAAATGGAGTCTTACGCTTACCGCCATCAACGTAACCAACAAAGTGGCGCTGTATAACTTCCTATCGACCTTCAGCGGGACGCACTATGTGACGCCGCGCGCGCTGACGGCGCAGCTCGGATTCCACTTCTAAGGAGCCTCGGATTAGGCTTGGAAGGGGGCATGGCTTCAGCCATGCCGTTAGAACGCGCCACACAAACGGCTTTGGGAACAGCGCCCAGTTCGTCGCCCGTGTTGTGCTTGGCGTCGCCCAGGCTCAGCGCCTGCAGCGCGTCGAGCGATGAAGTGGTGGTCTGGGAGAGAGACATGTCGTACTTCTGCACCATGGACAACGACTCGCCGAGTTGACCGCGCAGTTTGGTGGCGGCGCCATGCAGCGCATTCAGCACATCTTCCTTTCGCTCGGCCTGAGCCTGCTGCGGCGGGCGACAAGTTCATGGTTCCCTGAAATGCTCGCCGAGGCTGTGGTTTGCGGTGTCTTTTCTATGGCTTAAGAGCGGTGTTTACGGCGATACAGAGGGGCGAAGCACCACCAAACGGTCACTGTCCCCCGTTACGGAAGTTTACCTCGAAATCCCCGAATGCTTTGCTGCCCGTCCGGTGCCTGTTATCAATGAGTATTCCCGTGTATTTGCGCCTGGGAATTACAACCCGGCTTCCCGGGCAGGAGTTCGTTCGAAGTGAAAACTCGCCCGCAATCCTGGAGGGACATGAGCGCGGCGCCACGCTTTCTCATAGCCGTGGTCGTGCTCTGCGGGACGATCGTCCTGACCTATTCGGTCTTGCACGACCGGAGCCAGAATCCGCTCAAATTCTTCTGCTATCTAGTGATTGCGCTGGCGGCCTCGCGGCTGAAAGTGAACCTGCCCGGTATTACCGGGACGATGTCGGTGAACTTTCTTTTTATGCTGCTGGGCGTACTGGAACTGAGCTTGTCGGAAACCATGGCGCTGGGCTGCGCGGCAGTGGTAGTGCAGTGCTTCGACCGCGATCGTCCGATTCCGATTCAGGTCGCCTTCAACGTCTGCTCGACCGCGCTGGCCATCGCGATAACCTTCTTCACCTATCGCTATTCTTTGTTGCATCGCGCGGTGAATAACCCCTCTACCTTGCTATTTCTGGCGGCGTGCGTTTACTTCGTGGCCAACACCCTTCCGGTGGCAGCCGTTATTTCGCTGACGGAGCGCAGGTCTCTGCGAAGGATCTGGGCAGACTGCTACTTCTGGAGCTTCCCGTACTACCTGGTGGGCGCGGGCGTAGCCGGAATGATGAGCTGGCTGCACGGCTTTACCGACTGGCAGACGTCGTTGCTGACGCTGCCGGTGGTGTACCTCATCTACCGTTCCTACCGCCTTTACCTCGGCAAACTGGAAGACGAAAAGCGGCACGTGGAAGAGATGGCCGACTTGCACATGCGCACGATCGAAGCGCTGGCACTTGCCATCGAGGCCAAGGATCAGACAACTCACGACCACTTGCAGAGAGTTCGCGTCTACGCCGTCGAGATTGCGAAGGACCTCAAGATTGACCGGGAGGGAATGGAGGCCTTGCAGGCCGCGGCCTTGCTGCATGACATCGGCAAGCTGGCGATTCCCGAGCACATCGTCTCGAAACCGGGCCGTCTGACGCCGGAAGAATTCGAGAAAATGAAGATTCATCCGCTGGTGGGAGCGGAAATTCTGGAACGGGTGCGCTTTCCCTACCCGGTCGTGCCCATCGTACGGGCCCATCACGAAAAGTACGACGGGACTGGCTATCCGCTGGGATTGCGCGGGACGCAGATTCCGATTGGCGCCCGTATTCTGGCGGCGGTGGATTTTCTGGACGCGATGGCTTCGGATCGGCAATATCGGCGGGCGCTGCCTCTGCATGAAGCGATGGCGCGGCTGGTGGATGAATCGGGGAAGTCTTTTGATCCGCAAGTGGTCAAGGTGCTCGAACGAAGATACGTGGAGCTGGAGCAACTGGTCCACCAACGCACGGACAGCCTGGGCAAGCAGAAATTATCCACCGAAGTCAAAGACCAGGACGCGAAGATGGAGCCGGTCATCCAGCCGGCAGCCGGTTTCGAGGCGCAAGGACGGCGGCCATCGCCGGAGCGCAGTTTTCTGAGTTCGATCGCGGCGGCGCGCCAGGAAGCGCAGACGCTTTTCGAACTCAGCCAGGATCTGGGGGCTTCGCTCAGTCTGGGCGAGACACTCTCGGTGTTTGCGGTGAAGCTGCGCCGCGCGATGCCCTATGATGCGACTGCGATCTACGTCCGCCACGGCGATGAACTGGTGCCGGAATATGTGAATGGCGACAACTTCCGGTTGTTTGCTTCGCTGCGCATTCCGATGGGGCAGGGGCTCTCGGGGTGGGTGGCGCAAAACCTTAAGCCGATTCTGAATGGCAATCCTTCGGTCGAGCCCGGCTATCTGAACGATCCTTCGAAGTACAGCACGCTGAATTCAGCGCTCGCGGTTCCACTCGAGGGCCTGCATGGCGTGGTCGGCGTGGTCGCTTTGTACCATGCGGAAAAAGACTTCTTTACTTCCGACCACCTGCGCATTCTGCTGGCGGTAAGTTCCAAGATGGCGCTGGCCATCGAAAACGCGATGAAGTATGAGCAGGCGGAGACTTCGGCGGTTACCGATTACCTCACCGGACTTCCCAATGCGCGCTCGCTCTTCCTGCAACTCGACCGGGAACTGGCGCGCTGCAAACGCGACAACAAAACGCTGACCGTGATGGTCGCCGACATGGACGGCTTCAAGCAGATCAACGACCGCTTTGGACACCTGGAAGGGAATCGCGTGCTGCGGCTGTTTGCGCACTCCCTGAAGGAAACCAGCCGTGAGTACGATTATGTCGCGCGCATGGGCGGCGACGAATTCGTGGTCATCGCTCCTGGACTCACGCCCGAAGCGGCCGCGCGCAAGGCGGAACAGATGCGGGACCTGGCCAAACAGGCGGGGAAGGACATCTGCAACGAGGACATTCTATCGCTGAGCGTGGGCAAGGCGGTGTATCCCGAAGATGGGATGGATGCCGAAAAGATCCTCTCGGAGGCCGACAAACGTATGTATCTACAGAAGCAGAGTCAGTCGACTCAGAAGAACCGCCGTCTGTATCCGCGGGTGCGGGGCCGGCTTACCACGGAAATTTCTGGAAACGGCCAGGAACGCGCGATGCTGGGCATCGTTACCAACCTGAGCCTGGGCGGTTGCTATGTTGAAACCAGCGGCCTGCTGTTGCCCGGATCGCAATTGAAACTCACCTTCTCGCACGAACATACGAACGTTACTATTGCAAGCGAAGTCGTGCGCATGGACATGGGTATTGGAGCGGCGCTGAAGTTCAATGAAGCGACGCATGAGGTCCGCGCCGCCTTGCAGCGCATCCTGGAGCAGTTGGCCAGCCTGGAAGCGGTCGTCGATCTGAATCGCAGCCAGAAGGCTGTTGCCGGGAGCAAACTGTAGCGCCGCGACCGCGGTTCCCGGCGGCCGAGTGTAATCGAGATTCGCTTTCAGCGCGAGAAGACTACTCCGTGGGGCCGGCCCGATCCCTTCCAGCCGTGCGGCCAATCGCTTTCCGCGAAGTTGAACCCAGCCTTTCCCTCCGCGTCATGGAAAGTGTCGTCCATGGCGAGAGCACCGGTCGCCTGGTTCAGCTTCAGCATGAAAAGGCGAGACTCCGAGCCAGTCACCACCAATCGCTGCGTCTTGGCGTCCCATCCCGTCCAGTGTGGCTTGAAGGTATCGCTAATCTTCAGTCGCGAGACTTCCACGGGCTTGGCCGCATTCGTAATGTCGAGCACGATCAAACCGTGCGTCGCCCCTGCGCTCTGCACCAGATAGTGCCCGACGATTGTTGGAACCCCGCACCAGTTGCCGGGAAACGTGTACACGAGTTGCGATCTGGGCTCGTCGGTGTTCACGCCGGTGATGCGTTCAAGTCCGCAGCCGAGTGTTTGTACAAAGATCGACCCATCCGGACCAAGACGTGGCTCTTCCGGACTGATCTGCGCGTAGCGATTTTCTCCCACATCGAAGTACGCCGTCTTGAGCAGCTTGAGATCGGAGAGACGCCACACCTGATAGGTCACGCCAGCAAGAATGTCCTCGTCGTGCATGGAAGAGTTTGTGGAGACGACGCGGTCCAGCTCGGGAAGGACGACCAGGCTGTAAGGCGTCAAGAGAGCGCCGGCAAACGCGGGATCGGCATTGCTGGCGGCGCGAATCACTTTGCCTTGGTCATCGATCTCGACCAGACCGCCAGTCTTGCCCATCGGTTCTGTGCTCGAGCCGTGGTGCGCGTGCTGGAAGGAGGCCAGCACATGGCCATTGGGCAGCCGCAAGTAAGAGTGCGGATGCATGTAGCCGGCCATGTCGGTAAACGACGTCGCAACCTTCGGGTGCAGCGGGTCGCGCACATCAAAGATAAAAGTTCGGCCCGCATAATGATCGTTGGCAAAAAGCATCCCGCTGGCGGGCATCGTGTATTCGGTGTGATGTATGAGCCCTGTCGGCTGGTCGGTGGCGACGGTCGTCACCAGATGCCCGTACGTCGGCGACGCAGGGTCGGCATCGATCACCGCGAGAAAGTCGTTGCCAATGCCCGCCGCGTCGCCGGTCCAGGCAAACAGATAGTGCCCGGGTGCTGTCGCTTTCTGCTCCTGAGCTTGCGCCGGAAAATTGATGGCGGAAAGCGCCAGGGTGAGGATGAACAAAACCTGTCGCATATAGCCCCTATACCAACTTGAAATTGGACGATCACTAGCGCGGAAGTATATCAGCTAAATGTAACCGGCATTCCGCATCAGGCGAGAACGGCGATCGGCTGAATCTGGATCAGCGGCACAGTTGTGCGGGGTTTTGAGAGCCCCTGCTGCAGCATGTTCGCTGTCGGCACGCCCGTCCGGTAAAACGATTTTTCGCAATCCGCGGTGGATGGTCCCCGCATACTCCCTTCCACATAGGCCAAGCCCGGACAACGCGTGCAACTGGTGACGTGCGAGCACGACGAGCAGACGGTCAGGTCTTTGGCCTGGATCGAGCGGACCTCTTTCATCTGTGAGGAAAAATTCCAGATATCCAGAAATTTCCGCTGACGAATATTTCCCGTGGGAAGCGGGAACTGCACGCAGGGAAAGACATCGCCGTAGGGCGAAATGTAGCAGAAAGAATGGCCCGCGCTGCACGAGTAACCCTCAAGATCCTCCTCCGAGGGCGGCTGGGGAGGAGCGCAGAATTCTTCCTGGCTGCCGACCAGCCCCGGATTGTGGAAAATCTCCGGAAGTTCTTCTCCCGGAATGCGCAGCGAGAGAACGGATGTGTCGCCATCCATCATGGGCGTGATCGTGGGATCGAGCGTGTACTGCACGCCGAGTTCGGCGGCAAGTTTTTGCACCCCGCTCTGATCGGAAGAATTCACGGTCATCAGCACATTGGCGATGGTCACTCGCAGCCCCTGGTCGCGTAAGAAGCGAATGGCCTTGATGGTGCGCTCGAACGAGTGCGGCAGCTTGGTGATCGCGTCGTGCACTTCGGGACGATGCGAGTAGAGGCTGATCTGAATCGTGTCCACGCCCAGTTCGCGGATTCTCCGCGCTTCTTTTTCGTGGATCATCACCGCGTTGGTCTTGATCTTGACGTTGAACATGAGACGCCGGGCGTATTCGACAATCTCAAAGAAGTCGCGGCGCAGGAAGACCTCGCCGCCGCTGAAAGTGAGAAAGAAAACGCCGGCCTCGGCCAGTTGATCGAGCGCGTCCTTGATTTCGGCGGTCGTCATCTCGCCGTGGTCGTCGTGATCGAGATAACAATGCACGCAGCGCTCGTTGCAGCGATACGTCACATCCAGGTGCACGGCGATGGGCACGCCCAGGTTAAACGCTTTCTGGCCCACCTCGCTCATCAGGCTCATCAGGGAGCCTCCGCGGCCCGCGGCTGATTGGAAACGAGAAGAATTCCGTGGCCAGAGAGTTCGGCGACGAACTGCTCGGCGTCCGCCTGGGCCTGTTCGGGATCGACGTCAAATTGCTCGCAGACCCGGTCGCGGACAATTTCCCGCAGAGGAGTGTGACCGTCGGCCGCTTGAAAAATGACGGTTGCGACCTCGTTCAGCGTGAAGAACGTCGAATCGGCTGAGTTCATCACCATCATTTCGCCGGCCAGCGCGCGGGCGGCAATGGCAGAACTGCGCGCAATGTAAATGCAAGTCTCAGGCATGCTCTGGCACCCCCTGGAAGTTGCGGATTTTCTCCCACACCCTGGCATCAGGATAGAACGTCAGGCGGCGAATGGGAACCCTGGCGACGAAATCGCAAGCTGTGGCGAGAAGCTTTTCCACCAGGCCGTGGTCTTCGGCGAAGAACAGAATATTGCGCATCAGGCGGCGGACCGCTTCCGCGGGGGGCAACTCATCGACGCGGTTCTCCGGGCCCTGCTCCAGAAAAAAGAGCGCGGAGACTGGCGCCGTGCAGTTCTCCCCGGCCTTGGCCAGCTCTCCGGCGAAAGGAGTGCCGAACGCCGAGTACCCGTCGGCGCTCGGGCGCAGGTAGGAAATTTCGTCGGTAAGCAGGGTGATGTCCGCTGGCGCCAGCCGCGTCATCGTGGTTTTTCCCGCGCCCGATACGCCCGAAAACAGATAAGCCCGGCCGTCGCAAATCGCGCTGGCGGCGTGCAGCAGGAATCCGCCGCGCTGGGCAAGAATCAGGCTGTGCAGAATGCGCAGCACCGAATCCAGAGAATACGGGTTGGCATTTTGCCGCACGCTGCCTCGTCCAGTGCGTGGATCCCAGCGGGCGTGGAAATCTCCACGCTCCAGCAGCCACTCGTGGCCTTCCCTGCGGACCCGAACGTCCTCATCGGAAGCCGGTCCCGTGCAGGTGAGATCAAATTCAAGCTCAAACTCGGGACGAGAAGAACTCAGGAACCCTGCGTAGCGCTGGCGCAGCAGATCGAGAAAACGATCGTCAGAGGTGGACAAAGCAATCGGGATCCCTCCGATCTCTACACACGCGACTTTTCGCGCCGCGGTCATCAGAAGGCTTCCATCTCCGCAGTGCTTTCAGGATCTCGAAATTGGCGCGCCGATGCCTGCCGGCGGCTGTGAAGTTTCAAAGCAAGACGCCTTGCCACGCTGCAATGACAAAACAGCATTCCCACCGCGCGCGACCACTTCGCGCCAAAACCCGGGCGCAGCGCGGGTACTGATCCAGCTCGCCCTTCGGTAGCGCTACACACGAGACGGCCTAGCAGTGCTTCGGGAGGAAACAGAGGGTCAGGACCAGGCACGGAATCGCCGCGCAGCAGGAAGCCATTCGGGGTGCAGGGGGCGATGAGGCGATGCAGGAAGAGGCGGCCTTCACGCCGGGCGAGCACAATCTCGCCGGGCCGGACGTCTTCGAGCGAGCAACTTGCGATCTCGACCACATCGCCCGGCCAAAGAGTGGGCAGCATGCTTTCTCCGTGAACGCGCAGACGTACCTGATGCAAATGATCGCTGCGACGCAAAACGTCCGCCACCAAAGCTGACCGCTCCGCGCTCCAACTCAAACGCGCCGCACTCGTGGTGTCTTCCAGCATCAGGAGGTTTTTCGATTGCCCGGCAGACATGTGAATTGGGTTTGGACGACCTTGCCACAAGAGAGAGCGAGCGTCTCGAAAACCCGTTCGTAGCGGAAAGCCGGCTTCTGGTAGAGCTTCTTCTCTTTACCCGCGTTGCCCGGTTGCTGGGGCTTCTCGCGAGCGGCCCGATCATCGGTCATAGTCGGTCAAGCCAGGTGGTCAAACGGCTGGCTTATCCCCCAGTTTTGATAAGAGTAAAGGCAGTGTACTACACGGCTTTCCCCGGTGCCAATATGACTTGGGCCCAATCCGAAGAAGGCGAATCAACATCCTCAATAAAATGACAGAGTTCCATTCTGCCGCGCGCGCCGCAAACTGAGCGACAGGCCGGCGAGCGCGAGCGGCAGCAGGATCACGCCAAATCCGGCCATGACGGCCAGTGTCGGAGCCATTGCCATCATGGACTGCCCCTCAAGCAACGCCCGGCGCATTCCATCGATGGCGTAAGTGAGAGGAACCACGCGCGCGAGAAGTTCGAGCGGGCGGGGCAAGCTCTGGATCGGGAACATGGTTCCGCTCAGAAACCAGAGTCCGGAACCGAGCAGCCACAGCAGAGCCGAGCCTTTCTGGAACGCAACCTGAAGCGTGGCCGCGGCGATCCCCAGGGCCAGGGCGATCGCCAGGGAAAAAATCAATACTGCCACGCACGAGAAAAAGTTGGCGTGGATCGAGGCCCGGAAAACTGCCACGCCCGCGAAAAGATAGACCAGCAGATTGACCAGGTTTCCGGCAAAGGCGGAAATGGAACTGAGGATGACGAGCTCAGCCGGGGCGGTGGAGGTCGTCATAAGCACTTCCAGCGTTCCCGTCTGCTGTGCTTCCTGCACCGCGCTCAGGAAGGCTTGCGCGCTCATTACGAAGAAAGTGTAGACGCCGGTGCCCACCAGAAGGAAAGGGAAGTACTCGACGCCACCGGGTCGAAAGCTGGGACCGATGGCGCGGGATAGAAAATAGAAAGCCGCCAATTCGGTGAACACTCCGACCAGGGTTACGACGAAACCGCTGCGGTGGCGGATGGCCGTGAGCAGATCGCGGCGCAGGATGGCATGGAGCTTGTCGAGGGTCGAAGTCATAAGAACGAAATTTGTAATCTGTAGTCTGAGGCCCGTCGTTCGCTATTCGCTTTTCGCCATCCGAACGGTTCTCGCGAACAGCGAATCGCGAACGACGAACAACGCCTTCCTTGAGCGATAAATTCCGAAACACAATTGCAAATTACAAATTACCAATTACAAATCTTTAGAGCTTGAGCACGGCCTCATCGATCTCGCCGGTCATGCGGAAGTAGAAAGCGCGCAGCGCGTCAGCGCTTTCGCCGTCGCCTACTGGGCGATCGGCGAGCAATTCGCCGCGATGCAGCAGGAGCAGGCGATCCGCGACGGTGGCCGCCTCAGCGAAGTTGTGGGTAGCGAGCAGAACCGTGGTCTGTTGCCGCGCCAAAGCGCGGATCGTTGCCCAGAAGTGTGCCGTGGTGGCGGCGTCGAGGCTGCGCGTCGGTTCGTCGAGCAAAAGCACGCTGGGGCGCTTGACCAGGGCGCGCGCGATCCCCAGTCGCTGGTACATGCCGCTGGAGAACTTCATGACCAGGGTGTCGGCCTGCTCTTCAAGGCCGGTATCGCGGAGAACCTCTTTAATCCTCCGCGCTCGCTCGCTGCGCGAGACTTCGTCGAGGGCGGCAAAGAACTCGAGGTTCTCGCGAGCGGAAAGACGAGGGAAGAACGAGCGCTCCGCGGCGACGGCGATGCCGACTTGCCGCCGGACTTCACCGGCATCGTGCCGCGCATCGAAGCCGCCCACGCGCACCGATCCCGCATCGGGCAGGAGCATGGTCGAGATCAGCTTGAGGGCCGTGGTTTTTCCGCTGCCGTTCGGGCCGAGCAGCACTAAGACCTCGGCGCGGCCTGCCGAGAAAGAAACGTCTTTCAAGGCAATGGTTTCGCCGCCCCGCTCTCTTCCAAGCCAATTGAACAGAGCTGGACGATGGCGAAATATCTTGCGGACGGATTCGAAAACGACTTGGTCCATGAAAGTGCGAACGGCGAAAGCGCGAACGACGAATTGCGGCTTGCGACTTGCGACTTGCGAACGACGCTTCGGGCGCGCGCCGAAGACTCTGTATTATAGTGGCGATTCGCGATCCTAATTGATTCCAACTTGCGGCCGCTTGTCTATCCGTTCGTAGTGCGGGTCAGATTCGTATCAGGGCATGCCTTTAGGCATGCCGCAAGCGCTCTAACATTGACGCGCCTTTAGGCGCTGGATTTCGAAGGTTGGTACCATCGCGGTTGTGGCCCCCGGGCGCTTTCATGACCAAACTCTTGCCTTCGTCTCCCATGTCGAGCACTGCGCCGCAGAGAGAATACGGATTTGACCTCCTGTGCGCATTGGCTGGCACGGAGCTGGCTCCGGAGCGCCTCGATCGCATCGCGAACTGGAATCGCTCAGCGCTCGACTGGAACGAACTCCTTCGCCTGGCGGAGCACCATGGAGTTCTTCCGCTCGCGGCGCGCAACCTGATCGAACATGGTCGCGGCCTTCCACCGGAAATCGAGCGCTCGCTGCGATCTGCCTATGAAGCAAACCTGCGGCGCAGCATGTGGTTCACCGCCGAACTGGCACGCATCATGCGGCACTTCGAGCGCAGGCAGGTGCGGGCGGTTCCGTACAAAGGGCCGGTGCTGGCACAGTCGCTTTACCGCGATCTCGGCTTGCGAAGTTTTTCGGATCTCGACTTCCTGATCTCTCCCGCGGACTTCAAGCCGGCGAAGCAGGCTCTTGCCGAAATCGGATATCGCCCTGCTGCGGATCTTGTCCCGGCCGTCGAGCGATTCTGGCTGCGCAAAGGCTACGAGCGCTCGTTTGATAGCGCAGCGGGAAAGAACCTGGTCGAACTACAGTGGGCGTTGCTGCCGCATTTCTACGGGGTTGATCTCAGCGTGGAGCATCTGCTGGCGCGCGCGGGCCGGACTGTCGTCGGAGGGTGCGCAGTGCCTTGCCTGTCTGCCGAAGATTCGCTGTTGGTGCTGTGCCTGCACGCCGCCAAGCATCTTTGGACGCGGCTGATCTGGCTTGCGGACATTGCGGAGACTTTGCGAACCCAGACCCTCAACTACTCGCTGGTGTTCTCCCAGGCGCGCGCTCTGGGAATCGCTCGCATTCTCGGCGTAAGTTTCTGGCTGGTGAAGAACGTGCTTCGGGCGAAGCTTCCCCAGCCCGCGGAAGAAATGATTGCGGCCGATCCTCGAGTGCCCACTCTTGGCAGCGAATTCGCGGAACGTCTCGCTCGCGGTGCGCGCTATGATTTCGAATCCACGGAATACTTCCGCCTGATCCTGAAACTGCGCGAGCGACGCGGCGACCGCTGGCGATATCTGTGGCGGCTGGTCTGGACGCCGGGAACGGGAGATGTTGCAGCGGTGCGATTGCCGGAAGCGCTTTTTCCTCTTTATCGAATCGTGCGGATTGGCCGATTGATGCGGAAACTAATTCGGTGACGGAAAAATTAATTTCATGAATTGTCATCCCGAGCGAAGCGAGGGATCTGCAGTCCGCCGCAAAATGCAGATCCCTCGCTTTGCTCGGGATGACAAAATCTGGAGAGTTGGGAGTTGAAGAACGGGCTATCAGTTTCGCCACGCTAGTGCGTTTCGCCGTCGCCGGGCGCGATGTCTGGAGTGTCGACTTTTTTCTGCGCGATGTCTGAGTTCCGGGGAGCCGGTGCGGGCTGGAATTCGCCGGGATCTTTGCCGGCCAGGGCGACGTTCATGAACTGCATCCAGATTGGCAGGGCGGCGTGGGCCCCGGTTTCTTTCTCGCCGAGCGCTTTTTTTTCGTCGTAGCCGATCCAGACGCCGCAGGTGAGCGACGGAGAAAAGCCCACGAACCAGGCGTCGGTGAAATCGTTGGTCGTTCCCGTCTTGCCCGCCAGCGGATAAGGCATTTTGGCGGCGGCGGCCGCGGTGCCATGGAGCACAACTTCCCGCAGCATGGATGTCATGACGCGGGCGGTGCGCGAACTGACAACGTCTTTGATGTCGGAAAAATCTTCTTCCAGAACGCGGCCTTCGTAGTCGGTCACCTTGGTGATGTAGCGCGGAGCGACGCGCACGCCATCGTTGGGAAACACGCTGAAGGCTGAGGTCTGCTCGATAGGCGTGATTTCCGCCGAGCCCAGAGCCACCGGAAGATATGCGGGAATGTTTGACGTAATGCCGAAGCGGTGCGCGTAGTCGATCACCGTCTTAATGCCGATGCGGTCGGCAAGCTTGAGCGCGGGAATGTTTCTGGACTGGGCGAGAGCGCGGCGCAGCGTGATCGTGCCCTCAAATTTGCCGTCGTAGTTATGCGGCGAATAAGCGCCGGACGCAGTTTGAAAAGTTACCGGCGCGTCCAGAATGGTGTCGTCGGGGCTGCCGCCCTGGTCGATCACGGCGGTATAGACGTATGGTTTGAAAGAAGACCCGACCTGGCGCAGCGCCTGCGTGGCGCGGTTGAACTTGGAGACGTTGAAGTCGCGGCCGCCGACCATGGCCTTGATCTCTCCGGTCGCATTATCGATGGCGACGAGCGCTCCTTCGGCCCCTGAATCCTGCTCCAGACTGACGCGCGATTTTCCGCCCGCATCCAGCGAAAGCACTTTGATATAGACGACGTCACCGGCGTGGAGAATGTCGGGCAGCTTGAGCTTGAGCTTCGTCCAGGCCACATCGGCCTGCACGAGCGTGGCCTTGCGCTGCCCGAAGCGGACTTCGGCGGCGCCGGGCGAGACTTGTGTGACCAGCGCGTGCATGTATCCGTTGATTTCGGGCTCCTCATCCCAATCCGGATCTGCGTATTTGTCGAGCTTTTGACCTTGGGCAATTACGTTCAGGAGTTTGCCGTGCCAACCATGCCGGCGCTCGTAGGCGGCGAGGCCGTCGAGCAGCGCCTGGCGCGCGGACTTCTGCAGATCCATATCGAGCGATGTGTAAACGCGCAGCCCGCCTTCGTGAACCTGGTCGCTG
>JBEKDG010000010.1:0-83432 GCA_050014475.1 Terriglobales bacterium | reverse complement strand
ATCGTGCTGGGGAATGCGTTTGGCGGGAAGATCCGGGACGCGAAGATGGGGCTCGTGGATGAGGATCGTGGGACGCAGGCGATCCGGATCAAGGAAGCGTTTGACGCGGTGCGGGCGAATATGCGGACGTTTATTGCGGTCCCGTATGACAACGAAGTGCAGGCGCGGGAGGACGTGCGCAACGGGAAGATTCAGGGAGCGGTGATTATTCCGGCGCAGTATTCGAAGCTGGTGTACGAGAAGAATCATCCGCGGATCGCGCTGGTTGTGGACAACAGCGACAACTTCATGAGTTCGACGCTCGAAGACGAGATGAATGAAGTGACGGACGCGTTGATCCAGCCAGACGTTTCGCCGCGGCTGTTGCAGCAGACGGCGCTGGAGGTGGTGGAGCTATATCCGTATATCGAGTACATGAAGTACCTGCTGCCCGGGTCAATCACGCTGGCGATGTTCGTGTCGGTGATGATCGGTGGGGGGATGCTGTATATCGACGACAAGGCGCGCGGTGTGCACGAGGGATATTTGGTGACTCCGATCACCAAGACGGAGCTGGTGTTGGGGCTGAATGGGGCGGGGGCGATCAAGGCGGTAATGACCGGGGTGGTGATTACGGTGATCGGGTCGCTGCTGGCGGGAGTGGGGACGATATTCAATCCGGGGACGATGCTGGGGCTGCTGGTAATGATCGCGCTGACCTCTGTGGCGTTCAACACGATGATGTTCTTGCTGATGGTGCGGATCGAGGATCCGCTGGTGCCGCGGGCGATGTTTGGGATTCTGAATACGCTGCTGTTTTTCCCCAGCGGATCGATCTATCCGGTGCAGGCGTTTCCCAAGTGGCTGCGGGTGATTGCGAAGGCGGATCCGTTTACGTATGCGGTCCATGGATTCAAGTCGCTGCTGCTGAAGGAAACGGGGCTGGCGGCGATTGTTCCAGACATGATTTATCTGTCGATATTTGCGGCGGCGACGCTGACGTTGGCGGTGCCCTTGTTTAAGCGGACACTGTAAAGCTTTTCACCGCCGAGACGCCGGGGGCGCCGAGAAAAGCTGGGCATGACTTCTTCTGGTTCATTTTCCTAAGACAAATTTCTTAAGCCAGTTCCGGCGCATCGTGTGCCGCTGATGCGCACTGCCGGGTTTCGCCGGGATGGACGGGCGAGGGCCTCCGGCCCTACCCGAGCGCGTCCCTATCTGGTTTGTGGTGGGATAGCGGGGGGAAGCCGGGGTGAGGGGCGAGTGAAGGGGAGGGCGGAGTCGGTTTGCAAGCGGAAGACTAGGTTTGTGGTGACGGAACGCGTCCTGGGCCGGAGTTCGGGACGGACAGCGAGGCGGAGCCAGATGAAACGGCCAATGCGGCTGAGGCGGACTTCATCGGGACTCAGTCGGGCGGTGTAGCTGGAGGCAATGCGGGCCATTTCGGCGAGGTCGTTCATGGGTCCGAATTCTACGTCGGTGAGGCGGGGCAGTTGGCGCATGGACTCGAGTTGACGGGCGATGCTTTTGCGTCTGGCAACGCAGGGCTGAGTGCGGCAAGCGAGAATTTTTTCGATGGCGTAGAGAGCGGCGTGGTCGACGCGTTCTCCGAAGGCGAGGTAGAGGGTGTTGGTGGCGGCAGTGTAGTTGAGGGGCAGCATCTGAAAGGCTTCGAGGATGGGAAGCGGAATGTTGCCCAGAGACTGGACGGTGGAGGGATCGATGGAAGTTGCGACGGGGCATCCCCATTGCAGAGCGAGGGCGGTGGTGACTTCCTGTTCGGTGGCAAAGCCAAGTTTTTCGATCCACTCACCGATTTTTCCGTAGCGGGCGCGGCGCTGGGCTTCGAGGGCGGCGCGAACTTCGGTGTAGGTGAGCTTGCCGCGGGCGACCATGAGGAGCCCGAGGGGAATGCGGTTGGGGGGCTGCGGGGATGGAGCCATCCCGCGCAGGCGGGAGAGTTGGCTGAGGAGGGCGGTCTCCAGGCATTGGGGCTGGCAATAGAAGGCGCCTTGGAGGAAAGTTCCCTGGCGGCGGCGGAGGCGTTGCCAGAGTGATCGCGCTCCCGAGCAGGAGACGAGGGCGCAAGGAGGCTGCGAGGATTTGAGGTTGTGGCGCTTGATCCACTTGGCGGACCAGGTTAGCGGCTTCAGAAAGTCTGTCATAGGGCAATCATCCTTACAGCGAAACAGCGAATCCAGAGTTGTTGTGACCGCGGGCAACTGCCGAGCTGCACTCGGCGCGGGCGCCCGTCCCCACACGACGGGGATCAGCCGGGAGATCCGGCGGCAGGCTCGGGATTGACGACGTCGGTGATACGCAATCCGTATTTGCCGTCAACGATGACGACTTCGCCCTGGGCAATGCGGCGCCCGTCGAGCAGGAGATCCACGGGTGAAGTGAGAGTGTTTTCGAGTTCGACGACGACTCCGGCGCTGAGGGCGAGCACATCGCGCAGCAACATGGGGCGGGTTCCGAAACGGAGTTTGACGTCGAGGCCGACATCCATGAGGCGGCCGTAACTGGAGGCGGGCGGGGGTTGGGTCGAAGACGCAGGCGATGGTTGGGCCGATGTTTGCGCGGGGGGCGCGGGCTGCACTCGCGGCTGGAGTTCGGCGGCGAGGGCGGGGCTGATCTGAATTTCGACGGTGATGGGGGTACCGGGTTCGTTGCGGGTTTGGAGGCAGACGATGGCGTCCGAGGACCAGGAGGGAGCGGCGGAGGCGGAGAGATGGAGCTGAACTTCGCCGCCGACGGTAGCGGCGAGGGCAGTGGCGGCCAAGCCGGCGATCTGGCGCAGGACTTCTTCGAGGGCTTCCTTGTTTTCAGCAGTGATGGGTTCGGCGGTGATGCCTTCAGCGGCGGCGGGCTTGGTTTCGCCGAGGAACTTCTGGGCTAGACGGGTGCCGGAATCGGCAGGCAGCCGCAAAGTCATCTCGCCATGAACGGCGCCTCCGGCAACGACCGTATACCACACGTCGGAATTGGCGGCAGGCAGGGGCTGGGAAGAAATTTCGAAGGCGGTGGCTTGTCCGGAAACCTGGGAGAGCACGTTTTGGAGACAGGTTTTCCAGGCTTCGCACCAATTGCGGAGTTCGGGGCGAAGTTCGGGGCGAGGTTCGGGGGCCGGGTTTTTGGCGGGTGCGTCGGGAACGCCGGTCATAGTTCACCTGCACTTGGAAGCGGGGCGGAGAAAGAGAGAACGCGGGCAGCGCGGCGGTCGCCGACGCGCACCGGGGTGGCCGAACATAGACGAACATCACCGACCATCATGACGGCCGGGGCGGTGGCGTCCTTGGAAAAGAGAAGCAGGTCGCCGGGAGCGAGATCGGTGAGGTTCTGGAAAGGTACTTGCAGACGCGGCATGGAGAGTTCGACGGGGAAGAAACAGTTGAGCAGCTTTTTCTGAATCTGGAGGCGGGCTTCGATGGAATTGCGGCGGCGCTGATAGCTGAAGTCGGCGGAAATTTTTCTGAGCAAGGCGTTGGAAACCACGGCGGGGATGGCGAGGTTGAGGGTACCGCGGGTTTCCGACATTTTGATTTCGAAGCTGAGGCAAAGATTTTTTTCTTCGAGAGGCATCAGGCGCTGGGTTTGCAGGATCTGCTGGCGCGCGCCGAAATTGAATTCCAACGAAATCGCCTGCCAACTGGTTTGCAGCTCGCGGCACATGATGCGGATGACACCTTCGAGAACCTGTTCTTCGATCTCGGTGACGTCGCGGGTAATTTCGCCGCTCTTGCCTTCACCTCCGAGCATGGCGTCGATGATGGGGAAGGCGATGGCGAGATCGAGCTGGAGCGCAGCCGTGGCGCCGACCGGGGCGAGATCGATGGACGCGAGGTAGGTTTTTTCCGGGACGCGCTGCAGGAACTCGCGGTAGGTGAGATATTCGGCGGAAACCAGGCTGCAGTCGAAGACGATGCGCAGGTAGCCGCCGATGGAGGTAGTAAGATTGCGGGCCAAGAGTTCGTGGAGTTGGTTGATGGCGCGCAACTGCTCGCTTCCGATTCGTCCGGCCTGGCGGATGTCCCAGGGTTGGACGACCGGGCCGGTGGGACCGGCGGCAGCATTGCCCGAGCGAGCAGCCCGTACCATGTCGTCAATTTCTTGCTGGTTGAGTACTTTTTCCATGGGGCCTCCAGTCTGTGGTGAAATTCAAGTTTTGAAAATTTTCGCTTCTCCCGCTATGTAGCTCCGGCAGCTTTGGCGCGAGCGCCGGTCGCGGTGGTCACGTTCAGGAAATTGAGCCGGCTACGCAGGCGAACCATGGCGAGAGAATGAATCTGGGAAACGCGCGATTCGCCAATGCCGAGCGCGACTCCGACTTCCTTCATGGTGAGTTCTTCGTAGTAGTAAAGCGCGAGAACGCGCTGTTCTTTCTCCGGCAATTCGGAAATGGCCTCCGCCAACAGATGTTTCATCTCCGCGCGGAGGCATTGGAAGAAGGGCGTTTCTTCGGGCTTGGATGGGATGTAGTCGGTGAGATCTTCTTCTTTGCCGTCGCGGGAAGACTCGATGCGCAGGCTGCCGAGTTCGAGGCCGTCGAGTTCGGCGAGCAGGGATTGCAGCTCCTTAAGGTCGATGCCCATCTCCTGGGCGATTTCATTTTCGTTGGGCACACGTCCGAGCTTGCCGGAAAGCTGGGCGTAGGTGGAATCGACGAGGCGGCCTTTGCGGCGCAATTCGCGCGGGCTCCAGTCGAGTTCGCGGAGACTGTCGAGGATGGCGCCGCGGATGCGGAACTTGGCATAAGAACTGAACTGCACGTGCTTGGAGAGATCGAACTTATTGAGGGCGTCGATGAGTCCAACGACGCCGGCATGGACCAGGTCTTCGAAGGCCACGTGGCGGGGCAGCCGGTCGTGAATGCGGCGGGCGATGTAGCGGACTTGGGGAAGCTGTTCCATGAGGATACGCTCGCGTTCGGCGTCGGTCTGGACGCGTTGATAGGCGTCGGCGGGATGTCTGGTCATGAGGCTGGCCTGCTTTCGTTGGCTCGCTGTTCGTCGTTCGCTGTTCGCTTCTCGCTTCTCGCCCGACCGGCAGAACATGCCGAATGGCGAACAGCGAACGACGAACAGCGAGCGGCGAATGGCGTCATTTTTTTCATCGCACCGTCCCTAGCGACTGCACGGAAACCATGGGAGGAATTTCCAGGGGAGAAAGCACTACGACTTTGGGGAGAAAGGGTTCGAGCAAGCGCCGCAGATGAAAGCGCGCGGGGGTGGAACAGAGCAGGATGGGCGCGGTCTGCGCGACCTGATCACCGGCAAGCGCACGCAAGCCATCGAGAATGCGGCGGACGAAAGAGGGTTGCAATCCGGTGCTGGTGGCGGGCGGCGCCTGCGGGCTGAAGGCGCGGCTGAGTTCCTCTTCGATGTTGTGATCGAGGGTGAGCACGCGCAGGCCGCCGTCGTCGGAGAGCAGCGGGCGGACGAGGGCGCGGCCGAGCGACTGGCGGGCGGCCTCGACCAGCAGGATGGGATTTTTGGTGGTCGCGGAAGCATCGAGCAGGGTCTCGAGGATGGTGGAAAGGTCGCGAACGGAAACCTGCTCGCGCAGGAGTTGCTGCAAGACTTTTTGCACTTCGCCGAGGCTGAGGATTTTGGGGACCAGTTCTTCGACGAGCTTGGGGTGGCTCTCGCTGAGGCGATCGAGCAGGCGCTTGGTTTCCTGGCGGGTGAGCAATTCGTAGGCGTGCTGGCGGATGATTTCGGCGAGGTGGGTGGAGAGCACGGAAGTCTGATCGACGACGGCATAGCCGGAAGTGAGGGCCTGGGATTCGAGGGCGGGGGCAATCCAGAGGGCGGCGACGCCGAAAGCGGGCTCGCGGGTGGGGATTCCGGCAAGCGCGGGCGGCGTGAGCTCGGAGCTGATGGCGAGGACCTTATCTTCGAGCATTTCCCAGCGCGCGATTTCGACGCCGCGCATGGAGATGACGTATTCGCGCGGCTTGAGGCGGACGTTGTCGGTGATATGAATGGGCGGAACGATAAAGCCGAGTTGCACGGCAAGGCTGCTGCGCAGCGCTTTGACACGGGCGAGGAGCTGTCCGCCTTGCTGGACGTCGACCAGGTTGACGAGTGAATAGCCAACTTCGAGGGAGAGTTCGTCGAGTTTGAGCAGATCTTCGATGGAGTCGGTCTTGGCGGCTTTCTTGTCTTTTTCGGCGGCGGGCAGGGCGCCGGGGTCGGCGACTTCTATGACTTTGCCGTCTTTGTCTTTGGCGGGTTTGGGCAGGCGCGCCGCGAGCAGGGCGACGACGCCGGCGATGGCGAGGAAGGAGAATTTCGGCAGTCCGGGGATGCAAGCGAGCGCGACCATGACGCCGGCGGCGATCTGCAGGGAGCGGCGGCGGGAGAGCAGTTGGGTGCCGAGATCGGCGGAGAGGGTTGCGTTCGAGGAGGCGCGGGTGACCACCATGCCGCCGGCCATCGAGACCAGAAGCGAGGGGATCATGGTGACCAGGCCGTCGCCGACGGTGAGCGTGGTGTAGGTTTTGAGCGCCTCGCGAAAAGGAATGTCGAGTTGGAAGACTCCGATGAGGAAGCCGGCGAGGATGTTGATGCCGGTGATGAGGATGGTGGCGATGGAGTCGCGCTGATTGAAGCGAGCGGCGCCGTCCATGGCACCGTAGAATTCGGCTTCGCGGGCAATTTGCTCGCGGCGGGCGCGCGCCTGATGTTCGTCGATGAGCCCGGCATTGAGGTCGGCGTCGATCGCCATCTGTTTGCCGGGGAGAGCGTCGAGGGTAAAGCGGGCGGTGACTTCGGCGGTGCGCACGGCGCCGTGACTGACGACGATGTACTGGATGGCGATGAGGGCGATGAAGAGAACGAATCCGACAACGTAGTTACCGCCAACGACGAACTGCCCGAAGGACTCGATGACGCGTCCGGCGGCCCCGGCGCCTTCGTTGCCGTGCAGAAGAATGCGGCGGCTGGAGGCTAGGTTGAGCGACAGGCGGAAGAGGGTGAGGAGGAGCAGCAGGCTGGGGAAGACGGAAAACTGCGCTGGGCGGAGGATCTGAAGAGCGGAGAGCAGAACCAGCACGGAAGCGGCAAAGCTGGTGGCGAGCAGGAGGTCGAGCGCGAATGCCGGCAACGGCACCAGCATGACGAACACCAGGCTGACGGCGGCGATGGGAACGATCCATTCGACGAACGGATTGCGGGTGGGAGCGGCGGTGGTAACGGCGGCGGCGGGCATTAGCGGCCGCCTCCTGGTGCGGTTGCGGCGGCGGCGAGGGCGCGGGCTTGCGCCCGATAGACGGCGGCCAGGATTTCGGCGAGGACGGCATAGAGTTTCGCGGGAACGCTTTGTCCGACCTCGACGGTGCGGTAGAGGACGTGAGCGAGGGGCGGGTTCTCGACCATGGGAATGTTTTCCCAACGGGCGATTTCCCTGATCTGGGCGGCGAGAAGGTTGCGTCCCTTGGCGACGACGACGGGCGCGGGCATATCGGGTCGGTACTCGAGCGCGATGGCGTATTGAGTGGGGTTGGTGATGACGACGGCAGCGCTCTTGGTGTCTTCAAGCATTTTGCGGCGGCGCATCTGGCGCTGCAGGCGGCGGATGCGGCCTTTGATGACGGGATTGCCTTCCGATTCCTTGTATTCGTCGGCCAGTTCCTGGCGGCTCATTTTCAGTTCGCTCGAAAGGTGCTGGCGCTCGAACAGGTAGTCGAGAACCGCCCAGACGAGGAGAACGAGCGCGGATTTCCAGGCGACTTCGAAGATGCGGCTGGCGGCAAAGCCGAGCATGCCGCGGGAGGAGCGGGCGGAGAGCGCCAAAAGCAAAGGCCAGTCGCGGCGCAGGCAGCCGACGGCGAGGTAGGTGACGGCGGCGGCGGGGAGCAGGGACTTGATGAGTCCGCGCAGCGCGGTGACGGAGAAGAGCTGTTTCAGCTTGGCGGCGGGGCTGATGCGGGAGGCGGTGGGCAGCAGCGAAGCGGGGGCGAAAACCAGGCCACCCTGAGCGAGGGCGGAGGCGAGCGCGACGGTCCATCCCAGAGCGAGAGCGGCGGCAGTGGCGGCGAACAGTCCGGTGTGGTTGAGGAAGGGAGACAGCGCGTCCATGCGGAGGTTGCCGGAAACGGCGCCGTCGAGGCAGTCCCGAAAGAAGCCGCGCCAGGCGACGGGGAAGCTCGACATCAGGGAGAAGAGAACGAAGGTAGCGGCCATGCCGGAGGCGGCGCCGATAAGATCGCGGCTGCGGGCCACCTGCCCTTTTTCGCGGGCTTTCTGGCGGCGGCGCGGGGTTGCCTGTTCGGTTTGGTTGGCTTGTGGCATAGGTCAGTTGTCAGCGGCCCGTGGTCAGTGGCCCGTGGTCAGCGATCGGCGAATTGTCAGAACGTCCTTCATAAATGGTTCTTTGAAAGGGCCCGGCTTCAGCCGGGCCGCTGCGAACCCCATAAACACTGGGCTTTAGCCCCTGAGGGATCTACCCGTTCCCTCTCAACCCGGTTTATGAAACAAGTTGTAGTCAGTGAGCGAGCTTCAAAATCCTTTCCGAGACCTCGAGGGCGCGGCCGAAGCGGGCGTCGAAGAAGCGCGGCCAAAAGGCAACCGCGCCGCACAACAGCGCCAGGCCCAGCAGGTTCTTGAGCGAGATGCCGACAAACAGGACGGGCAATTGCGGCGAAGCTTTGCCGATAAAACCGAGCGCGACATCGGCAAACAAGCTGCCGACCAGCACGGGCGCGGCGATCTGCAGACCGGCGACAAACATGCTTGCGGCGAATTGGAGAAGCGCGTGGACTGCCGGCCAGGCAAGGGAAAAATGGCCGGGGGGCAGATAGTCGAAGCTGCGCGCGAGTCCGCGCAACAGCCAGTGCGGGACGCCGATCTGAATGAAGAGCAGAAGGACAACCAGTTCGTAAAAGGTGGAGAGCACGGCGGAGTCGGCCTGGCTGTTGTCGGGATTGACGATGCTGGCGAGCGAATATCCCATCTGGACGCCGCACACCTGGCCGGCAACCTGGCCGGCTTCGAAGATGAGCTGGAGGGTGAATCCGAGAAGAAAGCCGATGGCGAATTCGCCGAGCAAAAGCACGACGAGCGCGGGAGCGGAAAGCGCCGGAGTCGCGGGAACCAGCGGCACCAGGAATAAGGTGAGGAGGAAAGCGAGACCGATCTTGATGCGCGGGGGGACGGCGGCGCTGCCGAGGAAGGGCGCGACGACGAGCAGGCCGGTGACCCGCGACCCGGCAATCATCCAAGCCGCGAGGGTTCGTTCAATCGGCAGCGCAAACGGCGCCGTTATTGGCATCTGGAACACAATCACCTCAACAGCTAGCGCCTGTAGTGGAACTCGAATTTCGCAATCGATCGCGTGAAGAGCACTCCTCAGGCGCTAAAGCGCAAACGTTTCCGGCGGCACACGGCACGACTGAAGTCGTGCCCTTCCCAAGAACCCCTCGCATCGATTTCGCCGACACTTGCATCGCCGCTTTCATCGGACAAAGGGGTGGAAGTCGGACCACAGGCCGATGGTGAAGAACATCAGCTTGCGCAACATCCAGGGAAAGAACAGCAGGATGGCCGCCGCCACCGCGGCCAGACGCGGGACGGTGGAGAGGGTCTGATCCTGCAAGGAAGTCAGCACCTGCGCGACATTGACGAGCAGGCTGACCGTGACTGCGACCAGCAGCAGCGGCGCGCCCATAAGCAGAGCCATCTGCAGCGTGTGGCGGAAGAGGGCGACGACTTGTTCGGTTCCCATAAGCGCCTTTCAGGTAAAACTCCGCATCAGGGAACCGATCAGCAGGTTCCATCCGTCAACGACGACGAACAAGAGAATTTTGAGCGGGGTGGAGATTATGACCGGGGGCAGTTGCATCATGCCGATCGAGGTGGTGATGGCGGCGGTCACCATATCGATGACGAGAAAGGGGAAGAAAAGGGCGGCGCCGATACGAAACCCGGCCTGCAGTTCGCTCAGGAGATAGGCGGGCGCGACGATGCGCATGCCGAGATCTTCCGGGCGAGCGGGACGCGGCTCATGCGCCAGTTCGACGAAGAGCGCGAGATCCTTTTCGCGGGCGTACTTGAGCATGAAGTGGCGCATGGGAACGATCGAGCGATCGAGCGCGGCCATCATGGTGATTTGTCCGGCGTCGAGCGGGACGACAGCGTCGGAATAGATGGCGGCGCCCACCGGCTGCATGAGGAAGAAAGTGAGGAGGAGGGAGAGTCCGATGAGCGTCTGATTGCTGGGCGCGGTCTGGGTGCCGAGCGCCTGGCGGAGAAAATGAAAGACGATGAGCAGGCGCACGAAAGGCGTCATCGAGAGCACGATGGCGGGAATCAGGGTGAGCAGGGTCAGCAGTACGACGATGTTCCAAGGCACGGAGCCGCCCGGGGCAGCGCCGGGCAGGAGCCCCGGCAGAGAGAAGCCGGGGGCCGCCTGCGGACGCGCCCAGAGCGGTGCGGCGGCGACGAGGAGCAACAGGACGAGGCCGCAGGATCTGCGAAGGCACGGGCTTCGAAAGGACGAGCTTTCTAAGGACGAGCTGGGCAAGGCCCCCATCAATTTTTTCCCCGGCTCTCTTCTCGGCTGTGTTCTCTGTTTTTTTCTCCGTTTACTTCGGCGGTCACTTCGGCGCCGGCAGATTCGTCCGGCAATTGCGAAAGCAGGGTGACCGAGGAGGGGCTGGAGCCGATCAGGAAACGCTGACGCTCGAACTGGATAACGCACACGAAGCGGCGGTCGCCGAGGGCGGCGGTTTCGCGAACGGAGAGCGTCTTGCGCTTGCTGCCCGCGCGGCGGACCAATGATGTCCAAATCACGGAGCGCCAGAAAGCTTTGAGGCGGGCGGCGGCGAGCGTGGACGCGCATGTAAACGCGCGCACCAAAGCGCGAACCAGCGGCGAGTTGGGCGGCGTGTGGGTCCGGATTTGTGTCTGCGTGATTTCCATCTGTGCCGGTTCCATTCAGGCCAGTTCCGTCAAGCGGACGGCCAGGCGGTTCTGCACGACTTCAAACTCGCTCCAGGCGATCAATTCGCCGTTGATGCGCAGGGGAACGTCTTGCCCGACGGTCCAGCGGGAGGCGATGATGCGTCCGCGCTCCAGATGAACGAGATCGGCGACGGTAAAGCCGGGCACGGAGATTTCGATGGTGACCAGGCAAGGCAGAGGCGCGACGCGCAGCCATTGATCGGCCAGAGGATCGGCGATCGGAGCTTCGAGCGTGGGTTGGGCGGCGGCGGCCATTACATTTGCCCCAGAACTCCGTGCACCAGAAATTCGGTGAAGCAGACATTCTCGACAGCCCTCTGAGGCACTCGCTCTTGCAGGGCCTGCAGCAGTTTTTCTTTGAGCTGGCGCTTGCTTTCGAGCCCCTGCGGACCCAGCCAGACAAAGATGCCTGCCGCAGCCAGTACGAGAGCGATCTCGACGGCCCGCCATCCCTTCGTTTTCTTCAGGGCGCTTTGGGGGACGCTTTGGGGCGCGTCTCTGAACGCGTTTCTGGGCGCGGGACTCACCTGCACATCCGGCATATTGCCGATGTTTGCAAGCCGGATGCCGGGGTTCACATTTAGGCAACCCAAAGGGCGATGGAGGGAAGCGGGTTGGAATCAGGGGATTGGAGGAACGGGCCTGGCACGGGCGAGGTTCGGGAAAAGACGGCGGGGCGACGCGAGAGTTTTTCTGAGAGCGCGTTCATGAAAAAACTCAGAGAAGGCCGCGGATTTTCGCCGCAGCCCTTTTGCCGGGGCCGGGTTGGTGAAAGCCGCCGCCCCTCCAGGGGACGGTTGATAACAGGCGCATTTTGGCATCGCTAAGAGCGATGCCGTGATACGACTCTCCGCTGTTTTCCGCCGCTGGTGACGGCGATGTCCTTCCCAAAACCTGCCGCGGCGGGGCCGATCTGCGCTCGGCGGAGACGGGGCAAGCCCCGTCTCTACACGAGCGGGCTCCAGCACCGCTGAATCTGTTTCCGTTCTACTGTTTCAGGGCGATGGTGTCCTGGGTGACCTGATCGAAGGTAGTGATGACGCGAGCGTTGGCTTCGTAGCTGCGCTGCGCGACGATGAGGTTCGCGAACTCGGTGGCGATGTCAACGTTGGATTGTTCGAGGGCGCCGCCGGAGATGTTACCGAGTACGCCGCTGGTCGGCGCGCCGATGGCGGGCTGACCGGAGGCCAGGGTTGGGGAAAAATCGTTGGCGCCGTCGCGGGAGAGGCCCTCCTCGTCGGCGAAGCTGGCGAGGGCGATCTGGCCGACGGTAGCGGTCTTTCCGTTGCTGAAAGATCCGGAAATGGTGCCATCGGCGCCGATGCTGAAATTCACCAGGGTGCCGCTGGCGGAGCCATCCTGTTGGATGGAGGCGGTGCTGCTGGCGGCGGCCGTTTGCGTGAGGAGCCCGTTGCCGGCTGCGTCGAACACGTTCCAAGTAAAGGAAAGTTGATTGGCGCCGTCGGCGAAAACGGAAACTGGGTTGGTGGTGGGCGGGACGGCGATGACGGGGTTGGTGGTAGAGGCGACGCCAGCGGTAGGAGTGATACTTTTCAGGGTTCCATCGCCGTTGAAAACGATGGTACCGGTGGCGAGGGAGAGGGGGGCGGTGGCGCCGGAGACATCGGCGGCAGGAAGTGTAACGGCATAGGTCCAGGTGTTGACGACGGCGGGAATGGCGGGGACGGCGGTGACGCCGTTCGTTCCGGCGCCGGCGTTCCACGAAAGGACCGCTGTATTCGAACTCGCTACGGCGACAGCGGTGGCACTGTCAGTTTTTGCCGTGAAGGTGAAGGCACCATTAGCACTTTGAGCTGCCGTGACTAAGGGGTTGGCAACAGTTAAGGATCCAAAATCGGTGGCGGCGCCGCCACCGGTTGCGTTGGTATCGGAGGTAGTGCTGGCGTTGATGGCATCCACCAGGTTTCCAATGGTGGCAGTATCGTCTGCGCCGACTAAAACAGCATTTGCCGTGGTGCCAACGGGGCCAGTCATGAAGGTATACGTCACGCCCCCTACGGTCACGGTGCTGCCGGCAACTATCGTGTTGCCGGCGCCGCCGCCGGTCGTGGTCAGAGTGCCTGTCGCCGCTTGGCCGGGGACGGCGGGGACGTAGGGGGAATCGGCGTTGGTGTAGGTGAAGGTGACCTGGTGGCTGGCGCCGAGGGAATCGTAGATGGTGGCCTGGGATGAATAGGTGGTGCCGGGAGCATCGGTGGCATCGAGGTTCGAGGTCATGGAAACGTTGGCGGTGGCGGAAGCGGGACTGACGGTTCCGGCTCCGAGTGCGAGGGTGCCGAGTCCCCCGCCCGTGTTGACGACGCCATTGACGGCTTGGTATCCGAGGACCTGTTGACCGTTGACGGTTTCGAGCAGGTTGTCGGTGCCCACTCCGAAATTGCCGGCGCGAGTGTAGCTCCGCACGCCGTTTTGCTGCACGATGAAGAAGCCATTGCCGTTGATGGCGACATTGGTGTCGATGCCGGTGGCAGTGACGTTACCCTGGGTAAAGTTGGAGGGTTGGGCGCTGACTTTGACGCCCGCGCCCTGCTGGATGGGGTCGCCGGCGCCGTCCGTGCCGAGACTCTGGTAGAACAGATCGGCGAATTGGGTTTCCTGGTCCTTGTAACCGACGGTGTTGAGATTGGCCAGATTGTTGGCGGTGGTGGCGAGTGCGGCGGAACTGGCGTTCAATCCGGAAAGAGGTATTAAGAAATTAGGCATAGGGGCTCCTTAGTGAGCAACGGAATTGAGGCTTGGGCCGGAAGTTGAATTAGCGTTGGCGTTGGCACCGGCACCGGAAGCCGAACTGGAGGTGCCACCGACGTCGTTCACGAGGGTCTGCATGAGCTCCTGGATCTGGGTCAGCTCGCCGAGCGAGTCGAACTGGGCGAGCTGGGTGACGAACTGGTTGGGATCGAGCGGGTTGAGCGGGCTCTGGTTTTGGAGTTGCACCGTGAGCAGCTGCAAGAACGTGTTGGTCAAGTCCACGCCGGGATTGCTGGACGAGGACGAGGAAGTTGTGGCCGACGAGGAAGCAGTAGATGACGTGGAAGCCATTTGAGTGGCAGGGTGGAGCATTTGCAGCAGCGAGGTGTGCACGAGTTTACCCTCCTAAGCGTGAATGCTGACGCGAGTTAGCGCAGGCCCGACGGACAGGTCTGACGGGAGAATGCCGACGGTCGTGGATTCCGGCGCCGTGTCCTGGTCAGGCAAGGCAGGGGATTGGGAGCCGGGCGTTTCAGAGAAATGTTGCCGCGGCTGGCCATGCTGAAAGCTGGTCGCGGTCTGGACGCCGGAGCGTCCGTTATCGAAATCGACGGCGGTGAGGTTCAGGTGACTTTTGTTGAGTCCGGATTCGAGACCCGGGATTTCGGAACTGAACCAGTGCGCGAGATCGCGGTCTGCGTGAACGGTGATGCCGACCTGGCTTTGCTGGACGACGGTATGAATGTCCACGGCGCCGAAGGCGTCGGTGCGGATGCCGACATGCATCTGTGCGTTCATCTGCACATCGGCGGTGGGATTGGGCGCGATGGGCGCGGGCGGCGGAGCGGGCGGGGCGGAATCGAGCATCTGGTGAGTTTTGGGAAGCTCGGGCGCGGCATCGGATCTGACTTCGGGTGGGGCCGCGGAGGCTGGCGGAGCGGGAGCCGTCAGCGTAGCCGAGGGGTCTTTTCCGAAGGCGAGTCCGGCCGGAACGCCGTGCGATGCTGCGTCGGGCGATGGGGTGGCGGTCGGCTGGACCGTGGCGGAGGATTTTTTATCGGCGGCGGTTGTTTGGAGCGCTGCTGCGGAAGCTGGTCGGGCGGAGATGCCGGGCTTGGCGCTGCTGGGGGCATCGCTGGTTGTTGCGGCACTCGACGCGGGCGCAGGCGCGGGGGCGGCGGAATTCGGAGTGAGGTTCGGAGCAAGCGACCAGACGTTGTTGCTGGCAATGTTTTGTGCCGCCGCAGTGGGGGTGGCATCGGACGAGAGGGCTTGGGCTGGCGCAGTGTCGAGCGTAGCGGAGCCGGAGGTTGGCGCTGGCTCCGCGGCGGTGGCATTGCCGGGCGTGGAGTTGCCTGGTGTGGAGTGGCCGACTTTGGAGTCGCTTGATTTGCGAGAAGAATTATTGGGGAGCGACGATGGCGCGGCTTGCGTAAGTAGCTCCGCGGGCGTGAGCGGCGCTGGAGTGATTGGCGCCGGGACAGATGGAGATTGGACAATTGGAGATTGGTCAAGCGCGAAGATGGTTGCGCCTGTTGGAATCGGGGCATGGGATTGGCTGTCGGCGGACGGGGGCGCTGGTGAAGCCGCGGTCGCTGGCGTCGGTGAAATAGGCGTTGGTGAAACGGGTGTTAGTGAAGCAAGAGCTGTTGGCGTTGGCGAGATGGGTGTTAGTGAAGCAAGAGCTGTTGGCGTTGGCGAAATGGGTGTTAGTGAAGCAAGAGCTGTTGGCGTTGGTGAAACAGGGTCCGAGGGAATTGAAAACTGTGTCGGTGCGGTGGAGGCTCGCGTCGGAACGTTGGGAAACGCGTGCGTAGCGTCGGAAGCGGCCTGGCCGGTGGGCTGATCCTGAGCGGGGGGAGCGTCTGGCGCGCCGGAAGACAAGGGCGTGCCGGGCTGGGCCGGAATAGCAGCTGGCTGAGGGCTCGGCGGAGGAGGAGGTGCGGTCACGCCGGCGAGGTTTGCAGTGAGTTGCGGCGCGAGCAGTTGCCGATTGCAGGAAGGATCGGCAAGGTTCGGTGTGGAAGCGGGCGCGGAATTTGATGTGGTTGGTGGTGTGGTTGGTGGTGTAGTTAGTAATGTGGCTAGTAAAGAAGTGGATAATGAAGGTGTAGTTACTGGAGCGGTCGCGGAATTGGTGAACGGCTTGGCATCAGGCTTGGCATTAGACTTGGCGTTGGATTTGCCGGCAGACCTTGAATTCAGATTCAGTGAATTGAGACTTGGACTGGAGCTGGCTCCGCTGTTCGGAGCCGTGTTGGGGTTGGATTTGGAATCGATATTTGCACCGGACTTTGGACCGAACTTGGAGTCCGATTTTGCAGTCGTTTCGGCCGCGACAGACTGACTGGGGGAATGTTCTGGCGCAGAACTGTGCAGGGATGAGGCGAGTGTCGCGCTGAAACTCGAAGGCGCGGACGACGGGGGGCGGGCCGCGGTGGAAGCCGCTGGTGCCGCCGCCGGGATGAGAATTGCGTCTACGCGCATCGGAGTACCACGGGTTCGATTGCACTCGATGCGCCAATGGCGGGGAGTCGGACTTGGGCTGGGGAGGTAAGCGGCGGTGGTTGCACTTTCAGCGACTTACAGGAAGGGAGACAGGCGGCGAAGGGGAAGTGGGACGGTGAGAAGGGTTGATGCGGCAAGGGTTGCCGGGTACAGCCCGGCAAAATCAGGCGATTCAATTTCGCGATTCAATTTCGACGATGCCAGCGTTGCAGCAGATAGGTGGCATCGAGTTCCTGTTGCTGGCGGCGTAATTGTTCCTGCTGGTAGGCGCGGCGCTGGCGGGCGCGCAGGGTTTCGAGGACCTCGCGATCGCGATAGGCCTGATCGTATTCGGCGAGCGCTTGCTGGCGGAGGAGTTCGAGATTGCGGATGTCGGACTGGAGCTGCTGGCGGAAGCGATGCAGGTTTTCGCGGATAAGGGAAGCGAATTGGAGATCGGCGGCAGTGCGTCCGGCTTGGAGCCCGGCGGAATCGGACTGTGCGGAGTCGGAGAGAGAGCGTTCCAGTTGTGCCAGTGTTTCCTGGGCACGTGAGACCTGGAGATTGGCCTCCTGCAGTTTGAGGGTGCGCTGGCGTTCGATGCTTTGACGGAGGCGGAGTAGGGGAGCGAGAGTGAAACGGAAGGCCATGATTCAGGAGGCCATGGGTTCAGGTTGGGAGCGCCATGAGGCGAGCGAGAGAATCTTTCATTTCGGCAACTTCCTGCGAAGGCTGCATGAGGAAGTCGCGAAGCGCGGGCATGAGCGCGATGGCGCGATCGAGATCGGGATCGCTGTCTTTCTGGTAAGCCCCGATGCGGATAAGTTCCTCGGAAGCCTTGTAGGTAGCGAAGAGGCGGCGGATGTGGTTGGTTTTTGCGAGATGAGGGGCGGAGATGACGGCAGGCATGATGCGGCTGATGCTGTCGAGGATGGAGATGGGAGGATAGTGGCTCTGGGCAGCGAGCCGGCGATCGAGCATGACGTGGCCGTCGAGGAGGGCGCGGGCGGCGTCGACGAGGGGATCGTTTTCGTCGTCGCCTTCCATGAGAACGGTGTAAAAGCCGGTGATGGTGCCGGAACCGAACGAGCCGGCGCGCTCGATGAGGCGGGCGAGCAAAGTAAAGACCGAGGGCGTGTAGCCTTTGGCGGTGGGGGGCTCGCCGGCGGCGAGTCCGATTTCGCGTTGCGCCATGGCGAGACGGGTGAGCGAGTCGACGACCAGCAGCACATGCTTGCCGCGGGCGCAGAAATATTCGGCGATGGTGGTGGCGGCCAGACCGGCGCGGATGCGGAGCAGCGGATCCTGGTCGGAGGTGGAGACGACGACGACGGAACGGCTGCGGCCTTCTTCGCCGAGGGTGTTGAGGAGTTCTCCGACTTCGCGGCCACGCTCGCCGATCAGGCCGAGTACGGTGAGGTCGGCGTTGGTGTTGCGGGCCATCATGCCGATGAGCGTGCTTTTGCCGACGCCGCTTCCGCCAAAGATGCCGACCCGCTGGCCGCGTCCGCAGGTGAGGAAGGCGTCAATGGCGCGGATGCCGCAGCCGAGCGCATCGCGGATGGGGGTGCGCTCGAGGGCGAGCGGAGCTTCGCGATCGAGAGCATAGCGCTCGCGGCAAACCGGAGCGGGCCAGCCGTCAATGGGATTTCCAGCGCCATCGAGTACCCGGCCGAGCAGTTGTTCGCTGAGGCGCAGGGAGGGACGGCGTCCCCAAACGACGATCTGGTCTCCGTAACGGAGGCCGGTGGGGCGGCGCAGGGACATGGAGAGAACGATGTGGCCGCGGAAGCCGACAATCTCTCCGGGCCAGTGGCGGTCGCGGGAATCGATGATTTCGCAAGCCTCGCCGACGGTGCAGAAGGGGCCTTCGGATTCGACGAGCTGGCCGACAACCTGTACCACTCGGCCACGCCAGCGCAGCGCGGATGAGGTCTCGAGCTGGGAGAAGTATGCGGAGAGGATCTGCGAAGTCATCGGCGTGTCTCCGGCGCTCGGCTTGGAGTTGGTGAATTTGGGGTCGATGAGTTTGGAGTCGGTGGGTTTGGTGTCGAGGCGGAGGCTGGTGCCGAGGCGGGCGAAGAACTCGGGGCGGCGCCGGGCCTTTCGGCGAGCAGATCGAGCAATCCGGTTTCAATTTCCTTGAGCTGCGATTCGAGCCCGACTTCGGTCGAGCCGAGTGAAGTTTCGATGCGGCATTCCCCGGGAGCGATGGCGGGATCTTCGTGAACCTCCGGCGCGGGGACATCTTCCATCTGGCAGGCGAAGTAGTGCCGCCAGTCGGCGGCTTCCTGGGGATGAACGTGCAGGTTGACTTTGGTGCCGGTATCGAGTTTCTCGAGCGTGACCCGGACGATGCCGGCCAGAGCGTGCGGGTCGATTTGCGATTCGCGATGCAGGATCTTGCGGGCGATGGCGAGCGCCAGTTCGACGACTTCGCCTTCGATGCGGCGGTAGTAATCCTGCCGTTCGAGGGCGAACTGCTGGAGCGCATGGCTGATCTGCTCGCGATTCTTGGCGACGGCAGCGTCGAGTTCGGAGCGGAGTTGCTGTTGCGCGCTTTGCCGTCCCTGCTCGAAGAATTCGTTCTGCTGACGGCGGCTTCGTTCCTCGGCGGCCTGGCCGGCATCGAACGCACTGCCCGGGGCGCCGCTCGGGAGTTCGGCTTCGGGGTAGGCGAATAGCGAGGCTTCGGGGACGGGCTGCCGCTTGGGGGCGCTAGACGACATACTCCTCCTGCGACTCGGCGCTCAACACCAGCTTGCCCTCCGCTTCGAGTCGGCGGGCCACGTCAACAATTTCGTGCTGGGCGTGATTCACGTCCTTGGAGCGCACCGGGCCCAATACTTCCATGTCTTCTTTCAGCATCTCGACGGCGCGCGCCGACATGGACTTGAAAATCAGGTTTTTGAGTTCGTCGGTGGCGCCGCGCAGGGCCATCGCTAGAGTCTTCTTATCGAGCTGTCCGAGCAATTCGCGGATACCGAGTTGGGGCACTCCGAGCAGATCTTCGAAGGTAAACATGAGGTTGCGAATGGCGAGCGCCATCTTGGGATCGTCTTTTTCGATGGTCTCCAGGATGACTTTGCTTTTAATCGGCTCGATCTGATTCAGCAGGTCGGCGGCGCCTTTGAATCCGGCGTAGGCCCGCCGCCCTTGTTCGCCGACCGACTCCAGATGTTTGTTGAGAGCGAGCGCAACTTTCTGGGCAACTTCGGGGGAAAACTGACGCAACTGCGCCAGGCGCTTGACGGTTTCGGCGCGAACCTCCTCGGGCAGACGCAACAACAGCGCGGAGGCCTGACGGGCGTTCAAGTGAGCCAGAATGAGGGCGATGGTCTGCGGATGCTCGACTTCCAGGAATTTGGCCAACTGCTGCGGATCGGCTTCCTGCAGGCTTTCCAGGTGCACGGCACTCTGTTCCAACGTTCTTTGGACCTGATCGAGCAGCCGTTGGGCACCCGCTTCCCCGAAGGCTTTTACCAGCAGGGTACGGGCATATTCCGGGCCGCCATCGACCAGGTAACCCTGGGTAAGGGCGAGCCGGTGATACTCTTCGAGGACGGAAACCGCCGTCTCGGGTTTGAAGCGCTCCAGTTCCGTGATGCGCCGCGTCAGGCGCTCCACATCGCCCTCGGGGAGATGGCGATAGATGTGGCTGGCGGCCTCCTCGCCGAGCAGCACCATAAGGATGGCCGCTTTCTGCAAGCCCGGGTTGGAGATGGGTATGGCCATTTCTTATCTTTCCTTGTTACCGCCTTTGTTACCGCTTGCTTGGTTACCGATTTGTTTTGTCTTATTACTATGTTATTCCCACACTTGTTGTTTATAACGTTGTTATTTGTAACTATTTCCTTTAATTATGATTTCTTGCTTTCTCGTTCTTACACTTATTCGTCATCCTTCTTACAGCGGCCGGTTATTTGGCCTTCGGGTCCCGGATCCAGGCCTGAACCAGCCGGCCGGCGGCGGCCGGTTCGGCCTTGATCTTTTCGGTGATTTCTTTTTTCAACGCCCCGGCATGCTTGGCTTCCTCGCTGCCCTGGGGAAGTTCCATACTGGCGAGCGCATCGGTAGAGGCCGCTCCGGCGGCGAGCGGCTTCGCAAGACGAGTGGGAATCTGTTTGAAGGCTGCGATCGCCTGTTTCTTCACGGGACGCAGCACCAGCGCATAGACAACCAGGAACAGCAGCGTAATTCCAATGTAGCGCAACGCGCCCACCCAGGGCAGGACGAGGAGGCGCCATTGATCCAGCTTGCCGGGAGCGGCTGGCAGTTCGAGGGGGGTGGCCTGGAAGGAGAGGTTCTCGACCGCGAGCAGGTCTCCGCGCTGATCGTCGACCCCGATGGCGGCGCGGGCGAGTTTTTCGATCGCCGTCATTTCCTCGGGAGTGCGTTTCCGCCGGACGGCGCTCGACTTGCCGTTTTCCTGCTTGGTATCGAGGGCGTCATCGACCAGCACGGACGCGGTGATGCGACGCACGCGGCCCGCCGGGTTCAGGACGTGGCGGGTGCTCTTGCTGACCGCGAAGGTTGAGCTGTCGGATTTCGAACTCTGGTTGTCGATGGTCGAAAGCAGGCCCAGACTGGCGGCGGCGCTGCCCGGTACATTGCTCGCCACGCCCGGCACAACCGGGGGAACAACCGGCGGCACAACCGGCGAAATGGCGGCGGCGCTGCCCGGCACGTTGCTCGCCACGCCCGGCACACCCGCCGGATTGGCGCCTCCCGCGAGTTCTTCGGAATGCTGCTGGGCGAGGGTGGCGGTCGCCTTCGGGTCATAGATTTCCGAGGTATCTTCGCTGCTGCTCAGGTCGTAGTCCACGTGCACGCTGGCGCGCACGTGTTCGGCCCCGACCACGGGCTCGATGGCGCGCACGGCGGCGGCGGCCAGTTCCTCGTCGGAATCGAAAGACGCCCGTCCGGATGGACCTCGCCGCGCCAGAAAAGACGTTGCCGTGTCGGCGTCCACGACCGTAACATTCTCCGGCCGCAAGCCATCGACGGCGCTGGCCACCAGTTGCGGGATGGCTTGCTGCGCTTCGCGGGAAAGCGTGCCGTTGCGCGTTTTCACGATGACGGCGGCTTTCGATTCGCGCTCCTGCTCGCTGAACAGCGACTCGCGCGGCAGCACCAGGTGAACGCGCACCGCCTCGACTTCGGCCAGGGTTTGCAGCGTGCGTTCGAGTTCCCCTTCGAGGGCGCGCTGGTAGTTCACTTTCTCGCTGAAGTCCGATCCCGCCCAGTTCGGCGTGTCGAACAATTCAAACCCGAGACGGGCGTTGCGCGGCAGCCCCTGCGCGGCGGTTTCCAGGCGGGCGGCGTCGAGTTTGTCGGAGGCAACGAGGACGCTCCCGCCATCCGGGGAGATTTCGTAAGCGATATTCTTTGCCGCCAGCCGGCCGCCCAGCGACTGCGCGTCCTGGGGCTTGAGGCCGGAGTAGAGGACGACGTTCTTGCCGCGATCGAGCAAGGTGACAAACAGCCACAGGGTCAGCCCCACGGCCACCGTTCCCCCGGCGATGAGAGCTTTCTGCGGCAGGCTCAAGCCGCGCAGAAAGTTCTGGATTTGATCGAGGCTTTGTTTCAAATTTTCAAACTCCTAGCGCAATTCAACGGCCTGCCTTTCAACCGCAGAGACGCAGACGCCGCCGCGGTTTTCACCATCGGTTTCTGTTTCTCTCCGTCTTTTTCCTCGGGCGCCCGCACCTTCTGCGGTTCAAGGCTTTGAGGCTCTTGTTCGGAACGGCGCGGTTCGAAAAGGCGCGGTTGCAAACAGCATGGTTCAGAACTGCATGCTCGAAATCGTCTGGTACGCCTGCACGATTTTGTTCCGCACCTGCATCATCAGCTGAAACGAGAGATCGGCCTTTTCGACGGCAATCATGGCGCTGTGCAGATCCGCACCTTTGCCGTTGAGCATCTGGGCGACCTGGGTGGCGGCATCTCCCTGCGCGCCCTCGACCTGATCCATGGACTGTTGCAGGGTCTCGAGGAATTTGCCGCCTTTGGCGACGCCCCCGGGGGCAACGCCCATGTCGGCGGGCAGAATGCGAATTGACGGAATCGAATTATTCATGGCTGAGCCTCTCATTCAATGCCGGACATCACCGGGACACTGCCCGGACATACTTGGACATAGCCGGACGTAGTTGGACATAGTTGGAACTCCGCGCCAAAACGCCGGCGCTGCTATTGCAGCAGGTTCAGCGACTGGGTAATCATGTTTTTCGTGGCCTGCACGGCCGACGCGTTCAGTTCGTAGGCCCGGACCGCTCCCAGCAGATCGGTCATTTCTTCGATCGGATCGATCTGAGGATAGGCAACGTAGCCTTGCGGATTCGCGTCGGGATGTCCCGGATCGAAGCGCATCACCGGCGGCCGCTGATCGGAGACCACCGCAGCCACGCGCACCGCCGAAGAGCTTTCGCGTTGCAGGCCGGCGAGCGCCAGCGAGAAGCGGGGAACGCGCTGCGATTGAAATACGACGAGCTGGCGGCGATAGGGGCCGCCCGCCGGGGTGCGCGTGGTTTGAGCGTTGGCCATGTTGCTGGCGACCACCTCCGCGCGCTGCCGCTCGGCCCCAAGCGCCGAGCCACTGAGTTCCAACATGCCGAACAGGTTCATGACGTCGTACTCCCTCCCGTGATGGCCAGCGACATCCGGTGAAACTCGGCTTTCATGAACTGCACGGCCACCTCAAAGCGCAACTGATTCTGGGCCAGCAGCAGCGTTTCGCGCTCGACCGAAACGTCGTTGCCGTCGGGTCGCTCGAGCAGTCCGCGGATTTCATGCGCGACCGGGGTAAACGACGGCTCCTCGCCGGCCATGGCCTGCTCGATTTCGCCGGCGAACGGACGCAGGTCGCGGGTGCGGTATCCCGGGGTGTCGATGTTGGCGAGATTCGCGGCAATCACCTGATGGCGGAACACGCTCTGGTCGAGCACGCGCTCCAGACCACGCATCAGCGGGGTATCGATCATGGACATGGCTGCTCCTTGTTATTGTTATTCCGCAGAACGTTGCTGCGGGGATCGTGGTTGGGGAGACCGTTATTCGAGAGATCATTGTTCGGGAGATCATTGTTCAAAAGACCATTGTTCGCGAGACCGTTGCCTGGAAGAACGTTGCGATAGTTGTTCCGCGGCGGCAGGCCAAACTCGCGGACTTTGTTGCGCACCGTGCGCAGGCTCACACCCAGCAATTCGGCTGCCCGCGCCCGGTTGCCGCCGGTGGATTCCAGCGTCATGGCAAAAAGCTGGCGCTCCATTTCGCCGAGCGAGAGGCCGGGTTTCCATTCCGGGGAGCGAGGCGGGCGAGCGGGCAAACTTTTTCCGTGCTCGAGGGCTTCGACGCCAATCTCGCCGCCGCGGGACAAAGCCACAGCCCGCCGCACGAAGTTCCCGAGCTCGCGCACATTGCCCGGCCAGGCATGCTCTTCGAGACGCGCCACCAGTTCCCGGGAGAGGCGAGCGTTGGTTCCGGGGTTTCCGGGCGCCGCATAGAGCCCGGCGAAATACTCGGCCAGCTCCGCAATGTCGCCCGCGCGGTCGCGCAGCGGCGGCAGAGAAATCGGAATAACGTTAAGGCGATAAAAAAGATCGGCGCGGAAGCGGCCTTCGGCGACGGCGGCTTCGAGGGGACGGTTGGTGGTCGCGATGACGCGGATATCGACGTGCACGGTCTGGTTCGATCCCAGGCGGTCGAACTCGCGCTCCTGCAGGGCGCGCAGCAGTTTCGGCTGCAGCGCCAGCGGCATCTCGCCGACCTCATCGAGCAGGAGAGTGCCGCCGCTGGCCGTCTCAAACTTGCCCGGCCGGGCGCCGACGGCCCCGGTGAAGGCGCCCCGGGCGTGTCCAAACAATTCGCTTTCGAGCAGGGTTTCGGGAAACGCGGCGCAGTTCAGGGCGACGAACGGACCTGGTTTGCGATGGCTGAGGCGGTGAATGAGGCGGGCGATCAGCTCCTTGCCGGTGCCGCTTTCAGCCTCGATCAGAATGTCGGCATCGGTCGAGGCCGCTTGCCGCGCGCGATCGAGCGCCTGCTCCCAGAGCGGGGAGTGGCCGATGAGCGTTTCGGTGTTTTTGCCAAACTCCTCGGCGCGGCGCAACACCTGCTCGACGGCGAGCTCGAGTTTCTCGAAGCAGACCGGTTTGACCAGGTAATCGCAGGCTCCGTTGCGCATGGCTTCGACCGCATCGGGCACGCAACCATAGGCGGTCAGCAGAATCACCGCCGTGCGCGCCGACGAGGTTTGCACCTCGCGCATCAGCTCGAAGCCGTCGCGTCCCGGCATGCGCACGTCGGTGATCACCAGCGAATGCAGGCCGGCGCGAAACTTCTGGAGCGCTTCGGTGCCATTCACGGCGACATCGACCAGCCATCCGCGGCGCTGGAAGCGCGCTTCGAGAGCGGCGCGCATGCCGGCATCGTCGTCGGCGATGAGGAGCCGCTTCATAGCTGGGCTCCAGATTCGGCGGCAGATCCGGCAACAGGTTCGGACGGGTTTTCCAGCGGATGCTCGGGCAAGTGTTCGGACGAATCTTCGGGCGAAGGTCCGGCGCCCATCGCTCCATTGCGGGGAAGGCGGAGCCGGAAGCTGGCGCCGTAACCGGCGCGGCTCTCGACCGAGATCGAGCCCGCGTGCTGTTCGAGAATGCGGCGGCAGACGGCGAGTCCGAGTCCGGAACTGCCGGGCCGGGTGCTGAATCCCGCTTCAAAGATGCGCGGCAGGTCGTCCGGCACAATGCCCGGCCCGGTGTCGCGAACCACGATTTCGACGCCGCCGCCCTCCGCGCCCTCCGACGAGGTGCAGTCGATGCCGCGAATCGAGAGCCATCCGCCGCCCGGCATGAAGCGAAACGCGTTGAGCGCGAGGTTGAGCAGCACCTGCTCGAGCCGGTGCCGGTCGGCATGAATGGTGATGCCATTGAGGCCGTTGATGACCTGCATTTCGACGCGCGCCTGCTTGGCGAGCGGCAGCAGAAAATCGTAGGCCCAGTCGAGAAGCTGGCCCGCGTCGGTGGGGGCGAGTTCGGGCTGGGGCGTGTTGTACAGGTGAAGCACATTGTTGACAGTGGCGGAAAGAGTGCGAAGACCCGCCTGGACATGTTCGATCCAGCGGCGGCTTTCACCTTCGAGATTAGCCTCGGCTAAGAGTCCGGCGAAGAGTTCGAGGCTGCCCAGCGGATTGCGGATCTCATGCGCGAGCAGGGCCGACATCTCGACCAGGGCCTGCTGCCTCCGAAGGTGCTCGCGATCGTGTTCCAGCTTCTTCGCCTCGCTGACATCGCGCAGGATAAACACCGAAGTGGCGCGGGCCTGACTTTGCTCCAGCCAGGCGTGGCGGATGGCGACCCACACGGGTTTGGCCGGATTGGAAGAAGACGGGTCTAAATCTAAAGAAGACTGATCCAAACCAGGCTTGTCCAAACCAGAGAGCGGCAATTCGGGCTCTTCGCCCGTCTGGCGAGCCCGGTCGAGCGCCGCCGCGAGCGCGCCGGGCAACGCCTCCGCCGATTCGAAGCTGCCGCCGAGCAGGCGTGCCGCTTCCGGATTGAGAGTCGAAATCCGAGCTCCGGCTTCGATCACCAGAACGCCGCACGGCAAGCCTTCCAGAATGCGGCGCAGGCGTTCGCGGATGCGGTGGTTTTCTTCGAGACTGGTGGCCAGGTCGCGGTTGGTGACTTCCAGTTCCTGGCGGAGATGAGACACCTGCCCTTGCAGTTGTCCATAGGTACGCTCGAGCGAACCCGCCGCCTCGGTGAACGACGCAAAGGCGCGGGCCAGGGGATGTTCGGGGTCGCGCGCCGGATCTCGTGGGGTTGGAGAAGAGGTGGACATGCATATCACTCTGCAACGGCGATGCCAGCCCGGCATAAATTGCCTTAGAACGCTCTTATGCGGGGTACGGATGAAGACGACCTATCGCTCGCCTTGGTGAAAATGAGCCCCGTCCTTCAACTCTCAATTCACCAGGCTTTGTCATTCCGACCGTAAGCGAAGACTTTAACCGCGGAGAGCGCAGAGGACGCGGAGCAAAACAAGAATAAAAGCTCAAAACAGGCCCCGCGTCCAAATACAGAAACAACAAATTCTCCGCGAACTCTGCGCCCTCCGCGGTTAAAGCCTTCGCTCAGGCTCGGGATAACAATTCATTGCGTCTTCGGAGACGGGGCAAGCCCCGTCTCTACAGGCGGGAGAATTTTGTCCATCCGGGGCCCTAGCGCGAGTTGCGAAAGCTCGAGTCCGCGAGCAACAGGTGTTCGGGGCGAATCACCGCTTGGTCTTCGGAGAGGATCAGCGCGCGTTCGATCGCGTTCTGCAGTTCGCGAATGTTCCCGGGCCAGGGCTGCGTTTTCAGCAGTTGCAGCGCCGGGGCGGATAATTGCGGCGCGGGCAGGCGCGAGGCATATTTTCCGAGAAAGTGCGCGGCCAGTTGCGCAATATCTTCGGGGCGGTCGCGCAACGGCGGAATTTCGATGGGGAAGCCGCAGAGACGGTAGTACAAATCTTCGCGGAACTTTCCCTCGCGCACGAGAGTCAGCAGGTGCGCGTTGGTGGCGGAGACGACGCGGGCATCCACCCGCACGACTTCGGCGCTGCCCAGGCGCTGCAATTCTTTCTGCTCCAGAAAACGGAGCAGCTTGGGCTGGAGGCTCAACGGCATTTCGCCGATTTCGTCGAGGAAGAGCGTGCCTCCCTGAGCCGCCTGGATTCTTCCCGCATAGGATTGCATGGCTCCGGTGAATGCGCCACGGGCGTATCCGAAGAGTTCGGCTTCGAGCAGGGTCTCGGGAATGGCGGCACAATTGACGACCGCAAACGCGCGCCCGGCGCGCGGACTCAAATGATGAATGGCGCGGGCGACGATTTCCTTGCCGCAGCCGGTCGGGCCGGTGATCAGGACGGTTGTGTTGCGCGGCGCCAGCAGGCGCGCCAGACGATACACGGGTTGCATGATGCGTGAGTTGCCGATCATTCCGGGCAAGGGAGCTTCGAAAACGGAGTGGGCGGCGCGGGCCGGGGGCAGCAGCTCGTCTTCGGCGCCATCCATCGCCGACCTTCGCTCGGCTGGGGCGGGTCCCGAGCGAAGTCGAAGGAGGGCGTCCGCCTCTACGTGGTCTGTTGAGGGATCTGCGACGGGCCACATTTCCGCAAGCAGGCTTGCTTTCTCTTCGGCCACGGCGGGTTCGGCATCGCTCTCCGGATCGAGCAGCACGACTTCGATTCCGGGAAAGCGCTGCCGCACGGTCTGGCTCAGTTCCTCGGCGTCGAGGTCGGGCAGGCGGCGATCGAGAAACAGCACCTGCCAGAAGCCGCTCTCCAAATGGCCGAGGGCTTCGGCTCCTCCGGTGGCCTGTTCGAAGCGGCGGACGGGGGAACGCAGACTTTCGAGGACGCGCTGGCGCACCGCTGGACTGGGGCTGGCCACCAGGACGCGGTCGGCATAGTTGGGCGGGATCGGGAAAGTCGTCATACCGTCGATTTGAAACGGATGCGGTTAGAACGAGATTAGATGGACATTAGAAGACTCTGCTGGAAGGAACCCATAGTGTAGCGCGCTGGGCAAATTTTGCTTTACAAGCGGATGTTTTCGTAGGTGTGGGGTATTTTCTGCCGGGTGGCATTTGCGAGTAAGTTCTCTGTGCTCCTCTGTGTCCTCTGTGGTCATGACTTCCTGGACTTCTTAACCACAGGGAACACAGGGGACACAGCAGAAGTTATTTCTCCACGAAGACCAGCTCGCCGTTTTCGACTTTGAGATCCTTGACGTTATTCGGCAGCTTGAGCTGGTCGCGCTGTTCGGCCAGTTTTTTCTGCAACACCTCGTTGACCAGCGATGCGGGCACGGAGAGATCTCCGACCTTGACCTCGGTAGCATCGAAGGTGGCGTAACCATCTTTGGAGCCGAGATGTCCGGCCAAGGTGAGATAAACGTCTTTGCCGGCGATCTGCGTGAGAAATTGACCGCGAACGATGTCTCCATCCATGGAGACCTGGTAATCCTTGATATTGGGAACCGCGCCGGGGAACTCCATTGACCCGCTTGCGGAGGGAGAGCTAGTGGAAGCATTTGCGGGCGCGGCCGACGGCAACAGGCCGGCAGCCTGCGCGAGTGCGGCCGACAATTCGCCGGAATTCATGCGGACTTCGCTCTCCCCTTCGCCGGGCGCCTTGGGCTGCGCGAGCCGGTTCACCTTCTCCTGGAAAGACTGCGCATTGGCGGCAGCCGCAGCGGGTGCGGCAGCGGGCGCAAGCGGCGCGGGCCGTCTTAACACGAGGACGAGCGTAAGAATCGAGATTGCCAGGGTTGCGAAACTGATGATCCGCTGCAGCTTCAAACGGCACCTCCAACGCTGCAATCTATGGTAAGCGCAGGGAGGGTTCCAGGTTCAGATGACGTAGGTACTTGGGCGTTGGCGATTTCGGCGGTGGGCTTTCCGCTCCAGGCTCCGGCTATCGGCGAGTTGTGGGCGGGTCGAGGCTCTGGATTGCCGTGGCTGGGTCGGGGACGGCGGATTCATGCGCTACGATGAGCCATTTTCCCTGGACTCTCTTGAGGACGACGAGGTTGACCCCGAAAGCTTTCTGTCCCGCATTCGTCGCTTCGTAGCGTGCAACGGTGTATGCGAGATCTCCGGAACAATCCAGCCGGACGACGTCAATCGTGTCGATGTGATATCGAGCATCGACGCCACGCTGAACATAGGCCTGGATCTGAGAGCGCGGGTGCACAAAACCGGCGACGAAATGCTGCGTCAGGTAGTAGGCGTCTTCGGTGTAGAGCGATGCGACCTTGGCGGCGTTCCCGTTGTTGTAGCCATCCTTCCACTGCTTGCTGATCTGCCGGAGTGCGCTTTCATCAGCGGAGTTGCAGGAATTCTGCGGGATGGCGCCCGTACTCGCATCGGCGGGTTTCGATTGTGCGTTACCGATGCCCGCGAATAAGAGAATTACGGAGAGAATCCAACGGTGCATAACTACCTCATTCCACGATGGCCAACACGTCGCCGGGGTTCACCGCCGCGCCTGGGGTCGCCAATATGCTTTTCACGACTCCCTTTTTTGGCGACTTGATTTCGTTCTGCATTTTCATGGCTTCGACTACGACGATGCCCTGGCCGGCTTCGACCTCGGAATTTTCTGCGACGAGCAGACGCACGATGCGTCCGGGCATGGGAGCCAAAATTTTTCTGGGGCCCTTTTCGTCTCCGGCAGCTTTCTGGCGCGAGCGCAGGGAGCGCGGATCGCGCAACTCGACCGCGAAGCGGGAACTGCCTACCCACATGTGGAGATCGGTGGCAGTCTGCTCGCGCTTAATTTCGTAGGCGTGCCCGTCGACCAACAGGGACAAAACGTCGCGGCGCATGATTAACGCGTCGATAGGGACCGGTTGGCCGTCCAAGCGGCACGCCCATCCACCTGCGACTTTTTCAAGCTCGAGCCGGTGTGGTTTGCCGCCGACGATGACTTCATAAACCATAAGATCAGCGCAGCGCTTCCGAGCGTCCCTTCTGTTTCCAGTTGGATGGAACCGAACCTGACCCACCGGTGTCGCCATTCTTGCTCACGGGCGAAGCCGGATCGAGCACGGCAAACATTCCCGCGGCAATGGCGGCGATCGTCTCCAGCGCTTCGAATTGGGGCTCCGGTGCGTGCGCCGTGGCGGCCTGATTGTTTTTCGCGAGCAGGCGATCCAGGTATCCGGTATCGAGTTTCCCCGCCTGGAAATCGGCGTCGCGCAGGATGCGCTGGAATAACGAAATGTTGGTCTTGATTCCGGCCACGAAATATTCGTAGAGCGCTCGCTCCAGCCGCATGATGGCCTGCTGCCGGTCGGTGCCGTAGCCGATCAGTTTGGCAAGCAGCGGATCGTACTCCATGGGAACATTCCAGCCTTCGTACATGCCGCTGTCGCGACGGATTCCCGGCCCCGAGGGCTGGAGCAGCACCGTGATCTTGCCGGGGCTGGGAAAATAATTGTTATCGGGATCTTCGGCGTAGATGCGGCACTCGATGGCGTGCCCGCGAATCTCCACGTCGGATTGCGTAAACGGCAGCTTCTCGCCGCTCGCGATCCGGATCTGCAAGTGCACGAGATCGAGTCCGGTGGTTAACTCGGTGACCGGATGTTCCACCTGCAGGCGCGTGTTCATTTCGAGGAAGTAAAAGTTTTTCTCCTGATCGACCAGGAATTCGACGGTGCCGGCATTGGTGTAGTTGGCCGCCTGCGCCACTTTGACCGCAACTTCGCCCATCCGCCGGCGCATGTCGGGATCGACAATCGGCGAAGGCGCCTCTTCGAGAACTTTCTGGTGGCGGCGTTGGATGGAACATTCGCGCTCGCCGAGCCAGACGGTATTGCCGTGCTCGTCGGCCAGCACCTGCATCTCGATGTGGCGGGGGTTGACGATCGCCTTTTCGATATAGACTTCGCTGTCGCCGAAAGAGCGCTGCGCCTCGCTTTGGGCGGATTCGAGCGCGGAACGAAGTTCCTCGCGGGTGTGCACCAGGCGCATGCCTTTGCCCCCGCCGCCGGCCGCGGCTTTCAGCATCACTGGGTAGCCGATGCGCTCGGCGACTTCTTCGCCTTCTTCGGGAGAGGCGAGGCCGCGCGAGGTTCCGGGAACAAAGGGCACGCCGGCTTTTTCCATCTCCTGACGGGCGCGGGTTTTCGAGCCCATCATTTCCATGGAGCGCGGAGTTGGCCCGATAAATTTCACGCCCGCATCGGCGCACGCCTGCGCAAACTTCGCGTTTTCCGAGAGGAAGCCGTAGCCGGGATGGATGGCCTCGGCGCCAGAGCGTTTGGCTACGTCGAGGATCTTGTCCATCCGAAGATAAGACTCGGCCGCCGCCGCCGGGCCGATGGAGTAGGCTTCGTCCGACTTACGGACGTGGAGCGCGGCGCGGTCAACGTCGGAATAGACGGCGACGGTGGCGATGCCCAGTTCGCGGCAGGCGCGTGTGATGCGCACCGCGATCTCTCCCCGGTTGGCGATCAGAATCTTCTTGAACATTCCTGGTTGAACACGTCCCGGTTGCGCGCGTCTGGCTGGACGCGCGGTGCCGCCCTGATTTTACCTGTGGGAGTGGGGGTGTGCGTACCGCAAATCACTGGTGGTTGTGATTTGAGGGAATGTCTGTCGCCCAGCGTCCTGAAGGGGCGCATGATTTCCCGTAGAGACGCGGCTTGCCGCGTCTCCGGAGACGGGGCAAGCCCCGTCTCTACAGGCGAAGCCGAAGTTTATTGCAGTTAGAATTCTGCGGCGGCGGCGTTGCAGGCGGGGCCGAGATGCGCTCGGCTGGGACGGGGCAGAGCCCCGTCCCCACACGAGCGAAGGAATTTACTTGTTCTGATCCATGACGATGCCGCCTGCGCCGGGCTGTTTTTCCGCCTTGGCTTTCTTGGTGGCCATGGTTTTGTCAACCCACTCGTCGGCGGCCTTCAAATCGGCGGCGCGGGCTGCCGGGTCATCGCACTGGATATCGGCGCGTTCCCGGAACATCAGGTTCATGTAGGCCATGGCGTCGTCGTAATCAGGACGGAGCTGGAGGGCCTTGTTCAGGTTGTCGATCCCTTCCTGAACATTGGGGGTATTTTTCTCTTTCATCTCGGCACAGACCTTCTTGTCCTTGGCAGGCAGGGACTCGTCGGGCTTCATGCCGAGTTTGGCGCGCTCTTCCTGACGGGGCACGTAGGTCTGCGTCCAGTCGATCACGGCCACCGAGTAATAAGGCTCGGGGTCGTTGGGATCGATCTCGGAAGCTTTCTTGTAAAATTCCTTCGCCAGGGGAAATTTCTTCATCTGCAGATAGAGATAGGCGATGCCCTTGATGCTGTTGATGTTCTTGGGATCCTTCTGCAGCACTTGCTTGTACTGGTCAATCGCCTGCTCGGCAAAGCGGTTGTTGTCGGGAGTATCGGCGCCCGGAATGTACTGCTGGGCAAAGGCTGTGGCCAGATACAGGCGGGCATTGATCAGTGTGGGGTCGAGGGCGACGGCTTGCTGAAAGTGATCGATTGCTAGCTCGAACTTCGAGTTCTTGTAAGCCTGTACGCCCTTGTTGAGGTGGTCGCGCGCCTTAAGCTTGTTGCAGCCGGTGCCAGAGAGGATCACCAGTGCGGCGGCGAATACCACCAGGAGTCTTTGCATCGTTTTCATTGCTTTATGAATCTCCCTTGCAGCGGAGTGTCGGAAAATAACCTAACGCGGAACGACCAGCCAGGCGCAAAGGCCGGAACGCAAGCCTTTCGCTATCGGATCATCGGCTCTCAGATCACCCGATGATCCGATCACCCGATTCTAGCCGCCCGCTTCGATTTTGGCTGTGATCAAGCCGACTTTGTCGACACCGGCCGAATGCGCGATATCAATGACGCTGGCGACGTCGGCGAAGGGCACATTGTCATCGCCCTTCACGAACATGACCTTCTCGGCGCGGGTTTTGAAAATGTCTTCCAGGCGGCCCTGCAGAGATTCCCACGTGGCCTCGTCCTGATTGATCTTGAGCCCGGGTGCGTTGCCGGGACCGTGGTCGATCAACTGCACCACGATGGTGCGATCAGGCGTGGGCGGCGGTGCCTTCTGATCCTTCGGCGGAGGCTGGGGCACCAACGCTTCCAAACCCTTGGGCGTCAGCGGCGTGATCACCATGAAAATGATCAGCAGCACCAGCAACACGTCAATCAGCGGCGTGACGTTCATGTTCGCGTTCTGACCACCTTTGGCGCCAACTGCCATACCCATAATCGATCTCCTGTATTGCTATTGCCTGTTATTGCCCGCCCTTAGGCGTCGGCGTAGTGGCGCCTGGCGGCGGGGCCATGCTTCCGGCCTTCTTTATATCCGTCAAAAGGCCGAGTTGGTCCACGCCGGCGGCGCGAACATTGTCCACGACTTCGACCACCCAGCCGAATTTCGCTCGGGCGTCGGCCTTGAGAAAGACCCGTTTGTCGGTCCGGTTCGCCAAGCGATCCTTGATCTTCTCGGTCAGTTCATCCACCTTGACCGGATCCGTACCGAAGAACACGTGGCCATCGCGATTGACCGCAACCAGCAGCGCGTCTTCCTTGTCGGCGTCGTGCATATCCGTGGGATTATTGACTTTGGCCATGTCCACGGGAATGCCATGTTGCAACATGGGCGTGACCACCATGAAGATGATCAGCAGCACCAGCATCACGTCCACCATGGGTGTGACGTTGATGTCGGAGGTGACCTTGGACCCTTCGTCTCGCTTTGCTAATGCCATGGAATTCTGTCTCCTGCGTACGCTTGCCCTTGGCCGGGGACCGCAGCGATGAGGAAGCGGAGGCGCCGGTGGGAACCAGCGCCTCTTCCGCAACTCATGTTTGCAACCCCCGGTTCTTGCGGCCCTCGCTTTTGCGGCGGCCCAAAACCCGTGGCCTTAGGAGCGGCGCATGCTCCGGCGCTTCAGGAAGTAATCGATCAGTTCGCTCGAGGAGTTATCCATCTCCACGTCGAACGCTTCCACGCGACCGGTCAAATAGTTGAACATCATAACGGCCGGAATCGCCACAAACAGGCCGACGGCGGTGGTTACGAGCGCTTCGGAAATGCCGCCCGCGACCGCTGCCAAGCCGGTTGCTTTTTCCTTGGCGATGCCGTTGAAGGCGTTCAGAATGCCGACCACCGTTCCGAACAGTCCCACGAAGGGAGCCGTCGAACCGATTGTCGCCAGACCGCCCAAGCCACGCTTCAGTTCGGCGTGCACGATGGCTTCGGTGCGCTCCAGCGCGCGCTTGGAAGCTTCAATGGTCTCGCCAGGTATTTCACCCGGGCTGTCCTGGTGGGCCTTGAATTCCATCAGGCCCGCGGTGACCACCTTGGCCAAGTGACTTTTCTTGTTGCGCTCGGCCACTTTGATCGCTTCGTCAATCTTGCCTTCGCGCAGCGCTCCGGCAACCGCGGGAGCGAACGAGCGTGACTGATTGCGGGCGGCGTTGAAAGCCATCCAACGGTCAATCATCACGCCGATCGACCACCCCGACATGATGAACAGAATGATAACCACGACCTTCGCCAGAATGCCCATCTGTTTCCAGAGCGAAATCGGGTCCCAACCGACTTGGCCCTCTTGCAAGAGCCAGGCGGCGAAAAGATGGAAATTACAGAGTGCGACTGCTGCCAGGTTCACTACCATGAGTTGCTTCTCCTCCTCAGAACTGTTTCGATAGAACTGTTTCGAGCTCGTTTCTAAACGCTTCCTAAATTCCTTCTTCCCCTGTAGAGACGGGGCTTGCCCCGTCTCACTCTGCGGCAGGAGACGGGGCAAGCCGCGTCTCTACGGGAAAACCGGCGCCCTGGCGCCCTTCCCAAAACCACCGCGGATCAAAACCTTTCAGAACCCTGTCGATCTGAACCGTTTGATGCACGAAAAGCAAAGTGGGCAGAATTGCCCCCGGGTGCCAAAACCACCCTGGCTTCCCGTCTCGGGAAAAGGTGGGACGGGGAGGCTCTAAACCGCCACCAACTTAATGTTAAACCAGCACAACGTAAACCGGCACAAGCCGACCGGGAGAGTCTAGCCTCCGGACAAGCTGAAGATCACATCCACCTGGGTCTCCACCGCCACCGGCTCGCCATTGAGCAGGTAGGGCTTATATCGCCATTGTCTCACGGCCTCGATCGCCGCCGGCGCCAGCATGGGGTGCCCGCTAATCAATTGCAGGTTCTGAATCGTGCCGTCCTTGCTGATTTCCGCCTGCAGCAGAACATGCCCCTGAATTCGGGCCTGTTTTGCTAACGCCGGATAATTGGGCTGAACCTTCTTGATCAAAAGACCGGTCGACACGCCCGACGAAACGCGAACGCGCTGCGGGGTCGCGACTTTCGGGAGGTTGGCCGTCGAACTGATGATGCCGCCGATCACGCCGCCCGCCGAGCCTCCGGGAATGCCGCCCGGGACGCCGCCCGGGACGCCGCCAGCACCCAGATCCGGCGGCGCTTCCTCTTCTTTGATCATCTGAATCTTGTCTGGAATCCTGGTGGGAGTGCGCAACTGGTTGTTGACGAGCTCGCTCTGCATCTTCACCACCTTAACTACAGCGGCTGCCGGCGGGGGGGGCGGCGGCGGCGGCGGCGGCGGCGCTACCAGGAAGGTCATCAGCTGCGTCTTGGGCAGCGCATCGGTATAAATCAGAGGGATCAGGATCAGGATCCCGATGAGCCCGATCTGCAGCAGGAAGGAAATGATCGTGGTGCTCAACCGCTTGGTCTTGAGCTTATTCCCCGACTCAATGAGGCTGTCTTCAAACATAGTCTTCTCCTACACCAGACCGTACTAGAACTTAGACACCGACCGCATCCTCTTTGCTCCCGCTCTTTCGAGCTATGGTCTCTACGAACTTCCTGCCTCTGCGGGCAGGTCAATGATTTTACGCCACATGGCCGGATTTAGACCTTAACTTTTTCTTTCGGCTGCGCCGAACCGTTCCCGGACCGCAGCGGCATGGCCATCGGCTTTTTGCCCCGCCCGCCCCGCCATTCCTGGTAGGCGACCAGAATCGGGGCGGCAATCGCGATCGAGGAATAGGTCCCGATCAGGATTCCGATGACCAAGGCGAGGCTAAAGCCACGCAACACTTCGCCGCCGAAAAGGAACAGAGCAAGCACGGTAAGGAAAGTCAGGCCCGCTGTCAAGATGGTTCGACTTAAAGTCTGATTAATACTTTTGTTGACGATGTCGGCCAGCTTGTCCCGCCGGAGCAGCTTGATGTTCTCCCGGATGCGGTCAAACACGACAATGGTGTCGTTATTGGAATATCCGATCAGGGTCAAGATGGCCGCGATCACGGTCAGGGATATTTCCCAGTTCAGCAGCGAGAAGGCGCCTACCGTAATCAGCGTGTCGTGGAACACCGTCAATACGGCGGCGACACCGTAGATCCATTCGAAGCGGAGCCCCAGGTAGATCAGCATTCCGCCCAGCGAATAAAGGGTGGCCAGGATGGCTTGCTTGCGCAGCTGCCCTCCAACTTGCGGGCCGACAATCTCGACGTTGAGGATACCAAAGTCCGAGACGAAGAAATTGTCCTGAAGCGAGGCGACGGCCGCGGGATCGGCCACACTTTTTAGTTCATCGATGGAGCCGAGCACGCCGCCTTTTACTTTGTCGCGGTAGTCAACAATGTCCTTAGTCATGGCGGTGTAGCGCGGGTTGGCTTCGGTGCCGAGGTGGAGCGGGTCTTTCTCCAAAAGATAATTCGCGATGGTTAAGGAGCTGGAGTTGTTGAGATCCTGTTTGCCCGCGATGGCTTTGCTTTCGAGCGCCTGAAGGATCTGGTTCTTACCCTTGTCGAGAGCCTGTTCGCTGGTCTCCTGAATATCGAGGGCGATCAGCACTTCGTTATTGGCGGCTTGTCCGTATCTTTGAACGCGGGCGTTCTTCAATCCAGCACGCTCGACCTCCGAGTGGATGGCGGACGGATCGGGGGTGTGCGCGTACTTCACCTTGACAATCGTGCCGCCGCGGAAGTCGACACCCAGCGGGACGCCATGCCAGAACGCCATGGAAAGCAGTCCGGCCACGCTGAACACCAGCGAGAATACGAGAAAATACCACTTTTTCCCGAGGAAATCGATATTTGTATCTCTAAAGAATTCCACGCTGCTTTCGATCCCTTCAAAAATCTGCTGTTCGCTATTCGTCGTTCGCTGTTCGCTAGTCAAATGACTTTCGCGAACAGCGAATAGCGAACGACGAACGACGCTTCTAAATACTCAGCGCTTCGCCTCGCTGCTTCCTGCTCAGCACCCAATCAAAAATCACGCGCGATACAAACACCGCCGTAAACAGGTTTGCGGCCAGACCGAACACCAGCGTCGTGGCAAAACCTTTTACCGGCCCTGTTCCAAAGATGAAAAGAATCGCGGCAGAAACGATGGTGGTGACGTGGGTATCGACGATGGTGATCCAGGCGTGGCTGAATCCCTGTTCCACGGCCGAGGGCGGCGTCTTGCCGTTTCGCAGTTCTTCCCGGATGCGCTCAAAAATCAGCACGTTCGAATCCACGCCCATGCCCACCGTCAGGATGACGCCCGCAATGCCCGGCAGCGTCAGCACCGCTCCGAAGTAGCCCATGAACCCCAGCAGGATGACCAGGTTCAGGATCAGGGCGATATCGGCATTCACGCCCGCCCAGCGGTAGTAAATCAGCATGAAGACGAGGACGGCAAGCATGCCGACCATGGCCGCGCGAACGCCGGAACGAATCGAATCGGCGCCGAGCGACGGCCCGACCGTGCGTTCTTCCAGATACTTGATTCCGGCCGGCAGAGCACCGGAACGCAGCGTCATCGAAAGATCCTGAGTCTCTTGCTGGGTGAACCGGCCGTTGATGACGCCGGTGTCTTTAATGGCGTCTTTGATCACCGCCACTTCCTGCACCTTGTTGTCGAGAACGACCGCCAGGTTGTCGCCGACATGCGCGGACGTGAAGGCGTAGAACTTGCGGCCACCCTCACCGGTAAGAATAAAGCGAACTGCCGGCTGGCCATTCTCGTCCGTGCTCGGCTCCGCCGTGCGAAGATCGCGACCGGTCACGGCCGAGGCCCGAGAGATTATGTACCAGGCTTCGCCGCTTTCGGCGTTGCGGGAGCCAATGCTCTTGCCTTGCATTAAGACAGCGTCCGGAGGCAGCACGCCGCCGTGCTCCTGTAACGCCTGTTGCTGGCTTCCATAGGGTCCGCCGAGCGATTGCCTGATCTCGAGCATCGCCGTGGACTGCATGATTTCCTTGACCCGCGCCGGATCGTCCACGCCCGGAAGTTGGACAAGAATCTGATACTGGCCGAGGCCGTGCTCCTGGATCACCGGCTCGCTCACGCCGAGTTGGTCAATGCGATTGCGGATGGTCTCGATGGCCTGGCTAACCGCGCGGTTCTTCAAGTCGGCGAGGTTTTGGCTCTTCATCGAAACCGTCCAGGAATTTTCCGCGCCCGAGCTGGCGTCGTATTCCTGCAGCCGGTCGGAAATAATGCTCTTGAAATCGCTCGTCTGATCCGGCGGAACGCCCTTGACCACGATCAAATCCGGATATTTCACCGGATCGGGCTTGGAGAGATCGGCGTAATTGATCTTGCGCGTCCGGAAGTCTTCCTTGAGGCGCGCCATCGCGTTGTCGGAATCGACGTTGACCGCGTCGTTGACTTGCACCTGCAGGATCAGGTGTGTGCCGCCACGGAGATCGAGGCCCAAATGAATGCGGTCGGCGATCGACGCCAGCACACCCCTGCCCGACCAGTCCTTCGGAATGCCGAAGATGCCGGCCAGGAAGACCAGCAGGATCCCGACGATAACTGCCAACTTCCAACTGAGGTTCTTATTCATGAAAACCAGTCGATCGTCTTTGGTCGTCGGTCGTTAGTCAAAACCACAGTCGCTTCGCGAGCGACCAACGACTAGCGACCATCGACTACTTTCCTTCTTCCGCCGTCGTCACCGACACCACCGATGCGCGGCTGATTTCGAGCTTCACATTGTCGGGCGGCACGCGCAAGGTCAGCGCATCGTCCTTGAGGCTGATGATCGTCCCGCGCAGGCCGCCGCTGGTTACGATCTTGTCCCCGTTTTTCAACTGGCTCAGCATGGCCTGCCACTTTTTCTGCTTCCGCTGCTGCGGCAAAATCAGCAGGAAGTAAAAAATGGCAAAGATGAACAGCAGGGGCGCCAGCCCGAGCAGACTCGTGCCACCGGGTAGTTGCAACCAAAACGCCAATCCGCCAGTCCTACCAGACGACATGCCAGACAAAATGATTTCCAACGCCAAGTTGATCCTCTGTGACGACCGCAGGGCTTCGAGCTGCGAGCTACGCGCTTCGAGCAACCTCTCGAACGATTGCTTGAAGCTCGTAGCTCGTAGCTCGTAGCTCTACGACTGCCGATTGCTAATTAACTTTCTCTGCGTAACAACGGGAATTCTTTTCTTCTACGGCCGGAGGACCTAAAGCGTGCAGGCTAGAACCGGCGATGCCGCGCTCCGGTTTCGGTCGGAACGGCACAGAAAGAAACTGCCCTTATCCCCAAGTTAAATAGAATGCCGGACGGCTCGCTAGGTGTCAAGGACGCCACGCCGAATTTACACCCGGGAAACGCCGGCGGCGGGCGCGTGGCCGGCCCGGATCCCGGCCCGGACAGTCCGCATGGTGGCCAGATAAAAGTGCAGATTGTGGGCCGTATTCAAAACCTGCGCCAGCAGTTCGTTCGAGGCGTAAAGATGGCGCAGGTAGGCCCGCGAATAACGCTGGCAGACGCGGCAGTCGCAGGCGGGATCGAGCGCGCTTTCGTCCTGCGCGTACCTCGCCTGCTTGATCGACACTTTGCCTTCGGAGGTGAACAGCAATCCGTGGCGGGCGGCGCGCGTGGGGAGCACGCAATCCATCATGTCAACGCCCGACTGCGCGTACTGCGCGATCTCCTCGGGAGTGCCGACCCCCATGAGATAGCGCGGCTGGTCGGAGGGCAGATGTTCAAGTGTGGATTCGACGATGTCGCGCGTAAGCTCGCGCGGTTCGCCCACGCTCAGCCCGCCGATGGCGTATCCGGGGAAGCCGATGTCGATGGTTCGTTCGGCGGATTCGCGGCGCAGCTCCAGGTCCATGCCGCCCTGCACAATGCCGAATACAGACTGGGTACTGGCCACTGACCACTGGCCACTGTCCACTCGCTGTTCCTGAGAGCTGACAGCTGACAGCTGACAGCTCCTCCAAGGCACCTCGCCCTTGTGCTCCTCAAAATAATTCTTGCAGCGCTCGGCCCAGCGCAGGGTTAGCTCCATCGAGGCGCGCGCGCGCTGGGCGTCGGCCGGATACTCGGTGCATTCGTCGAACGCCATGATGATGTCGGCTCCCAGGCCGATCTGTATTTCCATGGCTTTTTCCGGACTCAGAAAGTGCGGCGAGCCGTCGAGGTGCGAGCGGAACGCCACTCCTTCTTCGCTGACTTTGCGGAGATCGTTCAGGCTGAAAACCTGGAAGCCGCCCGAGTCGGTAAGGATGGCTCGATCCCACGACATAAATCGGTGCAGCCCGCCCATCTGGCGAATGGTTTCAACACCAGGCCGCAGAAAAAGATGGTAGGTATTCGCGAGCAGAATCTCGACGCCAAGTTCTTCCAGCACATCCTGCGAGACGCCCTTGACCGAACCAAGCGTCCCGACCGGCATGAACACAGGCGTCTCCACCTCTCCGTGAGGAGTGATGAGCTTGCCCACGCGGGCGGAGCCGCGGGTAGCTTCAATCTGCAGGCGGACAGGCACTGGGGGATTCTAACGGAAGTTAGAAGGTAGAGGTTTCCCTTTTCCCGCAGATCGGGAGGCTGCTGGCCTTGACTCCTGTTCTCGTGGACGAGGAAGAATCGGTCCCGAAGTGCCCAGTTTTGATGGCGAGTTGATGGCGAGTTTTCCTGCTCTTGCGGTGAGGCAATGACCGTCAATTAGAATCAATCAACGCTCCGGTATTATAGAGGCGTGGATTGCCCACTGGGGGGCCCTCCAGATGATGAAGACAAGAGTTGTAGTGTGCTTGCTCTGGCTCGCGGGTTCTCTGGCCGGCGCTCAGAATCCCGCTGCGTCCGCACACGGGAACGAGAGTTTATTGATTGCGCTGGAGAATGGCTGGAACCAGGCACAGTTGCATCACGATTCGAAGGCGCTGGACGGGTTGGTGGCCGACACCTTCATCAGCACGGACAGTGACGGTACTTTCATGACGAAGACCCAATTCCTGGCTGACAATAGAGACCTCTCCTACGCCCCCAGCCTTATGACAAATAGTGACGAGCGGATCTTTCTATATGGAAACGCGGCCGTGGTTGCTGGAATCTATCACGCCAAAGGCCTTAACAAAGGTAAGCCCTTTGATCATTATGGGCGATTCACGGACACGTGGGTTTATTTGAACGGCAAATGGGTGTGCGTCGCCAGTCATACAAGCGCGCTCAAGAAAAAGCCTTGAGAATAAAGACCTACCTCACGAGGATGACCGCCAAGCGTGTCAAGTTAGAAGTCTTACCCGTCTCGGTTCGCTCCTGCATTCTGACCTCATAACTTCTGCAATTTGTTCTTACTTCCCATACTGATTCTCGACCACCTCGCCGCCCTTCATCACGAACTTGACTCGTTCGAGAGTTGTGACGTCGGCGAGCGGATCGCCGTCCACGGCAACGATGTCGGCCCACTTGCCCGGCTCGATGCTTCCGATCTTGTCCGACCAGCCGAGCAGATCGGCGTCGTTAATGGTTGCCGCCTGGATCGCCTGCAGCGGCGTCAGACCGAGCTTCACCATGACGGCGAATTCATGCGCGTTGAGGCCGTGCGGATACACGGCGGCATCGGTGCCGAAGCCGACTTTTACTCCCGCGGCAAATGCGCGCGCCACGTTCTTGCGCGCGGCGGGCATCACTTCTCGCGCCTTGGCAATCAGCTCGGCCGGCGTGCCGATCTTCTCCGCGTTTTCCAGAAACCAGTCGGCGAGGTAGAGCGTCGGAACCAGATAGGTGCCGTTCTTTTTCATCGTGGCGATGGCCGCGTCGTCGATGTAGGAACCGTGCTCGATCGAATCCACGCCCGCCTCCGACGCCCAGCGGATGCCCTCGGCGCCATGCGCATGCGCCGCGACCTTGCGGCCAAGCCGGTGCGCGTCGGCCACGATGGCCTTCATCTCTTCGAGCGTGTACTGCGAGGCCTGCGGATTGTCGCCATGCGAGAGCACGCCGCCGGTGGCGCAGATTTTGATCACGTCGGCGCCGTACTTGATGATCTCGCGCGTCTTGTGCTGGACGGCTTCGACGCCATCGGCCACGCCTGTGTTCTGAACGTGAGCCTCAAACGGCAGCAGATTGTTGTCGCAGTGGCCGCCGGTAATGCTCAGGGCCGGGCCGCTGACCAGCATGCGCGGTCCGGGCACGTCGCCGGCATTGATGGCATCGCGCAAGGCAACGTCGCTGAAGCCGCTGGCGCCCACGTTGCGGATGGTCGTAAAACCGGCGTCGAGCGTGACGCGGGCATTGCGTGCTCCGGTCAGGGCCTCGCGCGGCACGGAAATCGCCAGGCGCGAATAGCCGAAGTTGGTAGTGAAGGTGATGTGCGTGTGCGCGTCAATCAATCCAGGCAGCACGGTGGCGTTCGAGAGATCGACCACCTGCGCTCCGGCGGGAACTTGCGTGTCGGAGCCAACGCTAGCAATCTTGTCGCCCTGAATCAAAATGGTTTGATTGGCGAGCGTCTTGCCGGTCTTCACGTCAAGCAGGTGTCCGGCGCGGACGACAACCGTTTTCGCAGCGGGTGCGGACGCGGCTTGCGCCCAGGAAAGGCTGATGCAAGACAGCAAAAAAATAAACGCAAGCAGATAACGGCTGAGCTTCATTCCATCCCCCACGGAAAATTGAGTCTTGGCCCGAGTACGTTACAACCTCAGGGAGGGGAACGGCAACCTTTATCGGAGTTTCACGCGGATTCTTGGTATCGTGTCCCGTAAAATCGCGCCATAGATTTGGGTTGTCATCTTGAGCGAAGCGAAAGACCTATGCATGGCGCAGGCAAATACACAGCTCCTTCGCTCAGGATGACAGCGTGGATTTATGGATGACAGTTTGGATTTATGCCACAAACTTGCGTGGACATTGCGCTGGCGCTGTCGAGCTGCGCTCGACCTGGACGGGCGAGGCGCCCGTCCCCACACAACCTTCCCCACCCGAGCATTACTTCTTCGCCTTCGCCGTCACTTTCTCCCCGACTCGCTCACTGACCTTGAACGTCATCTTGCCCGCTTTTTTATCGGCGTCCACTATCACGTGGTCGCCGTGCAGCACTTCGCCGTCCAGAATTTTCAGCGCCAGCGGATCCTGCACCAGCTTCTGAATGGCGCGCTTCAGCGGACGCGCTCCGAAGTTTGGATCGTAGCCTTCGGTGAAGAGCAGCTCTTTGGCGGCGTCGGTGAGCTCCAGCGAAATTTTGCGGTCGGCGAGCAGGCGGCGCAGGTCTTCGAGGCGCAGCTCGACGATCTTGACCAACTGTTCCTTGCCGAGCGCATGGAAGATGATGATGTCGTCCACGCGATTCAGGAACTCGGGCTTGAAATGCGCGTGCAGCGCCTCCATCACCTGCTTCGAGGCCCGCTCGAAGCCATCGGCGGAGCGAATGTTTTCCGACTGCAGGTACGCCGAGCCCAGGTTCGAGGTCATGATGATGACCGTGTTCTTGAAGTCCACCTTGCGGCCCTTGCCGTCGGTGAGGCGGCCGTCGTCCATGATCTGCAGCAGAATGTTGAACACATCGGGGTGCGCTTTTTCGATTTCGTCGAAGAGCACGACCGCGTAAGGATGCCGCCGCACCTGCTCGGTGAGCTGTCCACCTTCTTCGTAGCCGACGTATCCCGGAGGCGCGCCGATCATACGCGACACCGCGTGCTTCTCCATATATTCGGACATGTCGATGCGCACCATGGCGCGCTCGTCGTCGAAAAGAAACTCGGCCAGCGCGCGCGCCAGTTCGGTTTTGCCGACGCCGGTTGGCCCGAGAAAAATGAACGAGCCGATCGGCCGCTTGGGATCGCTCAGCCCGGCGCGCGATCGGCGGATGGCATTGGCCACGCGTTCGAGCGCCGCGTCCTGGCCGATGACGCGCAGGCGCAGGCGGTCTTCCATGTTGATGAGCTTCTTGACCTCGCCCTCGAGCATCTTCGAAACCGGAATGCCGGTCCACTTGGAGACGATGCGAGCAATGTCTTCCTCATCGACTTCTTCTTTCAACATCCGCGCTTGTGTGGAGCGGGCGCCCTCGCCCGCTGCCCTGTCGGTCAGCTTTGCCAGTTCCTGCTCCGCCTGCCGCAACAGCCCATAGCGAATCTCCGCCACTCGCTGGAGATTTCCCTTGCGCTCCTCGGTCTGCTCCTCCAGCTTCAGGTGTTCGATCTTCTCCTTAATCTGCCGCGCCCGCCCAATGACGTCTTTTTCTTGCTTCCACTTTGCCTTAAGCGCATTCGATTGTTCACGAATGCCGGCCAGTTCTTTCTCGACGTTGGCGAAGCGCTCTTTCGAGTTGGCGTCGTCTTCTTTTTTCAGCGCCTGCTTTTCGATTTCGAGTTGCGTGGCCCGCCGTTCGAGCTGATCGATTTCGGTGGGCATGGAATCGATCTGGATGCGCAGCGAGGCGGCGGCTTCGTCGATCAGATCGATGGCCTTATCGGGCAGGAAGCGGTCGGAAATGTAGCGGTGCGAAAGCGTTGCCGCAGCAACAATGGCCGAATCTTTGATGCGCACGCCGTGGTGCACTTCGTACTTTTCCTTCAGCCCGCGCAGGATGGCGATGGTGTCCTCGACGTTCGGCTCGCCCACGAAGACGATCTGGAAGCGGCGTTCGAGCGCGGCGTCTTTCTCGATGTATTTGCGATATTCGTTGAGCGTGGTGGCGCCGATGGCGCGCAACTCTCCGCGAGCGAGCGCCGGCTTCAGCATGTTCGAGGCGTCGATGGCGCCTTCGGCGGCGCCGGCGCCGACGAGCGTGTGCAACTCGTCGATGAAGAGGATGATCTTGCCCTGCGAGTCTTCGATTTCCTTGAGGACGGCTTTGAGGCGGTCTTCGAATTCGCCGCGATATTTCGCGCCGGCGAGCATGGCTCCCAAATCGAGCGCCACGACGCGCTTGTTCTTCAGGGCTTCGGGCACGTCGCCGGAGACGATGCGCTGCGCCAGGCCTTCGACGATGGCCGTCTTGCCCACTCCGGGCTCGCCGATCAGCACCGGATTATTCTTGGTGCGCCGCGAGAGCACCTGCACGACGCGGCGAATCTCTTCATCGCGGCCGATGACCGGATCCAGTTTGCCGCGTCGCGCCTGCTCGTTCAGGTCGCGGGCATAACGTTCGAGCGCCTGGTACTTCGCTTCGGGATTCTGGTCGGTGATGCGCTGCGATCCTCGGACAGCCGTGAGCGCCTTCAGGATGGCATCGTGCGTTGCGCCGTGACGCGCCATCAGCTCCTGCGCCGGATCGCGCTTCAGATCGGTCAACGCCAAAAGCATGTGCTCGGTCGAGACGTATTCGTCCTTGAAGGTGTCGGCTTCCTTGAAAGATTTCTCCAGAACCTGGTTGATCTGGGACGACATCGCGGGCTGGGCCGCGCCGCCGCTGCCCGAAACTTTCGGCAGCTTCTCAATTTCTTTGTAAAGGTCGCTGAGCACGGCCTGCGGCCCGATGCCGATCTTTTCGAGCACGGGCGCAACGATGCCTTCGCGGTCCTCGACCAGCGCCGCCAGCAGATGGAGCGGGGCAAGCTCGGAATTGCCGTGTTCGGAGGCGAGCTGGTTTGCGCGCTGGACGGCTTCCTGCGCTTTTACTGTGAATTTGTCCCAACGGATGGGCATGGACGTCTACTCCTGTTTCTGAGCTCTACAATTTGTAATTGGTGATTTGTAATTTGTAATTTGAAAACCGTTGTCCGCCTAAGCATCAAGGTCTGAATCGTTCTCGATATCACGCACGTAGCACTCAAGGTTGCTCGATATTTTCTCCAGCACACCGGGCAGCACCCGCACTATGTCACGGAACCTCGTATTGGCGTCCATCTGAAAGCCGTGGTAATAGCGTAGATGATGTGCAATGTCGTTGCGCTCGTCTTGGGTAAGTGAATCGAATGGATCCCGACCAGAGGAGTCGTAAAACCCGGAGAGGTGAACGAAGGCACACCCGAATTTGTAGACGTTCTGCGTCCAATTCTGCAGCCTGTTCGACAGCGTGACCATTTCTCTGTCCGTCACGCGTTTTCCCTCTAGCGTTGTCCAGGGTTGCCCGTTCAGGGACTGCACAATTAACTGGCCTCGGAGCCGTCTGTCTTTGACCGACAAAAGGTAAATACACCGAATCATAGAATCGAGTTCCTGTCGAAGGACAGCGACGATTGGCCCCGTTAGCTGTTCGTTGTGAAGGAGACGAACTGCATCGCTGTGCTGGAGTGTTCTTTCCCTAACTGCACGACAGAAAGCTTCGAGATTCGCGTTGGGCATGGACGTTTACTCCACTATTGCCATGTCATTCTGAGCGAAGCGAAGAACCCATGCAGTTTGGTGGCGGCGACAGAATGCAGAGGTCCTTCGCTTCGCTCAGGATGACAAATCTTTTCGATTTTTAAATTACCAATTACAAATTGCCAATTACAAATGAAACGGGAGGCGCTGTTTCTCGCCTCCCGTTGAGTTTACAGCTATCGGGATTCCCTTATGCGGCTTTGCTGGCGCTCTTGGGCTCTTTGCCTTCCAGCGTCTTCTGGCTGCCGACGTTTACCTTGATCTGCTTCGGCTTGGCTTCGGCTTTCTTCGCCAGCTTGATCTTCAACACGCCCTTGTCATAGTCGGCCTGAACGTTTTCATGGTTGACTGTGCTGGGGAGGCTGAAGCTGCGGGTGAAGCTGCCATACTGACGCTCTACTCGACGGTAGTTCTCTTCTTTTTCATCCTTCTCGAACTTGCGCTCGCCGTGCACGGTCAGAGTGTTGTTCTCGATGCGGACGTCGATGTCCTTCTCGTCGATTCCCGGCACTTCGATTTTCAGCGTGACGTTGTGCTCGTCCTCGTAAACGTCCACGGGCGGAGCAAATGCGGTCGTGGTTAGCGATTCATCCTGCCCTACCGGTCCACGAGGGTCGCGGAATAAACGGTTCATGCGGTCCTGGAGTGTGACGAACTCACGGAAAGGGTCCCAACGCGTAATCATGTTCATAGCTTAAATCCTCCTACTTGAAGTTCATTCGGGGAGCTTTCGGAAGCTCCCGGGTTGTTAATTAGTGTCATGCAAGCATAAAATCTTAGTGTGTTATTGTCAAGCACATTATATTATTATTTTTCAATTGCTTACGATCAATATCAGGCATTGGAGGTAGCTGGTTTCGGGCACATTCAGTAGAATTGGGTGGTCCTTGGCCGCTCCGCGGTTCTCGACTACGCGCAGGGATTTGTGGGCGTCCTGGGCGGCGTCGGCTACGACTCCGAGGAAGTCCTGGGCCCCGACGTGGAAGGAGCAGGAGCAGGTGACAAGAATCCCGCCGGGACGCAGCATCTTCATGGCGCGCAGGTTGAGTTCCTTGTAGCCACCCAGGGCTTTTTCGAGGTCCCGCTTGGTCTTGGCAAACGCCGGCGGATCGAGAACGATGGTGTCGTAGCGCCGGTTCGAGGCGGCGTACTCCCTTAAGAGATCGAAGGCGTTGGCCTCGATCCACTCCAGTTCGCGCCCGTTCAGAGTCGCGTTTTTTTCCGCCATTTCCAGCGCCGGACGCGAGCTGTCCACTCCAGTGACGCTCGAACACTTCGCGGCGGGGTGCAAAGCCAAGTGCAGCGCAAACCCGCCCTGGTAGCAGAAAGCGTCGAGGGCTTCGCCGTGCGCGTATTCGGCTGCGGCGGCGTAGTTCTCTCGCTGATCGAGAAACGCGCCGGTTTTCTGGCCTTCGAGGCCGTCGTAGTGAAAGCGGACGCCGTTGGTTTCGCCGCCATTCATCTTCCCGCTATTCATGCTGATGACGGTCGAACTCTTCTCTCCCCAAAGCAGGCGGGACGGCAGCGGCGGTAACTGCTCGAGTTCTCGAATGCGGGCATCCACGCGCTCGACGATTCCCGCCGGTTGCAGTTCTTCGCGCAGCGTTTGCACGATGGCTTCGCGCACGGGTGCGGCGTCCATGGCTTGGGTGAGGATTTGCACCGTGAGCACGTCGTTATAGCGATCGACGATGAGGCCGGGCAGAAAATCAGCTTCGCTGAAGACGATGCGGTAGGCATCGGTATTCCGGACGAGTTCCTTGCGGTAGGCGATGGCGGCACGAATGCGCTCCGCGACCAGCGCGGGCAGATCGGCCACCGAACCGTGAGAGATCATGCGGATCGCGATCTGCGACGAAGAACTGTAGAGCGCGGTTCCGAGAAATTTGCCGCGCGGATCAAGGACGCGGACCACGGAGCCGGGCGGGACATCTTTTTCTTCGGTGATATCAGAGCGATAGACCCACGGATGCCGGCCTTGCAGGCGGGCGACTCCTCGGGAAGAAAGTTTTACAGAAGGCTCCGCGTGCTTAGCGGAAACGGCGCGTTTTTTCGGCATGGATTGATGTTATAGCGAATCGGAAGTTGCTGTGACCACGGGCAGCTGCCGAGCTGTACTCGGCTTGGACGGGCGAGGGCGCCCGTCCCTCCACGAACGGGGTGCAGACGGGGCAAGCCCCGTCTCTACGGGGCGGAAGAGCCGTTAAGCGCGGATCGCGATCCCATCCAGATTCCGTTTGCCTAATTCTCCCGCGCTCGGCATCGCGCCGGCACTGGCCGTCACCGCGCCTGACATCACCTTCTGGAACGCGGCCTGGAACTGGTCCATCTCGGGCGCGGTTCCAACCGTGATGCGCGCGTAGGTTGGCCATACCGGCCAGATGCGTCCAATAAATACATTTTGTTTGGCCATGGCATCGATCGCTGCCTTCGCCGGGCGTTTCGTGTCGAGCATGAAGCAGTTCGATTCCGAGGGAACGTAGGAGTATCCGTTGCGGTCGAGCCAGGCAAAGACCTGGCCGCGGATGGTGGCATTGATGCGCTTGCGCTCGGGCACCAGTTGCGCGTCTTTCAGGCTGGCCGATGCGGCGGCGAGCGCGGTGATTGGCATGAAATTCCAGCCGCCATAATTTTCGATTTTCTCCAGCAGGTCCGGGCGTGCGAATACGGCGCCACAGCGCAGGCCCGCCATGCCGTAAATCTTCGAGAAGGTGCGCAGCAGGATCACGTCCTTGCCGGCTCTCACCAGGTCCATGACCGAAACCGCGTCGGAAAAATGAATGTAGGCTTCATCCACCAGCACGACCGAACCCTTGGGCTTGTTCTCGACCAGGTATTCGATATCGGAATGACTGGTCAGCGTGCCGGTCGGATTGTTGGGGGTGCAGACATAGAAAACGCCCGCGTCGGGAGCCGCGGCCAGCATCGCCTTCACATCGTGGGCGTAGCTTTTCGTCAACGGGACTTTCACCACCTTCGCGCCGACGGCATGGGCGGCAAACATGCCGGCTTCGTATCCCGGATCGGCGGTGACGTAGCTGCGCTGCGGCGAGGCGAAGGCGGCGACCGAGTGATGCAGAGGCTCGCTCGATCCGGCATAGACGCGAACCTGTTCCAGCTTCAGCCCTTCCATTTCCGCCAGCGTCTTCACCAGATCGTCCGTCAGGTAGTCGGAATAACGGCCGCCCTGCGGGAGGATGGCGGCTGCCGCCTCGCGCGCCGGAGCAGCGGGCCCCAGCGGGTTTTCGTTCGCGTCAATCCTGATCGCGTCTTTCGGAAAGTTGTGCACGCGAGCGTGCGCGAGCATCGGTTCGGTCACAATGCGAAACGCCAGCGCGGCCGATGCCGCGGCCGACAGGCTGAGAAACGAACGGCGGGATGCGGAAGGAAGGCTGAAATCGTTGTCTTGGCGGGCCATCACTCACCTCGTGCGGGCAATCTTACCGCAAAATCCTTTGCAAATTATGGCCGATCGTCTTATGCCGATCGTCGCAGAATGAGGGTGGGGCAACACTCGCGTTTTCCCGTGTCCGGGTTTGTGAGTCCGCTCTAGCCGGCAGCCGGCTGTTCCGCCGGAGAGGCGGAATGCTTGTGGCTCGCCTTGTGCTCGCGGTGGATGGCGAGCAGATCTTTATGAAGAAGATCGAGCGCATTCGAAGGTATCTCGGGGCCCCACTCCTCGATTTCCTTCTCGTCCCAATGGCCGTTGAGGCGGAGGGCGGACTCGGTCAGATCCTCGGGAAACGCCTGGCGGTAATTGCCTTCGCGCAGCAGCACCTCGCCGAACTGGCGGCCGGTGTGCATTTCGTAGATGCGCCGCGTCGAACCGCCGCCGCTATTGGTGAACACCAGAAGCACTTCGCCTTCCTCCGGGTAATCGGCACGGTAGAACCACGCCTGCGGCGCATCCGCCTTGGGGCGGGCGCGTTTTCTGCCGGTAACGGTCACGACTTCCTGCTCCGGCTTCACTTCGTTGGCGGGATTGTAGTAATAGATTCTCTGGCACGATTCGCAGAACATCACCGTCGCGCCACTGCGCGCTTCGTTGTAGATCTGGGGCCGCAGCATCACCTGGCAGCCCATGCACTTGTGGTCGCGGACTTCCGCCAGGCCGCTGCCGCGGAACTTCATCACGCGCTCATAGTGACGAAGCACATCTTCGGAAATCCCATGCCGCAGCGCATCCCGTTTGGCATTCCACTCGGAGAGCTTCTTCTGGTCTTCCGCGGTAACTTTTCGCGCCTCTTCTTTTTCTTTTTCGATCTCGGCCGTCTCCGCCTTGAGCTCAGCCTCCGCCGCTTTGACTTCTTTTTCGCGCGTTTCGACGTTGACCATCACATCCAGGATGCGGTCCTCGTTGAGGCGGATCTCCTGCTCGGCAAACTGGATCTCGTGCAGCAGCGCTTTGTACTGGTCGTTGGTTTTAACGTCGAGGGACTGGTCGCGATACTTGGAGATTTTGCCTTGCAGATCTTTAATGTTGGCTTCGAACTTCTTGCGGTTGGCGTCGTCGCTTTTGCCTGCAGCCCGCACCTTTTCCAGGTGCGCCTTGGTCCCAGCCAGCTTTTGCTCGATCGCCGCCACGCGTTTCGGCAGCGCGGCCACTTCGTCCCGCAGTCGGCGGATCTCTTTATCCGCCGCCTGCAGCTCCAGCAATTTGTCGATATCAGGAAGCATCGGTTCGGGGCATCACAATAACGATTCTAACACGCGAGGGTGGCGGGGCTAAGGGGGGCGGAGTGAAGGTTTTGTTTGTGTGGAGCGGGCGCCCTCGCCCGCTGCCTTTGACTCCAAGCCCGCATTCGAATCGACTGGCAGCGGCACGGCCGAACAGTACACTGAAACATCCTCAATCGCTCCCACAATGCTCTCGTTCAATTTCTCCAACTCCGGTAGTGGTGCAGTTTGAAATCCACAGGGGTAGCGCCGAAGACCGGCCTGTGGGAAACTGTGGGCATGGCAAAGAAGCGTACAAAAGCCGATAAAGCATTGCGCCAAGCCGATCAAGTGGAAAAGAGAGCAGACATCCGCCCAGAGCAAACGCCCAAGAAGCCCAAAGCCCGCGAGGATTTCAGCCAATCCGCTGCCCGGGTCGTGAGAGAAGCGACTAGGGAGTAGCCTCTGCATCTGGCTCGGGAAATGGGAGTTCGAGAGTCTCTCCGCGTTTCGGCATGACACGATCTACCATCTTCACAAAGCGATTCCATCCATAGCCGTTGACAATCGCCGGGTACCCCACGTCTCGCGCTTTTCGAGAGCCTGCCCTGAGCGCCAGCCGAAGGGTGGGTTCTTCCGTCGCGATCACCTCGGACTCTTCCATTCCCCTTCTCACCCCCCAACCCAACCAGCGCCAAAGTGGTCTATGTATCTTTAGTCGAGACTGGTAGATAATGATCCCGACCGAGGGGGTCATGGGGATACCCGTGGCCCTTTTTCATTGCCTACGAGGAGATGGTATGGCTAACAGCGTGAAGTTCTCGATTCCAGAGCGCGAGATCGACAACATAGGTGTGACATTCGTTCGCAAGAAGAATGGGAGTAAGCACGGGACCATCACCGTCCGCCAGAATCATTTGGACTGGACTCCCGCGGACCACACATACCCGTATCGAGTGACATGGGAGGAACTCGCAGAATTCTGTGAATCCAAAGGCGAACGTAAGAAGTAGGAGGTGGACTGTGTCGGCGGGGGGCCGGGGGCTTACGAGATCCCCGGCCAATACACCACGAGCCGCTCCTTGATGCGCGTCAGGATGGAGTCCGCCTTTGAGAGTGATTTCAACATTCCCGACGGGACAACCTTGAAAGCGTGATGCGCCAATTGCTCCGCGTTGACACGGATATGCATATTAATTTTGACCGGGCTAATGGCTGACTTCGCCTCGCCGTCCAAGTCGAACACGGTAATATAGGCGTTTGTTGATCCGCTTCCGTTTGGAGTTCCATCAATCGCTTTAATGGCGAACACATCACCGCTCATCTTCTCTAACTCGGGCGCACCGAGGAACGGTTGCCAACTGTCCCAGACGGCTTGTGGAATCGCGAGCACTGTACCCGCAGCTGCTCCTTGGCCTGAAAGCTGAAACTTGATAAGAATCTGGTAAAACGTACGCTTAAAGACATTGGCGATGTTCGGGCCTTCCACGCCTTCGCCAGTCCATCGAAGATTCCGTCGCAGGGCATCCGGAAACTCGCTGCGATGGAGTCGCAGGGCATCTCCAAGGTTCTGCACGGCCGCCCTGTAGGAGCCGTGGAAGTCCATGGTTTGGATCTCGAAGATGCCATACCGCCCAACAGTGAATTTCCCAGCCTCATTGCGAATTTCTACAAGGGTCACGTCGAACGACATCTCCGGCGACTTCGGCGTGCCGACAACAGAAATCTCGCCTCCAAGTTTCGCCTGGAAGAAGACGTACCCTGATGTGCCGTCGTGGACTTTCTCTTTGAAACCCGCGAGCTCCGCTGGAACTTGCAGCAGAGTCACTGGCACGGGATGGGGGACATCGGTCTGGCCGAAAATACGTTGGCAGGCGCTTGTTACTAAGCCGCTTGAGATGACTCTGTAAGGGCACGCAAGCCAGTCCTGAGCGGCGCCATTACTGGCGGCATTTACGGTGCAGACCCCGAACGAGTTCTCGTTCTTGATGCACGACGTACTTTGACGTAGAGCGTCGGACAGGAAGGGACATGTACCGAATGATTTTCCAACGAAGCTCGATACGTCCAGCCGAACTGAGGGATAGACACGGTGACCGAGCCACTCACTTATGTAGTTGCCGGGTGGCAAGTCCGTGCCTGCCTTTACGACCGCTTTCTGGTTCGTCTTTGGCATGTCAGCTTTAACCGCGCAGATTCAGCAAACTTTTTCTGCAACTCGAAGCCAATCACCTGCCTTCCTTCTTCGAGAGCAACCTCGAGCGCCCGGCCGGTGCCGAAAAACGGGTCAAGAACAGTGCCACCTTCCGGAGAACACGTCAGAATGCGAGGCCTGACTAATTCTCTTGGGAATGTTGCTGAGTGACCGTTCTCGCCCGGCGCAGCATTGACGATTACTACATCATTGTGGCGGTCCTCGGCATATTGAGGAGCGAAGAAATATTTTGGTCGCCCGAGCTTCGGCTTCCTGACAAAGTGAAAGAGATGCTCGTGTGATAACTTTAGGCGGTCGCCCTCCGGGCGGGGAGTCACGTTTGGTTTGTACCAGATAACGTCATTCCGCACTATCCAACCACGCCTTTGCATTTCGATGGCGAATCGCGCCGGGATTAGGAGCAACTGCTTCTCCTGCCGGGAGTCTCCCAGCGGCGTTTTCCGGCGGTACCGTCCATCGTCGGACAGTCCTTGGCGACCAGCGTCCCGAACGCTGCTCCACCGAGCGAAGTATGTATCGCCGATGTTCACCCACACGCTACCGCCGCGCTTGAGGCATAGCGCAGCCTTATCTAGGACTTCAGCGAGATGAGTGATGTACCACTCAGGGTAGGGCTCCAGGCCGAGCACGCCGCCATTCCCCCTGTACCACTCGTATCCCGGCGACACAGGGCCTATTCTGCGAACACTTGGGATGTGGTTAAAGAATTTCCAGTTGTGCCCCAGCCCGTATTCTCTGTGACCCCAATACGGGGGACTTGTAATAACCAAGTCTACGGTGTCGGGCGGCACCTGTCGGAACAGGTCGAAGGCGTCCCCCTGAAGAACACAGATATCCTCAGTTCGTGGGGTGGCGGCAGTAGCCATTCGCGGGAACCTTCCTGTAAGCCAGTGTAGCCACTCATCCGCCCACGTCAAGCGCCTTGTCATATTTGTACAGGGTCGGCGGGTGTCCACAAGGCTAAAGCCGTCCCTCACGGCCCGGCTTCAACCGTAAGCTTCAAACGTACCGCCTTGGTTACGGCAACAAGAGTGGACCGTCGAGTATCCCCACGCACCGATAAGGCGCGATACAAACTCTCGCGCTCAACGCCAGCCATTGAGCCGACCTTTTTCGTCACACCCAAACTGTGACCGCCATCACAGACATCCAGCCCGACCAATGCAACAATGTTCCTGATTAGGGCAATGAGTAAGTGTGCCTGTCTTCAAAGACGGCCCTCGAAGCTGCCCAAAGTCATTTTCAGCGCTCTTTGACAACTTGAGGCGTTTAGCGGGCGTGAGCGAAGCGGGAGCCCGCTGCCGAAATCCTGACCCTGAGCGAAGTCGAAGGGGAAGGACCTAGAATTTGAGGCGATTACCGGGAGTCAGACCCCTCCAAAATCCCAAAAAGTGGAGGGTCCGCCGCTAAGTCCTTATTCCGGAATATTTTGCATATAAGTCCTTTAAACTCAAAGATTTGGCGGGATTTTTTGCGTAACTCCATGATTCTAAAAGATCGAGGGAGCAGTTTTTTTGTAAGGTTTCTGTATATATCCTAAATGGTTAATACCTCATGAGTAAATAGGTGGTTGCCCCGGCATCCCTTCGAGCCCAGCAGGCCGGTTTATGGTAGCCTGCGAAGTTTGGTCCGGTTCGGACCGAATCGCATGGAGGCCATTCTTGAAGCCCCTTAATTCCGCACTTTTCTTTTCGCATTTGCTCTTGCTCATCCTGTTCTCCCTCGCCACCCCGGCGCTGAGCCAGCAGGACAAGGCCGCCGGCAACGTCCTCGTTGAGCGCGTTGGCGACACGGCATTCATTCAACTGCGCGCTCCCAGCTTCCAGGCGCTGACGCCCCGGCAGCAGGCGCTGGCGTACTGGCTGACGCAGGCTTCGATCGCCATCGATCCTATTATTTACGATCAGTTGTCCGCCTACGGTCTGCGGCAGAAACGTGTGCTCGAGGAAGTCACGGCGTTTCCGAAGGGGATTGACCCGGCGGCGATGGCGAAGATCGCCGAATTCGCCAAGCTTTTCTGGGCCAACCGCGGCAATCACAATGAGATGACGTCGCAGAAATTTCTGCCGTCTTTTACTTTTGAACAACTGGAAAAGGCGGCCCTGATCGCGCAGCAAAACGGAGCCTTTCGAACGGCGTACGCCGATCTCCCGCCGCTGAAGAAACCAGCTGATGTGACGCATGAACTGGAGTCATTGCGAGCTTCGCTTTTTGATCCCGCATTTGAGCCGATGACTACGGCCAAGAGTCCGGCGGGAGGAAAAGATACGATCCAGGCCAGCTCGAACACTTTTTATCAGAGCGTGAGTTTGGAAGATCTGAAAGGATTTCAAGATAAGTACTCGCTGAACTCGCGGGTGGTCAAAAGCGCGGATGGCAAACTTACCGAACTCATCTACCGCGCCGGCACACCAGACGGCAAGGTTCCTCCCGGACTGTATGCAACATTCCTGAAGAAGGCCGTCGAATACTTCCAGAAAGCGCGCGGCTACGCCGAGCCCAAGCAAGCCGAGGCGATTGACCATCTCATCCGCTTCTACCAGACTGGCGAATACGCGGACTGGGTTTGGTTCGGCACCGCCTGGGTTCAGAACGATGCCACGGTGGACTTTGACAACGGCTTCATCGAGGTTTATCGCGACGCCCGCGGCGCCAAAGGAAGCTCGCAGAGTTTTGTCACCATCACCGATAAGCCGGTGACCACCGCCATGAAAAAACTGGCGGAAAACGCCGGCTATTTCGAAGCGAAGGCTCCCTGGGACGCGAAGTACAAGCGCGAGTCGTTCAAACTTCCGGTGGTGAAAGCGGTCGAAACCCTGATCGAAACTGGCGATTTCAGCGTAACCACGATCGGCGACAATCTGCCGAACGAAAACGAGATCCACGAGAAATACGGCTCGAAGAATTTTCTGTTCACCGGCAGCAGCCGCGCCCTGGACGAAGCCACCGGCAAGACGGCCATCGCGGAGTTCGCCGCCGGGCCCGCCGAGGTCGAACGCAACGCCAAGTACGGCACGGAAGCTGAGGACCTGATGACGGCATTGCACGAAGTCATCGGGCACGGCTCCGGCAAGCTGAGTGAGCGCGTCAGCGGCGGAGCCCAACCTTTTCTGAAGGAATATTTTTCCACGCTCGAGGAAGGACGCGCCGACTTGATGGCGCTGTGGAACGTGTGGGATCCCAAGCTGAAAGAACTTGGCCTGATCTCGAACCAGGAGGAAGTGGCCAAGGCCATGTACGACAACGCGGCGGCGGTCGCCTTGACCCAACTGCGGCGCATTCCGCACGGCGACACGATTGAAGAAGACCACGAGCGCGACCGGCAGTTGATCGCACACTACATCGCGGACAAGGTTCCCGGTTCGATCGAACAGTTCACCCGCGACGGCAAGACCTACGTTCATGTGGCCGATTATCAAAAGATGCGCCAGGGCGTTGGCATGCTTCTGGCGGAACTGATGCGTATCAAGGCGGAAGGCGACTACGAAGCGATCAAGGTGCTGGTCGATAAATACGGCGTCCACTTCGATCCGGCGCTGCGCGATCAAGTGCTCGCGCGTTATCGGAAACTCAACCTGCCGACATATTTTGCCGGCGTGAACGCTCACTTGACCGCCAGCTTGGGCAAGAACGGGGAAGTCGAGAAAGTCGAGATCCGTTATTTGGACGACCCCGTCGCGCAGTATCTGGCCTACGGCGCAATGTATGACAAGAACCTCGCAAAGTGAAAGAGGCGCGAAGCCCGATTTTTGATGCCCAGCCCCTAAAGGGGGCTGACCTCCCGTAGAGACGCGGCTTGCCGCGTCGCGGCAGAGGGATACGGGGCAAGCCCCGTCTCTCCGGAAACACGGCCAAGACCGAGGCCCTGACTTTCGTAATCTGCCCTGCCGCCGCACCTGGTGCCATACTGACGGAGAATGTCCTCCACCGCCGCCATCCAGAAAGGACAACGGGGCTCGCGCGTCAAGCTCGGCGGCTCCATCCTTGCGCTGGTGCTGCTCGAGAACGGGCGTCAGGTCCGCGGCCGCATGAGTCAGCTTTCTGTCAACGGCGGGCTGGTTTCGCTCGAACAACCGCTCGACGAAGGCATCCGGGTGACAGTCCTGTTCCACATCGGCTGCACCAGCATCCGCTGTCGCGCGCGCATGATATTTCCCATGTGGGCCACCCAGGGATGCCTCCAGCCTTTCCGCTTTTTGGAGTTACCCGAGGCCAGCCGCGCCAGTCTGAACCGGGAATTGGAAACCCTGGTCCGAGCCGGCGCGTCTCAGGAAGAGGAAGAAGCCGAGTAGGACAAGGGAACTGCTGCGAGCTACGAGCTACGCGGAAACGGATGTTGGGGTTTGCTCGTGGCTCGAAGCTCAACCCTCCGAAATTCTTAACCACCGGGGGGCACAGGGGAACGCAGAGGGCTTCAAGAACTCACTTTCCTGCTGCTGCCAAAATCTGTTCCAACGAATATTCCCGCAACTCCCCAATCCGCTGCAGCGTGATATCAGGCTTCGGATACCGCGCCACCAGCGCCGCATCCAGCGCGTAGTGGCCCTGGCGCGGAAACACCGTGGTCACCCGCGCGCGCCAATACTTCTTGATCGCCGCCAGAACCCGCACCTTGTCGTCCACCATCACGTAGTGCGTCGCCGGATACTTCGCCCCGGCATCGCCTAGTTCCAGTTCCTTATGGATATAGATCAAGACGTGCCCTTCGAAGATCTCATACAGGCCCGACCGGTCGATCTTGCGCGGCTGAAAAACCACATCGCCGTCGCTCAAGATCACCGCCCGCCCCAACCGCCGCGCGTACTCCACCGTATCCAGCGACTCCGGAAACAGCCGGTTGGCAAAGGGATAATTCACCATGAAGTGCGACACGGCCAGCAGCTTCGGATCGCGCGGCCGCTCGACGCGATAACTTTGCAGCGCGCCCAGATAGTCCGCGTATCCGAGTTCCGCGCGCAACTGCTCGAAGATTTCCCAATAGCGCTCGGCGCTGGCCTCGCCCACTTTATTCGTGAGGTACCGTTTCAGATCCTCCGCCACGCGATCGTTGTCGAGCAGCGTGTTGTCCACGTCGAAAAAGAACACGGGGTTCGGGGTGGCATCAGCGCGATTCACACGGTCTCCAGAATAATGAACTCCAGAACAAAACGTGGCCTTATCATGCCAGAAATCACAGCCCAACGCCGCCGCACGTCAGAGCCGGGATTTCCGCGCTTCCTGTACACTTGAGCCATCCCGGAAGCAGGAAATTTGCGCTCGCCACGAAGGGCTTGTACAGGTCCCATCCCTTGTAGTACAAAGGCGTCGTTCAAACAGTTAATGAATCAGCCGAGGCAGAATATCCTGACTCTGCCTCACAAACCGGGCGAAGCCGTTCTCGCCCCTCCCAGGAGCCGCCTCTCGTGGAACACATTGATCCAGCCGTCATCTATCGCTTCGACACACGCTCCAGCCGGCCTTGTGAATTCTGCCGGGAACTCGACCCGCAATTCCCCCAACGCCGCCCGCTCGACCAGATGGTTGCCACCAGCCGCAAAGCCATTGCTTCCGCTCATTTGACAGAGGACGGCTACGTCCGCCACCGCATGCTCGAACTGCGCCGGATCACGTCCCGCGCGCCCTTGACCGCGGCGTAACCGGTGGATTCCTGCCCCGGCGCGAATTTTTTCGCGCAACTTTCACGCCGGCGGAGAGTTCTAATCAGTTAGGCCCCAAATTGCTGTACCCTAGGCGGGGGAGGCTTCCCATGCTGGCCGGTATGCGGTCCTGTTTCCTGCTTTCCTTCTTGTTGGCGTTCTCCGTCGCTGCTTGTTTGCCCGTTCAGGCGCAGATTAACGGTGTACCCCCCTCGGTCACTTCATTCGGTTTCGGCGGGAGTAACAACCCCACGCCCGGTGTCCGAGCCAGCGTAACGTCGCTCGGCCCCAACGGTTACGGCAATAGCTGGCCTGTTTTTGGAAACTGCTGTGCCAACTTCTTCTTGCCGGCGAACCCGAATCCGCCGCTGTTCTCCGGGCGCCGCCACCGCCGCAAGGATAAGGATCACGCCGATTTCCCCGTTGGCATCATAGAACCGGCTTACATTCCGTACGCCGTTCCCTACGTCCAGGAAGCGGACGATGACTCACCCGACATCGACTACGTCCACGCTCCTGGCACGCGGAACTCAGATCCTCCCACCAAACGCGCCGGAGACCGCGATTCGGCTCCGAAGGCTGACGCTTCCGACAAACCGACTCCCGGTGAACCAGAGGAACCCGTGGCCGTTCAGCCCTCGACCGTGCTCGTCTTCAAAGACGGCCACCGGTCCGACGTGGTCAACTACGCCATCGTGGGCGATACGCTCTTTGACTTCGGCGCAGGCCGCACCCATAAGATTCTCCTCGCCGACCTCGATCTCCCCGCCACCCAAAAAGCCAACGACGATCGTGGCGTGGACTTCCAGATTCCGGCGCGCGCCGCCCGGTAAGGCAACCACAGGGAGCACAGAGGGCACAGGGGAAGTTCTCTGTGTTCCTCTGTGTCCCCTGTGGTTAGCCTCGGCATTTCCCGCTTGACACGTCCATCTCGGCCAATGGATACTTATGCATTCGGTTGCATTTTTATTCATGTCGAAGACAGCGCGCCACAAAGCGATCCTCGATCTACTCGACGACGGTCCCGTCGAAAGCCAGGACTCGCTCCAGCACCAGCTCGAGCGCAAGGGCTTCGACGTCGGCCAGGCTACACTCTCGCGCGACGTCCACGAACTGAAACTCGTCAAAGGCCCCGAGGGCTATCGGCGCGCTGGCGAGAGCTTCGGCGCGGAAAGCGTTTTGCCCCCGGTCATGCATCTGGCGCGCCAGTTTGTGGTGGAAATCCGTCAGGCGCAAAACCTGCTCGTGGTGAAGACCACGGTCGGCAGCGCGCAGCCCGTGGCCGCCGCACTCGACGCCTCGCACTGGCCCGAGGTCGTCGGCACACTCGCCGGAGACGATACCGTGCTGCTCGTCGCCACCGACAAAAAGAAAGCGCAAGCGCTCGCCCGACGGATTCGCGAGCTGTCGTAGTGCGGCTGCGGAAAAAGTCGATTTTCGATTCCAGCCCCTAAAGGGGCGTCTGATTTCGAAGAACTTACGGCATCGCTAAAGCGATGCCCTGATACGAAACCCGAGTTTTTCAGCAGCCTGCTGGACGGTTTGCGGGGGCCAACCCCCCGAACCGCGTCAGATTTTTTGGAAATGGAGCGTTACGAAACGCAAATGAGAACCGAGCCCATGGCATCGATGAACCCGCCGAACCTGCCGCCGGAACCGGCCGCGCCGCGTGATCTCGTTTCGATCCACGACCTGGCGCCCGCCGAAATTCTCACCCTCTTTAACCTCACCTCCATGCTCAAGCAGCGTCCCGCGGACTACCGCGGGGTTCTCGCCGGCAAGCAGATGGTGATGTTCTTCGAGAAGCCCTCCCTGCGCACCCGCCTGACGTTCGAAGCCGGCATGGACAGCCTGGGCGGCAGCACATTCTTCGTCGACCAGACGGCCAGCCGCCTCAATGCCCGCGAGTCGCTTTACGACATCGCCCATAACCTCGAACGCTGGATCGACATCATCGTGCTGCGCACCTTCAGCCATGCGGTCGTCGAAGAGATGGCCACCTACGCCGGCGTTCCGGTCATCAACGCGCTCAGCGAACTCGAACATCCCTGCCAGGCGCTCGCCGACTTCTTCACCCTGCACGAGCATTTCGGCGATCTCTCGAAACTTCATTTCGCCTACGTTGGCGATGGCAACAACATGGCGCACTCGCTCCTGCTGGCGGGCGCCTCGGTAGGCGCGAGAGTTTCCATTGCTACGCCGGAGCGCTACGGGCTCAATCCGGTCATCGTCACCATGGCAAAGGCTATTGCGGACGAGACCCGGGCTTCGCTCCGCATCCTGACCGACCCGCGCAAAGCCGTTGCCGGAGCCGATGCGGTTTACACCGATGCCTGGGCCAGCATGGGACACGAACAGGAAGCGGCAGAACGTGCCGCCATCTTCGCCCCCTACCAGGTCAACGCTGCACTCATGCAGCTCGCCAAGCCCCATGCGCTGTTCATGCACTGTCTGCCCGCGCATCGTGGCTGCGAGGTGACCGATCAGGTCATCGACTCGGTGAACTCGGTGGTGTTCGATCAGGCGGAAAATCGTCTGCACATTCAGAAAGCCATCCTCGTATGGCTATTGGGCGGCGGCGTGGGCCGCTTCCCCTCAAGGAGCGCGCATGCCTGAAAAGATTGTTCTCGCCTACTCCGGTGGGCTCGATACCTCCATCATCATTCCCTGGCTCAAGGAAAACTATGCCTACGAAGTGATCGCCATGGTCGCCGACGTGGGCCAGGGGGATGACGTCGAGGCCGTGGTGGAGAAGGCTTACAAAACCGGAGCCAGCAAGGTAGTGGTCGAAGATCTGCGCGAAGAATTTCTGACGGGCTACGTCTGGCCCGCGCTGAAAGCGGGCGCGGTGTACGAGAACAAGTATCTGCTCGGCACTTCGCTCGCCCGCCCGGTGATCGCGAAACACCAGGTTGAAGTGGCGCTGCGCGAAGGCGCGTCGGCCGTCAGCCACGGATGCACCGGCAAAGGCAACGACCAGGTCCGCTTCGAGATGGCCTACCAGGCGCTCGCTCCCGAGCTGAAAGTCGTGGCGCCGTGGCGCGAGTGGGATCTGAAGTCGCGCGAAGACTGTCTCGACTACGCCGAGAAGCGCGGCATTCCCGTGACCGCGAGCCGCGAAAAGATTCACAGCCGCGATCGCAATCTCTGGCACCTGAGCCACGAAGGCGGAGAGCTCGAAGACGCCGGCAACGCGCCGTTTGCGAGCACCTGGCAAATGACGGAGTCGCCGCAAGAGGCTCCCGATAAAGAAGAGCAAGTCGAAATTGGATTCGAAAAAGGCGTGCCCGTTTCGGTGGGCGGCCAGGCTCTCGATCCCGTATCGCTGGTCGAGTTGCTGAACGAAATCGGCGGACGCAACGCGGTGGGACGCATCGACCTGGTCGAGAACCGCTTCGTCGGCATCAAGTCGCGCGGCTGCTACGAAACTCCCGGAGGCACGCTGCTGCTCGCCACCCACGGCGAACTCGAAGCCCTCTGCCTCGATCGCGACCTGCTGCACTTCAAGCAACACGTAGCGCTCAAGTATGCCGAACTCGTTTACTTCGGCCTGTGGTTCACGCCGCTGCGCGAGGCGCTGGACGCCTTCGTCGAGACCACGCAACAGAATTTGACCGGCACGGTCTCGCTGTCGCTCTACAAAGGCAATGTCAACATCGTCAGCCGAAAATCGGATTACTCGCTCTACCGCACCGACCTCTCCTCATTCACCATGGGCGCAAGCTATGATCAGAAAGACGCTGAAGGCTTCATCCGCATCCTGGGATTGCCCTCGCGTTGCCGCGCCCAGACGCAAAATAAGGTTGAGGTTCCGCAATGAAGATGTGGTCCGGCCGCTTCCGGCAGCCGCTTGACCCCGAATTTGAAGAATGGCAGCGGTCGTTCCCCTACGACCAACGGCTGCTGCCGTTTGAACTCGCCGCCAGCCGCGCTCATGCCAACGCGCTCGGACAAGCCGGAGTACTTTCCTCCGAAGAGCTTTCCGAGATCGTGAAAGCGCTGGGAGAAATCGGCCGCCGCGCCGAATCATCGCCGGAATTTTTGAACGATCCGGAAGCCGAAGACGTCCACCACTTCGTGGAAAAGCAACTCGCCGCGCTGATCGGCCCCACCGGCTACAAGCTGCACACCGGCCGCAGCCGCAACGAACAGATCGCAACCGACCTTCGCCTCTTCGTGCGCCAAAGCATCGATACTCTGCAAAACCTGATCGCCGATTGGATCGAAGCGATCCTGGCGCGCGCCGAGGCAGCGGGCAGCGCGTCTTCGCTATTAGCCATGCCCGCGTACACGCACCTGCAGCCGGCAGAACCCGTCCTGGTCGCACATTGGCTGCTGGCCTATGTGGAAATGTTTCTCCGCGACGCGGCTCGCCTCGCCGACTGCCGCAAGCGCGCGAACCTTTGTCCACTGGGCTCAGGCGCTGTAGCCGGAGCCACTCTCACACTCAATCGTAAAGCCATGGCCGCGGAGCTGGGATTTGACGGCCCAACGGCGAACAGCATCGACGCCACGAGCGACCGCGACTTCGCCATCGAATTCGTCGATGCGCTCTCGTTGCTCGCGCTCCACCTCAGCCGCTGGGCCGAAGAGATGATCTTGTTCTCCACGCCCGCTTACGGATTCGTCGAGTTGCCCGAGCCCTACTCCACCGGCAGCAGCGCCATGCCGCAGAAAAAAAATCCCGACTTACTGGAACTGGCGCGCGGCAAAGCGGCGCGCGTCATGGGTTGCGCCACCACGCTGCAAACCTTGGTGAAGGGACTGCCGCTCGCCTACAACAAAGATATGCAGGAAACGCAGGAGCCGGTGTTCAACGCCTCCGACACGGTCATCACCATGCTGCCGCTCGTGACCGGATTTATGAACACCGTCGAATTCAACGCCGCCAAGATGAATCAGGCGGCGCAATCGGGCTTCATGAACGCGTGGGCCGCGGCCGCATATCTTGTCGAGCGCGGAGTGCCCTCGCGCCTCGCCCACGAAGCGGTCGGCAAGGCCGTGCAGTTAGCCGTGGAACGTGGATGCGATTTACAAAAACTGCCGCTCGCCGACCTGCAAGCGATCCACGCGAGTTTTGACGCAGCTTTCCACTCCTGCCTCGGCCTTACTGAGGTGCTCGGACTGCACGACGTGCCCGGCGGCACCGCGCCTCGTCACGTCAAGCGCGCGCTGCAGAGCGCTCGGGAGCGCGCCGCAGCGCTGCGCTCGCAGGAGCCGCTGGGCGCGCGGTAGCTACATCACTCATCCCCCACTTCTACTGCCACGCTCTTCCGGGTCCCCCATAATTACCCACCGCGGCACACCGCCCACGATCGCGCCGATTAGCAGCGCCCCCAGAAAGGTATATCCTCCCTCAATCCAGAGCAGCCCGGGCACAAACCGCGACCACGTCGCTGCCATCAGTGCTGCGAACGTTGCCAACCAAAGCGCGGCCGCCACTTCGAGGCCGTGCGTCAAGGTACGCGAACCCAGCCAGCGCAGCAGTCCCGCGACGCCGTAAGCAAACAGTACGCACGCCCCTACGCTCAGCAGATGCGGCGCCAACATTCGTGCCAACGCCAGTGCCTGCGTGTCGCTCAATCCGAGCGCCATCGCCCATCGCGGACGGAACAAGTATTGGGAGTGCCAGGCCATGCCCAGCACCCACGCCGCCGCGCCGGCCAGCAGCACGGGCAGATGCACGACTCTTCTCGTTCGCCACGGCACGTGGTCCACGAAAGGCTTGGGCTTGGCCTGCACCGCATCCGGAATGCACTCCTGCCCACAATCGGCGCGCTCCGGCCAGCGCGTGCAATCGGCCAGGCGCAGCTTCGGGGGGCCGGCCAGGCCGCTCCACGCCGCCCGCAACGCGTTGAACCGCACCGACACCGGCGCATGCGTCTCCGGACAGTTTACCGTCCGCCCATCGCGATACGTGCGGTAAATCTGTTCGCCCCAAAGAGCCGGCAGCAGCAGGATCAGGCCAGTCCCAACCAGGAAGAGAAACAACCCGAACAGCAGCAGCATGACGTGTCTCCTTTCCTTGCACGAAGAATTCGTGCCAAGCGGAAGGTTCTACGGAATGTCCTACCAAAGAGCGCAACGATCTCAAACCAAGGTTATTCGCCGGGCGACCCGCGCGCTGTGAGCACCATCACCGCAGCTTGTGACGCGCACACAGAACCCGGCCCCCCGCGATCAGCACTCGTGCCCAGGCGGGTTTCAGCCGTCAGCTCTCAGCAAAACCGGTTTCGGCGCCGCGTCCAGAGGCACGCCAATAACGGCTTGCGCCTGCTTTGAGGTGTCTCCATTCTTGCCTGTTTACTCCGAAGGTATTAACCCGTGTTTACTACTACCCCCCCTCCCCCCCCCCGGTCTTTTGGAATCATGGGGTTAGGCGGAAAATCCCGCCAGGTCTTTGAGTTTAAAGGACTTACAGGTAAAGTATTCCGGAATCAATGACTTAGCTTGTCAAAGAGCGCTGAAAATGGGTTTGGGGCAGCTTCGAGGTCCGTCTTGGGAAACGGACACACCCCTACACTGCCCCAATCAGATCTCCATTGTCGCGCAGGGCGGGTCGGATGTCTGTGACGCATGGCACGGATGGGAGTGATGAAAAAGATCAGAGGTCAGATTGCAGAAGTGAAAATCCCCGCGGGAATCCCACGTCTCGAAAACCGAGACGTGAGGCACCCAGCCGTCCAGGTGGCCGTGGAACGCGGATGCGAGTCACAAGAGCTGTCTCTCGCCGACCTGCAAGCGATCCACGCGAGCTTGGACGCGGCTTTCCACTCCTGCCTCGGACTTACTGAGGTGCTCGGACTGCACGACGTGCCCGGCGGCACTGCGCCTCGTCAGGTCAAACGCGCGCTCCAAAACGCCCGTGAGCGGGCGGCTGCTCTGCGCTCGCAAGAACCGTTGGCGATCCGCTAGGGTCGGAGGTCCAAAGAGTGGTTCAGTCTGCTATTCACAGCGCTGCCGGCACGGGATGCGTGATTTCGACCGCCATGCTCGCCGGATGCAGAAGCGTGTTGTGAATCAGGCAATGATGCACCGCGTTCTCGACTCCGGCCCGATGTTGCTCAGTTAGTGCCGCGGGCGTTTCGATTTCAATGTGAAAGTTATCGATGCGCGCGGGATCTTTCAGCTTGTCGGCGGTTACCCGGACGCGCGTGCCTTCGGTTGCCAGCTTGTGTTTGCGCAGATATTGCGCCGCGTAGAAACCGGCGCACGAGCCCAGCGAAGCGAGCAAGAGTTCCGGCGGTGTCATGCCTTCGTCGTGACCACCATTCTCCGGCGGCTGGTCGCTAATGATGGCGTGCTGACGCGCCTTGATTTCAAACTGTAACGCTCCGAGATGTTCCACGGTGACTTCCATAAGAGCCTCCAAACTTGTCGAACCATCTATGAAACCAATCCAACGAACAGCTACTTCAAAGCTTGCCGAGTTAGTGCAGCGTCGAGGTGAGTCCTCACCAGATCGCGGGCCCGGTGCAGCCGCGATTTCATGGCGGCTCGCGAGATTCCTAGTCTCTGCGCGACTTCGTCGCCCCGCAGATCTTCGACATCGCATAACTCGTAGACCGGGCGGTACAGTGCGGGCAACGCGTCCATGGCTTCGTTGAGCAGTCGCTTGATCTCTTGTCGGGCCAGTTGCGCGTCCGGAGGAGGCTCCGGTCCGGCAAGCTCGCGGCCTTCGTCCTCTAATGTGGAAAGCTGCAAGAGCGGGAGCAAAGACTCGCGCTCCTTCAATTGCCAACAGACACGTTTCGCGATCTGCGCGAGCCAGGCACGAAAAGCCGCGGATTCGCGCAATTGATCGAGATGGCGATATGCCTTGAGTAAGGCCTCGATCAGTACGTCTTCGGCATCTTCCCGGTTGCCGCATACGCGCACCATCTGTCGATAGACGGCGTCCTTGTGCTGCCGGGCCAATGCGTCGAAGTCCACGGATCCATTGTGGCATTGCTGAGTCTCCAACGCATGACAAACGGTCACGAACAAGTCCCAGATTGTTCCGCATTCGGACCACCGATCATGCACTGACTCCGGCTGTTCCAGGGCATTCTTTCCAGGATGACCGCCATCGCGCAGACGTCCGTGAGTCCGGCGAAGGTCAGGCCCAAACCGACGAATCCGCAGAGAAAGACCCAGCGCGGATTGGCAGTCAGTGCCAGGATGGCGCCGGTCAGCACCAGCAGGCCCGCGCCCAGACGAACCTGGCGCTCGAGGGACCAACGCGTCTTCGTACTGGCCACGACGGGGAGGCCGGCTTCGATCCAAGCTTTCGTGCCGCCCTCGAGAACCGCAATCTGCCGCTGGCAGGGCTCGAGCAGGCCGGCGGTCATGCGTGCGCGCTTGCCGGACTGGCAGGTGAGGACGATGGGAAGATTGAGACCGAGATCGTCGAGGCGCGCTTCGATCTGGTCCATCGGGATGTTGACGGCACCGGGGATGTGGCCGGAAGCGAATTCGGTGCTGGAACGCACGTCCACAAGCAGGGCCGATGGCTGATTTCGCAGTTGAGAGACGGTTACGGTGGAGTTCAAATTTCCTCCTACAAGGGAAGAGCGGGAGTCTTGGCAAAAGGATTCAAGAGTCGGCTAGGAAAAGCAGATTCATCGGCCTGCCGTGGTATTAGCTCATCAAGCCGATTACACCACCGTCTCCGGTTTTGGCCAAGCCTTCTTCGACGCGCTACGCATCTAACGAAAAGAGTTTCTTAATGGAGCATTGCCCTGATTCTTAGCCGCGTTCTTTTCTTTGCGCTGTTTCTCTTAGCGGTCTACGCCGTCCAGCGATTCTGGTTTGTGCGGGCGTGGTCTTCGATTGCTGCATTCTCGAATGCCCAATGGCGTTTCGGGCTTCATGCCGGACTGATCGCGCTGGCCGCTGCACTGCTGGCTACGCTTCTCGATCCGCTGCTTGGGCACGGTGTATCGCGTCTTAGCTTGGGCAGCTTCAACCTTGGTAAATCGCTCACCACATTTGCCCGATTGTGGTTGGTTGCTTCAGTCTTCGGATTCCTGGCGGTCGAATCGGTGGGGGCGCTGGAGTGGGTCACCAACGCCGCGGCCCGGCTTCGCCCCGGCGCTGTGGCTGGTGGATTCAGTCCCTCGCGCCGCACTTTCTTTCAATACGCCGCCGTTCTTGCTGGAGGCTTTCCATTCCTGGCCGCGACTTATGGATTTGCCGCCGGGCGCCTGCGTTACACCATCGAGCGCGTCGATGTGGCCGTCGCCAATCTTCCGCCGGAGCTCGACGGGCTGCGCATCGCTCAGCTTAGCGACATCCACATTGGCGACTACATGCCGCCACTTGAAATCGCGCGCGCCGTCGCCATCGCGAACGACCTGCACCCGGACATTTCTTTTGTGACGGGAGACTTCGTCAGCAGCGAAGGCGATCCGCTGGACGCCTGCATCACCGAGTTGAGCCGGCTGCGCGCGCCGCTTGGCGTCTGGGGATGCAATGGCAACCACGAAATTTATGCGGGAGTGGAAGACGACGCGGAACGCCTCTTCCGCGAAAAGGGAATGCGGCTGCTGCGCGCCGGGAACGCGGTCGTCGAGCACAACGGAGGCCGCTTCAATCTGCTGGGCGTCGATTACCAGCGCGATCACATGGTCAGCGGCGAGCATATCGGCCCAGAATTAATGTTGCGCGAGATCGAGCCTTTGATCCGTCGCGACATGCCGAACTTCCTGCTCTCCCACAACCCGAATTCTTTTCAGCGCGCCGCCGAGCTGGGCATCGAACTCAGCTTTGCCGGGCACACTCACGGCGGGCAGATAAAGTTTGAGATCGTGGAGCACAGCGTCAGCCCGGCTCGCCTGATCACGCCGTTCGTGGCGGGACTTTATCACCTGCCGATGAACGGCCATGCTGGCGCCGCGTCCGGGAGCAACGGCTTACAGAAGTCTGCACTCTATGTGAACCGGGGCCTCGGGACCCTCGGCTTTCCGGTGCGGCTCGGCGTCCCGCCGGAGATCACGCTGCTGACGCTGCGCAGAGTCTGAAACGCTGCGGAAAAACGCAACCTGCCGAGGTAGAAAGGCTACCGGGGCTGAAGCCCAGGTTGATTTCAAAGGGCGTACACGGCCCTGAAGGGCCGCTCTTCCACGGTGATCCACACATTTGTGAGCTTTTCAGCAGCCTGCTATTTTTCAGCAGGCGGCGAAAGAAAGAGCCTGAAAAGCCAATGTTCGCCCGCCCCTTGGCGGCCCCGAAACGTGGTATAATTCTTCAGTAAATCCCGACAGATAATGCCTGTAGATGCAAGAACTTAGCGACATTCGTGATGAGACAGAGCGGGCGGAGCTTCGCTCCGCTTGGACAGCCGAGGGCGGCTGTCCCTACGCGGACGGGCGAGGCGCCCGTCTCTCCACCGGCTATTACTGACAACTGAGAACCGAGAACTGAACTTCATGGCTGACGATCAGAATCCTGAGCTTCCCTTAACTCCTCCTCCCGGAGGCGACGGACAATCTCCGACGGGTCCGGGCGCCCTCAACATGCAGCCCGTCAACATTGAAGACGAGATGAAGCGGTCGTATCTCGACTATTCGTTGTCGGTGATTATCGGCCGCGCGCTGCCCGACGTCCGCGACGGACTGAAGCCGGTGCATCGCCGCATTCTGTACACCATGCAGCAGATGGGCCTGGCTCCGGGACGCGCCACGCGCAAGTGCGCCCGCATCGTCGGCGAAGTCATGGGCAAGTACCATCCCCACGGGAACCTGGCCGTCTATGATGCGTTGGTCCGTCTGGCGCAGCCCTTCGCGATGCGTTGCCCGCTGGTCGATGGTCAAGGCAACTTCGGCTCGGTCGATGGCGACCCGCCGGCGGCGGATCGATACACCGAAGCTCGTTTGACGCGCGTCTCTACCGCGCTGCTCGAGGATCTCGACAAGGAAGCGGTCGACTTTTATCCGAACTACGATGGTACGGAAACGCAGCCCGCGGTTCTTCCCGCGCGTTTTCCGAACTTGCTCGTCAACGGCTCCGATGGCATCGCCGTCGGCATGGCCACCAAGATTCCTCCGCACAATTTGACTGAGATTGTCGATGCCACGATCACGCTGGTGAATAATCCCAACGCGCAGTTACCGGAAATTCTGAAGTTCGTGCAGGGACCGGACTTCCCGACGGCGGCCATCATTCACGGGCGCGCCGGAATCTTTGAGGCGTACCGCACTGGCCGCGGCCGTTTCATGATGCGCGCCCGCGCCGCCATCGAGAACATCTCCAAGGAAAAACAGGCGATCATTGTTACCGAGATTCCTTATCAGGTGAATAAGGCGCGCCTCATCGAGCGCATCGCCGACCTGGTCAACCAGAAGACCATCGACGACATCTCCGACATTCGCGACGAAAGCGATCGTGACGGCATGCGCATCGTGATCGAGCTCAAGCGCGGAGCCGAACCGCAGATCGTGCTGAACCAGCTCTTCAAGCACACCTCGATGCAGGAAGGCTTCAGCATGATTCTGCTGGCCGTGGTCAACAGCCAGCCGAAGGAAATGGGGCTGATCCAGGCGATCAAACACTTCATCGACCATCGCGTCGATGTGGTGCGGCGGCGGACTTCTTATCTGTTGGCCAAGGCGCGCGATCGCGAGCACATTTTGGAAGGCTACCTGACCGCGCTCGATCACCTCGACAACGTGATCGCCATCATCCGGGGCAGCGCCGCCCGCGCCGACGCGAGAGAGAATTTGGTCGCGTACTTCGGCGGCAAGAAGATCGACATCAACACCTCCGGGCGCGCTCCAAAGCTTGATGCCGAGAAACCTTTTACCGCGAAGCAGGCTGATGCCATCCTCGAACTGCAACTGCACCGGCTGACTAAGCTTTCGATCGACGAAATTTCTAACGAGTTGAAGTCGGTGCGCGAGGCGATTGCCGAGTACGAATCGATTCTTGCTTCCGAGGCGAAGCTACGCAAGGTCATCATCAAGGAACTGGAAGAGGTCAAGAAACTTTACGGCGACGCGCGCCGCACGGTGATCGAAGACGAAGCTGCGGAAATCATGCTGGAAGACTTGATCGCCGACGAGCAGGTCGCGGTCACGGTCAGCCATTCCGGCTACATGAAGCGCACTCCGATCTCGACCTACCGCATGCAGCGGCGCGGCGGCACCGGGCGCACTGGCATGAAGACGCGCGACGAGGATTTCGTTGAGCATCTGTTCATCGCCTCGACCCACGCCTTCATCCTGATCTTCACCAACACCGGGCGCGTGTACTGGCTTAAGGTGTATGAGATTCCCGACATCGCCGCTGCCGGCAAAGGGAAACATGTCGGCAACCTGGTGGGCCTGCAGCCGGGCGAAACAGTGCGCACCATGCTCGCCGTGCGCGACCTGGAAGAAGAAGGCAGATACGTCTTCTTTGCCACGCACAACGGCACGGTGAAGAAGACTGAGGTGAAAGACTTTTCGCACGTGATGCAGCGCGGCATCATCGCCATCAATATCGAACAAGGCGACGAGCTGGTCGCGGCGTCGCTAACCGACGGCAACCAGATCGTCTTCCTCGCCTCGCATGATGGGCAAGCGATTCGCTTCGACGAGAACGACGTGCGCTCCATGGGACGCAACGCCACCGGTGTGCGCGGCATGAACCTGGCCGAGAAAGACTACATCGTCGGCATGGCCACGACGCTTAAGCCGGAGGCGAAAGCGGTCGTGAAAGAAGGCGAGGTCGCTCCCGAGGTCGCCGACTTGATCCCGGAGAAAGGGTCGCTCATTCTCTCGGTCACCGAGAACGGCTACGGGAAGCGCACTCCCGCCGACGAGTACCGCCTGACCAATCGCGGCGGCAAAGGCGTGATCAACGTCAAGACCACGGCACGCAACGGCAAAGTCGTCGGCATTTCGCAGGTGAGTGAGAAATCCGAGGTGATGCTGATCAGCCAGTACGGCAAGATCATCCGCATCGAGTCAAAGTTCATCCGCGAATCGGGGCGCTCGGCGCAGGGTGTGCGGTTGCTGAACGTCGAGCCGGGAGACCGGGTGGCGGCAGCGGTGGTGATCCCACCGGAAGAGCCGAATGGGATTGGGACGCTGCTGCAGTAAGGTGTTTGAAGATGTAGACGGGCGCTCTCGCCCGCGTGTGCTGGTTGTAAGGTTATCCGTCGAGGGAAGGCTTCTGCCGTCGAGCGGAAGTCTCTACCAGCCCGCGTGGCCGCATTACCGCAGTCACTTCTAAATAGACCTGCTTTCCGTTACTGTAAACCTCAGTGACACTGCCCCTCCCCGTGTGTGCCCGCGCGGTTGCAGACTGTTTGTAAGCGAGCGTTTGTGCACGATAACGCAAAACCTGAACCCGCGTACCAGGAACTTCTGAGTCGGCCGATTCGCGAGCTGGGGCTTACGCTCGCGGGGTCGCCGGTGGAGCGCTTTGTTGAGCAGCTCTATCGCGAACTGGACGCTAAGGGGCTGACCAAATTTCGTCCGGCCTGTTACCTGACCGACGAGTGGGGATGCCCGTCCGGCGAGCCGATCATCGGGATTCCGTTTTACCTGGCGAATGCGGCGCTGGCGCAACTGGAAAAAGAAACGCACGACCTGGAAGACGCGAGAGAAATCATGATGTACCTGCGGCATGAAGCGGGACACGCGTTCACTTATGCGTACAAGCTCCACAATACGTCGGAGTGGAAGCGGATTTTCGGGCCGTTCCGCCGCCCGTATCGCGATAACTACCGGCCCGCGCCGTTTTCGCGCGACTATGTGCGGCATTTGCCGGGATGGTATGCGCAGAAACATCCGGATGAGGATTTTGCCGAGACGTTTGCGGTGTGGCTGACGCCGCGCTCGAACTGGCGCCAGCGTTATCGCGGCTGGGGCGCGATGGAGAAGCTGCTTTACTTGAACCGGCTGGCGCGGAAGTTGGGGAAGAGCGACCCTCCGCGGCGGCGCGGACAGACCGACATCACGGTCGATGATATGGAAACTACGGTGGCGGAGTTTTACCACCAGAATGGGCGGGAAGAAGTTGCGGTCACCGAGCTTACGCCGGACACGGATTTGCGCGACATCTTTCCTGTATCGAAGCGGCGGAAATCGGCGCTGCCGGCGCACGAGTTTCTGCATCAGCATCGCAAAGCGGTGATCGACAAAGTTGCGCAGTGGACCGGCGCGCAGCGTCCGCTGGTCAAGACTTTGATGGACACGATTGAAAAGCGCGCCGGGGAACTCGACTTGCGCGCCGACAAAACACGCAGCGCGGAACATCTGGCGGAAGTCACAGCCTATGCCACCGCGCTGGTGATGACATATGTGACGAAAGGAAAATTCATTCAGCCGTAGAAGAAGTGGAGCGACGGGCGTCCTCGCCCGTCCTGCAGCGAGGTGGCCGGGCGAGGACGCCCGGCGCTCCATCAAACAACTTAGGAGACACAATGATCGGAGCAAAACTGAAAATCGCGCTGCTGTACGACCTGTGGAACGAAGATCCGGTCGCGGCGGCGGCGAAGGAAGAGGCGGTTCCTGCGCGCAAGCCGCGCAAGAAAGTGAAGAAGGTAAAAAAAGAGAAGACGGATCGCGAGGAAATCTTCGAAGCGCTGCAGAAGCTGGGGCACGAGCCTTCGTATTTCGAGCTGGATGGCCGCCCGCAGTCGCTGCACTCGCTCTCGCGTTGCGATGCCGACCTCATCTTCAACCTGACCGAGTCTTTCGACGGCGACGACACCAAGGAAATGAACGTGGTCGCCTATGTCGACTTGCTGGGATTGCGCTACACCGGCGCGGGTCCGCATGCCATTTTCATGTCCCAGGACAAAGCGATTGCCAAGAAGATCTTCGCGTTTCACGGTATCAAAACTCCGTTTTTTGCGACTGCCTACCGCGGACGCATTGAACATGCCCACGACATTTCTTTTCCGCTCATCGTCAAACCGTCGTGGGAGGATGGATCGATTGGCATCGATGCCGGCGCGGTCGTGAAAAACATCAAGGAGATGATGGAGCGAGTCGAATACATCCAGGATGAATTCGACTCGCCGGCCCTGATTGAGGAATACATCGAGGGGCGCGAAATTTACGCGGGAATTCTGGGCAGCTACGAACGGGCGCAGGTTTTGCCGCTGGTGGAACTCGATCTGTCACGCTTGCCGGAAGGCACGCCAAAAATCGCCAGCTACGACGTGAAGTTCGAGAAGAATACCGAAGCCTACAAGCTGACCAAATCGCAGATCGCGGAAAATCTGGACGAAGATACGGTGAAGCGGCTGTCCGATACGGCGCTGGCTGCGTATCGCGCGCTGAAGCTGCGCGACTATGGACGCATCGACATGCGGCTGGCTCCGAACGGCGATGTCTATGTCATCGAAGCGAATCCGAATCCGTGGCTGGCGAGTCGACAGGAATTTGCCATGGCCGCGAAGGCCTCGGGACTCTCTTACACGGAGATGATCGGCGCCATTATCGACTTGGCGATGAGCCGCTACCTGAATGCAAACCTGGTGAATGCGGCGGCGATGCGCTAGCGTCGTCTTTCCCAAGTGCGCGGCATAAGTCTTCACCACAGGCGACACAGAGGTACACAGGGGGAAAGCTCTTGATTCAGGCCTTCGGAGCACGAAAAAGAGAGGCCGCCGAGTGAACTGCGGCGGCCTTTTAACTCTCGCATCGCCAGAGTTTGTCATCCGAGCGAAGCGAGGGACTTGCATTTTGCGGCGACTGCAGATCCCTCGCTTCGCTCGGGATGACAATTAATAAAGGGTGCAACTTCTCTAGAACAGATTCCACAGGAACTGGTTGTACACCTCGTGGTGGAATTGCACTTCGGCCGCCTTGACAATGGTGCCCAGCAGGCGCGGGCAGCGGTCGGCCGATGCCTGCTTCAGGTCGGCGTAGCGGCCTTTCACGTCTTCCCCGAGGAGTTTGGTTGTCCATTCGGCTTTGCGGAAGTTGTCGATCGCGGTGTAGACGTTGTCGGGCAGGTAGCGTTCGGCCTGGCGGAGGTTCTTGATCTTGGCCGTCTCGCCTTCCAATCCTGTCTTGAAAATGGAGTACATCACCAGGTAGGGATTGGCGTCGGGAGCGACCGCGCGCACCTCGATGCGCATGCTGCGCTCGTTGCCGATTGGGATGCGGATCATGGCGCCCCGGTCCACCGCCGACGCTTTGAGCTGGTTGGGCGCTTCGAAGTGCGGATCGAGGCGGCGATAGGCGTTGACGCTGGAATTGAACACCAGGCAGAGATCGTTCCCGTGCGTGAGAACGCGGTCCAGAAACTCATATCCGAGCTTGCTGAGCTTCTCCTCGCCCTTGGGATCCCAGAACAGGTTCTTGCCGTCCTGGCTGACAGAGACATTGGTGTGCATGCCGCTGCCGTTGACGCCCACCACCGGCTTCGGCAGGAAGCAGGCGGTGAAGCCCATATTCCGGGCCACCTGGCGGCAGATCAGCTTGTAGAGTTGGATTTGGTCGGCGGCGGCCACCGTTTCAGCGTAGCTGTAGTTGATCTCGAACTGCGAGGGCGCGACCTCGGGATGGTCTTTCTCGTTCTGGAAGCCCATGGCCCGCTGCACTTCGGCGGTGGTATCGATAAACGTGCGCAGCGGGTCGCCCGGCAACGAGTGGTAATAGCCGCCGGTATTGACGTACTCGAACTTGTCCGTCTCGTGGTAGCAGCGCTCGGCCTCGGGCCCCCGGAACAGGAAGCCCTCGATCTCATTGGCAGCGTTGAGGGTGTAGCCGTGCTTCTTGTGCAATCCGTTGGCAAACAGCTTGAGCATGCTGCGGATGTCCGCGGTGTAGGGCTCGCCGCTCTTATCAATGACCTCGCCAAAGACGAGCACCTTGCCCGGCCCGAAGACATCGGCGGGCCCCCAGTAGAAGGCGGCCCAGTCAATGCCCAAGCGCAGATCGCTTTCCCGCTGCGCCGTGAAGCCGCGAATCGACGAACCGTCAAAGGTCAGGTTGTCGTAGCTCTTCAGCAGGAATTTCTTGTCATAGTCGAGCATGTGCAGACGGCCTTCCAGGTCGCTGAACAGCACGGTCACGGCCTTGATGCGCGACTCGTCAGTCAGGTACTTCAGCCGCTCCTCCTGAATCTTGTGAGGTGCGACGCGGTCCAGGCGTTGCTTCTTCGCCTTCAGATTTATCTCTTCCAGTTCGTCGTAGGGGATCGCTAGAAAATTCCGCAGTTCAGTTGACATGCCTCTCCTTTTATCTGGTGCGCTGCCCAGGAATCAGATTCAATGACCGGGGGTGAATGGATAGGCTATCGCGTCAGGCGCAACCAGACAAATAGAAATCGGTTATAGCAACGATTAGCTTTTCCAATTTGCATCAGAAGCGGTGCAGTTCGAGGCGGCGCCGGGAAACAATATCTACCGCCGAGACGCCGAGGCCGCAGAGGAAGACCTTTTTTGAGTGGTTTTTTTGACCGCAGAGCGGATAGCGCGCCGTGAAAGGAACGGTGTAGTTCAGAATCGTAATCGAGGCCGCCGAGAAAAAATGAAAAGAACATTCCTCTGCGCCCTCGGCGTCTCGGCGGTGGAACTTGGTTTTTCCGTGAAATAATCGAAACCGAGGAACTGCCCTTGAGTTGCGCGCTCTGTGAAGAACGAAAAGAAAAGCGGTTTTGCCCCGCCGTGCACGGAAAAATCTGCCCGCAGTGCTGCGGCGAGCAGCGCGAGGTGACGCTCGACTGCCCCAGCGACTGTTCTTATCTACAGCAGGCGCGTGAGCACGCGAACACGCACAACGAGCGGCCGGGCGAACGGGATCGCGAGGCTTTGTTTCCCGAGGTTGAGATCCCCGAGCAGTTTCTCTACGAACGCGAGCATCTGATCCTGGGACTCAGCTTCGCACTGGCAAAGAGCGCTCGCGCCGATCGCTCGCTCATGGACCGTGATCTGATCGCGGCTGTCAGTTCGCTCGCGAAGAGCTACCAAACGCTGGTGAACTCCAGCCTGATCTACGAGCCGCCGACCACCAACGTCGCCCACCAGACTATCGCTCGCGAAGTCGAGACCATGATCAGGGAATTTCGCGAGGAGGAGCAGCGACACATCGGCTGCGCGCGGTTGCGGGATTCCGAGGTACTGAAAGCGCTCGTATTCCTTTTGCGCATGGGCTTGGGACGCACGTCCGGCAGGCCGAAGTCGCGGGCGTTCGTCGATTTCCTCTTTGCGCAATTCCCCGAAAAGCACTCGGCCATCGCGGGGCCAGAAGAGGCAGGGAATCGGATCGTCATTCCGTAGGGACTGATTCTCTTGCGGATTGCGCAAAAAGTATTTTCTGCGCAGCAGTCTCACCGCAGCGGCTAAAGCTGCATTCAAAACAATGCAGTTATCGCAGCGCTGAAGCGCTGCGCCACCCAAAAACGTGAGCAGTGGAGGAATTCAGAGGCGGCGGACTGTCTGCCCGGCAGCCAGGGCCGCCAGAAGTTCTCGCGCCGTTTTCCCGAGTTCGGGATGGCGCGCCTCGGGAGCGATCTCGACCAGCGGTTCCAGAACAAACCGCCGCTGGTGCATTGCCGGATGCGGAATCTTCAAGCCCAGCTCATCCACCACGCAATCCCCAAACAGCACTACGTCGATATCAATCTTGCGCGCACCTTTGTCGCGCAAGCGGAGACGTCCCATCGCCGCTTCGACCCGCAACGCAAGCTGGAGCAGTTCTCTTGGCGTCTTGTCGGTTTCAATCGCCGCCACGCAGTTCAGAAACCACGGCTGGTCGGGGACGTCCAGCGGTTGGGTCTCATACAATGCGGAGACCGCCAGCAACCGCCCCGCTACGTCCAATTGTGCGACCGCCACGCGCAGGTTGGCCGCACGATCTCCCAGGTTCGATCCCAGCGACAGATAAGCGGTTTCGTGCACCAAACCAGTTTGGGGGTGAAAGGAGCGAGAATCCAGAAAAAACTGACGGGAACGGGAGCATTCTTGATTTTCTGGCTTGCGGAAAGCGACTCGCCGGAATGGCAAAATAACGATTGCAACCAACAAGGGCAACCCCGGCGGCCGATTCTCTGCTATGACGGAGGAACCCTTTTCGCTCGGTACCAAGGTCACTTTCTTAGCTTCTCGGGCACCGTTAGTATCGAAGAAGCCATGAATCTGGACTCTCTTCTGATCAGCCAGGACGCCGCCTTGCTCGGCGTGCTGCGTCCGGCACTGGAGAAGATCTCGGTCAATGTCCGGGTTTGCGCAGGGTCCCAGCCCGGCAGCGATCTGCTGGCGAAGCGCAAGTTCGATGCGGTCATCATCGACTGTGACGACCTGCAGAACGGCTTTGATCTCCTGCGATCGCTCCGCCAGACCCAAAGCAATGCCACGTCCGTATCCTTTGCTGTGGTGAATGGGAAGACGACCACCCAGGAGGCCTTCCTGTCCGGAGCCAACTTCGTTCTGCAGAAGCCGCTCACCCCACTGCACGCTTCGCGCTGTTTTAACGCGGCTCTCAATTTCATGGTGCGGGAACGGCGCCGGTACTTCCGCCATCCGGTGGAGATGCCATTGCGAATCAACCTTCCGCACAATCAGGAATTGACCGCCACCTCGACCAACCTGAGCGAGGGAGGCATGGCCATCCGCATCCTCGGCAAGTTGCCCAAGGATGCGCAGGCACAGTTTCGCTTCACGCTCCCCGGTGCTAACATTTCGCTCGAACTGAAAGGCCAAGTCGCCTGGGCCGACGGAACCGGCCACGTCGGAATCCGCTTCGTGGAGGTTCCGCAGAGCTCACAGTATCAGCTTGAAAAATGGCTGACCGACCGCTTGCAAAACGAAATAGCCGAGCGACTACAAGGCTACGCGGCGCTTCCCTAACCGATCGCCCGGTTATGCTTGTGTGGGGACGGGCGCCTCGCCCGCCCTCGCCAGTTCGCCCTTTCCAGAAAACTCCCACGCCCCCGGCATCCAGCTTGTAACTTGCGCCTGGCCACTGCTGTGGCACTGTAGAGACGCGGCCTGCCGCGTCTCAGTTCCCAACGAGACTCAAGCATGATCACATTGCCATGATCACATTGGAAGAAAGAATCGCCAGAACTCAGAGGTTGCTGCGCCGCCTGGAAGAGGACCAGCCCTACTTGCAGGTGCGCTTATCCGCGCTCAGCGCCGAGCACCGCGAGAGCGCGAATGCTTTCGCCGGCCGCGTCCGCGCCGAAGCAGAAGCCGAACTGCAGCGCCTGCTGGCGGAACGGGCGTTGCCCTGCGAGTGCAACGTGCCCCAGTCCGCCGACTGAAAACCGCCAGAGGTCTCAGGTGTTAGGTCTCAGGTCTCAGGAGAACAAATCTGAGACCTAACACCTGACACCATAACAACAGGGGACACAGGGGAAGCTCTTGATGCGCGCACTTACGGGACCCGACGCTAGACGCTAAGACTAACCGCCGACGCGAGCACCGGCACGGCAGGTGCATCTTCCAGCGCGGTTTCTTCCCAATACGACCGGTCGCGCAAAATGCGCGACACCAGCGCGGTATGCATGGCGTGGCCCGCGCGGTCGGCCACCACCGAACCCAGTATCTGTTTCCCGATCAGCGCCAGATCACCGATCAGGTCCAGAACTTTGTGGCGTACGAACTCGTCGGGAAAACGCAATGGCGGGTTCAGCAATTCGTCGCGGTTCAGCACGATGGCATTCTCGGTCGACACCCCCCGGATCAGTCCCTGCTGCCGCATGGCGTCGGCTTCATGCAGAAATCCGAAAGTGCGCGCCGGCGCAATCTCCTTCAGATAACTGCCATTCGTCAGCCGCACGCAGAAGCTCTGCTTGCCAATGAGTGGGTGAGGAAAGTTGATCGAATAAGAAACCGAATAGGCGTCTGCCGGATACACGGCAATGAATTTATCGCCCTCGCGCAACTCGATCTCGCGCACGATCCGGAGATAAGTGCGCGCTTTGCGCTGTCGCCGAATCCCGGCCTTTTGAATCATTTCGACAAACGGACGGGCGCTGCCGTCCAGAATGGGCAACTCCAGATTGTCCAGCTCGACGATGGCGTTGTCGATGCCGACGCCGGTAAACGCCGAGAGCAGGTGCTCGGTGGTGGAGATGAGCACGCCCTTCTTCATCAGGCTGGTGGCGTAACTGACGCGGGCCACGTTGCGTCCGCTGGCTTCGATCGCGAAGCCGTCGAGGTCGGTGCGATGAAACACGATTCCCGTTCCGGCAGGCGCGGGCAGAATCCGCAAGCTGACCGGAGCGCCGCTGTGCAGACCTACTCCCGTGCAGGTCACCGCCGCGCGAATTGTTTGCTCGTGTGTCAAGGGGAGGACGTGTAAGTCTTTTGCTGTGTATCAGCTTACAGCGACGGGCCGAGTTCTGTATGTGGCAAAACAGCCACACTCCGTGGCTCGTGCAGCCATGCACGAGGCTAACTTGTTCAGTCAGTTGTAGATGTTTGGGGGTATCCAGGGGAGAACTTGGCCGTGTTTTGCCTGCTGGCGGCGGGTTTTCGTTCCTAACTTCCGGGTGAATAACGCGTGTTTTGTGCGCCGCGGTCCTTTTACATTGACAAGTGTTAAGCTACGGGCTACAGCCTGTCAGGTGAAAATACGGAGCTTCGTCCACAAGGGCCTGAAGGCACTCTACGCGGATGACATCGCGAAAGGCATCCCGCCCGATTCGGTCGACAAGCTCCGCAAGATGCTGGCGTTTCTCGATGACATGCAGGACCCCGAGGAATTGCGCTCGCTCCCAGCGTGGAAGATACACACACTGGTCGGCGACCGCAAGGGCACGTGGAGCCTCAGCGTTACCCGCAACCGCCGTTTGACGTTCAGCATCGACATCGGAGAGCGCGAAATCTACGACATAAACTTGGAAGACTCCCACTAGCACAAAAGGAGTAAACGCCATGCCTATGAAAAACCCGCCCCATCCCGGAGATTTCATCCGGACGGAAATCATCCAGCCTGCAGGCCTGTCGGTAACGGCGGCGGCCATCGCGCTTCGGGTTTCCCGGCCGGCGCTGTCCAGCCTGCTTAACGGTAAGGCTGACCTCTCCGGGGATATGGCGCTCCGCATTGAGAAAGCCTTTGGAGTGAAGATGGACACGCTCATGCGGATGCAGGCTTCCTACGACATCGCCCAGACCCGCAAGCGCGAAAAGAAAATCCACGTTCGGCGCATTGCCCATCTCGCCGATGCTCACGTGTGAAGCACGGCGCCGCATAAACATCAAATCTCACCGCTTCTTCAGCGGCACTTTGGGGTCGTAGGTCACCGCCGCTTCGAACAGCGAATCCGGCAGCTTCAGGTTGTAGCTGGCAGTGTTGATGAACCGCTGTTGCGAAGTTTCTCCGTTGAAATAACGGGTAATGGAGTGGGCTGTCCAGATTCCCTGCACCAGCTTGTAATTGTCGTACACCTCATCTTCCACATTCTTCTGCTTGTCCTTCGGATCGCGCCACGAGTAACCGATCTTGACCGGATAGTGCGTGTTCTGGTCCAGGAAAACGCTGACCGAGTCGTTCTGGCTGTTGAGCAGCGTGACCCCTTCGGTTTCCTTCCCGTCCACGATCGCCAGACCATCGTAGAACAGGGCCACGTTCGGATCGCGTATCCACTTGCGGAACACCCATTCGAGCGAATGCTGCCGGCGGCGAAGGTAGTTCTCCAAATCCAGCGGCTCTTGCGCCGCCGTTCCCTTGTACGTCGTCTCGTATCCTTTGTCGCCGTTGTGGATCAGGACAATATCGAACTTGTTCTTGACCTTGACGTTGCCCACCTGCCCCTCGATCAAAAAAATGTCCTTCAGGTGGATGACTTCGAAACGATCCTTGTCTGGATACTTAACGTAGTAGTTGTAGGGAATCCCGGTGCTCTCGGTGCGCCCGTGATAGAGGGGATAGTAGCGGCCTGTCTCACTCTTGTTTTCGTAAGTGAGGTAGGCTTGCCCTCCCAGCGCCTGGATGGTCCGATCCAGAACTGCCCGTGCCTTGCGAGCATTGTCGGAGTCGTTCAGATTGACGGCGGGCTGAGGGGGAGCGGGGGTTGGAGCGTTTTGGGCAGCGCCCAGCGCGCACAGCAGCAAAATGGCAACAAAGCGGTACATGGCTATTTGGTTAGAAGCGTTCAAGATGATTTTAGCTGTACCCGAGTAGGCGTAGGGACAGCCGGGCGCAGCTCGAATTTAATTCCGCCGCCGCGCGCTGCTACAACTCCTTCGGTGATACAATCCCCGGCCATGAAGCGCGTACTGTTTCTCTTCCTGCTGATTTCATTCCTGGCGGCGCAGACAGCGACTGAAGTCGAGATCACCTCTGAACCCTCGCACCACCTTGCCCTGGAAAACGAATACATTCGCGCTTTCAAGGTCGAGGTTGCGCCCCATGCTTCGACGCTCATGCATCGCCATCGCCACGACTACATCTCGGTCGCACTCGGCGATACTCACATCTCGAACGAAGTCGAGGGCAAGCCGCCCGTGGACGTCAAGCTCAACGACGGCGATACCCGGTTTGCGGCGGGAAACTTTGCCCACATCGCCAGGAATCTCTCGGACCAGCCCTTTCGCAATGTGACGATTGAGTTGCTGCAGGATGAAAAATTGCGGCAGACGCCATCCCATTGGCCGGAGGAAGGCGGCGAAAAGACTTTCGCGGGCGGCCGCAGCAAAATTCTTTTCGTGAAAGATGGAGTGCGCGTGTCCGAAGTCAACCTCGAACCGGGCGCGACCGTACCCAGCCACCATCACGACGGCCCGCATCTTCTGGTCGCGGTCAGCGATCTCGATCTACGCAGCGACGTCGAGGGATCGGGCCCGATGCCCGGAAAATTCAAGGCTGGCGATGTCAAATGGCTGCCGGGAGGCTACACCCACACGGTGACGAATGTGGGGAAGAGCCCGGCGAGACTGGTGACGGTCGAATTCTAAGTAGAGACGCGGCTTGCCGTGGCTCCTGTGCGCACTCTGGCAACCGTGAAGCCGCTCTACGCGCTCTTGACCAACGGGTTGCCCGGAGAAACCAAACCGACACGGTGCAGCTTGGCGGTGAGGCGGTCTTTGTCATTGGAAGCAGAGGCAGCGGCGAGGCGCTTGCGCAGCTTGGCGATTTTTTCGGCGCGAGTACGGCGGCGGCGAATTTCCGGGCGACGGCTGGGTGCGGACATAAAGTTCTCCTTTGGTGTTCAGTGCCGGTGTTCAGTAAGTGATCGGCGAAATCACGAGTCAGATATAAGGTCGGCGCCGTGGACTCGCGCCGAAGCCTTAATTATAGGGTTCATCGGCACTGCTGGCAAAGGCACGGCGACTACTTCGGCCGATAACCGCCGCAAACCAATACCGGCAGTCGCGGATACTTTGCAAACCGCGAATCCTCAAACGAAAGTTCGCACCTAAAAAAATCGACCCGCGATCGGACTCGATCGGGCGCGCATGGTGGCAGCTCTGGCAGAGGCCGGGGACGGAATGGATTAGCGTGTGGTCGCTTCCAGAGGACATGCTGGGCCACGCTCTAAATCAAAGATCGCATCCAAGCACGCGGCGGGACTGACAAAGAATTGTGGCAGCCGGACCTGTAAGCCGAATTCTGTCTGCCGTTTCCGGCAGGACGGTCATTCCTCTGGGCCACGCATTACTGCGAGGCTCAAGCGACCTACCCGGAGGTTGTGGCGCGCCGAGCCGGCACGCGTCCCTGGCGAAGCCGAGGCTTACCAGGAAATCCCTCCCTATTTGGTCTTGCTCCGTGTGGGGTTTGCCCTGCCCGCCGCATTACTGCGTCGGCGGTGCGCTCTTACCGCACCTTTTCACCCTTACCTGAGCCTTGCGGCCCGGGCGGTATGTTT
>JBEKDG010000009.1:0-88046 GCA_050014475.1 Terriglobales bacterium | reverse complement strand
CCGCGGATGAAAACAAGAACCTGTTCATGGGGTCGATCCAGATGCTGGCCGGCGCCGTCGACGAAAAAGACCCATACACGCGCGGCCATTCCGACCGCGTTACCAAATACTCGCTGATGATCGCGAAAGAGATGGGGCTGGACCCGGAATTTCTGGAAATCCTGCGCGTGTCGGCGCAGCTGCACGATGTCGGAAAAATCGGCATCGAAGACCGCATCCTGAAAAAACCGGGCGCTCTGACTCCGGAAGAATTCGAAATCATGAAGACGCACACCACCAAGGGCGCGAACATTCTGCGTCCGGTGCCGCAGTTGCGCGAGATGCTGCCCGGAATCGAACTGCATCATGAGGCGCTCAACGGGCGCGGATATCCTTACGGTCTAAAAGGCGACGAGATTCCGCTGCTGGCACGCGTGATTGCGGTCGCCGACACCTTTGACGCCTTGACCACGAACCGTCCTTATCAGCAGGCGCACGATCCGGTGGAAGCCCTGCACATCATTGAGAAGCTTTCGGGACTGCGCCTTGACCCCAACGCGGTGACCGCGCTCATGGCGGTGTTTTACCGGGGAGACATTCGTATTCAGAAGTCGCTGGCGCAGATGATCCCGCTGGAATCGGCTGTACCCGCTCCGGCGCCGCTCCACCCTCCCCTTCAACCCGTCGATCCTCTCACCGTCGAAATCACGCGGACCTGAACGGAGAAAAGCGCTGTTGGCTTTTGGCTCTTTGCTCTTAGCTAAAAGCCAAAGGCCAAGAGCCAAGTGCGATTTTCTCCGTGCCTCTGTGTCTCCGTGGTCGAGTCTCCTATAATCGTTGTCGGATACCTCATGATTCAAACCCTTTTTGGCAGTCTGGACCAAGAACAGAAACCAAGTTTTATCGACCGCATGAAGGAGGCCGTCTCGCGCACCCGCGAGAACCTGGCCGAGCGCATCGAAGATGTCGTCTCCATCGGCAAGGAGATCGACCGTTCCACGCTGGACGATCTGGAAGCCACGCTGATTGGCGCCGACCTCGGCATAACTACCACCCATGAGGTTCTGGAGAAGCTGCGCGATAAAGCCGACCGGAAGCAGATTAAGGATGTGAATGAACTCAAACGGCTGCTGAAAGAGGAACTGCTGGCGATTCTGACGTCGACTGGCGCCCGGCCCGTGACCAAGGTGGAGGGCACGCCGGAAGTGATCATCGTGGTGGGCGTGAACGGCACCGGCAAGACGACCACCATCGGAAAATTAGCCCAGGTGTTTCGCGCGCAAGGCAAGACGGTGCTGTTGTGCGCGGCGGATACGTTCCGCGCGGCGGCGATTGAGCAACTCGAAATTTGGGGACAGCGGACGGGAACAGAAGTGATCAAGACGAAAGCCGGAGGAGATCCCTCGGCGGTGCTCTTCGATGCGTTGCAGTCGGCAACGGCGCGCAAGACCGATTACGTGATCGTTGATACTGCCGGGCGGTTGCACACCAAGCAAAACCTGATGCTCGAACTCGAAAAGATGAAGCGCACGGCACAACGCATCGTTCCGGGCGCCCCGCACGAAACTTTGCTGGTGATGGACGCCACCACCGGTCAAAATGGATTGCAGCAGGCGCGGCAGTTCACGCAATCGTCCGGAGTCACAGGAATTGTGCTGACCAAGCTCGATGGCACGGCCAAAGGCGGCGTTGTAGTCGCAATTTCTCGGGAGTTGGGACTGCCGGTCCGGTATGTAGGAGTGGGCGAAAAGGCGGGGGATTTGTTGCCGTTTGATCCCAAAGAGTTTGTAGAATCGCTGTTTGCATAGAACAGTGGTCAGTGGTCAGTGGCCAGTGATCAGTGGTCAGTTCCCACTCGCTGGAAGGCTGCGGGAAAAGTTCAGCTTCGTATCAGGGCATCGCTTTAGCGATGCCGCTAGTGTTCGGAATCAGACGCCCCTTTAGGGGCTGGGCAGTTGCTGAGTTTCATGACTATCGACGAACAACACATGCGGAGGGCGCTGGAGCTGGCGCGAGCGGGCGTCGGGCTGGTGTCGCCGAATCCGGCGGTGGGCGCGGTTGTGGTGGACGCGTCGGGACGCGAAGTCGGAGCGGGCACGCACACCTATGACGGCGTGAAGCACGCCGAAGTTCTCGCGCTGGAGCAAGCGGGCGATGCGGCGCGGGGCGGAACTCTCTACCTGAACCTGGAACCATGTTCCCATCAAGGGCGAACCGGGCCGTGTGCCGAGGCCGTGATCGCGGCCGGAATCAGCCGCGTGCTCTGCTCCATGGAAGATCCGAATCCACGCGTGGCGGGTCAGGGATTTGCCAAGCTCCGCGCAGCAGGGATCGCCGTTCACGTCGGCTCATTCGAGGCGGAAGCCAAAAAGCTGAATGAAAGTTTTGCCAAGTACATCCGGGTTGGCAAACCGCTGGTCACGCTGAAATCGGCGATGACCCTCGATGGGAAAATCGCCGACGCCACGAAACCGGGCACGGAGCCCGGCTCGGCTACGCCTGCATCGGAGGGCGCGCGCAGCGGATACCACTGGATCACAGGCGAAGTGGCGCGCGCGCATGTGCAGCAACTGCGCCATCAGAATGACGCGATCCTGGCTGGAGTAGGCACGGTGATGGCGGATGATCCGCTGCTGACCGACCGAAGCGGCCTGCCGCGAAGGCGCAAACTGCTGCGCGTGATCCTGGATTCTTACTTGCGCATCCCGCCTGCGTCGCGCGTGATTCAGACCGCTGAGAACGATGTTCTGGTGCTGTGTTCCACGGCGGAGGAACAGCCGAGGCAGGCGCTCGAAGCGAAGGGCATTCGCGTGCAACAAATATCGGCGACTGCGGACGAACGTCCCGACTTCCGAGCGATTGTCCAGATCCTGGGAGAACTGGAGATCACCAGCCTGCTTATCGAAGGTGGAGCGCTGGTGAACGGCGCGGCCCTGGCGTCGGGCGAGGTCGACAAAGTGTTCCTCTACTACGCGCCAAAGATTTTTGGCGAGGGGGCGGTTCCCTTCCTTGCCGGTGAAAGTTTGCACGGCAGGGCACAGTGCGTGCAGCGGTTCGAGTTGCACCGCTTCGGCGAAGACTTCGCGCTGGAAGGTTATCTCCGCGACCCGTACTCGGGACAGGCGTGAGTTCGAGTGCCGTTTCCTTACGTTCGCGACATAAGTGCGGCTTGTCATCCTGAGCGAAGCGAAGGATCTGTGCATTCCGAGGCTACAAGCAAATACATAGGTCCTTCGCTTCGCTCAGGATGACAGTGTGAATTTATGTTACTTTGCGGAACACTACACTGGGAGGTATAGCTCTTATGTTTACCGGAATTATCGAGGAAGTGGGCAAGGTCGTAAGAATCGAGCAGCGCGGTGAGAACCGCCGGATCACCGTCGAGGCTGCGAGTACACCGAAGCAATTGGGAACTGGCCAGAGCGTCGCGGTGAGCGGCGTTTGCCTGACGGCGCTTGACATCAAACCAACATCATTCTGCGCGGACCTGGCGCCGGAAACGTGGACGCGAACCTCGTTCTCACGGATGCGCGAGGGCACGCTGGTGAACCTGGAGTTGCCGATGAAGGCCGACGGCCGCTTCGGTGGCCACATCGTTCAGGGGCACGTGGATGGCGTGGGCAAACTGATCGAGTTCGAGCGCATCGCGGATTCCGAGAACTGGTGGCTGCACATTGAAATTCCATCCGAGATCGAGAAGTACACGGTGTACAAGGGATCGATCTCGATCGAGGGCATCAGCCTTACCGTGGCCAAGCTCGAACGGAACCGCTGCACCATCGCGATCATTCCGCACACCGTGGAACTGACCAATCTCGGATCGCTGAAACCGGGAGCCCCCGTGAACCTCGAAGCCGACCTGATTGCGAAGTATGTGGAAAAGATGATGAAATGCGAACCGGCGCAGAGTTCGCTTACGGTGGAAGAACTGGTGAGGCAAGGGTTCTAGAAGCAGTGGTCAGTGGCCAGTGGTCAGTGGCCAGTGAACGGCGACAGGAATCAGTGACTGGCTTTGGCTGACAATTTCGTGTTTGCCGGGCGATCAAGCTATCGGGCTTCTGGCATTTACTGGCCACTGACCACTGGCCACTGGCCACTGCTCTTACGCTTCCAGCTTCAATTCATCCAGTTCCAGGAACTCATGAATGATGGGCTCGGTGGATTTCTCCATGTCCTTGTAAGGTCCAAAGAAAATCACGCGGGCTTCGTACAGGAAGACGATGCGGTCGGCCAGCTTCTTGGCCAGGCGCATGTCGTGCGTGACGACGACCGAGGTCAGGTGCAGTTGCAGTTTCAGCCGGGCGATGAGATCGCCGAGCAGATTCCCCATCAGCGGATCCACCATGGTGGTGGGCTCGTCGTAGAGCACGCACTCGGGTTGAGCGGACAGCGCTCGCGCGATGGCGACGGAACGTTTCATGCCGGTGGAAAGGTCGGAAGGCAACAGCTCGCGCATCTCTTTGACTCCGACCATTTCGAGGAGGCCATCGACGACCTGATAAATCTGCTCTTCTGAAAGCTCTCTTTTTTCGCGCAAGGGGAAAGCGACGTTTTCACCGACCGTTAAGGAATCGAAGAGGGCGCCGTTCTGGAACACCATGGTGACTTTCTTGCGGATTTCTCCGAGTTGTTTTTCGTTGTAGCCGGTGATGTCCTGGCCGGCGACGATGACGCGGCCTGAATCCGGTTTCAGGAAGCCCATAATGTTGTGGAGCGCCACCGATTTTCCGACGCCGCTACGGCCGAGAATGCACACCATCTCACCCGGCAACACGTCGAAGCTGACGTCCTGGAGAACGACCCGATCTCCAAATGCCTTGGAGACGTTCTTAAACTCGATGTAGGGAGATAGTGTGTCCGCAGCACTCATGGCTATCAGCATGGCATGAGATGCCAGTGCGGCTCAAGCGCTAAGCACAAGCACTCGTTAGCACTGCCCAGCACTAGAAAGACCGGCCGTCGGCTTCCAGGCGGTCTTGCGGGGTGTTCAGGTTGAAAAAGCTCCGCTCGGAAAAACCGGCGGCCGCCAGTTCGCCCTCCTCGATCACCCGGACGGACACGCTGGAAAATGCCGCATCGATCTTGTACTTCCCTGCCCCCAGCGCCTGCTCGGCGGCACGGGAGAAGTCGCGTCGATAGACGGCACAGAGCGGCTGAAGTCCCTTGCTGGTGCGTGGCACGGTGACGATGGCTTGGTTGTCTTCGTCTTCGGCCGCCGTAAAAAGAAACGCGAGAAGCTCGCTGGAGACGAACGGCATGTCCACGGCGAGCATCAGGTTCAACTCGGCAGATGAATGCACGAGCGCGGCGTGAATACCGGCGAGGGGACCGCATCCGGAGAAAATGTCGGCCACGACTGATTCATATTTCGTAGATCCGTATTTCCTAAACTTCGCTGGGTCGCCGACGATCGTCACGCTGTCGCAGACCGTACCCATCACGGCGAGCGCGCGATCAAGCAGCGTTTGGCCGCCAAAATCCAGCAAGGCTTTCTCTGTGCCCATGCGGGAACTCTTGCCTCCGGCGAGGAGGAATCCCATGCGCGACGATTCGGTCCGTGCGGTCATACTTAGTTCGTTCCTAACTTAGTTTCGTTCCCACCAGGGTGGGTGGCTATCGGATGTCCCTCACTGCCATAATGGAAAAGCATAAGGCCTGAACCGCGATACACGAAAGTAACCTATTCAGAACGGCGAAGCCGTCGGAAGATGGATGTGTCCGATTGGTAGAGGGGCACTACTCGTCATCATGCCGCAAAAACTCATGGATGTTCTTATGCTGGGACGCTGTTCGCACGAGTTTTCCTGGCCGCGCCGCGCGGCGAATGGAGAGTACTACCAAGTCTGCCTGGTCTGCGCATCCGCTTACCAGTACGACTGGAAGACCATGCGTCGCGGAAATCGGGTCGACGAGCCGATGGCGGAGACCACGACCGTCCGACGCCGCTCCGGTAAAAAGCAACCGACCTGGATGCCCCGGGCACGGCGGCTGCGCTCCAAGCTTCCGGTTCGATACCGCGGCAAGAATCTCAGTACCTGGTACGAGGGCCTGATCCAGAACATCAGCCAGTCGGGCGTAATGTTTCACGGCCCACAGCAACTGCCGGCGAATGCGCTGGTGGAACTGATCTTCGAGATGCCCGAGGAAATCTCCGGACAGAAGAACAGCAATGTTCTTTGCCAAGGCAGGCTGATTCGTATCAAGGACGCGGTTGACAATACCGAGGACGCGTACGGGCTGGCAGCCTCCATCCTCGACTACAAGTTTCTCCACAAAGACTGACCTGCGAACCGCCTGAAACGAGCGGACTTCCCTCCGCAGGCACTTGCCGCGTCAGCTTTTCTCCGATTTCCAGTTTGCGTTCGGAAGCGCTGCCCGACACTCGGTTGCCGCGCGCCCCTGCTGCTGCTAGAGTTTTCTTAGGACATCGCAAGCAGTCTTGCCCGCCCTGGTCTGATACCCAAGTCCGCTAGCAGGCGTCGGCAAGGTTTAAGCGATGTCTGGAATTGGGGCCAATTGAAGAGTTGGGTCGCGCGGAATCGGAATTCGGCACTGGTGCAATACGGAGGAGCCGCGCTCGCGGTGTCGGTAGCGCTCAGCCTCTGGACTGTTTTCCCCGTGCTGCACCGCCATCCCTTTGCAGTTTTCCTGGCGGCGGTGCTTTTCACCGCTCGTTTCCTGGGCTTTGGGCCCGCGGTTTTCTGCTCGCTGGTTTCCACCGCTTGCCTGGATTTTTTCGTACTTCCGCCCTACTTCAGCTTCCGCATCGGCTCGGTCGCCGATCTGGAGGAGCTGATGGTTTTCCTTGCCATTGCCATGTTCGCCGGGAGTATGGCCCGGCAGAAAACATTGGCGGAATCGCGCGCGGACCGCACCACCCGCGAGATGGCTGCCATCGTGGAATACTCCTGTGACGCGATTTACAGCACCCATCCGGACGGCGCCATCACCAGCTGGAATCGCGCCGCCGAAGATCTCTATGGCTACACTGCCGAGGAGGCAGTCGGGTTGCCGGTCGCGCGACTGGCGCCGCCGGAACGCCGCGACGAGGTCGAACGCAACCGCGAGATACTCAATAGCGGCGGGCACGTGGCTTCCTATCGGACCGAGCGCATGCGGAAAGACGGCACACGCTGGCCGGTCCTGCTCTCGGTGTCGTCGCTTCGAAATGCGCGCGGCGAAATCGTGGGAGCGTCGGCCATCGCGCGCGATATTTCCGCCGAGAAACAGTCCGAAGAAGCCATCCGCCGCAGCGAAAAGCTCGCCACTGCGGGACGGCTCGCCGCTTCGATCGCGCACGAGATCAACAATCCGCTCGAGGCCATCCTCAACCTGCTTTACCTGGCGCGTCAGGACTCCAGCCACGCCGGCGAGTATCTGACCCAGGCGGAGCAAGAGGTGGGCCGCGTGGCACGGTTGGCACAACAGACTTTGGGATTTGTCCGCGATGCCAGTTTTCCGAGTGCGATGGATCCTGCCGCCATCATGGACGAAATTCTGCAGTTGTATTCCCGCAAACTGGAAGGCCGGCAGATCCGCGTGACGCGACGCTACCGCAGCATTTGCCAGGTCAGTGGCTATTCGGGCGAACTGCGGCAGTTACTGGCCAATCTTCTGGTGAACGCGGTGGATGCCATGGCGGACGGAGGTTCTCTGCACGTCCGCGTGGCGTTGGGCCGCGACTGGTCCAACGGCAGGGAGGGCGTTCGCATCACGGTGGCCGACACCGGCAGTGGCATTCCCCGCGACAATCTGCGCAAAATCTTCGAACCTTTCTACACCACGAAGAAAGACACTGGGACCGGGCTCGGTTTGTGGGTCTCGCGCGGCATTGTGCAGAAACACGGGGGACGGATTCGGGTGCGAAGCTGGACAGAGGGGCGCGCGACCGGAACGGTGTTTTTGATCTTTTTGCCCCAGCGCCACGAAATCAGCCGGGTGGCGTGACAGCACTTTCCTCATTGCTGACAATGACTTGCAGGCGGCAGAGGTACAGTGACCTTCGTACTTAGAAGCCCCCGCCCGGGCCGCTTATAATCATCCAAGTCCAAGCAGACTGAGCACTTAGCCGACGTGGAACCTTTTCTTGCAGTTGCGATCTTCGCTTTGGGGCTGTGCTTTGGCAGCTTCCTGAACGTGTGTATTTACAGGTTGCCGCGGGGCAAGTCGGTCGTAACGCCGCGCTCCGCCTGTCCGCACTGCGGAGACCCGATCCCGCTCTACCACAACCTGCCCGTACTGAGCTGGCTGATTCTTCGTGGAAAATGCCGCTCGTGCAAACAGCCGATATCGCCACGCTACCTCGTGATCGAAGTACTCACAGGCTTGCTCTTTCTCGGCTGCTACGCGCATTTCGGTTGGACACTGGCGATGTTGAAGTGCGCCGTGCTCGGCTACCTGCTGCTGGGGTTGATCTTCACCGACGCGGAAACCAAACTTCTTCCGGACGCGATGACTCTGCCCGGGCTGGCTCTGGGAATTGGGTTCAGCCTCGTGGTTCCGGTAAATGACCTGGCTTCGCGAATCATGCCTGGCCTGGTATCGCCGGCGATGCGAAGCGAGATTTCGTGGCGCATGTGGTCCCTGTCAGACTCGCTGCTGGGAGCGGCGGTCGGCGCCTCGTTTCTATACGGCGCGGCAGCCATTTACCTGCGAGCCCGCGGGGTCGAAGGCATGGGATTCGGCGACGTCAAGCTGATGGCGTTCATCGGCGCGTTCCTCGGAACCAAGCTCACGGTCTTAACCATTTTTGCCGCGTCGCTCGCGGGTTCGCTGTTTGGACTGAGTACGGTTCTCGCGGTCTGGATGAAGCGCCTGCGCCGGATTGAGGCGCGCGGCACTCCTTCGCGCATTTCTTCGGGCATTTCTTCGAATGCGGCCCGGCGGCGCGCCTGGCACTCGGCACGCCTGGCACTCCGCTATTACGAGATGCCGTTTGGCGTGTTTCTCGGCGGCATGGCGCTTTTGTCGTTCCTGTTTGGAAACCGCCTCCTGCACTGGTATTGGAGGGCGCTGTGAGGCTGCTGGTCAATCCCATGGTGCTCCGCATGGGCCTGCTCCTGTTCGCTGCCCTCGCAGCTTTCGGTTTCGGCTTGTTCCTGATTCGGCGCCTGCGCAAGAATCTCGTGCCCGAGCCCGAATCGCTGAATTACGCTCCGTTGGCGGCGGAAGGATTGCCCGTGCACGCCTATCACGCCGTCATTCAGCAACTGAAGCAGCAGAAATACGAACTGACCGCCCAGCAACTCTCGGAGCGCAGAAAGGCAAAGGCCTCCGACACGTTGAGCTCGACCATACTCTCGAACCTTTCCTGCGGCGTGCTGTTTTTCAATACCAGCGGCCTGGTGCGGCAAGCGAATTCGGCGGCGCGCAAGCTTTTGGGATTCGCCTCGCCGGTGGGACTGCGTGTCGCCGATCTCTTCCGCACCGCAACGCTGCGCCCGGAAAACAATAGTTCGAGTTCAGGTTCGGTTTCACAATCGAGCGTCGAGCAAGCTCTTGCTCCCGCTCTGGCGGGGAAGTCAGCGGTTCGAGGGCTGGCGGTGAATTACTTCGCGCGGGATGGAGAAAGCCATGTACTCGAAGTGACGGCCTCTCCGGTTCTGGCTGAAGACGCGAGTCTCATGGGCACGACGCTTGTGCTCACCGACAAGACCGATATTGAGCGCATCCGGCACGATCAAAAGGTGCATCAGGAAGTTTCTTCGGAACTTGCGCTGGGACTGCGCAATTCCCTGACTACGATCGCGGGATGTGCGCAGCAACTGGCGTGCAGCCGGGACCCGGAACTGGCGCGGCAGTTGGCCGACGGCATCGCCCGCGAAGCGGCGCAGTTGGACCGGACCATTGGCAGTTTCCTGGGAGGCGCCCGGGCTGCCAGTACCAGTTCTTGAGTTGTCAGTTGTCAGTCGCGTCGGCGTCTTGGGGCACTGGGTACTGGGTACTATTTCGCGATGGCAGGCCGCGATCGGAATCGCGGGCTTGCGAAAGGATGATCACATGAAGCACATGAAACGCGTGGCAATTGCTACTCTGCTCCTCTTGGGGGTCAGCGGCGCCGCCGCTCAGTCACTCGGGGATTACGCGCGGGCGGTTCGCAAGAACAAACCCGAGCCGAGTTCGACCAATCGCCACTTCGATAATGACAATCTTCCTGCCGGCAACGCTCTGAGCGTGGTCGGACCGCCGCCGGCCGGCGATGCCAACCCTGGGGATGCCGCAAAAGCCGCCGTCGATCCCGCTGCGGCCGCTGCCGAACGCCAGAAGACGGCGGATGAGTGGAAGGAAAAAATCGACAAGCAGAAAGAGAAAATCGATTCCCTGAACCACGAGCTCGACCTCGATCAGCGCGAATATCGTCTGCGCGCGGCAGCGATGTATAGCGATGCGGGTACCCGTCTGCGCAACGCGGCCCAGTGGGATAAGGACGACGCGCAATACAAAAGCGACATCGACGGAAAGCAGAAAGCGCTCGATGCCGCCCGGCAGCAACTCGACGAGATGCAGGAGCAGGCGCGCAAGGCCGGCATTGTAGAAAAGGAAAAGGACAACGACAAAAAATAAAGATCAGGAGTCGATCTGATCGCTGGGGAAGGACGGCGGGTGCCCCTCTCATTCACGTTCTTTGCGAGTGGGTGGCTTTTACCGGAGCTACAGCGCTTCTTTCAGGATTTCCCAATCCGCTCCCGAATCTGCCGCGCGTGGTGCCGTCCGTGGACCCAGTGGAACTTGCGCCACTCGTCGGCCGTCAAAGGTCCCAGGAACGGGTGGTCCATAATCTTCGTCCCGGCGCCGAACCTCCGCTCGCAATCGTCCAGGCCCGAGCCCATCCTCTGAAGCTCAGGCGCGATGGCTTGCTGCACCTCCTCCGGCGACATGCCTCGCGGGGTCGCACGTTCCGGAGCCTTGCGGCCTCCTGGCAGATACCCGAGATTCACGACCAGCAGAGTGCCCAGGCGATGCTTTAGCGTGGCGCGCGTAGCCAACGGACCACCCTGTTCCAGGCATTTTGCTATTCCGCGGTTGGTGTTCTTGTAGGTAAGGAAAAGGTGCTCCAGTATCAGCGAGGCATTCCATTTTCCAGCAGGAGCCTGTGCCATACGGCTGGGGCTGACACCCCCTATTGCATCTTCGAGTTCCTGCCGCAAACGTTCGAGATAGGAATCCATGGCGCCGGTTGAGTACAATGATTCGCGAAACGAAGATTCGTCGAACTTCGCTGAACTATGATTCGCGAAACGACGGATCGCGAATCGGCCAAACTACTACAGAAAGCCCGATCGGGAAATCATTGATGAAAAAGCTATTCGTCGCAATTTTAGCAGCCGGATTGATGGCCGGGTGTTCTTCGGAGCCGAGCAAGCCGACAACGGCGGAGACGCCCCAACCGAAGGCTCCGGAGGCAATCACCGGAAGCAGCGCGTTCTACAAGTGCTACATCTCCGCCCGCGGCTGGGCGCCGGATGCTCAACCGTATCGGGTCGAGTCGCAACCTACCACCGACTCCAAGGGCCGCGACGGCAAGGCGGGAGAGTGGCGCGCCGGATTCGCCTCGCCCGCGCAGCACACGACCAGGCCCTACACCTGGGCCAACGGCGATATTTCTCACAGCGTCGAGGACAGCTACAGCCCCACGAATTCCAGCACCCAGATTTTCAACGTCCAGTTTCTCAAAGTGGATACGGATAAGGCCTTTGCAGTCGCCCAGCAGCACGGTGGTGACCAGTTGCTGGAGAAGGAACCCGACACGCCTGTTTTTTATGTGCTGGACTGGAACCGGCAGAAGAACGAACTCCTGTGGCACGTAATCTACGGGACGGACCGCGACACCGCCAAGCTGCGAGTTGCCGTGAACGCATCCACCGGAGAGTTTTCGCGGGTGGAGAAGTAGGAACGATCTTGCTGGTGGAGAGCCGGGCGTCCCCGCCCGGCCGCCGAACTGCTGGACGGGCGAGACGCCCGTCGCTCCACCGTATGACTCATCACGCGGTCACGGTACCGGAAACTTACCGCGCTTTCGCGAGCCGGTCGAGCGAAGCGTGCGCATCCTTGGCAAATGGGCCTTCGGGCAGAATCTTCAGGTATTGCTCGTAGAATTTCTTCGCTTCGACTTTATCTCCGAGTTTTTCCTGGCACACGGCGAGACGGAAGCTGGCAAGGGCGTCGCCATCTTTGTAGTAGAGAGCTTCCTTGTAGCGCTCGAGCGCGGCTTTGTAGTTCTTGCGCTTGAAGTAATAGTCGCCGACCTCAATGTCTTTCAGCGCCTTCAGCGGATTCCAGGGATGGAACTCCTGCACGCCGGAAGTGTCGGGGTTGTCGGCGCCCTCTAGATCCGCGACGGCCGCCTTGCTGGCGGGATGGCTCTTGGCATCGTCCTTGGGCGGCCTGATGTCGATTCTTGTATCGTGGCTCGAGCTTTCCTCGGCCTCCCGATTGCGAGCGGCAGCCTTGTCCGAGGAATCCTGCGCTGGCGAAAGAGTCGCCAGCAGCGCCAGGAAAATAATCAGGAATCGAATACGCACCACATTATTGTATCGCTTTAGGGAGTGTCTGATTAAGCCTTCGCTGGCAAGACTGGCTGCGATGAAGGGGTACCCCTCGGCGGCTAAAGCCGCTTGTGTGGCGGGTTTTGACGGCATGGCTGAAGCCATGCCCCTTCAAAGCTATCCGGGAACCAACTTAATCAGAGTTTCCTTAGAGCGCGGTCGAAGCAGCCCCGATGAGCGGAAACGTCAGAGGAAGCGCATACCAGCAATTTCTCAATTGGCGTAATCGCCTGTTAACGCCAGTTGAACTTCCGGGTACGTTGTTCATCTCTCCATCCAAATCGAGTCCATCAAATCAAATCACATCGCCACGTGACCAGCAGCACTGAAAAGAAGACCAAATGTTGCTAATTGATGCAGGTTCCGAGGAGGTTCCGTGTCATGAATCTCTCTGCTTTGGTAAGAATGTCTCTCATCTGCGTTCTTTTTTTCCTTTCAAATCAGGTTAGCGTCGCTCAAACGGACTTCGGCGTCAAGGTTTCGCGGGGCGTTTCGCTCGACGCTCAGAATGGTCCTGCGAATCGCAAGATTGTCGTAGATAGTCTTGTAATTTCGGGCACCCAGTCAATTGAAAGGGGGGAACTCGAAGAGATCTCCAATAGTGTGATCGGCGCGCAATTTGACGAGGACAAAGAAGGAGTAGAAGACCAGATACTGTCGAAATTTCAGGATCGTGGCTACTTCCAAGCCGTCGTGGATAATCTCGAAATCAAGGTTCTTGATCCCCTTGCTTCGCCGAAACCAGCGCGGCTGGAAGCGCAGGTCACGGAAGGCCCGCTTTGCCATTTGGGCGCGATTGAGTTCTTGAATAACCGCGCTTTCAGCTCGGCAAAGTTACGAGCCAAATACCCGATAAAAGATGGAGAGGTGTTCAAGAGGTCCAAAATCGCCGGAGGTTCCGTAGCCTTGCGAAAGGTCTACAGCTCTCGGGGATTTCTGGACGCTTCATTCGTCCCTGATGTGCTTTTCGGTTCGATGGTCAATCTAAAGATCCATGTGAGCGAGGGTCCACAGTATCGGATGGGAAGCTTCGAAGTGGTAGGTCCACCAGAGCTTGCCGAGAAACTTCAAGCGAGGTGGAAGCTGCACCCGGGGACGGTGTTCAATCGCGATTACGTGGAAACGTTTGTAGACAAGAATCATTCTTTGCTGGGGGCAGACTTTACGATCGACAATGGCGTTGCGCTAATCGAGGACTGTCCGGCTGCAACGGTCTTCGTGCATCTCCACCTGAAAAACGATCCGCAACACGAAGTGCTTGATTCGCAGAAACGTGTTACTTGTCCGAACAAGGACGAGGATTAGAGTCCCTGCTGAACTTGGCCGGAACGGGTGAATAAGCGTTGTTACGCGTTTTCCTTGAAGTAGACCCTCGCAATCGTAGTTGGCGAAAAATCCCCATTACACTCATTGAGCCGGTCGTGGACGAAAGGCCGATGAGCGTAAACCGGAGACAAGAGCCACAAAAAAGCCAGGCCGCCCACATACCGGACGGCCTGGTTTGGCAAAGTCCTCCGGGGAGGAGGGCAAACTTATACTTACAAAGAAGGCGGATTCGCGCTCGCCGTCGGATTCTGGTTGCTGGGCTTCTGCGCCGGGGTCGTTCCGGTCCCAGTGTTGGTCATCAGGCGGATATCCACGCGGCGGTTCTTGGCGCGGCCGCCGGCAGTTTTATTCGTTTCGACCGGCTTATCCTTGCCCAGCCCGATCAGATAAATCTTGTAAGCCGGAACGCTCTTCTCCGCAGCCAGGTATTGAATCACCGCATTGGCGCGGCGCTGGCTCAGATCGTAGTTGTACTCCGCGCTGCCCACCGAGTCGGTCGCGCCCTCTACCGTGATGATGTATCCCTTGGTAGTGGCGACGCTCTCGGCAAGTTGGTCAATGGCTTCCTTGGCTTCCTTCGTCAGATTGTCCTTGTTGAATCCGAAATGCACCGCCGTCTCCACTACAGGACGATAGTTATCAAGGTTGACGACCGCGTTGGTCAGAGCATCCACACGCTGGGACGCGCCGTTCGCCGACAGTTGCGCCTTATCGGCCTCGCTTCCCGCGGCCAGCGCCTTCTGGTCAACCTCAGCGGCACGGGCCTGCACGGCCTGGATTCCGGCTTGGGCACGCTGATCGACGTCCTTGATGTCTTTCGAATTCTTCGCGGTCAGGTCGTCGAGTTCATTGGTTTTGTTGATCAGCGGCGTGGTCTGTTCACGCACGTAATTCTTGGTTGAACATCCGATAGACGCGACCAGTGTCGCCGCCAGCATTAGGGTCAACGAGGTGCGATTCATTAGGTTGAGGGCTCCTTGCCCAAATATTGCTCTGTTCTGAAATCCGTTTCAGATCCCGGTAAAAGTCTGTGAACTGGACCCGCTCCCTGCTAGTGCACGGGGGATGCCATTTCGTGTTCGCAAAACAAACGTATAAGTCATTATATATCAATGCCTTGGAAATCGGCTGTGGGAAACGCACGAACCCGGGACCCAGGCAATCGCGATATGAACCGTAGAAATTTTATACTGTTTGTTTTCTGCGCCGAATTATAGACGCTCGCAACCGATGGCACTAGCCGCTGGACGATTCTCTTGGGCAATCGACTCGGAGAAGACGTGCCACCCTCAATTCGTGATCTTGTCCCATGCCTTCTCAAACTGCGAAAACAGCGGTATCTCGCTCTTTTGCAGCCCACCTCGCCCCATCACGCGCCAGAGGTAGGTCTGCGAAGGCCGGCTGCGCTCGTCGCCACTGTGCGCATCATAAACGGCCAGCACATCTTCTGACGGACGAGATTGTACCGCCAGGATGATGTCGGCATCCTGACGCCGGTACACCACAATAAGTTTGCCCCACTTCCCGATCGCATCCTGGACGCGGCCAATAGCGGCTCGGTCCTCGGGCAACAGTTGGGGATCGAATTGATCGCCGTCGTAGGCAGTCACGTACACGAAGCGGGCGTTAGACAGCGTGCGCGGCATCTGCGGCGCGTTCCCCGACGCGGTGGCAGTGCTCAAAGTTGTCAGTGCCAGACTTAACAGCACCGTGGCAAAGATGTTTTTCTTCATCTGCATTATCCCTACATGTTCCCTACTATGAGAGATGCGGCCGGGAGCTCCAAAGTTGTCAGGCACCGATGCTTGGCTCACATTACCGGCGGAACGGTGATCCCCATTGCTGCGAGAACGCGAATCAGTTCGCGGCGCACCACGGCCGTCGTTGACAGCAGGAACTTTCTTCGGCCCTCATCCGCTTCGCTCAGGATCGGGTAGCGGTGATAAAAGGTGTTGAAAAGCTGCGCCAGTTGGAAGGCGTGCTTGGCGAGATAAGCGGGTTCGGTGGTCGCGATGCACTGGTCCACGACATAAGAAGTTTTCGCGGCCGCCAGCCAGAGTTCCCAGATGTCGTTGCTGGATTCGCCGTCGAGGTACTTAGCGAAATCCTCCGTAGAGACGAGGCTTGCCTCGTCTCCGCTCGCACCGGCCTTGCTCGGAGACAGAGAGACGCGACCAGCCACGTCTCTACAGAAGCTCTCCGGATCGAATCCGCCCTTACGGAAAATGTTGGAAGCGCGGACGACGGCATACTGCGCGTAGGGGCCGGTGTCGCCCTCGAAACTCAAAGCGTCTTTGAAATCGAAGGCGATCACCGACGTCTTCGTGAACTTCAGCATGAAGTAGCGCAGCGCCCCGATAGCGATCTGCGCAGCGATGCCGGCGCGCTCCGCTTCGCTCAACTCGGGATGACGCGCATCCACTTCCTTGCCAGCCGAAGTGATGAGCGCGTCCAGAAGATCGTCCGCCTTCACGCCGAAACCCTTGCGGCCGGAAACCTCGATCCACGCTCTCGCCTGATCTTCTTCGCTCAGTGTGTAGCCGAGTTCGGCGGCGCAGCGCGGCGTAAGTGCGACCATCTCGTAGGAGAAGTGCGTGTAGCGATCGGCGGCTTCGCCGTGGCCCAGTCCGCGCAAAGCTTCGATCACCGTGTTCTGCGCCTCGGACTGGCGCGCATCGATGACGTTGTAGATCTCCGCCACATCGCCGAAGTGGGGATGCTCTTTCTCGCCATCGGTGGTTGAGATCCAGCAGTCGTGCGCATTCGGATAGCGATAAAATTTCCGATAGCCGAAATCGCGGCCGAGCAGGCCGAACTTCCACATGTGATACGCGATGTCTTTGCCGACATAACCGACCGTGCCGTTGGAGCGGACGATGACTTTCTGATCTTCCTCCGTGATCCTGACGTCGTCGATCTTGCCGTCCTCTGTGTCCCCCGTGCCCTCTGTGGTTAAGGGTTTTGCCGCGGTGCCCGCGCGCCGCATCACCCAGCAGCCCTTGTTCTTGCCATCGGCCTCGTAAGTAAGCACCCCGGCTTCCTTCAGCTTGGTGAAGGCGGCGTTCCAGAAGTGAAGATGCAGAATTTCGCTTTCACGCGGCAGGAAGTCGTACTCGATGTCGAGCCGGTCCATGGTTTCGAGATGGCGCTTAAGAACGGCAATCGAAATCAAGTCCGCAATCGCCGCTCTCTCGTTGTTCCCTTCCTCAATCGAACGCAGCGTCGCAGCGCGCGCCTGCAGGTTTGACTCGTCCTCTTCATACCAATGTGAAACGCGGGCATAGAGATCCCAGCAGAGATAATCGAACCGGGGCGCGGCGGCGAGCGATTCAATCTGAACGCGGGTCTTCTGCTCGATGTGCAGGAATCCAACCACCACGTCGGCGACCTGCACTCCGGTGTTGTCGATATAGTTCTGGACGTCCACTTCCCTGCCCGCAAAGCGCAGCAGGCGAACGAACGTATCGCCGAGAATGGCGTTGCGCAGGTGCCCGATATGCGCCGCCTTGTTGGGATTGATGCTCGAATGCTCGACCAGCACCTTGCCGGCGGGAACATCCGCGGCCGGGGACCGATCGGCAGCGAGCGCCGTGGCCAATTCGGCGCGGCTTACGCGAACGTTGATGTACCCGCCGCCGGCCACCTCGAATTTCTCAAAGCCGGGAATCGCAGCGACCCCGGCGACGATTTCTTCGGCAATCTTGCGCGGCGCCTTGCGAAGTTTCCGGGCGAGCTCGAAAGCGATCGGCAGCGCGTACTCGCCGAATTCGATTTTCGGCGGCTGCTCGACGACGATGTTCGCTATTTCCAAGTCGTAAGTACGGCGCAGAAACTCGCGTAAATGCTCGACCAGTCGGCGTTCCAGATGTCGATACAAGGATGCCCTCTAAACTATTGAAGAAACAGTGATTCTAACAAACTCGCGGCAGGCGGCGGGTTTGACGGAGGGGAGAGCGTTCCCTATGATGAAAGTTTGACGCGGCGTCGACAAAAACCCTTAACCACAGAGGACACAGAGGTACACGGGGGCCGTCCTTCTAGATTTCCTCTGTGATCCCCTGTGTCCCCTGTGGTTCAAGCTTTTGACTTTATGCGCATCGCCTACCTCGACTGTTTTTCCGGCATCAGCGGCGACATGTTTCTGGGCGCGCTGGTGGATGCCGGGGTGTCTCCAAAGCTTCTGGAAGACACGGTCGCGGCGCTCGATATCGGAGCGCGGCTGGAGATTTCCCGGGTGCTGCGGGCCGGAATTTCGGCGACGAAAGTGGATGTGTACTCCAACGGTGAAAAAGACCTGCCGCGGGAAGTTTTCTGGGAGCAGCAGGTGCACGATCATGGAGACTCACACGAGCATCATCACCACGATCACGAGGAAACCGTGTGGGGGCGGGGCTCTGCCCCGCCCCGGACGGGGCAAAGCCCCGTCCCCACACAACATGGCCACAACCACGCTCACGGGCGCAGCCTGACGGAAATTCGCCAGATCATCGAAAAGGCCGCCCTCAGCAGCACCGCCAAGGCAACCGCGATTCGCATCTTCGAGACGCTGGGCAACGCCGAAGCCGAGATTCACAATACGTCCGTCGAGCAAGTCCACTTTCACGAAGTCGGCGCCGTCGATGCCATGGTTGATATTGTCTGCGCCGCCGTGGGAGCGGAATCTCTTGCGGTCGAAGAATGGGTGTGCTCGCCGCTGAACGTGGGCGGTGGCACCGTCAAGTGCGCGCACGGTACGCTTCCCGTGCCGGCGCCGGCGACGCTGAAGTTACTTCGCGATGCACCGGTGTATTCGTCGGGACCACAGGTCGAACTGGTGACGCCCACAGGCGCGGCGATCGTTAAGACGCTGAGCGCTCGGTTCGCGTCGTTTCCGGCGATGAAGATCGAGAAAGCAGGATACGGCGCGGGAACGCGAGATTTCCCAGAGCATCCGAACCTGCTGCGGCTAACCATTGGAGAAGCGATGCCGGCGGATGGCGCGAGTGCATCGCCGAGTACATCGCCGAGCGCATCGCCGAGTACATCAAATGACAGGATCATAGTGCTCGAAGCGAATCTCGATGACCTGAGCCCGCAGGTGCTGGCCTACGCCATGGAGCGGTTGCTGGCGGAAGGAGCGCTGGATGTGTTCAGCGTCCCGGTACAAATGAAGAAGAGCCGTCCCGGCGCGTTGCTCACGGTGCTCACGAAAATGGAAGACGCGAATCGCCTGACCAGGCTGATCTTTGCCGAGACCACAACTCTGGGCGTCCGCCGCCGCGAGGAACAGCGACAGACGCTCTCCCGACGATGGGAAACGGTGGACACGACATGGGGTCCGGTGCGGATCAAGATCGCCAACATGAATGGTACGGTCTCGAACTATGCGCCGGAATACGAAGACTGCCGGACGCTGGCTGAAACGCAACATGTGCCGCTCCGCACGGTGATGCAGGAAGCGATCCAGCAGTATCTTCGAGGCGAGCGAAAAACTTGAACCACAGGGAGCACAGAGTTACACAGGGGAAGGCAAATCATATCCTCTGCGCGCTCTGCGTGCTCTGCGGTTAAACAATCTGTGGTTGAGCACATGGAAATGGAAGTGGAATGAGCAAGAAGTTCTACATCACGACCCCGATCTACTACGTCAATGCGCGTCCGCACATTGGGCACGCCTACACCACAATTGCCTGCGACACAATCGCGCGACGGCACCGCATGTTGGGGGATGACACTTGGTTCCTGACCGGTACCGACGAACACGGCCAAAAAATCGAGCGCGCAGCTCAGGCTGCGGGCAAGACACAGCAGCAGTTCACCGATGAAATTTCCGCGGAATTCCGCGCGCTCTGGGAACGCATGGGTTTGACGCCCGACGATTTCATTCGCACCACCTCTGTGCGCCACCAGCAGGGCGTGCAGGCCCTTTGGCGCAAGATCCGCGAAAACGGATTCATCTACAAGGGGACCTACACCGGTCAATACTGCGTTTCCGATGAGCTTTACGTGGACGCAATCGGGCCGGGCGCTCCCTGTCCGGATTGTGGCCGCCCGACGGAAACCGTCCACGAAGAAAATTACTACTTCAGGCTTTCGGCATTCCAGGACCAGTTGATCCGCCTTTACACCGAGCAGCCGGATTTCATCCGCCCCGAGACGCGGCGCAATGAGGTGCTCTCCTTCGTGCGCGGCGGCCTGCGCGATCTCTCCATCAGCCGCTCGACGTTCTCCTGGGGCATCCCTGTACCGGACGATCCCAAGCACGTGATCTACGTCTGGCTGGACGCGCTGGCGAACTACATTACCGCGCTCGGCTATGGCTCGAGCGACACCAGCAAATTCGACAAGTACTGGCCCGCCGACGTGCACATGATCGGCAAAGAGATTGTGCGCTTCCACTGCGTGTACTGGCCTGCGTTCCTGATGGCCGCCGGCTTGCCCTTGCCCAAAGGCATCACCGCGCACGGCTGGCTGCTGTTTGAAGAAAGCAAAATGTCGAAGTCGCGCGGAAATATCGTGCGCGCCGAAACCATCGTGGATGTGCTCGGCACCGACGCCCTGCGATACTTCCTGCTGCGCGAAGTCGTCTTTGGGCAGGATGGATCGTTTAGTTTCGATGCGCTGGTGCAGCGCTATAACTCCGATCTCGCGAATGGCCTCGGCAACCTTGCCAGCCGCACCCTGACCATGATCACGCGCTACTTCAAGGGAGAAGTACCGTACCCCTCTCTCGCAGCGCACACGCCAGCGGATGCCGCAATTGCGGATGCGGCCAAAAAAGCGATCGCCGACTACGGCACATTGTTTGACCAGTACCAGTTCTCGCGGGCGCTCGAAACCGCCTGGGGACTGGTCAGTGCCGTGGACAAATACATCGTCGAAAACGAACCCTGGTCTCTGGGCGATAAACAGGACGAAGAGAGCCGCTCGCGCCTGGCAACCGTGCTCTACACCAGCGCCGAAGCTCTGCGGATTGTAACGGCTCTCGCGCATCCGGTGATGCCCGGCGCCACCGCGAAGATCTGGGCCCAGATGGGCCTCGGAGACATCGGGAAATTCGACCTGACGCAATTGCAGTGGGGACAACTCCACCTCGGTACAAAGTTGGGCGAGGTACAAGCCGTGTTTCCGCGGGCAGACAAATCGGCAGTCGAAAGGATGCAGAAAATGGAAGAACAGAGTGGAGGGACGGGCGTCCCGCCAGCAACCATTGCCGGTGGAGAAACGGGCGCCTCGCCCGTCCAGCCGAGCGCAGCGAGGCAACCGGCTGCCGGCACGCCACCGCCAACCGCCGCAGCCAAGCCGGCCACTGCCATTCCCGATGGCAAGATCAGCATCGACGACTTCGCAAAAGTAGAATTGCGCGTAGCCCAGGTGAAGACCGCTGAGCGCGTAAAAGGCGCCGACAAATTGCTGCGCCTGGAAGTCGATCTCGGAACCGAAATACGCCAACTGGTGGCTGGCATTGCCGAGGCCTATGAGCCGGAAACACTGATCGGACGCAAGGTCGTGATCGTGGCGAACCTCGCGCCCCGCAAGCTGCGCGGACTGGAATCAAACGGCATGATCGTCGCCGCCTCGCCCGAAGGCGGCAAGCCGGTACTGGCTGGCTTTCTGGAAGACGTACCGATAGGCACGCGCCTGAAGTAGGAAGGTTTCAGGGTTTCAAGGTTTTGAGATTCGAAGCTGGAAACGATTCCTCGTCGTCACGAGCATCGGAACTCTGACCACTGACCACCGACCACCGACCACTGATGTTTATCGACTCTCACGCTCATCTCGAAGGCAAACGCTACGACAGCGATCGCGGCGAAGTGTTGGCGCGTGCGAAACAGAGCGGGATCGAAGCCTATCTCGCGATCGGGAACGGCAACGGGCCGGACACCGCCGACTGCGGGATTCAGTTGGCGGAAAAATACGACGGGGCACCGGAATGTCCGCGAATCTGGACGACCGTGGGAATTCATCCTCACGAAGCAAACCTTGCGAACGACGCCGCTGATTCCCAAATGCTGCAATGGGCGCGGCATCCCAAGGTGATTGCCTGGGGAGAAATCGGCCTCGACTATTTTTACGACCACTCGCCTCGAGAAATCCAGAAGACGGTTTTTTTGCGGCAGATGGAACTGGCCCGGACGGCGAAGTTGCCCATCATCATTCATTGCCGCCCATCCGACAACAGCGAGAACGCCTGGGACGACTGCCTTAAGATGATCGCCGAGCACTGGAGCGCCAGCGGATTCGGCGGCATTCTGCACTGCTTCACCGGCAGCGTCGAGCATGCGCGACGCGCGCTGGATCTGGGCTTCATGATTTCTTTTGCCGGCAACATCACCTTTCCCAAGGCGCAGCCGATCCGCGACGCGGCTCAAATGGTTCCACTTGACCGCATGCTGATTGAAACCGACTCACCCTACCTGGCGCCCATTCCGCATCGCGGCCAGCGCAACGAACCGGCGTTCGTGAGGGAGGTAGCCCGCCAGATCGGCCAACTGCGCAGCTTGTCCGCGGAAGAGATCGGCTCGCGCACCGCACAGAATTTCTACAACTTCTTTGGACTCGCGCTGGACACTGCAAACGCAGAAGCACGCGCATAACGAGCCTTCGCAGATAATGCCTCTTCTGTTACCCTCAGGAGTGCATGTTTGGGGTGAGCGATCCGTGCGGCTCTGAGTTTCGAGCGATCATCCCTCAGCATGACAATCTGAAGATTTTAGAAGTCCGTCACAGACTTTGACGGTGACATTCCATGCCCGATAACAGTTTCGATATCGTCAGCAAAATCGACCTGGCGGAAGTTTCCAACGCCATCCAGCAGGCGATGAAGGAAGTCAGCACTCGCTTCGATCTGAAGGACTCGAAGTCCCAGATCGCGATGGAGGGCGCCGACGCGATCCTGCTTCACTCCGCCGATGAATTCAAGATGAAGGCAGTGAACGACGTCTTCCAGCAGAAGCTGGTCAAACGTGGCGTCCCGCTGAAAGGCTTGACCTACGGGGCGCTGGAACCAGCCGCCGGAAGCACGGTGAAACAGAAGATCACCCTGCAGCAGGGGATCCCAATCGAAAAGGCGCGGGAGATCGTGAAGCTAATCAAAAATTCGAAGAAAAAAGCGCAAGCCTCGATCCAGGGCGATGTAGTGCGGATCAGCAGCAAGGATCGCGATACGCTGCAGGAAATAATCGCGATGGTCAAGCAGCAGGACTTTGGCATCGATTTGCAGTTCACGAATTACCGGAGCAACTGATCAAATTGGGTACCACCACCTCCATCAACGGGAAAGAAATCTTTGATCTTCTGCGTGACGACATTGTCGCGATCGAAGAACAATTCGGACGCGACACGGTCTCGAATGTCGCAGCGATCACGGAGATCGGCGAGTACCTGCGCGCCGGCGGCGGCAAGCGAATCCGTCCAGCGCTCTTGCTGCTCTCTGCCAAGCTCCTCGGCTACAAGGGCAATGGCGCGGTAAAGCTCGCTTCGGTCGTCGAGATCATCCACACCGCCACGCTCGTCCACGACGACATCATTGACGAAGCCCAGATCCGCCGCGGCCGTCCCGCCGCCAACACGCAGTGGGGCAACTCGAAGTGCGTGCTGGCCGGCGATTGGCTCTACATGCAGGCGTTCAAGATCGCGGTGCAGGAGCGCAATTTCCGCATCGTGGACATGCTGACCGAACTGACGCAGCAGATGGTCGAAGGCGAACTGCTCCAGATGGAAAAGCTCGGCAAGCTGATCTCCCTGCAGGAGCATCTCGATCTGATCTATCGCAAGACGGCATGCCTGTTCTCGGTGTGCATGAGAGTCGGCGGCATCCTCGGCGGCGCCACCGAGCAACAGGAGGAACGCCTGGGCCAGTACGGACGCGATCTCGGCTTGGCCTTCCAGATCGTGGACGACGTGCTCGACCTCACGGCTTCAGAGAGTGTGCTGGGCAAGCCCGTGGCCAGCGACCTGCGTGAAGGCAAAGCCACCATGGCCGTCATTCATGCTCATGGGCACTGCACCGCCGCTGAGCGCCATCAAATCGGAACCATTCTCCATGACCGCGCGTTCAATGGCGTCACTCATGCCGAGATCCTGACCATCCTGAACCGTTATGGTTCTCTCGAATACGCCTCCAAAGAGGCCGCCCGCTACGCCGAGTCGGCGCGCAACGCCATCTGCATATTTCCCGACTCGGAGATCAAACGGGCGCTGCTGTGGGCGCCCGAGTTCGTGGTGGCGAGAGAAAAGTAGAGGATAGTAGGCTGTCATCCTGAGCGAAGCGAAGGACCTAGAGCTGGTTTCATAAATCGGTTTTGGGTAGGGCACGGCTTCAGCCGTGCCGCCCAGAGTCAATAAAGACGTGGGCTTTAGCCCCTGAGGGACGTGCTTTCCGGGCGGAAAGGCATTTATGAAACCACTCTATGCATTCCGGCGCTGCCAGCAAATCCATAGGTCCTTCACTTCGTTCAGGATGACAATGTGCTGCGGATTTTCGTGACCCTACGCTACCCCTTCACCGCCATCCCCAGCATCTCAAACCGCCCGTTCATCAAAAGCGGCCCCGATCCCAGAAACGCGCGAGCGGGAAACTCCCGCGAGAACAGCTTCACGTAGGCAGAGTTGAACTGTTGCCACAAAGAAACATCCGGCGAATGGACCTGCACCCACACCAGGTCATCCATTGTCATGCCGGCTTGGCGGAGAACAGCCTGGAAGCCGTCGAACAAGAGATCCAGCTCCGCATCGATACTCTCTGGCGCCAGGCCAGTCGCCGGATCAAGCCCAATCCGTCCGGAGATGTACAGAGTATCGCCCACCAGCACGGCGTCGCTGAAAGGAAGCCCCGCGCGACGATTCGGAAGATTGATGTAGCGGCGGCTCTCGGCTGACAAAGGCTCCTCCTGAACTTATAGCACCTGAAGTCGTACCACTTTAGCAGGAGTTCTTGCGTGACCCGTCTCCTTGGCAGAGTTCCAGCAGTTTGTTATCGTGCCCTTATGGGGCGAACCCCAGCTTTTTGCGGAGTAATTCTTGCGGCGGGTGAGTCTTCCCGCATGGGTCGCGACAAGGCGCTGCTGCCGTGGCCCCCCCAAGCAACTAGTTCGGCGTTGGGAGACACGTTCCTTTCCGCTGCCATACGCCTCTTCTTTTCTCACGTGGATGAGGTGCTGGTCGTCGTCGGAAACAATGAAGCCGCCGTGGCTCCGGTGGTCTATGCCAATGGGGCGTCGCTGGTGGTGAATCCCGATCCGGCGCGCGGGCAGTTCAGTTCGTTGAGGGTCGGCCTGCAAGAAGTCCTCAACCGGGGCCGCGATGCCGCGATGATCACGCTCGTTGACCGGCCGCCGGTCCGGGCGGAAACGCTTGCCACGCTCGAAGCCGCGTTTCAACGAGCTATAACAAAGACCCAAAGGAAATGGGCGGTGATCCCCGAATACCAGGGCAAACACGGGCATCCAATTCTGGCGGGCCGCGAGCTGCTGGAAGCGTTTCTGAGGGCTCCGGAAACCTCGAACGCGCGCGAGGTCGAGCACGCGCACCAGAGCGAGATCGAATACGTTCCGGTGGACGACCCGCTGGTTGCGCTCAACGTGGATACGCCGGAGCAATACGCTTCTTTGCCGCCAGAGCTTCTGCCATCGAGTTAATTCCCGCCAGGGCCCCATATTTCATGACGCGTCTCACATCTTTGCAAACCGAATTCGTCGAAAGTGTACTTAGCCTCAAACCGCTCGTCGCCACGTTTGACTGCGACGGCACGCTCTGGTCCCCAGACGCCGGGGAAGGATTTTTCTCCTGGGAACTGGACCAAGGCCTGGTGTCGGAAAAGATCGTGCAATGGGCCCGTCCGCGTTATGCCGAGTACAAAGCGGGCCAGGTCGCCGAAGAAGTCATGTGCGGAGAAATGGTCACGATGCATCGCGGACTGCGGGAAGAAGTCGTGCAGCAGGCCTGTGACGCCTACTTTGCCCAGGGAATCGCTCCTAACATTTTCCCGGAGATGCGCCAATTAGTGCAGCGCCTGCGCCAATCCGGATGCGACGTCTGGGCCGTTTCTTCTTCGTGCCAGTGGATCATCCGCTCCGCCATGCGCTTCTTCGGCATCCCGCAAAATCGCATCCTGGCCGCCGAAACGGCCGTGGAAAACGGCGTAATGACCGATCGCCTGGTGAGGGTCCCGAGCGGACCGGGCAAGGTGGAGGCGATCCGATCCGCGATCCCATCGCCGCCCGATTGTGCCTTTGGCAACGCGATCTGGGACCGCGAGATGCTGGCGATGTCCAAGCATCCCTTCGCGATCAACCCCAACGCGAATCTGAAGGAAATTGCCCTAGCGAACCGCTGGACGGTCTATCAGCCGAACACGAATCAAGCTGGCCGCTAGCACCGCCCGATTCCGTTATTTCCTGCCTGTTTACTCTTAAGGTATTAACTCGTGTTTACTACTACCCCCCCTCCCCCCGGTCTATTGGAATCATGGGGTTAGGTGGCATCGAGCCGCCAAAGTATAGAGCCTAAAGGACTTATTTGTAAAGTATTCCGGAATAAGGACTTAGCTCCAAATCCTATGACTTTTAGGATTTTGGCAGCGGGCTGACGCCCGCTAATCGCCTCAAATTCTAGATCCTTCGCTTCGCTCAGGATTTCGGCAGCGGGCTGACGCCCGCTAATCGCCTCAAATTCTAGATCCTTCGCTTCGCTCAGGATTTCGGCAGCGGGCTAACGCCCGCTAATCGCCTCAACTTACGGTTGTCAAAGAGCGCTGACGATTGGCCTGGAGCAGCCACGGTGGCCTTGGTTGGGGTTGGCACACCGCGGCTGCAACAGATCAGGGAACATTGTCGCGCACGGCGGGTGGGAAGTCTGTGATGCGTGGGCAGAGTGTTTGTGATGAAAAAAGAGGTACGACTTCCTGCCTCAAGCGGCTAGCTGTCTGTCGCCGGTTTTTCTGGTGTATCCAGCTCTGGTATATCTAGCTCAACGAGACTGCCATCGAGTTGCTTGGGTGTTTTGGGACCGCTCGAATCCCAGGCCCCAGTCTCCAACAGACTCCTCGCGTGTGAAAACGCCAGATGGATCGCATGGGTAACAGTTGCTGCGGGGTCAAGAATACCCACTGATCCCAGGTCTTGCAGCTTACCTGTCTCCGAGTTGAACCCCGTTCCCGGCTTGCTCGCGCGCTTTACTCTTTTCACGACATCGTCCGGGTCAAGCCTGTTGTTGATCGCCAGTTGTCGGAGCGGTTCCTCTAGTGTATCCGTGATCACGTTCACTCCTACAACCTCGCCGGGCCTCTTGAATGAGAGCTTCGACAGAGCCGACTTGGCTCGAAGCAGGCTTAACCCGCCACCTAGAACAGCCCCCTCCTCAATCGCTTTTTGCACCGAGTGCATCGAACTTTCGGCTGCGTAAGCACGATCGGCGACCTCCTGTGGGCTCATTCCTCCGATACGGATCGCGGCGATCGCGCCGCTGAGTTTGGCCAGCCTCTCTCTTAGCTTCTCGATCTCGAACGGAACCGAAGTTCTTGACAGGGCTTCCCGGATGCCTGCGACGTGATTGCCCAATTTAGCCTCACCTGCGCCGCCGAGGATCGTTGTGCTTTCTTTTGTAACGATTACTTTCCGCGCTTGGCCTAGATCTTCGAGAGTGACATTCTCAAGTCTCCACCCAGAATTGACGGTGATAGCGGTCCCACCCGTCAACACCGCGATGTCCTGTAAAAGAGCAGCACGGCTGTCCCCATAGCCTGGCGCCTTGACTGCTAAGCAGTCCAGTGTTCCTCGCTTCCAGTTGACGACTATAGTTGCCAGGGCCTCGCCTTCAATATTGTCAGCTATGATCAGTAGCGGTCTCTTGGCTTTCACAATTTGCTCAAGCAGCGGTAAAAGATCTTTCATGGAAGAAATCTTAGAGTCATAGGTCAGTATGTAGGCATTGTCTAAGACCCATTCCGCTGGCTTGCCGGGAGAAATCAATTCGGCGTCGATACGCCCGCGATCGAATTGCATGCCCTCCTGAACGTCGAGAGCAGACTCCGCTTGATTGCTCCGGTCGAGAACAATGAGGCCGTCGCGCCCCGCTTTCCGGTATGCTTCTACGACCAGAGCCCCAATCGTCGGGTTGCCACCAGCGGCGGTTCGCGCAACATTCGTAACCGCATCCCCGACAAGGGGCTTACTCCCACCCCGAATCGCGGATGCAGCGGCCTCTACTGCACGCTCCATGCCACGAAGGACGTCTGCGCGCGGGTGATTGCGTTTCAACGCGACGCTTCCGCCCTCCACCATCTTGTGGAAAAGCAGCACCGCGGTTTTCGACCCGTCGCCGGCGTTGTTTCGCATTTCTGTTGCGACCTGCCTAGCGTGGTTTATTCCTGTCGACTCTAATATTTCTGACGAGTGGATCAGGCCGGCGATGTCCGCGCCTTTCTTGTAGGATCGCAGTTGGTCCTGCCCACTACCTGCAGAGATGGGGCCACCGCGTGGGCCGAAGGCGTAGGCGACTGCGTCGCGTACGAGCCGCACACCGTGCACAACGATGTCACGTGCGTCGTTAGCCGCTGTGAGTGGGCCGGTTCCAGGTCGAAGGGGCGACGTGTCATAAGGCCAGCCCAGTTCTGGAGACAGATCTTCCCCCGCAAGGACCTGTTTCAAGGTAGCGGTGATTGACTTCTTGAGATCCCGCTGCCACGCCGACCCGGCCGTGCTGTATGGGATGCAACGACGATGCCTATAGTCAAAGGGGACATCGTCCATACTCTGGGTGATGATGACGGTGGGCACACCCAGCGTATGACAGATGCCCAGCTCGTAGTTGACGTTTGGATTCTTACCGGTCACGTCTGCAATGACAACCGTTGCCGCCCAGATCTGCTTCCAGATGTCTTGGATGATGGGCCCAGTGCCGTATATTTCATCTGCCTTTAGAGTCACAAGGCCAGCCGCCCGTGCGGCGGGCCTGATGATGTCTTCGTAATAGTCGTCAAAAGGGGCTTTGAAGGGAATTAGGACGAAGGCCAGGTTAGGATCGATATTTGGACGGTGAACCATGATCACTTACTGTACGCGGGTAGGAGGCGAATACTCCAGTTGTATGGAAACACGAGTCGGGCAAGGCGCGGCGGGTGGCCCAGCCGTCCCTCTGGGAAGTATATCTCGACAACCCCCACTAAGTTAACGTGGGGGCGGGCGGATGGCCCAGCCGTCGGCAGTGGGCAGAGTGGGAAGGGTCGAGTAAAAGACTCTGACGTAATGAAGGTGCGCTTAAGACCGCACGCGGCTTGGGCGGCGTCAGCACCCGCCCCTTGCGATAAAGCCGCAAGGAGCGGGCTACCCCACCTCTTCGCGGGGCACCCCACCTCTTCGCCTTTTATCTCACTTTACCTTTCCCACCCTTTTGACTTGAGATGGACGCGGAAGCCGGGGCCTTCCGCCATCGGCCGCCAATATCTCGAAAGCTTCCCCCCAAACTAACTGGGGGTGGCCCCCTCCTTGCGGCTTTATCGCAAAGGGTGGGTGTGAGCGCCATCACATCTTTCGCGCTCCATCCGCGAATACACTCTCGCGATGCCGACGGGCCTCAAGCGGTATTACGGCGCTGGTCACGCGCACTTCATAACCTGCGGTTGTTATCACTGCATTCCGTGGCTGGACACAGCGGCGCGGCGCGATCTGTTCTTAAGCATTCTGGAAGAAGTACGCCAGCGCTGTCGTTTCGTTGTGCTCGGTTACGTAGTCATGCCCGATCACTTTCATCTCCTGATCAGCGAACCGCAGGTCGGAGATCCATCCAAAGTGATGCAACTGGTTAAACAAATCTACGCGCAGAGGGTTGTGCGGCGGACGCGCCGGAAGCGGGGTGAAGTTCAGAGTTTGCCGCGGGAATCCGAGTCGGTGCACGTTTGGGAGGCACGCTTCTACGATTTCAATGTGTGGACCGAACACAAGCGGGTGGAGAAGCTGCGCTACATGCATCGCAATCCGGTGAAACGCGGGCTCGTGACTGAACCGGAGCAGTGGCTCTGGAGCAGTTTCCGGGATTACCTTTTTGGGCAGACTGGGAAGGTTCGTGTGAATGACACGGATATTATGAAGATGCGCGTTAGACCACCGGCGGCTTAGGCGCTGTCAGCACCCGCCCCTTGCGATAGTGCCGCAAGGAGCGGGCCACCCCCTTCCCCACCCCCTTCCCCAGCCGCCCCTTGCGATAGTGCCGCAAGGAGTGGGCCACCCCACCTCCACCTCCTCAGGAATTCATCACAAACGGGGTGTGATGGGGTTCACTTACAGGTGGCGCTTCGACGGGGAATCATGGTAATGGGGACATTGTCGCTTTGGGGCGGCGAGGTCCCCGGTCGCCGCGGTTAGACGCGGCAAGCCGCGTCTCTACGGAAGGTCTTATCTAATGTTTTATCTTTTATTTCATAATTCATGCGGGAAACGGGAGCGTAAAAATGTCTTTATATCCGGAGAGTGTTGCTCGGTGTCAGCATATTAGAGTCAACGGGACGCAGTGCGGATCGCCGGCGCTGCGCGATGAGAAACATTGTTACTACCACGTGCGATGGTATCGGAAGAGCATGGACGTTAACATGAATTTGAACGTGCGGGGGACAATATCGCTGCCGACGCTTGAGGACGCGAATTCTGTCCAGGTAGGACTGGCCGAGATGTTGCGGCTGCTGGCGACGAACCAGATTGATCATCGGACGGCGGCGCTGATGCTCTACGCGCTGCAAACGGCGTCGGTCAACGTGAAGCGGACCTCGTTTGAGCCGGAGCCGACGCGGGTGGTGATTGATCGCGAGTGCGTGGAGCGGCGTCCGATTGGGGCGACCGCCTGGTCGACGGTCGCGGGCCGCGAGTACGACGATTTGACCGAAGAAAAAGACGGCGAGGAGCAGACGGACTCGATGACGAGGCAATTGATCGAATTGCTGGGGCTTGAGCCGGAGTCGACGGGCCAGTTGGGCGAGGGCGACTCGGGCGATGACGAAAAGAAGTTCGTTGAGAACTGAGGCTCTTCGATTCGGGTGAGAATGACAAGGTTGGAGCGCGGCAGCGATCCCACGTCTCGAAAACCGCGAGACGTGGGGCACCCCAGTACTTACCCGCTATTCAGAGCCCCCGCAAGAGCGTGGCGAGCGTGTCCATCGCCAGGTGGCTGGCGTGGGCGGAGGCTTGCGGCAGGCCGCCGACTTTGCGAACCAGGTCTTCGCGGCTCAGCTGCCGGGCTTCCTCTACATTTTTGCCTTTGACCAACTCCGTAATCGCCGACCCACAGGCCATCGCTGGAACGCAGCCCTTGGCACGAAAGCGGATGTCGGCGAGGCGCTTGCCTTCCAATTTCAGCGTGAGCTCCAGAATGTCTCCGCAGGCGGGGTTCTCCAGTTGCGCGACGGCGTCGGGAGCTTCAACCGCACCCGCGTTTCGTGGGTTCTGAAAATGGTCCAGAAGTTCGGCGGAATACACAGAGCGATTGTAATGCGCCGGCCGCATTCTCTTGCGGAGATCCCGCCGCGAAGATAAATCGCGGCGGCTTAGTTTAGCAGCCGGTGGCGAAAGTCGAGCCCGGGTGCTGGTGCACGACACCCTTCATGAATTGTCATCCCGAGCGAAGCGAGGGATCTGCAGTTCGCCGCAAGAATGCAGATCCCTCGCTCCCCCACCCCATCGCGCCAAAAGCTGGCGCGCTGGGGACCCCGGTTCGCTCGGGATGACAAAATCTGGTGAATTGAGAGTTGAAGGGCAGGGTCTTACTTTCGCCACGGGCTGTTAGGATTACGATCAGCCACGCATTTTTGAAGACCGTGAAACGAAGACCATGAAACGAGTGGTAGCCGCGCTGATTCTGAAAGATGACGTCATCCTCGCCTGCCAGAGGACGCGGCACCAGGTTATGCCGCTCAAATGGGAATTTCCCGGAGGCAAAATCGAAGAAGGCGAACAGCCTCGCGATGCCATGCGCCGGGAACTGGAGGAAGAACTGGGGATCGTGGCGGAGGTCGGCGTGGAGGTCGCCCGCATCCTCCATGAATACCCGGGCGGCGGGTCGGTGGAACTCCGCTTCTTCGAAGTGCGCAACTACCAGGGTGAAATTGAGAACCGAATTTTTCGCGAAATCCGCTGGGTGACGCGGCTGGAACTGTTGGAACTGGACTTCCTCGAAGCCGACTTAGGGCTGGTGAACGATCTGGCGGCGGGAAAAATCTTGTAAGCGCCAAAGCATCTAACCGCAGAGATCGCGGAGTACGCAGAGAACAATGGGGTTTTCTTCTGAATTCCTCCGCGCGCTCTGCGATCTCCGCGGTTAAATGCTTTTGAACTAACCGGCCCCGCCGAGCGCGGTTCTGTACACCAGCAGCACCGTCAATCCGATCATAATGACGGTGGTCGCCCAGGCGATGATGTTGAAGGTGGGTTTATTCACGTATTTGCCCATCAGTTCCTTCTTGTTGATCAGCAACAACATGAAAATGAGCACGAAGGGCAAGACGGCGCCGTTGATCACTTGCGAAAACACGATGATCTTCACCAGCGGAATCCGTGGGATCAGGATCACGGCTCCCCCGGCGGCGATGAGCGCCGTGTAAAGCCAGTAAAAGGCGGGGGCTTCGGAAAATTTGCGCCCCACTCCCGACTCGAAACCTAAGCCTTCACAAACCGTATAGGCCGTCGAAAGCGGCAGAATCGAAGCGGCAAACAGCGACGCATTGAAAAGCCCGAGCGCAAACAGTATGTAGGCCCAGTCGCCCGCCAAGGGACGGAGCGCCTGGGCGGCGTCGGCGGCGTCGCGAATGTCATGATGGCCATGCAGGTAGAGCGTGGCGGCGCAGGCCACAATGATGAACCAGGCAACCACGTCGGTGAAGATGCAACCCACAACCACGTCGATCTTGGAGGCTTTGTACTGGCGCCGGGTGACGCCTTTTTCCACGACCGACGACTGCAGATAGAACTGCATCCAGGGCGCGATCGTAGTTCCGACCACGCCGATCACGGCGTAGAGGTACGAGTCCTGCCGGAAGGCCGCCAACTGCGGAGGCTTCACCGTGGCCTTCATAGCCTCAATCCACGCGGGCTTGGCCAGCACTCCCGCAAGTATGTAAGTGATATAAAAGAACGAAGCCGCCAGGAACACTTTCTCCACGCTCTTGTATTGCCCTTTAACCACGATCAACCAGACGATCACGGCGCAGACCGGCACCGAGATGTACTTTGAGACTCCGAACAGTTCCATGCTTCCCGCAATCCCGGCAAACTCGGCGATGACGTTTCCGAAATTTGTAATCAGAATGCCGAGCATCATGAGAAACGTAATCCGCAGGCCGAATTCTTCCCGGATCAGATCGCTCAGGCCCTTGCCGGTAACCGCTCCCATGCGGGCAGACATCTCCTGCACTACGATCAGGGCGACCGTAATCGGGATCATCGTCCACAAAAGCATGTAGCCGAACTGCGCGCCGGCCTGCGAATAGACGAAGATGCCGCCGGAATCGTTGTCCACATTCGCGGTGATGAAGCCCGGCCCCACGACGGCAAAAAACAGCAGGATCCGGAACTTCCAACTTCTCAGAAATTTCATGCGCACAGGCCACGAGCACGATCAAATTGGCAAAACAGAACGATCAGAATAAATGCTGGAAGCGCAGTCTGGGTAGATGAATCTGCAAAACGGAGAAAGTTTTCTCGTAGAGACACAGCTTGTCGCGTCTCTGAGACGGGGCAAGCCCCGTCTCTGCAGTGGGAAGAATGGCTATAGCTTTGCGCGCAGCATCGCGATCACGTCGTCGGGCGTGATCACGCCGGTGAGTTGACTGTGTTCGTCGATGACCGGCAATGTCAGCAGGTTGTACTTGTCAAAAAGTTCGGCGAACTCCTTCTCTTTCGCGTCTTCCTGGCAGGAAATGAGGGGCTCCTGGGCCAAAGCCAGGAGCGGAGTCGAGGAAGGCGCCAGAACGATCTTCACCAGGGGCACCGCGCCCGCCAGGGTGCCGCGAGAATCCGTCAGGTAAATAGTGCTCATGTTTTCCATGCGGCCTTCGAAGGTGCGCATGGACTCGATGGCATCGTGAGCTGTGGCGGCCACCGGCAGGGCGATGTACTCGGTGGTCATGCGGCCAGCGGCCGTATTCTCTTTGAACTCGAGCAGGTCGGCGACTTCCTGGCGCTCTTCGGGCTGCATCTGCACCAGGATTTCCTCAGTCCGCTCATCGGACAGGTCACCCAAAAGGTCGGCAGCGGCGTCGGGTTCCATCTCCTCGACAATGTCGGCGGCGCGGTCGGAATCGAGCGATTCGACGACCGCTTTCTGCACTTTGGGTTCGAGCTCTTCCATGGCGCCGGCGGCGACATCCTCGTCCAGGGTCTCGAACACCGCTTCGCGCTCATCGGGAGCGAGATCCTCCACAATGTCGGCAATGTCGGCGGGATGGAGTTTGGCCAATCGCTCATGCGAAATCTTCAGCTTGACGCGCCGGGCGGGGTCGGTCTCGATGAGATCCACAAAGTCCCAGGGAATATCGCGGGGAGGGATCCGCAGGAGCAAGGCCCGAAGGACAGCCGCTGGGACCATGCCTTTGAGGAGGCGGCGAACGGCGCCCCGCGCGCCAACATCGACACCGCCAACTCTCAAAACCGAGCGATTCTGCGCGATGTCGTGGTGAAAATCCACGTCGTTCACACGCACCACTTTGCGGCCGTGTACGTCAATCACCTGCTGGTCCAGCAGATCCCGACTGAGCAGCAAGAGCCCTTCGGAGCCATCCGCCGTGGTCCATTCCGCAGCCGTAGTGGAGGCGCGAATGCCGCCATTGATCGCGGAAACGGCAGTCAAGGGCAACATGCGGTTTCCCGCAGGCGTTTTGACGATCAGCAGGGCAACGCGAGAGCGGTCCTCCTGCGGGGCGAGGGCCACCTCGCGCACACGGCCGCAGGCAACGCCGGAGGCGTCATAGACGGTCGAGCCCAACAGTTCGCTCAATGAGACGGTGGCCATCGTAAAGAGAATACTCAAGAGCGTGTGCGGATGCCAGATGAATGAACCCGCCTTTTCAAAAAAATCGCAACCACAGAGGGCACGGGGGCACACAGGGAAATCGGGAGAAAGGACTCTGTGTTCCTCTGTGGTTATCTCTTGCTCGGTCCTCTGCACCGGTTGACACGCCACGATCGACTGACTAAACTCTGCCTTCCTCATTTCAAACCCGCGCCCGCCGTTTGAACGTGCCGGCTGCTACGAGAAAACTATGGGAAAGCGTCCTCGCATCGCGGTTGTGGGTAGTGCCAATGTCGATTTGACCACGTTCTCGGACCAGTTTCCCAAGCCGGGGGAAACCATCTTTGGCCAGAAGTTCGATCTGGGATTCGGTGGGAAAGGCGCGAACCAGGCCGTTGCCGCCCGGCTCTGCGGAGCCGACGTCTTCATGGTGGCGCGAGTCGGGGACGATCTGTTTGGTCCGTCAACCATCAAAAACTTTGAAACACTGGGTATCGATGCCACGCATGTGCGCCAGGTAAGCGGTGTGTCCAGCGGAGTGGCGCCGATTTTCGTCGATCCTTCCGGGCAGAATCGGATCATCGTCGTCAAAGGCGCGAATGACACATTGAAACCTGCCGACGTGGATGCCGCGGCGGATACGCTGAAGAGCGCCGACTGTATCGTGCTCCAGTTCGAGATCCCGCTGGAGACCGTGTACTACACCATCAAGTTTGCGCGACGAAACGGCATCCGCTGCATTTTGAACCCGGCTCCGGCGCAGCCCATCGACATCAAGGCGATAGCGGATCTCGACTACTTTGTTCCCAATGAGAGCGAGGCCGAGGCGATTTCCGGCATGCCGGTGCGCAATCTCGACGATGCCAAGCGCTGTGCGGGCAAGCTTCTGGCCAGCCGTATTCGGCGAGTGATTATCACTCTGGGTGCGAATGGTTCGCTGCTGGCCGGAAGTGAAGGCATGGAGCACGTGCCCGCCTTTACCGTGCAGAGCGTGGACAGCACCGGAGCCGGCGACGCTTTCATTGGGAGCTTCGCGACCTTCCTGGGCGAGGGTCTGCCGGAGCAGGAAGCGGTTAAGCGCGCCAACCTTTACGCGGGCCTTTCGACGACTGGTGTGGGAACCCAGAAATCTTTTTATGACAGAGCGCGCTTCGACGCGGAGTGGAGTAGAAGAGGCAAGGCCTAGAGGAGAGGCCGAACTGCGCTCGGCTTGGACGGGGCAAAGCCCCGTCCCCACACGAGTTGGACCTTACCTTTCCATCAGCAGAACCTTCTCCGCATCGTCGATCTCGGTCAACTTGACCTCGATTACTTCACTCGCGGTCGTCTGCACGTTTCGACCGATGAAGGTGGCTTCGACTGGCAATTCGCGATGGCCGCGATCGATCAGCACCAGCAACTGCACCAGGCTCGGACGTCCATGCGAAAAAAGGGCGTCGAGGGCAGCGCGCGTGGTGCGGCCGGTATAAAGCACATCGTCGATCAGCACAATCTTCTTACCCTCGATGGAAAAGCCAATTTCCGCTTCCTGCACCACAGGCTTGGGGCCCAGTGTAGAAAGGTCATCCCGATAGAACGTGATATCGAGCGTGCCCACGGGAACTTTCTTCTTTTCAACCTGCTGAATCATTTTGCCCAGCCGCTCGGCGATGGGAACTCCGCGACGGCGGATTCCGACGAGTCCCAAGCCGTCAATGCCACCGTTCTTTTCGAGGATTTCGTGAGCCAGTCGCACCAGCGTGCGTTCAATCTCCGAACCCGACATCAACTGTGCTTTTTGCCTGAGCGCCGTTTTGCGGACCGCGTTCTTCTTAATCGTCATGCTACGAACACCTCGTCAAGAATCTGTTTGAATGCGGAAAATACCTTGCGGAGCGGATCGATCCCAGCTTTTGAATGCATTGGAGTCTTCTCTTGAACGTCAAGGATACCTGATCTGCATTGCATTGGATTGCGGCTCGGTTACGGGCTGGTCTCAGGCGGGCTTTGCTTCTTGTGCTTCGTGGAAAACAGAAACTGCATGCCCAGGTAGCCGAAAAATTGCGGCTGGCCGATCGACGGTCCGCGGAAGCTGCGGCCGGCCATGAACAGCAGCACAAAGTGCTCTGCCAGCTTGTAGCGGCCTCCGCCATCAAAGGTGGTCCAGTGATTGGAACCGTTGGTGTTGGCGGTGGCGTACAATTCGCCATCCAGTTCCAGCCTTTTACTGACGTCCCGGCCCACCACAATTCCTGTAGCCCAGGCTGCGCCTGCTTTGTCGGCGAACCAGTAGCCGACTTCTGGATTGACCACAAACGGCCCGACCTTCTTGGTTACCTCGATGGGGAGATAAAACCTGGTGCCGCCGTCAACGAGCCCGCGCGCCACCGAGGACGTTGGGTTGTTGAACTCGAGCTGGGGATAAGTCGAGATCTGCAGGCCCTTTTCATCATTGTCGTAGAAGCGCCACTTCACGCCCGCCAGCGACTTGCCCAAGCCGCTGCGAGTGGGGCCGCCGTCGATACCATTCACGAGGTACGGCACCTGGTACTTGAGCTGAATGCGCGGACCCCAGCCGTAGTTGGCATCCAGGATGGGGGCGTTGTAGATGCGTTCGGTGGGATGGCGCTCGGTGTAGGCCGCGACATTGACCTCCCAGTTGCCGTCGCCGGGAGTGCCGGGATCGTCGCCGATGAAGGGCGGCCCGCCCTGCGCCGCGGCCGGCAGCGAGAGCGCGGCCAGCATTACGACCAACAGCGGGCCTGAGAATATGCGGACTGAGAGTTTTATGTCGAGCAGGGCGACGAGAATGGCTAGAATCGGAATTTCCTTCTTGACTTCGAAAATGGGAGGGGCATGCTTCACCTCTCGTCCGCCTGCCCTCACGATTAAGTCCCCACGCATGAATGCCAGCGGTTGATTCTAAATCGGATCAAGCCCTGCGATCAGCCTAGCCATTGCCGCGGGCTGCCGATTGCCTCGACCAGATCCCGCAGAAACTCCGCCGCCCGCGCGCCATCCACCACACGATGATCGCTCGAAAGCGTCAAGGTCATCATGGGACGGACGCCGGGGCGAGCATCAGGACCGACACCGACCGGCACGACGCGGTCCGCGATAGCTCCGACGGCGAGAATCGCGGCCTGCGGCGGAATGATGATCGCGGTGAACGCGTCCACTCCGAACATGCCGAGATTGCTGATCGTGAAAGTGCCACCCGAGATATCGGCCGGACGCAACTTGCCGCCGCGTGCCCGTTCCGCCAGGTCGCGCCGCTGCACTGCGATCTCGCCCAGTTCGGCTTTGTGGGCATTCTGAATCACCGGCGCCACCACTCCATCGTCCACCGCCATCGCCAGGCCGATGTTGATCTCGGCATTGGCGCGAACGCCTGCACTGGTCCAGCTTGCGTTCATGCGAGAGTGCTTCTGGAGGACGCGCGCAACCAGCGCTGCGAGCAGATCGGTATGCGTGAGTTTCACTCCACGTGACTTTTCAATTTCTGGCCCGAGCTTCTGCCGCGCCTCATTCAGAGCGCCTGCATCCACCTCGCGGACGACGAAGAAATGGGGCACCGTCGTCCAGCTCTGCGTGGTGCGTTCCGCCATCAGGCGCGAGATGGGGCTGCCGCTGTCAACCGCAGCGGATGACGCACCGGCTTTGGATTCTGCTTTGGATTCCGCAGCGGCGAGAATGTCGGAAGCGAGGATTTCTCCGCCGGCGCCCGATCCGCGGACATGAGCGAGATTGATGCCGCGTTCGCTGGCCAAACGTCGCGCTTTGGGGGAAATCTTGATGGGCTGGGTTGCGGATTGCGCCGAAGGCGCGGGTTGATTTGCGGATGCCGCAGTTGAGATCGCAGAAGACGCGGGAACGGCCGCAGCGGTGGTTTTTCTTCCCGATGCAGCGGCGACTTCATCCGCCGGAGGCACTTCTCCGGGACGCACGATCCAGGCGATGGTTTGGCCTACCGGCACTTCGGCCCCAGCCTGGATCTTGACACCGGCCAGGACGCCGTCGCCGGGGGATTCGATTTCCATTACCGCTTTGTCGGTTTCGACCTCCAGCAGCGGCTCGCCTTTGGCCACGGACTCACCTTCTTTTTTCAGCCATGAAATGAGCTTGCCAGTTTCCTGGGCCATTTCGAGCGCGGGCATAACGACACTGATCGCCATAGTTAGATAACCATTAGTCTGGGAATTGTCCGTAGAGACGCGGCTTGCCGCGTCTCAGATTGCTGGCGCCGCAGTCGCCCTCAGGGGCTAACAAGCTGCGGAAAAAGTATTTTCCGCGCCGGCGCCTGACCTCAGCGGCTAAAGCCGGTACCGAAAAATAAGCTAGTTATCGCAGCGCTGAAGCGCTGCGCCACCCAAAATCAAATGCTACATCGAGTTTTTCCGCAGCCTGCTAAAGCCCGGAGTTGTTTGAGGCGCTAAACGGCACGACTGAAGTCGTGCCCTTCCCAAAACCTGCGCTAACCAGAGTCGCTCAGCGGCTGAGACGGGGCAAGCCCCGTCTCTACAAAAATTTCCAAGGTCGATCGTCAGTCCCCCACGCCAACTCGCTCCTGCCGGGAGCTGGCTTCGATCATCTCGCGCACGCGCTTGCTCGGTTTGGATTCGGTTTCCCGGATTGCGGGAAGCGGACCATCCACCGTGAAATAGTGCCGGCCAGCTACCAGAAGCTCCTCGGCTGGGAAGCGCGTGATGACCTCGTGGCCGGTTTCGGTGACGACGATTTCTTCCTCGATGCGCGCGGCGCTCCAGCCATCCGTCGAGGGCCAAAAAGTTTCGAGGGCGAACACCATGCCCGGCTTGATTTCGCAGGGGTGATCGAGCGAGACGAGACGGCTGATCACTGGCTTCTCCCAGATGGCGAGGCCGATGCCGTGACCGTACTGCAGCGCAAAGCAGGCTTCCTCGTTCGGGAAACCGAACTCCTGCGCCTTCGGCCACACGGCGGCAATCTCGGCCGTGGTGCGGCCCGGGCGCACCAGTTCAATCGCCGCGTCGAGGTATTCCCTGCACCGCTTATAGGCATCGTTCATCGCGTGCGAGGCGTATCCGATGGTGAAACAGCGGTAGTAACAGGTGCGGTATCCCATGTAGGAGTGGAGAATGTCGTAATACACCGGATCTCCCGGACGCAGCACGCGGTCTGAGAAAACGTGCGGATGCGGATTGCAGCGCTCTCCTGAAATTGCATTCACGGCTTCCACATACTCGGAACCGAGATCGCAGAGCACCTTGCTCACCAGGCCCACCGCCTGGTTTTCGCTCATGCCCGGCTTCATGGCGCGATAGAGTTCGTCATAGGCAGCGTCGACCATCATGGCGGAATGGTTGAGCAAAGCGATTTCGTCACGCGTCTTGATGAGGCGCGCTTCCGACATGAGCGCCTGCCCGTCGACGACTTTGATTCCTTCTTTCTGCAAAGCGAACAGGACCGGCAATTCGACGATGTCGACGCCCACCGGCTCTTTATGCAGGCCGCGCATTTCTAGCTCGATGCGAATTTTCTTGGCCACATCTTCCGCGCGCCCCATCTCCGGCGTCATGGCGCCGCGCAGCACGGAGATTCCAGCACGCGACCGCTCTCCGAGCCAGGGACAATGCAATTGATGGTGTTTCGCCGCCGACCCGAAATCCCACAAAATGGGCTCATCGTTTTGCGGGAGGAGCGTGAAGCGATTCGCCTTGTCCTGAGCCCAGGTGCCGATGTGGGTCGCGGTCAGGTACCGGACATTGTTCATGTCGAAGCACAACAGCGCGCCCATCTCGGACTTGGCGAGAAGTTCCTTGGCGCGCGCCAGGCGTTCGCGGCGCAGGCGATCGAAGTCAACCCGGTTTTCCCAATCCACCGCCATCGTTCCGTAAGTAGGTAGAGCCATAGAATTCTCCTTTAGTTGAGCGTGTTTAGGATCGTCCGCAGAGTGCGCGGGCGGCATCAAACACGGTCTGCTCGGTCGGCACGGTTGCATCTTCCAAAGGCGGCGAGAACGGAATTGGAACATGCATCGCGCCCATGCGCTTGACCGGAGCGTCCAGATCATAGAATGCGCCTGTGGCGATCACGGACGCAAGTTCGGCGGTGACGCCGTAGCGTTCGTAACCTTCGTCGAGAACGATCGCCCGCGACGTTTTCTTCGCCGAGTCAATCAGAGTTTTTTCGTCGAGCGGCCACATGGTGCGCGGATCGACCACTTCGGCGCTGATTCCGATTTCCTCCAGCAGCGTAGCCGCACCCAACGCCACCTGCACCATGCTGCTGGTGGCGACCAGAGTGATGTCCTCGCCCACCCGCTTTACATCCGCGACGCCCAGCGCAATGGTGTAGTCTTCCGCGGGCACCGGGCCTTTGAGTTTGTACATCATTTTGTCTTCGAAAAAGACAACTGGGTTCTCGTCGCGAATCGCCGCCTTCAGCAGTCCCTTGGCGTCGTAAGGCGTCGAAGGCAGAACCACCTTCAAGCCCGGAACGTGGCAAAACCACGCATGCAGCGACTGCGAGTGTTGCGCAGCGGAGCGGCGAGTCGCTCCCATCGTGGTGCGCATCACCATCGGCACTTTCCACTTTCCGCCCGACATGTAATGGACCTTGGCGGCCTGGTTGACCATCTGGTCCATGGTCAAAGTGATGAAGTCGCCGAACATGATGTCAACCACTGGACGCATTCCGGTCATGGCTGCGCCCACGGCGAGCCCGGTGAAGCCGGCTTCGGAAATCGGCGTATCGAGCACCCGGTCTTTGCCGAATTCCTCCAACAGGCCAGCGAGAACCTTGAAGGGGGTGCCCGCCTCCGCTACGTCCTCGCCCATAATGCAGACGGTCGCATCCCGGCGCATCTCTTCGGCCAGCGCCTCGCGAATCGCCTGCGCGAAGGTTAGCTCACGACCGCCGGTTTCAGGCATACACGTCCTGTTCCACTTCATCGACGGTCGGGTACGGCGCCGCCACGGCGAAGTCCACTGCCTTTTTCATCTCGGACTCAAGTTCAGCCTGCGTACGATCAAGCGCCGCCACATCGGCGAGTTTCTGCTCGACCAGCCACTTCCCGAAATTCGCGATCGGATCCCGCTCCGTCTTCCACAGATTTTCTTCCTGCTTGGAACGGTAGTATTCGCGGTTGATGTCGCCCACGTGATGTCCGTGATAGCGATAGGTATCGCAGAGCAGGAACGCAGGACCGTCACCGCGGCGGGCGCGATCCACCAAGCGCTGGGAGATGGCATGAACGGCGCGCACGTCCTGACCGTCCACGCTGGCGGCTTCCAAACCGAAGGCAGTCGCCCGCGTCAGAATGTCTCCGGCCGTGGTTTCCGAGTAATGCGTATATTCCGTATAGAGATTGTTCTCGCAGACGTAGATCACCGGAAGCTTGAAAAGTTGGGCGAGGTTCATCTCTTCGTAGAGCACGCCCTGGCCGAGCGCGCCTTCTCCGAAGAAACATACCGCCACCCGGCCGTTGCCGAGACACCGAGCGGAAAACGCGGCTCCAGTGGCAATGCCGGCGCTGCCGCATACGATCGCATTCGCTCCCAGGTTGCCGGTCGCCGGGTCTGCAATGTGCATGGAACCGCCTTTGCCCTTGCAGTACCCGGCCTTTTTGCCCAGCAGTTCGGCGAACATTCGATCGGGGGAGGCGCCTTTCGCCAAACAATGTCCATGACCGCGATGCGTGCTGGTGATGTAGTCGGTGCGCTGGAGCGCTTCACATACGCCCACCGCGATCGCCTCTTCACCGATGTAAAGATGCGCCAGGCCGGGCATCAACGCCCGCGTATAAAGCTCGTTGACCTGCGCTTCAAATTGGCGGATGGCGACCATCTGCCGGTACATCCGGAGCCACAAATCGACTTTTTCCGAAGCTTCTCTCGGCTGTGTGACCGTTGTCATTTTTGAACTCCCGACATGCGCGCCAAAACGTCAAACATGACCGCAAAGTCCAGCTTCTCCCAGCCCATGCCGCGCGCGGCGGTCAGGAACTCGTTGCTGACGGCGGTGGTGGGAACGGGAACATTCAGCTTGCGGCCTAACTCCATCGCCAGGAGCATGTCCTTCTGCATCATGTTGACGTCGAACCACGCCTCTTCCGGTTGCTGCAAGACGAAAGGACCGCGGTACTGAACCATGGGCGACGCGATCACGCTGTGAATCAGGACGTCGACCGCGACTTCGCGCGGAATCCCGCTCTTTTCCGCCAGCAGCACGCCTTCGGAAAAAGCCAGCATCTGCACGGCCAGGCTCAGGTTGACGGCAATCTTCATGGCCAGCGCCACGCCGTTGTCGCCGACATGCGTCACCTTGGGCCCAATATCCAGAAGCAACGGCTTCAGGCGCTCGAAAGTTTCCTTGCGGCCACCCACCATCACGGAGAGCTTGCCTTGCTGCAGCGTGATGACGCTGCCCGAAACCGGCGCGTCTACCATGTCGGAGCCCTTCTCGCGAACTTTCGCAGCCAGCGCGCGGCTCACATCGGGGCCCACCGTGCTCATGTCAATGTGGAACTTGCCAGCGACAATGCCAGCGAGCAATCCGTCTGGCCCGTCTGTTACCGCCGCGAGCGCGGCGGAGTTCGTCACCATGGTGAACGTCACATCCGAAGCAGCCGCCACGGCCTTGGGAGACTCGGCAAACTTCATCCCCTTGTCGATCAACCACTGTGCCTTGGAGCGCGTCCGGTTGTAGCCGGTCACGGTGTGCCCTTTTTCGAGCAGGCGAGCGACCATGTTGCCGCCCATCACACCGAGACCGATGAATCCAAGTTTGGCCATATAACAATTCCTTTTCGTTTATGAATTCGGCTTGACGTGCGAATTGAAGTGCGAACCGTTTCTTGCCGTAGAAGACGAATCCGCAAGTACCTGCTTGAGGTGAGCGCGCATCGCTTCTCGCGCCGCCTCCGGATCGCGCTGCTCGATGGCCGCCAGGATTCGCTTGTGATGGAACTGCCCCCGCTCCGGTCCCCCTTGCACATCGAAAATTCGGCTGCGCTGCTCGCGCAAAAGACCGACTATCGAATCCAGGAGCGAGAGAATCAGCGGGTTCCCCGCCGCCTCTGCCAGCGCTAAATGAAAATCGAGATCGGCCTCGACATAAGCGTCCGGGTCATGCAGGTTGCGATCCATCACGGCGACTGCTTCCCGCATGGTGCTCAGCAGTTGCTCCTCAATTCGAGAAGCAGCCAGGCCGGCAATCTCCGGCTCCAGCACCTGCCGCAACTCGGCCAGGTTCGCCGACCCTTCCTGCTGGTTGATTCGGATCATTAGATCCAGCGACTGCCGAATCGCCTGGGAAGTCCCATTCGTCACGAAGGTGCCGCGCCCGGAATAGGCTTCGACCAGGCCTTTTTCACGCAAGGTCTTCACTGCTTCGCGGACGGCGGTGCGGCTCACCCCAAATCGCTGTGCAAGATCGCGCTCCGCCGGCAACTGGTCCCCAGGCTTGAGTTGGCCCTTCAAAATGGAGTCTTCCACCTGCTGCACAATCTGCTCGTACAGGCGAGACGTCTTTACTGCCCGGTACACCGGCTTGGCGACCAGGGAATCTACCGCTTCATTTCTCATTAGGCCCTCAATCATCCCGGTTCAACAAACCATCGCGGTACGATGGTCCAACCACTATACCATATACCTACAGAAGACCACGTGTATCCTTCTGACTACTGGATCCAAACCGTCTTGATGTTCATAAACTCGCGAATACCATTCTCGGCCAGTTCGCGCCCGTGGCCTGAGCACTTCACGCCGCCGAAAGGCAGCCGCGGATCGGAGGCCACCATCTTGTTCAGGAAAACCATGCCGGCATCGAGTTCGTTAATGAACCTTTCGGTTTCCGCAGGATCGTTCGTCCAAGCGCTCGCGCCCAGCCCGAAGCGACTGTCGTTGGCGATATGGATGGCCTGATCTATATCCTTCACGCGAAAAATCGACGCCACCGGACCAAAGAATTCTTCCTTGTAAGCCGGCGAATCCTTCGGAATGTCGGTCAGCACCGTCGGCGCATAGAAGTTGCCGGGACGGTCGAGGGGATGGCCGCCGGTCAGCAGACGCGCACCCGCGGCCACAGTTTTTTTCACATCGGCATCAAGAGAAGTAACAGCGTCGGCGTTGGCCAGCGGACCGAGCTGAGTGCTCTCCTCGAACGGATCGCCAATGCGCACGTCCTGCATGCGTTTGACGAACTTGCGCTCGAACTCGTCGGCAATTTTTTCCGCCACGATAAAGCGTTTGGCCGCGATGCATGACTGACCATTGTTCTGAATCCGCGCGTCCACGGCAGCTGCGACCGCCGCATCCAGATCGGCGCTCGGCATCACAATGAAGGGATCGCTGCCACCCAACTCCAGCACGACTTTCTTGATGCGCTTGGCCGCGGAAACTCCAACTTGAATCCCCGCCTGCTCACTGCCCGTTAAAGTCGCGGCGACGACCCGAGGGTCGTTCAGGATGCCATCGACCGGCCCCGCGCCGATCAGCAGCGTCTGGAACACGCCTTCGGCAAAGCCGGCGCGGCGAACAATGTCCTCAATTTTCAGCGCGCATTGCGGAACATTCGAAGCATGCTTCAGCAGCCCGACATTGCCCGCCATCAGTGCGGGCGCCACAAAACGAAACACCTGCCAGAAGGGAAAGTTCCACGGCATGACGGCCAGGATGGGACCAATCGGCAGATAGCGGATGAAGATGCGCTTCGCCCCGGTTTCCACAATTTCGTCCGCCAGAAATTTCTCGGCGTTTTCCGCATAGTAGCGGCACCCGGTGGCGCACTTCAGCGCCTCGGCCACGGCGGCCTTCAGAGGCTTGCCCATTTCCAGCGTCATCAAATGGGCGCACTCGTCTTTTTCTTTTTCCAAAATCTCGGCCGCGCGCATCATCTTGTTCGCACGTTCCGCGAACGAAGTCCGCCGATGGGTTCGGAACGCAGAGGCCGCCAACTGCAACTTCTGCTCAATTTGCGCCCCGGTAAGAGGCTCGAAACTCTTCACGACTTCGCCCGTCGCAGGATTGGTGGTCGCTATCGCCATGCTAATTTCTTCCCCTTCGTTTGGTAGCTACGGCCCAATTGTCCCAAGCCTCAACCAGCAGCCTTTGGCGGCTGGCTGTTTTGTGGTCAGACCACAATACTACTTGACGGGTAGGCCACGTCAAGGATATACCTTCAAATCACCCGATCTTTTATTTCCAGATCGAAAGCGGTCGCGAACTGTCCGACCAAAAATTGTTCCATCCTCTTCGAGGATTTGGAGGTCGTAATGCGTTCTCCGTCGAATGGCATTCGGGTTTTAGGCATCGTCTGCCTGGTGCTCGCCGTCTCTGTTTCCATGTTTTCCCAAACCACCACCGGCCGCATTCTGGGCACCATTAGCGATCAGTCCGGCGCCAATGTGGCGGGAGCCGCGGTAGTCGTCACCGATGTACAGCGCGGCACCACCCGCGCCGTAGCCGCCGATGACTCCGGAAACTACGTCGCCCCGCAGTTACAGCCCGGAGTTTACAAAGTCCGCGCGGAAGCGAAGGGTTTCAAAACCGTGGACCGCGTAAACATCGTCGTGGAAGTCGCGCAGGACGTGCGCGTTGACATTTCGCTCCCGACCGGACAAATTTCCGAGACAGTGGTGGTTACCGAGGAAGTTCCGCTGGTCAACACCACATCCTCCACTTTGGGCGGCACGCTGAGCAACGCGGAGATCAACGATTTGCCGCTGAACGGCCGCAACTACGAGAACCTGCTCCAGTTGCGTCCCGGTGTGGAACGATATCCTGGCGGCGGATTCTCGACGACGAGCACGAACGGACTGCGCGCGGAAGACAACGCCTACTTCGTTGAAGGCTTGTTCAACAGCGAGCCCTACTCCGGCCAAGCCATCATCAACGGCGCCGGCATCGCTGGCGATTCGGCGACCATTCTGCCCATCGACTCGATTCAGGAATTTAACGTGGAAGAACTGGCACCGGCCGAATTCGGGTGGAAGCCTGGGGCGGTGGTTAACGTCGGTCTCAAGTCCGGCACAAACCAGTTTCACGGCACCGGGTTCGCCTTTGGCCGCGACGGTGTAATGGACGCGCGAAACTTTTTCAACACCGTACCGAACGCCAAGCTCGCAAGAACACTGGAACAATACGGCGTGAGCGTCGGCGGGCCGATCGTCAAAGACAAGGTCTTTTTCTTCGGCGCCTACGAAGGGCAGATCTATAACGTAGGAAACTCTTTCGGCGGCGTCACCAGCCCGTCCATGGTTTCGATGCCCGCCGCCGGCAACTGCCTCTTCCTCACAACCGGCGACTGCGCCAACAGCATCCCCAACGTGATAGCGGATCTCCAGGCGGGAGGAATCACGGTGAGCCCCGCCAGCTTGAATATCGCTGGGTGCACGTCCTCGGGCACCTGCGACGGAACTGGCTTCCCCACAAACAATAATCCCGACATCAATATCCCGAATGGATTCTCCAACGACGTCACCGTTTACAATGCGATCGGCAAAGTGGATTTCAACGTCAACCAAAATAACCGCATCAGCGGGATGTACTTCTTCGGGAACAACTCGGGGACGGTCGAAGACTTTCCGGAGTTGCAATCGAAGTGGCGGTCGAAGATTCACACGCGCGCCCAGGTGGTTGGCGGAAGCTGGGCGTGGACTCCCAGTCCCCGTTGGGTGAATGAAGCGCGGGTTGGATATAACCGCCTTTACCAGCCCACATTGCCGGGCGATCTCAACACGCCCGCGTCCAGCTACGGGCTCGACACCGGCGTCTCGGGTCCATTCACGGGCGGACTGCCGCGCATCGGGTTTGGCGGATATTTCTTCCCCGGCCTGGGTGGCTTCAAATGGCCAAAGTTCCAGGGACCCGACTCCATCACGCAGTTCATCGATCACGTTTCCTACACCGCCGGCAAGCATGCGCTCAAGTTCGGCGGCGAGCTGCATCGCAACGACGTCAGGAACGCCGCCTACGGGAATGCGCGAGGCAGCATTACTTTCCTGGGCTCGGTGTTGAACGGCACCACTTCTACACCGCTCGAGGACTTCTTCGCGGGCTTGCCGTTTAAGTCAACGTTGGAGGTGGGAAATCCGACGCTGCAACTCCATAACTGGGCCTATAGCGGGTTCTTCCAAGATGACTGGCGGGCCACCAAAAATCTGACTGTGAACTTCGGAGTGCGATACGAGTTCAGCACTGTCCCTCAGGAAGCTCACAACCTCCTGGGTAACTTTGACCCGAACGTCGGCTTAGTGCAGGTGCAAACGGGCGCCAATCAGATCAGCAGCCTCTATAAGCCTGACCACAAGAACTTCGCGCCGCGCGCGGGCTTTGCGTGGGACGTATTTGGTACGGGACGAACGGTGATCCGCGGCGGCGCCGGGCTGGTTTATGAGACCTTAAACTGGCAGTCGTTCATCGCCTTCAACAACGCCTTTGGCCCGGGCAGTGTTCCTACGGCGGGCATCGTACAAGGCGGCACGATCACAACCGGAAACGTCACCAATAAGAATTTCTTGAACCCGATCACGGAGACCTGGGACAACACACCGGTTTACAACAGCACGATCGATTGCGTCAGCAGTCCCTGCCCCATCATGAGCGTGGACCGCAATCTGACCACGCCCTACGTCTGGAACTGGACCCTCAGTGTGCAACATGCGTTTACCCCGAACCTTACGTTGGAGATGGCCTACGTCGGTAACCACGGCGGGAATTTAACCGGCATTCGCGACATTAATCAGCCGCCGGTGGGATCGGGTTGGGACACCGGTCCGGGTGGTGCGCTTACTCTGTGCCTCCAGAGCGCTCCCCTCTATAACAACTGCGCCGTCGATCTCAACGGCACCGAAGAAGCTAACCGGCCGTTCGCGACTAAGTTCCCGTACCTTGCAAACATTTTCCAGATGGGCAACGTCTATCGGTCCAACTACAACGGCCTGCAAGCGACGCTGAACTCCAGAAATTTCCATGGCTTGAGCATGGTGGCCGGTTACACCTACTCGCACGCGATCGATAACGTGGGTGCCAACTGGGCTTTTGGCTACGGAGCAGGACTACCACAGGATTCCTCTCACCTGGGCCGCGAATACGCGAACAGCGACTTCGATGTTCGTCATCGCCTCACGGTTTCGCTCACCTATGCCATCCCCGGCAAGAAGGGCTACGGCCAGGCGCTGGAAGGTTGGGAACTCAACTCCATCATCACCCTGCAAAGTCCGCAGTACTGGGGGACTATCGACTTGGGTACAGATGCGGCCGGTACTGGTCCGCTGCCCTTCAGCCCTCCCGCGAACAGCCCCATCCGATGGAGTTTCTATGGGAATCCAGACGACTTCAAGTCGGGACCGACAGGGATTCCTCAGTTCCCGGGTGCAAGCAATTCGTCTTGTGCCTCAAAGGCGTTGGCTCTTGACGGAGGAACTCCTGGCACCGCGACCGCTGCACTCAACCTGTTTGGCTGCTACGCCAAAGGGAACTCCATCATGATTCCTCCGGGACTGGGGACCTTCGGCAACATGGGCCGCAACATCTTCCCCGATTCCGGTTTCCGCAACGTGGACTTTTCGCTGGCGAAGAACTGGCATTTTGGCGAGCGGTTCCGCGCCCAGTTCCGGGCTGAGTTTTTCAACATATTCAACCATCCCAACTTCGCCAATCCATACGGTGGCCAGAATGGTTACGGTTTCAATGATCCTTCCGTGGGTGGCTTCGGATGCGGCTGCGCCACTCCCGACGTCGCCGCCGCCAACCCGGCCGTGGGTTCGGGAGGCCCGCGCTCGGTTCAACTCGGCCTGAAGCTTATTTTCTGATCGCGCAGGCTTCACAAATCGGGGCCGGACCTCCTTCCGGCCCCATTTTTAATATCAACCCGAAAGGAATTTGGTTCAGTGTCAACACCATTAGGGCGTCATTACCACTCCGCTAGGTTCACACTGTCCATAGCCATTTCCCTGGCGCTCATTCTCCCGCTGAGCATCCCTTGCTTCGCGCAGCAGCGCGCCGAGCGCACCATCGACGAGATCAAGACCGAAGCCGTCCATCGCGCCGAAGTGGGGCAGTATCCGCTGATCGGGCTCGATCCCGGCGACGTCAAGGAAGCCTTCGCCTCCATCCATACTCGCGACAAAGACGAGTGGGCGGCGGGCTTTATGGGAGTAGCCGATCGCTACATGAATGAGGCTAAGTCGCTGGAGAAAACCGACCCGGCGAAAGCGAATGCCGACTACATCCGCGCGTGGCGGCTTTATTCTTTTGGACGCTGGCCCATCCCGGCCTCTCCGGGCAAGCAGCGCTCGTACGAAAAAGCAATCGAGGCTTTCCTGGCACATGCGCGCTTCTGGGATCCACCGCTTGAGATCGTGAGAATTCCCTTCGAAGGAAAGGAAATCATCGGCTACCTGCGCTTGCCGAAAAATGCCAATGGGCCGGTTCCACTCGTGCTGGCCGTGAATGGGCTGGACAGCCGCAAGGAAGATTTGACCGAAAGCTTCAGCGCAATCCTGCCTTTCGGCATCGGCGTTCTGGCCGTGGATGGCCCGGGCACCGGGCAGAATCCGATCAAAGTCAGTGAAAATGCGGACCGCATGCTCTCGCGCGTGCTCGATTACATTGCCACCAGGCCCGAGATCGACAAGAACCGGGTTGCCATGCACGGCGTGAGTTGGGGAGCGTATTGGGCCGCGAAGATGGCCATCGTGGAGCGCGCCCGCTTGCGGGGAGCGAGCGCGCAGTCACCGCCCATCGATACTTTTTTTCAAAAAGATTTTCTGATGAATTCCTTGGTCGGCAACCGCGAATATCTCTTCGATCAGGTCCCGGCACTGATGGCGATTTTAGACAACGTGAAAACGGTGGACGAAATGGCGGAACTCTGGCCCAAAATGTCGCTCGTCAAACAGGGGCTGCTGGGCAAGCCGATGGCGCCCATGCTCATTCTTGCCGGAGTGCTCGATACTCAGGTACCGATCTCCGACATCTACCTGCTCCTCAGCCAAGGCGATGTGCCGAAGACCGCGTGGGTCAATCCGCAGGGTGGGCACCTCGGGCGGCAGGTCAAAGTGTGGCCCGATCCCCGCATCTTCAAAGAGGTTATCATTCCGTGGCTGGTGCGCACGCTTGAACCTGAACCCGCGAAAGAGAGCCATTAACGTTCCAATTCCCTTTCCGCGAACGACGAACTAACGACTACGAATTAACGACGAAGAACTTAGGACAAACGACCAACGATGGAGACCCTTACCCTTACCCCCGCGCAGGCGGCTCCTGCAAAGGCCGCGCCCACACCCAGCAAGCTGCCCTTCTACCGCGTGCTCTGGGTGCAGGTGCTGGTGGCCATGGCCCTGGCCGTAGTGCTGGGCTACATGGACCCGGCTCGTGCGGTGGCCATGAAGCCGCTGGGCGACGCTTTCATCCGCGTGATCACGATGGTCATCACCCTGATCATCTTCTGCACGGTGGTCACCGGAATTGCCGGCATGGAGAACTTGAAAAAAGTCGGCCGTGTCGGCGGCATGGCGCTCATTTACTTCGAAATCGTTTCCACCATTGCTCTCCTGATCGGTCTCGTGGTGGGCAACGTCGTGCGCCCAGGCAGCGGCTTCAACGTAAACGTCGCCACCCTGGACGCCAAGTCGGTCGCCGACTATGCCGGCCAGGCAAAGGCGCAAAGCGTTTCCGAATTTCTCATGCACATCATTCCGACGACGGTGGTCGACGCCTTCGCCAAGGGAGATATCCTCGAAGTAGTTTTCGTGGCCTTGCTGTTCGGCTTTGCGCTGTCGGCCGCTGGAGCGCGAGCCAAACCGCTGATCGAACTCATCGACTCCCTCACTCATGTCGTATTCCGAGTGGTGAACATTCTGATGAAATTCGCGCCGATTGGAGCTTTCGGCGCGATGGCGTACACGGTCGGCAAGTTCGGCCTCGCGTCCCTGGGTCCACTGGCCAAGCTGATTGGAACTTTCTGGCTCACCTCGACGTTGTTTGTCGTGATCGTACTCGGCGCCATCGCCTGGGCCGCCAGCTTTAACATCTTTCGCTTTTTGGCATACATCAAGGAAGAGATCCTGCTGGTGTTAGCCGTGAGTTCGTCGGAGATCGCCATCCCGACTTTAATGGCCAAGCTTGAGAAACTCGGTTGCTCCAAGTCTCTGGTTGGACTGGTGGTCCCGACCGGATTTACCTTCAACACGGATGGCACCAGCCTTTACATGACGATGGCCGCTCTATTCGTGGCGCAGGCCACCAATACCCATCTGACTCTGATCCAGGAACTCACTATTTTTTCCGTAGCGATTCTTACTTCCAAGGGTGCCAGCGGAGTACAGGGCGCATCTTTCATCGCGCTCGTGGCCACACTTTCCGTGATTCCAACCATTCCCGTTGCCGGCATGGCATTGATTCTTGGAATCGACCGTTTCCTGAGTATGTTCAGAGCCTTGGTCAACATGATCGGAAACGGAGTAGCGACCCTGGTTCTGGCGCGCTGGGAGGGAGAATTGGACAGCGAAACCCTGAGGCAACGCTTAGCCCGGCCGGCCTGAAAGTCTTCCGATACGCCACCGGCTTACAGCAACGCTTCAGCTATCCCCATGGACCGGCACGGCCGCGCCATGAGTCACCTTGGCATCGTCGCTGCACAAAAACAGGATGACACGCGCGATCTCCCGGGGCTTCGGCCACTTTGCAGAGTCGGCGCCAGGCATCGCTTTGCGGTTCGCCTCTGGATCGATGATGCTGGGGAGAATCGAGTTCACCCGCACCCCGGTACCCTTTACTTCCGCAGAATTGAGGCCACGCATCGATCGCTAATTCATGGGGACCGCTGTCCCGAATGTCAGCGGGGCAGCGTCGAACTCAAGCGCGTAGGCCCAGAAAGTTTGGAGGCGCAGTGCAAAATATTGCAGCTTCCTGGATTTTTCACAAAAAAAAGTGCGTGACGGGATTGCATTTTCCCGAATTGCTTTGTAGACTCCCCTTCGACCTGTGTGGTCCGCGGACGCGCCTTCCCCCTCGAGTTCCGCGGAAGATAGCGAAACAAAACAATCGATGCTCGTCTCCAGGAGAGACCCTATGCGCGCCACCGCCTTCGCTCGGAACACTTCTGCGTCTTCTTTCTCCAAACAGCTTCACAGAGTCCTGTTGCTTTCGGCACTGTTCGTGACCGCCAGCGTGAACTCATTGGCGCAGATCACCGTTTCGCCAGCCAGCCTGACCTTCGCGGCACAGCTGATCGATACAACGAGCGCAGCGAAGTCGGTGACGATCACGAACAATGGCGCGTCGGCTCAGCCCATCGTTATTGCGCTGAGCGGCGACTACACGGAGACGGACAACTGCAGCGGCAGTGTCGCCGGCGGCGGTTCCTGCACGGCGAAAATTACGTTTGCGCCGACCATCCTTGGGTCCATTAAGGGCGCGGCGACCATAGACGACAACAGCAATAATCTGCTGGCATTTGTCGGCATCACTGGGACCGGCCAAGCGCCCGTGACCACCGCGCCGGCCAGCCTCGCCTTTACCGGCGGGACGATCGGGACGACGAGCGCGGCCAAGACCTTCAAGATCACCAACAACACAACGAGCTCGGTCAACATCACCAGCATCACGACGACGAACGCCCCCGACTACACGATCACTACCGGAACCTGTTTGTCGACGCCGCTTGCTTCTAAGGGAAAGTATTGCACGGTGACCGTAACGGTAACGCCCACATCGGCCGTCGACGATGGCGCCATCATCATTACCGACAATGCTCCCAACGCCCTGCCACTGGCGGTGAAGCTTACGTCGGCCGCGACGGCCGGCACTTCCCCCATCTCCTTGAGCAAGACCAGTCTCACATTCAAAACGTTAAGCGGCACGACCAGTGCCGCCCAGACCATCACGGTGACCAACACCAGTGCCAGCGCGGTGACCATAGGCACGATTACCGCGAGCACCGATTACGCGATCCTTAACAACACCTGTCCGTCCTCGCTCGCAGCCGCCGCCAAGTGCACATTTCAGATCACATTTAGCCCTACGTTTATCGGCGCCATCGAAGGATCGGCCGCGATTCCGGTTAACTCCCCCAATATCGACAGCCCGCAAATCGTCAATCTGGCCGGCACTTCGTTGGCCAACCTGACGGTGGCCCCCGCCAGCCTGACCTTCGCGGCGCAGGGTGTAGGTACGACCAGCGCGGCGAAAGCGGTCAAGATCACCAACAACACCGCGAGCACGGTAACCCTGAGCAACGTCGCGATCACCGGCGATTTCGGAATCCAGGCGAGTGGCACCACCTGCTTGACGGGCGGCACGCTGCTGGCGGCTAAGACCTGCACGATCGAAGTCCAGTTTTCGCCGACCATCGCCGGAGCCATCGCCGGCGCGATCACGGTGACCAACACCTCCAGCCCCAATCCGCTCATCATCGATCTCACCGGCACCGGCACCATTACATACTCGGCCGTGCTCAATCCGGCTTCGGCGCACCAGGGAACTTCCGAGACGATCCTCATTACCGGCACCAACACCAATTTCGGGCCCACCACGACAGTCAATTTTGGCGCCAACATCACGACCGGAACGGTGACGGTGAATGGCCCAACCAGCGCCTCGGTCCCGATTACGATTGCCGCTTCGGCGGCAACGGGTTCGCGCAGCGTAACCATCACGACGGGCACGCAAGTAGTGACCACCTCCTTCAGCGTGATCGCCGGAGTGCCCGCGGTTACCTTGATCAACCCGAATAACATTGGGCCGACGCAGACGGAACCCGTGACCGTAACCGGAGTATTCACCAACTGGGTGAGCGGAACGACGAAAGCGAATTTCGGCCCGGGAATCGCCGTGGGAGGCGCCGCGGCGGGCACATTCGGTCCAGTGACCGTCAACAGCGCCACCAGTCTGACCGCGAGTCTGGTCACTTCCGGCGCCGCCCTTGGATTCCGCACTGTGCAGATTCAGACCGGCTCACAAACTCTGACGGTGGCTAACGGAATGGATGTCGAGACCTGCGGTTCGACCGCGCCGACCATCCTGCACATCAGCCCGGCCAATGGCGCCAGCGGCATGCCGCTGAATACCCAGGTCCAGGTGCAGTTCAGCGTGCCCATGAATCGCAGCACGCTCTCGCAGCTCGGGAACACGAGCCCTGCCACTGTCTTCTTCTGGGACTCGACCACAGGCAAGGAAATACCGGGCACGATCAGCGTGGATGCCTCCGGCACGATCGCGACGATCACGCCCAGCGTGTTGCTGGCCGCCGGACGGACGTTCTATACGTACTGGAGCTACGCAAGTTATGTCCAGGATGTCTGTGGAAACAACCTAGGCGGCGCGGAATACTACTTCTATACCGATTTCAGCACCAGCACGACGGGCCCCACCCTCACCGGCACCAGCCCCGTCAATGGCGACACGAATATTCCGCTGAATGGGGCGTCGAGTGCGACGCCGGTTGTTTTGCAGTTCGATAAACAGATCGATCCGATCACAGCGCAGACCGGCTTCTCCATGCAGACCGGTGGCAACGCGGTGCCGGGCAACTTCAGTTACTCCACCGACGACAAGACCGTCACCTTCACGCCCGTCAGCCCGCTGACGGCGAGCACCAGCTACACCGTCAGTTACGGTGCGCTAATCACAGACACGGTCGGCAATCCGCTGACCAACCCGGGCAGCTTCAGCTTCACGGCCGGGACCGGCGCCGTCACCACCGGTCCCACGGTGACGCTCGTCGATCCGCCGAACGGCACGTTTGGGGTTGGTTTGAACGCGACGCCGCACTTGACGTTCAGCGAGCCGGTCGACGGGCTAACCATCCCCGGGGCGGCCATCCTTTATTACGAGGCCAGTATTCCCATTCCCATAACCACGACGGTTTCGGCCGACCGTCTAACTGCCACGGTGACGCCCAGTGCGCCGCTTCTGCCGAGTACTTACTACTACCTGTACCTCTGCGGCTACACCGACATTGCCGGCAACGGCGGCAGCTGCTTTAGCTCGATCTTCTACACGGGAAGCAGTGCCGACACCAATCCCACTACGGTCAGCACCATCAATCCCAGTAACCTCCAAACGGGAGTGCCGGTCAACGCTCGAATCACCGCTGTGATGAGCGACGACATCGATCCCACGACGGTTACCAACAGCTCCATCACGGTCACGCCGTCAGGCGGCAGCGCCATCGCTGGAACGGTCACTCTGGCCAGCGACGGCGTCACCCTCACCTTTGTGCCCACCTCCCTGCTAACCGTTTCCAAGGTGTACAACGTGTCGGTCGGCGGCTTCAAGGACATCGAAGGCAACGCCGTCACAACCTTTACCAGTTCGTTCACGACGGGCACCACCGGATACGGCAGCGGATCGTTCACCCTGGTTTCGACGAGCCCGGTCAACGGCGCCACCGGCGTATCGGTGACCAGCCCAGTCACGTTCACCATGACCAACCTGATCAATCCGGCGTCGGTGAACACCCTGACCGTCGAGGTTTACGTCTATGCCACCAGTCAGATTGTGGCGGGGAACTTCAGCGTCAGTGGCGCGGCGGTAACGTTCACGCCGCTGACCCAGTACCCAGCCAACACGCAGATGGGTATGTACATATATGGACTGACGGACGAGGCGGGCAATGCCGCTTACAACAGCGCAGGCACGTTCACGACTGCCAACACGGTGGACCACACCGCCCCGACGGTGACCATCTCGCCGGCCAACGGCGCGACCAACGTCGGACTCAACACCCAGATCGTGTTGACTTTCTCGAAGTCGATCAATCCGTCCACCATTACCGCGAATACGCTGGCGCTGTTCAACGGCGATGCTGCGGTCAACTACGGCTACACCATCTCCCGCGATAACCGCACCATCGTCGTGAATCCGGGTGGCAGCGCATGGACCTCGGGCGCAACCATCACCATCGAACTCACCAACGGTATTCAGGATATGTCGGGCAACGCCCTGGTGAACACCAACAGCCAGTTCACCTTGACCACGGCGCTCTCGGGCACCGCACCCTACGTGCTCGCGATGCGTCCCGGCAACGGCGCGACGAATGTCCCGGCCAACACGGTGGTGACGCTGTTCACCAGCCTCGCCATGAATCCTGCCACTATTACCGGAGCCCTGCACGTCACCGATAACGGAGTGCTGGTTTCGGGAACGGTGCAACTGTTCAGCAACGCGCAGGCGATTGAGTTCACGCCGGGCAACACCTTCAACCCGGGCGACTTGATTCAGGTTTACCTGGATTCGAGCGCACTCAGTGCCAGCAATGTTGCGCTGTCGAGCTTCTCGGGACAGTTCACCGTGGCCGGATCGCCTACGAACACGGCGGCCACCGTGCAGGCGGTCAACCCGTTCCAGAGCGCCACCAATGTGCCGCTGAACACCAATCCCATCCAGGTGGAATACAACCAGGCACTGACGGCCAGCACCATTAACCACACGAACGTGACCATGTACCAGTACGCCACCAGCAGTTACCTGACCCCGACGCTCTCGCTCGTGGGCACACAGGTGATCAACATCGCTCCCACCAGCAACCTGTTGTCGGGCTCCCAGTACCAGGTGTGTGTCTCTAACGTAACCAACACCAACGGCATAGCGGCCCAGAACTACTGCTTGTACTTCTATGCGGGCACAGCGGCGGATACGGCCGCGCCGACGATCGTGTCGCAGGCGCCAACCGACACCTCCACCAACATCGGGACCAACACCGCGGTTTCCGTGAACTTCAACAAGGCCATGAACCCGGTGTCGGTGACCGGCAGCACCATCAAGCTGAGCGCGGGCGCGACGACTGAAGTACCGTCGAGCATCAGCTTCAGCCCCGACTACACCCGCGTGTCGATCGTGCCGCAGGCCCCGCTGCCTCCGAGCACGGTGATGACGGTCGCGATCAGCGGTGTAACGAGCCAGGCGGGCAAGTCGGTCGCTGCCAAGACGACGCACTTCACCACCGCGGCGCAGCCGGACTTCACCCCGCCCTACGTTACCAGCAGCAGCGTGCTGAACGGGCAGACCAGTGTCCCGGTGAACTCCGCGTTCGTCATGCAGTTCAGCAAGCCGATGGACATTGGCAGCTACAATGCGGCCGATGTCAACGTTTACGGCTACTACGGAGCGAACTATGGCGTGGTCCCGGCCACGGTTTCATGGAGCGCCGACCAGACCACGATTTTCATCGTGCCCAATAGCCCGTTGAACGTTGGAGATAACTATTACCTGGAGAGCTACTCCATGACGGATCTCTCCGGTAATCCTGAGGTTAACTTCCTCGCCTACTTCTCGACGGCGTTCGTCGCAAATACCAACGCGCCGACGGTCATCAACACCAGCCCGGAGAACACCGAGACCCTGGTCCCGGTGAATGCGCCGGTCCAGATCCTGTTCAGCGAGCCGATTCAGCCGACCAGTATTAGCCAGATCACGCTCACGACTGGCGGCAACCCGGTTGCGGTCACGGCGACGTTCAGCGACGCCAACCAATTGCTGACCCTGACGCCGACGCTGCCGTTACTGGCCGCCAGCGCCAACTACACTCTGACCATTACCGGAGTCAAAGACACGGCCGGCAATACGATGACGGGCACGGTCACGAATACCTTCACAACCGGGCCAACTTTCGACTTACTCCACCCGTCAGTGACCCTTTCGGATCCGGCGCCGAACACGACCGGCGTCGGCACTAACGTGGCGCCGCGCATTGTCTTCAACAAGCGCCTCAACCCGCTGAGCGTCGTCAGCAGCTCCAATGAGTTGTACAACCGCGGCTCAGTCGAGTTGTACAATAACGCCACCAACCAGTACGTACCGGCCACGGTCAGCATGTCCGCGGACCGGCTGACGGCGACCATCACGCCCACCTCGGCACTGCTGCCGAATACTTATTACACTCTGTATGTCAGTTACGGCGCCTACTACTACGACGTTGCCGGTAATTACGGCAACGGATACAACAGCATCTTCGTGACCGGTTCGGGTTCGGACACAACCGCCGCCACGGTCAGCACCATCAGTCCGGCAAACACGCAGACCGGCGTGCCGATCAATACTCAGGTCGTGGCGGTGATGAGTGACGACATCGATCCCACGACAGTTACCAACAGCTCGATTACGGTTACGCCTTCGGGTGGCAGCGCCATCGCTGGAACGGTCACGCTGGCCAGCGACGGCGTCACGCTCACGTTCGTTCCGAGCGCGCCGCTGGCGGTTTCTAAGTTGCACAACGTGTCGGTAAGTGGCTTTAAGGACACGGAAGGCAACCCCGTCACAACCTTTACCAGTTCGTTCACCACGGGCACTACGTCGTACGGCAGCGGATCGTTCACCCTGGTTTCGACGAGCCCGGTCAACGGCGCCACCGGCGTATCGGTGACCAGCCCAGTCACGTTCACCATGAACAACCTGATCAATGCGGCGTCGGTGAACCCCAGTACCGTCGAGGTCTACGTCTATGCCACCAGTGAGGTTGTGGCAGGGAGCTACAGCGTGAGTGGCGCGGCAGTGACGTTCACGCCGCTGACCCAGTACCCAGCCAGTACCCAGATGGGTATGTACATATATGGACTGACGGACGAGGCGGGCAATGCCGCTTACAACAGCGCCGGCACGTTCACGACTACGACCACCGTGGACCACACTGCCCCGACAGTGACCATCACACCGACGAACAACACCGCCAACGCCGGCCTGAACACGCAAGTCGTGCTGACGTTCTCGAAGTCCATCAACCCGGCGACGATCACCCCCAGCAGCGTCAACCTGCTGAATGGAGACGTGCCGATCAACCCGTCCACCTCCATCTCTCGCGACAACCGCACCGTCGTCCTCAACTACAACAGTGGAACGCTGCCCGCGGGCGCCACCCTCACCGTCACAGCCACGCACCTGATTACGGACCTTTCCGGGAACGCGCTGGCCGACACGACCAGCCAGTTCACCACCACGGCGGCGGGTTCGGCCTCGGCGCCGACTGTAATCAGCATGCGTCCCGGCAACGGCGCGACCGTCGTTCCCACCAGCACGGTCATCACCCTGTTTACCAGCACTCCCATGAATACCGGTTCGCTCGCTGGCGCTCTGCACGTTTCACAAAACGGAGTGGTGATCTCAGGCGCCACAACCGTAGGCAGCAACGGGCAGAGTATCGAATTCACGCCCGGCTCGGCCCTCAGCGCCGGCGTGACGATCCAGGTGTTCCTCGATTCGACGGCGCAGGACATTTACGGCAACTACCTGTCGTACTTCTCCGGGCAGTTCACCACCGCCGGATCTCCCACCAACACGGCGGCCACCGTGCAGGCGGTCAACCCGTCCTCTAGTGCCACCAATGTGCCGTTGAACACCGTCGTCCAGGTGGAGTACAACCAGGCACTGTTGTCCAGCACCATTAACAACACGAACGTGACCATGTACCAGTACGCCACCAGCAGTTACCTGACCCCGACGCTGTCGCTGGTGGGCACACAGGTGATCAACATCGCGCCCACCAGCAACCTGTTGTCGGGATCCCAGTACCAGGTGTGTGTCACCAGCGCCGTGACCAACACCAACGGCTTGGCGGTGCAGAGCTACTGCTTGTACTTCACGGCGGGCACGGCGACGGATACCGTCGCGCCCACCATTTTGACGATCGCTCCTCCGGACACGTCCACTAACATCGGGACCAACGCCGGCGTCAGCGTGGACTTCAACAAGGCCATCAACCCGGTGTCGGTCACCGGCAGCACCATCAAGTTGAGCGGTGGTTCGGTCACTGAGGTGCCGTCGAGCATCAGCTTCACGACCGATTACAAGCGCACCATGATTACTCCGCAGGCTCCGCTGCCCTCCAGCACGTCGATGGCGATCGCCATCAGCGGCGTGACCAGTGAGGCTGGAGTGGCCGTCACCAGCCAGACCACCCATTTCACCACCCTGTCGGGCGCCGATTTCAGCGCTCCCTATGTGGTCCATGCCAGCGTTGACAGCAACCAGATAGTCGGCACCAACGCTGCCTTCGCCATGCAGTTCAACAAGCCGATGGATCCGGGCTCCGTCAATCCAGCGGGCGCACAGGACGTGTATCTCTACGACTACACCTTAGGTTACGTGGCTACCACCATCAGCTTCAGTACGGACCTAACCACGGTCATGCTGAAGCCAACCGCCAACCTCACGGCGAGCCATCAGTTCCAACTGTGCAGCTACTACATGACGGACCTCTCGGGGAACCCGCAGCAGAACTTCTGCGTGAACTTCTACACCGGAACCGGCACCGACACGACCGGCCCAGTCGTGCAGCAGGTCAGTCCGCCGAGCGGCTTCACGGGCGTTGGCATCAATGCGTTCGTGCAGATCCTGTTCAACGAGCCCATCTCCGGCGCATCCGTCGGAGGCGTGACGTTGAAGCAGAGCAGTTCGGTTATCCCGACCACCGCCACCCTGTACGACGGCGACCAGGGCATCCAACTGCGGCCGCTGGTGCCGCTGGCCCCCAGCATGGTGTACACCATCAACGTGACGGGGGTTAAGGACATTACCGGCAACACTCAGTCCAGCTTCGCGTCGCAGTCATTCACCACGGGAACGGGAACCGATCTAACCACGGGCACGGTGGTGTCGACGATCCCAACCTACGGTCAGACGGGCGTTGCGGTGACCATCACGCTCCAGGCCGTGTTCAGCAAGGCTATGGATCCGGCCTCGTTCGACGTGAACAACAGCTTCACGCTGCGCGATGTCTCGAACAACGTAGTGCCCGCGACCCTTGCCTTCTCCGCGGACTTCAAGACCGTCACGCTGCAACCCAAGTCGAGCCTGACCGGAGGCGGCGCACAGTACTACTTTGAGATCGGCTACCAGGCCTACTTGTATGACATCGCTGGAAACACGCTGAGCTACGGTTACATCCCGTTCACGACCAAGTGAGGTGGCACGGGACGTACACGAGCTGTAACTGACCTGCAAGCTGGAGCGGGTTCCGGGATCGACAGATCCCGGAACCCGCGATCTTTCTGTGGCCTCGGCCGTTCAGGCGAAGTCCCTGTGCGCTCCGTCCAAAAGGAATTGAACGTCCTCAAGCACCTGCTGCGCGGGAGCGTGGGTTTCGAGCGGGGTCACGCGTTCCGGTTCACGCTCTCACTTTTTTGGCAAACGTTTTTTCCAACTTCGCCAGCTTCGGCGAGATCACGAACATGCAATAAGGCTGTCGTGAGTTCTCGTTGTAGTAATTCCGATGGTAGTTTTCGGCCACGTGGAAGTCCGCGGCCGGCTCGACTGCGGTCACGATCGGTTCGGAGAACGCCTTGGCTGCCGTCAACTCCGCAATGGTGTTCTCGGCGATCCTCTGCTGTTCGTCATCGTTGTAGAAAATCGCCGAACGATACTGCTCGCCCGCGTCGTTTCCCTGCCGATTGAGCGTGGTCGGATCGTGCACCGCGAAGAATACGTCCAGCAGTTCGCGATAGTTGATCTGGCCGGGATCGAAGGTGACGCGCACGACTTCCACATGCCCGGTGTCGCCGTTGCACACCTGGCGATAAGTGGCCTGGTCGGCGCGTCCGCCCATGTAGCCGGACTCGACGTGGGTTACCCCGGTGAGACGTTGAAAAACGGCTTCAATGCACCAGAAACATCCGCCGCCGAAAACTGCTGTTTGCTCATTAGCCATGGTCGTTAGATGCCTGCGCAGGCAGGAAGTTCCACACCGTTCTCACCACAGAGGCACAGAGTCACAGAAAGCAATTTGCAATTTGGTAATCGGGTAATTTGGTAATCCAACAAATCAGATCAAGGCCGAGACGCCGAGTGCGCACAGGCTTGGTTTTCAAATTACAAATTACAAATTACGCAATTACCAATTTTCTCTGTGTCTCTGTGGTGGATGTTGCAGTTTCTAAACTGACACCGTGAAAGAAGTTTCCGTGCGTGTAACCGGCCGGTAGAGCGTGTCGCGCTCGATCGGTTCGCGCCCGGCTTCCTTGATCAGGCGCACCAGGTCGTGCCGCCGCAGACCTTGGGGAGTGGTTGCTCCCGCATCGTGGTAAATCTTTTCCTCGACGACCGTGCCGTCAATATCGTCGGCCCCGAAGCGCAGGGAGATCTGTGCGATCTTCGGGGTCATCATCTGCCAGTAGGACTTGATGTGCGGGAAGTTATCGAGTACCAGGCGGCTGACGGCAATCTGCTTGATGTCGGTCATGCCGGTGGTCGTGAAAAGATGTTGCAGCGGCGTGTTTGCGGGGTGGAAGGCCAGCGGAATGAAAGTCTGGAAGCCGCCGGTTTCATCCTGCAAGGCGCGCAGTTTGAGCAGGTGGTCAACGCGGTCCTCGTCGTTTTCGATGTGGCCGTAGAGCATGGTGGCGTTCGATTTCAGCCCGATCTGGTGGGCGAGGCGCGCGGTATCGAGCCATTGATCGCCGTCAATCTTGTGATCGCAAATAATGTGCCGCACGCGGTCGGCAAAAATTTCAGCGCCGCCGCCCGGCAGCGAGTCCACGCCCGCTTCTTTCATTTTTTCGAGCGTCTCGCGGATCGTCAGCTTCGCCCGCTTCGCCAGGTACGCGACTTCCACCATGGTAAAGGCCTTCATGTGGACTTGCGGAAACCGCTCTTTCAATCCGGAAACAAGGTCGAGAAAATATTGAAACGGCAAATCGGGATGCAGCCCGCCGACAATGTGAAACTCGGTAACCGCTTCGGTGTAACCGGAAGCGGCCGTCTGGAAGGCTTCTTCGAGCGCCATGGTGTAGGCGCCGGGCGTGTCCTTCTTGCGCCCAAAGGCGCACAAACGACACGCGGCCACGCAGACATTCGTCGGATTGATATGGCGGTTGACGTTGAAGTACGCCTTGTCGCCATGCATCCGCTCGCGAACCCAGTTGGCCAGCCAACCCACGGCCAGGATGTCGCCGGTCCCGTAAAGGGCAAGCGCATCAGCCTCATTCAGGCGTTCCCTCGCGAGGACTTTCTCCTTAATCGGGAGCAGGCGCGGATCGTCGGTCTGGAATGGGTGCGAAGCAGGCATCGCTATTGATGATACCGCAGGAAGTGACGGAAATCACAGCAGCGGAGAAGTCGGTAGTTGTCCGATTCATACCGCATCGCGAACGGAGCGCACACTGAGAGTAGCGCCGCCGTCCCGGCGGCTGTCCGGCGGGCGTCCTCGCCCGCCCCGCCGAGGGCGAGACGCTCTCGGGACAGCCGGCAAGATGCCGGCGCTACTCGTTTGCCGCGCCGTAGTCATCATGCGGTCACGGTACTAGTGGGGATTGGTAGAACTGGTCTCATGAACGGTTTTGGGTAGGGCACCGCTTCAGCCGTGCCGTTCAGGGTTGATAAATACGGTCTTTGGCCCCTGAGGGCCGGAGAGCCCGCCCGTCAAATCATTCATGTGACCATTTGAAACTATTCAATTGACTTTCGCCGCCGCTATGGCAACATAGAATTGTCAGATAATAATCAGTGAGGCTTTTTATGCTCGATACCCGTGAAATCCACTCCTTGACCGATTTCCTGCGGAACCACAAAAAGCACGTCAAGCGGCTCAAAAAGACGCAGGCCCCGGAAGTGCTGACGGTGAACGGCAAGGCCGAGGTCGTTGTGCAGGACGCGGCAAGCTACCAGTTAATGCAAAACCGCTTGCACCACATGGAAACCCTTGCGGCAATTCAGGAGGGAATGGCGAGCGCGGAACGCGGCGAACTCAAGCCCGCCGCTCAGGTGTTTGACGAGATGCGGACCAAGTATGGCCTACCGCGTTAGTCTCGCCGCGCCTGCTGAAGCGGATACGTATGCGGCGTTTGAACGCATACGCGCGGCGGCTCCCCTGCACGCCGAGAAGTGGCTTACCCAGTTGTTTGAGGCCATTTTCAGCCTGGACAGCCTGCCCGCCCGCTGTCCCGTCATTCCCGAGGCAAAAGAGCTTGGCTATCCCGCCCGCCATTTGCTGTACGGCAAAGGGAACGGTGTTTACCGAATCATTTTCCATGTCCAGGAGGACGAGCAGCATGTGCGCGTCTTGCGCGTCTGGCACGCATCCCGCGATGCCATCACCGCCTCCGACGTGGAGAAGTAGCGACCGTTTCTAGTGTCCTGATTTCCTTTTTCGGGCTTCTGCTGAGTTGGAATGCTGTCGCCGTCGGGGCCATGCTTCCGCTCACGAACCCAGTTCGCCAGCTAGCCTACGGCGAGGATGTCGCCGGTTCCATAAAGGAGGAGCGCATCGGCCTCGTTCAGGCGTTCACCCGCGAGGACTTTATCTTTGATCGGAAGCAGGCGCGGGTCGTCGGTCTGGAATGGGTGCGAAGCAGGCATTGCTATTAATGATATCGCAGGAAGTGATGTGAGTCATCACAGCAGAGGGGTCGGTATCGTGAACCGACTAGCTGCTTCTTTTTGCGCTGCTGTTTGTGATATAAGGAGTCCGCAATGTCCTATTGTTCAGCATGCGGCGCGAATTTACCCGCTGGGGCGAACAACTGCGGGCACTGCGGTGTTCCAATTGTCGCCCTTGCAGTACCGCCTCCGAAGCGAACGTTCCTCAAAATTGTTCTATTCCTGATAGTGATGTTTCTGTTTTTCGTCGTGCTCGGAAAGATTAGCGAGATCAACGAGTCCAACAACCCTTCGCGGCGACCGACAACTTCCACGGCAAGCAGTTCCCTCAACGACCCAGAAGAACTATTGTCCCACTGCGGTACTCCCTTCAAGGATGATTCGACAGCTTACGATTCTCCAAGACCGCCGATGGTCACCCGTTTCATTGAATACAAAGTTAAAGGAACCCATCTGAGATTTATCTACATCCCGGCCACTGGACACCCAGGTGATCCTCCACCGTACCAATGGAAGCTGACGATGATCGCAAACGCCAAGACCAATCGCCTTCTAAGTCGTGGCGAAGTGTCAAGCATATTGCCCTGTTGGTCTGGGGATTGAGGTTACCGCAGATACGGCGGGTGAGCCACCTTAAACGAGGAAGTATAACGCGGGTTTGTCTTTGTAACATCGACTGAAATAACTGGGGGTGCGCCACTTCTCGGCGGGTGGGACACCTTAACGGGGAAGTATAACGCGGGTTTGCCCTTTAACATTGACCGAAATAACTGGGGGTGCGCCACTTCTCGCGCTTTTCGAGAAGTGGCTTGCCGCACAGCCGACACCATTCGACTCCGCCTTACGGCTCACTACCAACTCATTGGCAGTTTCCCAACTCACTAACATGATATGCAATTGTTAAGCATTTATCGCTATGCTGTAGTCATGAGGGGGCCCGTGAACATTTCTCTAACACCAGAACTGGAACAGATGGTGGACGACAAGGTAAAGAGCGGACGCTACGCCTCTGCCTCGGAAGTAATCCGTGAAGGCCTGCGGCTTCTGGAAGAGCAGGAGCAACTCAAACAGCAGCGGCTTTCAGAAGTGCGCCGGAAAATCGACCGCGGGATCGAGCAATTGGATCGCGGCCTCGGTATTCCGGGGCCCGAGGCCAGAGCGCGACTGCGGCAGCGCAAAAGCGCAAAGTAGCGATCGGCGCCAGGGTGGCGCCTCAGTTTGGTTTCATCACAAAAAATTGTCATCCTGAGCGAAGCGAAGGACCCCTACACCCTCGACAATGTGTGCCGGGAATAGGGGTCCCTCGCTTCGCTCGGGATGACAAACCCCGAGGCGCGCAGCTGCTGCATTGCGAATAGACGCAATTATCGCAACGAATGTCTACAATCGAATCAGCCGGTCGGCAGCAACAAATACAAAGAACACCACCGAAATCACCCCGTTCATAGTGAAAAAGGCGGCATTCAGCTTGCTCAGGTCGTCGTGACGGACCAGCGTGTGCTCGTAGAGCAAAAGCGCAGCCACGGCAATCACTCCCACCATCGCGAGCTTCCCTAACCCGAAAGTCACGATCAGCGCGACCAGCAGGCCAAGCATCACGATGTGAAACAAACGGGCGATGACGAGCGCATTCCTGATTCCGAGATGCCGCGGCACGGAGTGCAAATCATGGCTACGGTCGTAGTCATGATCCTGACAGGCGTAGATCACGTCGAATCCGCCGACCCAGAACGTCACCGCGGCGGTAAGCAGAAGAATTCGCGGATCGAGCGACCCACGCACGGCGATCCAGGCGGCAGCCGGCGCGATACCGAGCGCGAATCCGAGAAACAGATGCGACCAGCGGGTGAATCGCTTGCTGTAGGAATAAAGAAGTATCACCGTCAGCGCCACCGGCGAAAGCATCAGCGTCAAGCGGTTCAACTGGGAAGCGGCGAGAACAAAAATTCCACACGAGACCAGAACGAATGCGCTCACGAACGCTGGCGTCAACTGGCCGACCGGCAGAGCGCGAGTCGCAGTGCGGGGATTGGCGGCGTCAATCGAGGCGTCGGCCAGGCGATTGAAGGCCATGGCGGCGGAACGCGCCGAGACCATGGCGACGACGATCCACCCCAGTTGCCGCCAAGCCGGCAGACCTCCGGCGGCCAGCATGGCTCCGCAGAGCGCGAACGGGAGCGCAAAGATCGAGTGCCCCCACTTGATCATTTCCAGCGTGATCTTCAGATTTCGGAGGAGGCTCACGGCTTAATTGTAAAGCAGCGATCAGTGAACAGTGGTCGGTGGTCAGTGGGCAGTGGTCAGAAAAGCGAGCGCGTTGGTGGGCACGGGCTCAACTGACCACTGGCCACTAGCCACTGTCCACTGTTCCTTCCACCAGCGGCACAAACCGGCAACCTTCGAGAATCTTTACCTCGGGCCGTCCGCTGACTTTGCAGATCAATTGCAAGTCCTGGCTGGAGGGCGGGCCGATCGGCGCCATCATGCGTCCGCCTTCGCGTAACTGCACAAACAGAGCTGGCGGCATCTCGGGTGTTGCCGCTGAAACAAGAATGGCATCGAACGGCGCGTACTCTGCCCAACCCTGGCTGCCATCGCCGACCCTGATCTTCACGTTGCGATATTCCAACCGACGCAGCGTGCTTTCCGCCGCGGCCGCCAGTTGCGCGTGGCGCTCCACCGAATACACCTCGGCGCAGAGCAGCGAAAGCAAGGCCGCCACGTAGCCAGAACCGGTGCCGACTTCGAGGACGCGGTCAGTGGCTTGAAGAGCGAGGGGCTCGAGCATCGCGGCCACGATGTAGGGCTGCGAGATGGTTTGCCCCTCGCCGATGGGCAGCGGGTGATCTTCGTAGGCCTCCTGCCGGAAAGTATCCGGGACAAATTCGTGTCGCGGCACTCTGCTCATAGCATCGAGTACGCGAAGGTCGCTGATGCCGCGATCGGCAAGCTGCGTGCGGACCATTTGTTCGCGCTGTCGCTGCGGAGAATCGCGTTGGAAGGGGAAGCTCATGGCTTCTGTCTTGTGGCGCGGATACCGTTCCTCTACTCCGTCGAACGCGGACAACCTGCCCGGCTTTCGCCGGGCTGGACGGCCGAGGGCGGACATCCCTACGTATTTCCTGTAGAGACGCGGCTTGCCGCGTCTCCGGCCGCGCCTAAAAAGACAGGGCAAGCCCCGTCTCTACACAGCGTCACTTCAGTACGGCCCAATGATTCCACCAATGTTGCGCGCCGTGGGCGGCTCCGTCCGCGCCCTCTTTTCCTGTGCTTCGATCATGTCAAGATATTTGTAGGCCGTTCCCGTATTGAAGAGAACAACCTCGTCTTCGGCGCGGAAGAAGCCGCTGGCGCGCAGCTTCCGATAGGCGACGAGCGATGCGGCGCCTTCGGGCGCGGCGAATACGCCTTCCACGCTGGCCCAGTGCCGTGTGGCTGCGAGAATTTCTTCATCGGTCGCCGCGACTGCGGTGCCTTGGCTTTTCTTCAGTATGTCGAGAATCAAATAGTCGCCATACGCTTTGGGCACGCGCAGGCCAGCCGCAAACGTCGCGGCGCCCGTCCACATTTCAGAAGCGCTCTTCCCTGCTTCCCAAGCCTTCACGATCGGCGCGCAGCCAGCCGCCTGCACGGTAATCATTTTCGGCCGCTCGGAGCCGATCCAGCCCAGCTCCTCCATCTCATCGAAAGCCTTCCACATTCCGATCATGCCCACGCCTCCGCCGGTCGGATAGACGATGCCTTGCGGAAGCTTCCAGCCGAGTTGTTCGGCAACCTCGTATCCCATCGTCTTCTTGCCTTCGACGCGAAACGGCTCTTTGAGGGTTGAGACATCGAACCATTTTTCTTTGACCCAGTCTTCTTTCTCCTTGAGTTCGGCAACCATGCGGCCACAGTCGCTGATCAGGCCATCGACCAGCGTGACGTGCGCGCCGTAGTAGTCGCATTCCATGCGATTCGCCATGGGCACATCTTTCGGCATGAAGATGTGGGCCTCGATGCCCGCCGCTGCCGCGTACGCCGCCAACGCGCCACCGGCGTTTCCGGCGGAAGGAGCGGCTAGCTTCTTGAGACCGTAATGTTTTGCCATAGTCACGGCCACCGACATACCACGGGCTTTGAACGATCCCGTTGGATTCAAACCTTCGTCTTTGATGTAGACGTTCGCATACTCACGGCTCGTGTGGTGACGGGGCTCCGCCCCGTCCTGGCGGGGCAGAGCCCCGCCACCACGCAGGCTGGGAAGCATAGGGGTGAATCCTTCGCCGAGCGTGACGGGCTTTTCGTTTCTTTGCAATTCGGGGAGAACTTCGGCGTAACGCCACATGCTGGCCACGCGGCCTGATAAATTTTCTGGACGCAACTTCCCTTTCAAGCTGGCGAGATCGTAGCGGACGAAAAGCACGCCGCCATCTTTGGGGCAGACATTCTGCGGACGACCGGCGGAGAGATGCTCTCCGCAGCGCGTGCATTCGAGGTAGGAGATTCGCATCGAGGGAAGGATAGCATTTGGCCGTTAGCACGGGCGACGGGACGAGCGCAACTAAAACAGTTCGACGCGTATTATAACCTTTAGGAGACTCGTTATGAAGCCAGGTCTTAGTGCATTGTTTTTTTGCGCATCTCTTGCTTGTGCTGGCCAGCTCTGGGCTACCACTTTGCCGGATTCCTGCGGCAACGACAAAGTCAAGTTCGACGTCAAAACAGAAGAGGGCCAGCCCGCGCCTGCCGGACCAGCAGAGGGCAAGGCACAGATCGTCTTTATCGAAAACGAAAACCAAATGATCGGCGCTTTTATGTATGCCACAGTCCGCTTCGGTATGGACGGAGCCTGGGTGGGCGCCAATTACGGCAACTCATACTTCGCATTGACAGTGGACCCGGGAGTTCATCATCTATGCGCAAGTTGGCAATCGTCCCTAGGACGCTTGAAGAAGAATGTCGATCTGACATCCTTTACCGCCGAGCCGGGCCAGGTCTACTACTTCGCGGCCCAGGTCACCGTGGCCTCCCGCGACAGCATGATATTTGGTCTTTCGCAATTGAACGAAGATGAGGGCAAGTATCGAGTCAAGCTCTCGAAGCTCAGCACATCGAAACCAAAATAGGCGAGTGGCACACCGCCCGCCAGCGCCCCGTCAGGCGGGCAATCTTTTCAGCAATTCATTCGCTCGCCGGAACCACGGCCGCTCTCGCCGCCGCAGGTAGCCGGGCATGGTCGGTTTCTTGTCGAGCACCTTCTGCGCCCACTCGCGGGCTTCGGCGTTGCGGCCTTCGGAGGCCAGCAGGTCCGCGAAATTCAGGTACGTTTCTGACAACGTCGAGGTGATGGTTATCTGGCGGAAGAGCGCCTCGGCTTTTTCCTTTTGGCCGGTCTGCGCGTAGACATGGGCTAGCAATCCGGCGGCGCGCTGGAAATCGTAGTCGGGGTCTTTCCCGACCACGCGTTCCAGGTCGGGTAACGCGGCTGCGGCGTCTCCTAACATGATGGCGCAAACGCCGCGCCGGTAAAAGGGGTCGGGCGTATCGGCACGGGCGGCAATGGCTTTGTCGAATGCAGCTCGCGCCGACGGGAGCTTGCCGTCGTCCATGTAAAGGTCGCCGAGTTCTTCATAGTTCCCCGCCGACGGATTATCGCGAATCGCGGCTTCGAGTTCGCGAATGCGCTTGCGGCGCGGAAACACTTTGAAGGACTGGCCCAGCAGTCCAATGTCGGGAAGCGCCTCCACGACAAGATAGATAATCGCCCCGAGCGGGCCGAGAAACAGGATGATAAAAATCCAATAGGTATCGGGCCGCCGCCGAATGAAGTGGACGATCGCCAATCCCTGGAGCACGAAGCCCCACGGGTATAGAAGGTAGCTCAGAAATCCCATGCCGGTCTTAGTCCTAGCGTGAGATTACACATTTGTGGAAGATGGAGAAAGTGACTGTCGGGTAGCAGCGCGGCAGAAGAGCAACTGGCCGCAAGCATGAGGAATACCTCTCATGGATTTGTCATCCCGAGCGAAGCCAGGGATCTGCATTTTGCGGCGAACTGCAGATCCCTGGCTTCGCTCGGGATGACAAAATCTGGTGAATTGACGGTTAGAGAACGGAGTCCCAGAGCAAGCTAAGGAGCGGTGATGCCGATCAAGCACAGTGAACAGCAGAGCGATGAGCAGCAGATTCTGGCGCTGCACGAAGCTGGGGACAAGGCGCTGATGAGCACGGATCTCGCCGTGCTGGCGCGGATCTTTGCCGACGACTACGTGCAGTACAACGAAGCAGGCAAGGCCTTCACGAAGCAGGACGTGCTGAATAATTTCCGGACGGGGGCGATTCGCTATCCGTCGATTGCTTCCACCGGGCGCAAGATTCGCGTGTTCGGCGAGATGGCGGTGGTGCACGGGTCCGAGTCGGACGAGGTCGAGGCCGGTGGAAAGCGATTCAGCGTGCGCTACCTGTACCTCGACGTCCTGCAGAAGCGCAGCGGCGAGTGGAAATTAGTGGCGTCGCAGTTGGCGAGGCCGGTGGAAAAATGACAGCAGACGTTCCGATTTCCTCCGTGCCCTCCGTGTCCCCTGTGGTTTGGATCTTCTTAACCACAGGGGACACAGAGGAACACAGGGGAAACCCAGAGCGGCGAGATGCGGCGCTAGAAACGCGATCCGTCTAGTTTTCGTCGGGGCTCAGCCGGTTCTGCCAGTGCGACCAGAGGAACCAGGCGATCCCGCCCAGTAGCAAAACTCCGATGATCGCGTCGAACTGATGGAAGTACTTGCCGAGCGAGCGCCAGTTCTCGCCGAGCTTCATGCCGAAGTAGGCCAGCGCGAAACACCAGGGCCACGATCCGAGGAAGGTATAGATGTGGAATTTGCCGCGCGGCATGCGGGCGACTCCGGCGGGCAGCGCGATGAACGTGCGGATCACTGGCAGCAAGCGCGCGATGAACACGGCCATATATCCCCAGCGCTGGAAGAATCGGTCGGCCCAGTCCAGTTCACGGCGGCCCATCAGGATCCAGCGTCCGTAACGCTCGACCAGCGGTCGCCCGCCGTAGCAGCCGATTTCGTAGGCGACCAGCGAGCCTAGGTTGCAGCCGATCGCGCCGGCCGTGGCGGCCCAGACCAGCTTCATCGCGCCTGTATAGACCAGGTAGCCGGCGAACGGCATGATCAGTTCGGAAGGCAGCGGAATGCAAGCGGACTCAATCGCCATGAGCAGCGTAATACCGGCATAGCCGGTCGCCGCCACGAGGGAATTGATGAAGACGAAAAGTACGGTGAGGATTTTCTCGGTCATGAGAATCGGGAGATCGGGTCATCGGGTGATCGGGATTTGGTTTTCAATCACCCGATGACCCGATGGTCAGATCACCCGATGCCGTTCAGAACGCCCCTTCCTGGGTGAAGCTGAAGCCGGGCAAGGTTACGCCATCCGCCGATTTGGCGACCTTCACCTTCACGACAGGCGCGTCGGGCGCGGTGACCTCGGCGGGCCGAAGTACCGCGTATTGCGTGAACACTTCGCTGTACACCTTGGTGACCAGGTGATCCTGGCCGGTTGCATCCTGGCGCCAGACTTGTCCGAGTTTGATGCTCTTCACAGCCACAAGTTTTTCCTTTAGTTCTCAGACTACTCACCTGGCCGCCAACCCGTCAATCGCAGCGAAGTTACCTTTGGTGATGGGTGGCTGCCGCAAGTCTGCGGCTTTGTTACCATGAACCACTGCTCAGGAGGAAACCGATGCCCCGCGGAAATATGCCGCGTCAACCCAGCCGCAGCGGACGACAGGAAGGTGCCCGCAGGACGAAGGGTGCGCCATTGAAGGGTGGCCAATCATTGAAGGCTGCACCGTCGAAAAATTCGGCTGCGCGCCCCAGCGCCGGGCGAGCGTCGCTTAACGCCGGGAAGGCGCCGAAAGCTGCTGTTGTGAAAAAGAGATCTGCGTCTGGAGCGGAAGACGCGGCAAGCCGTGTCTCTACTTATGCTCCTTTGGCCCCTGAACGGGTTCGTCAGATCATCGCGGGCCTTGACCAGCTCTATCCCGAAGTGACCTGTGCTCTCATCCACCGCAGCGCGTGGGAATTGCTGGTGGCGACGATTCTTTCCGCCCAATGCACCGACGTGCGGGTGAACATGGTCACGCCCGTTCTATTTGAAAAGTATCCGACCGTCCAGGATTTCGCGACGCTCGAGCCGGAACAGTTGGAGCCGGATATCCGCTCGACTGGCTTCTTCCGCAACAAGTCGAAATCGGTGGTGGGCGCGGCGCGGAAGGTGGTCGCGGATTTTGGCGGGAACGTTCCGCAAACGATGGAAGAGTTGCTAAGCCTCCCCGGAGTGGCTCGCAAAACAGCGAACGTCGTGCTCGGAACGTGGTTCAAAAAGAATGAAGGGGTGGTCGTGGATACGCACGTGACGCGAATTTCACGACGTCTGGAGCTGACGAAGCAGGAAGACGCTAAAAAAATTGAAGAGGATCTGATGCAGATCGTCCCTCGCCATCGGTGGACGGACTTTTCTCACGAAGTGATCTGGCACGGGCGGAAGCTCTGCGTGGCGCGCGGTCCGAAGTGTGCCGATTGCGCGCTGGAGAAACTGTGTCACGCGGCGGACAAAACCTGGTCCACGGTTGAGATTCACGCCGGGGCGCAGGGTTAGGCGCTGCTAGCGATCAAGGCGGGGCCGAGCTGCGCTCGGCTTGGACGGGCGAGGGCGCCCGTCCCCACACGAACTGTCCCCACACGAGCCAGGGCCTTAGCCGCCGGTGTAGGACAGTTCGACGACGGTGCAATCGTCGTTGAGCGGGGTGCCTCCGCAAAAATCGGCGACAGCGGCGAAAACGTCCTCCATCGAGGCACTCTTCCCGGCCACATGTTCGAGGCGTTCGCTGTCAAACATGTCTCCACGGGCGTTCTCGGCTTCGGTGACGCCATCGGTCACCAGGATAAGTCGATCCCCCGGTCTCATCTGGCAGCGGTCGCTCGAGTAAGTCGCTTCCGCCAGCAGGCCCACGGGCAGGTTGCCGTGGGACGGGCGGAGCACTTCGTTGCCGCAGATCCACACCGGCGGAATGTGTCCGCAGTTGACGTATTCGAGATCTCCGTCGCTGCGCAGGCGGGTAATGATCATGGTCGCGTACTTCTCACCGATGTGCTTGTAGGTGAAGAAGCGATTGACCGCCGCGACGATTTCCGTGAGCGGCATGCCCGAAATGAGTTGCGAGTAAACCATGCCCTGGAGAATGGAAGCGAGCAGCGCGGCCGAGACTCCTTTGCCGCTGACGTCGGCGAGAACCACGGCCAGGCCTTCGGGCGTGTTCACGGCTTCGAAGAAATCGCCGCCGATTTCCTTACAAGACATGTTGCGTCCGTTCACGCGCGCAAAAGGAACTTCGGGCAGAGTCACCGCCAACAGACGCTGCTGAATGGAGGCTGCGATCGACAGTTCCTGCTGGTAACGGCGGCCGGCTTCTTCGGCCTGTACCAGACGCGCGTTCTCGACCAGCTGGGCAGCTTCAGTCGCGATCGCCCGCAGAATATCGTGGCTGACGCTGGTGATATCGCGCGAGGCAAAGCGCGAGTCGACATAGAGCGCGCCCATCACTTCCCCGCCGGCGGGCTGATCGGCACGAGTGGTTTGCACCAACGGCTTGCGCAACGGCATACAGATCACGGTGCGCAGGTCGAAGGCGACGATGCTTTGCCGCTCCTTCACATCGAGCATCTGACTGGTGTCGGTGACCAGGTATTCGGAGTTCGAGGTCAAGGCGCCGTCCAGCACCGAACGAGAAATTGTCTTGTCGTCGAGCAGCGGCTCGCCCTTCGAGTTGCGCCCGGCGGCGAGCGTCAGGGTCCCGTCGAGATCGCGAAGGAAGATGTACCCACGTTCGGCACGCGTCAGTTTTAGCGTGGCCTCGAGCAGCGTAACCAGGATTTCATCGAGCACGCCGATGGTGTTCAGCTTGCGCGCCGCTTCCATGAACAGCGTGAGTTTCTCGAGGTCGCTGGCCTCCGGGGCGATCTGAATGCCCGAGATCTGGCTCAGAAACTCCCGCGCCGTGTTCGAGGTCGTGCGCAGCGGGTGGAAGATCAGGTAGGCAAGATCGCGCCCGCCAAATTCCAAGCGATCGTTGCGTTGCAGCTTGCGGCGGTCCACCTTCTCGCCATTGACGAAGGTGCCGTGTTTGCTGCCCAGGTCAACGACAAAAAACTCGCCGTTTTCTGAAACGATGGAAGCATGCTCGCGAGACACGCGCGGGTCGGCGATCACCAGGTCGCGATCCACCTTGCGGCCCACGGTGTAAGGAGTGTGATTCAGCGAGAGCGTCTGCTGCTCGTTCCCCTGTACGAAGATCGCGATGGGAAAGATGCTGGATATGCCCGAATGCGACGAAGCCGACATGTACGCTGAACTCTCCTGCGGCCATCATGCCAACACCTGACACGGGCCCCCAAGCATTCTACGACGTGCCCGGCCCCGCCGACGCAGTAAAAGTCCTCTGATAATAATGGACCAGCATCAGGGCAGCCACTCCCACGGGGATCTGGACGACCGTCCAGAAAGGAACTGCCCAGGCTCGCTCGACCGTCTCCTGCGGCAAAACGAAGGAAAGGCCCGCCAGCGCAACGCTGGATATCCACGGCCAGAAGACCAGGCCGGTCGTGATCACGAAAAGGACGCGGTTGGCAATACTTCTCCGCCAAATCGTCCGGCGCTCCTTGGCCAGCACCAGCAGCGCTGGGATCACAAGCACCTGATTGTAGTTGGCGGAGGTGGGTACCATGAGGACGGTTGCGGCCAGCACCAAGCCAAGCGTGAGAGCAAAGGAGCCGGTGTTCGCCGCTTGCCGGCGCTCCCTCCAGCAAACACTCATTATGGCCGCGAACGCCAGAAGTTCGAATGCCCAGCTCCAGGGAGCGCCAATCAAGTTGTCCATCACTGACGTTGCCCCCGTGTAACGCTGATACTCGTGAATCGCCCGCCAGAAGCGGGGAATCCAGTGCGGCAGGTACCACTCCGAGGCAGCGACCAAGATGGTCATAGTGACCAGAAATGAAACCGCCAACCGATAGCGGCGTCGCCAGTCGGCCATGGTCCAGATGGCGAGCCAACACAACGGCAGCAGTACGAGTTGCGGCTTGATGCTCGCCAAAGCCAGTAGAACTCCGGCGGCGACCTCATGATCCGCTGTGAGAAGCGTGATCGCGATGGCAAGCAGGCCGGCGACTAGAAGGCTCATCTGTCGGAGCTTCAGCCCTTGCATCACTGCGGGGCTGCCCACGGTCAGTGCCAGCAGGCTGATTTGGGTCCACAGCGGCGCAGAGCGGAGCAAGACTCGGAGCCAGAGGAGCGTGCCAACGCACGTGAGAAGCAGCAGTGCCCAGTAGAAGCCCTTCTGGACGATCGCGAAAGGCAATCCAATCGTTGGGGCCAGGCAGAAAACCACATAGACGGGGTAAGCAAACCCTTCTTCATCGCGCGGCTCACCTGGAAGAGACGGATCGAGTGGACGACCGTAAAAGCCGATTTGGATTTCGCGCGTAACTTCTGCGCTGTAGGGATCGCGTCCGTGGAGGAGCAGTTCCCTCGCGCCCAGCCAGCGAGGGTACAGATCGGAAAGATTGCCGCGCGGCCGCTCATGGGCATCGGCATCGGCCTTCTGATATGGAATCAACACTCGGTCGGCGTAAGTCCACATGCCGGCCGCGCAGACTAACGCTGCCAATGCCAGCCACAACGGCGCACCGAGGTTGAAGCGTCGATTCATGGAGATGCGATAGTTCAAACTACTTCACTACGCTGAATTTGCGCGGTGTGCGAGCGGGCCAATGCCGCGAAAAGCAAGATGACAACCACAGCAAACCAACAGAACCGGTTCAGTCGAAAACCCAGCAAGACGTAGAGTGGAGTCAGAAAGAGCAACACCAGCAGCAGGCTGGCCTTGGGGCTGTCGCCTTGCGCCTCCGTGATGTCGGAAAACAAGAAAAGGGCTCCCGGCAACAACAGGCTCAAATCGTTGGCGAAGCCATGATAGCTCACCAGAATTGCAGTCACCGCTGCCAGCGCGAATGAATGCCCGATGAAGTCTCGCCCACCCCTGATCCTGCGCAGCGCAATCATGAATACGGCAAGAGAGGCCGCTAAGGTCAGCAGAATTGTGGGCGCGCCGTTAGCAGTGAAACCGGGCAGGTAAGAGATCAATCCCCGCAGGTTCGGCATTTCGTAGGTTCCGATTCCGGCACCCGCTCCGCTCTTTTCCAGTTGCAGCACGAAGTGGACGTAGTCGGCAGGCCCGTGCCACCCGAGCATGGCGATCGAGATCCCGGCCAACGCCACAGCGACTGGAAGAAAGCCCACCAGTATCCGCCATCGCCGGATCGCCAGCAGAAGCGCCAGCGGAATAATCAGGTGAAACTTAAACAGGCCGGCGGCTAGAATCGCCCCGGCCGCAACGTCACGTTGCCGCGCCAGAGAAACTAAAGCGAGCACACAAATTAGAAGTAGCAGGATCGCATCCTGCCCTTGGATGATGGCGATGGCAAGCGGGAAGAATCCCGTGGCTGCCAGCACAAGGGTCGCGGGTGAAAGGCGTCCGATCTGCTGGAACTCGCTTCTGAGCAGTGCGAGGCTGATCGCCAACATACCCAGGTTGAGGGCCGTCCAAAGCAGGTAGGCAGGCCAAAATTCCAAATACGCCAAGGGAAGGAAAAGCAGCGCCTCGAACGGTGGATGATTGTAGGGCAGCGGCCCGCGCCGAATGTAGACGTGGGGGGCGAACTCCCGCTGCAACTGGTACTGGGCGCCCAAGTCGTAGAGCGCGGAGGCTGGGCCGTTGCGGAGCAGGCGTCCGGCGGTGTAGAAGATCGTGAAATCCTGGTACCCACTGCGCAGCGACGGAACCAAGCTGATTACCATGACCACGTGGCCGATCGTCATGGCCAGCAGGAAGGCCGCGGCTACGAATTCTGTTTTCTTACCGAGCGCAATCCCCGCCATAGAAGCTTTTGCAGAAGCCTGATTCTATAATCCCGGCAATGGCTATGCGTGGAATTTCTGGGTTCGGCAGCCGCAATGTGTTTGCCGCCGTGTTGCTGTTCGGCCTACTGGCGATGACGGCGCGCAACGCCACCGATCCCGATCTCTGGTGGCATCTGCGCACCGGGCAGTGGATTGTGGAAGCCGGTCACGTCCCCCGCTCCGACCCTTTTTCCTTCACTCGCGCCGGGCACGCCTGGGTTTCGCATGAGTGGTTGTCGGAGGTCGTGTTTTACGAACTCTGGAAACACGGTGGCGCCGCTGCACTAATCGTATTCTCCGCAATCATTACGACCCTTGGCTTTATGCTGCTCTATCTGCGCTGTCTTCTCTGTGGAGGAAAGCGGCACTGGGCAGCCGCAGCGACGGCTTTCGGTGCTTTGGCTGCGGCTCCCTCCTGGGGCGTGCGGCCGCAGATGTTCAGCTTTACGCTGGCCAGCCTGCTTCTATGGCTGCTCGAAGGTGGGGAGGATCGGCCCAAGCTCCTGCTTTGGATACCACCGCTGTTTCTCCTGTGGCTGAATCTGCACGCCGGATTCGCGCTCGGCCCCGCACTGTTGTTGGCGTATGGTGTCGGCCTGCTTTTGGAGACTGCCGTCGGCAATACGCCGTGGCGGCAGGCGCGCCCCATCATCCTGCGGGTGCTGGCGCTTCTGCTGGCTTGCTTGGCGCTTGTGCCTCTTAACCCCAGCGGCGCGCAACTCTATCGTTACCCGTTCGATACTTTACGCTCGCCCGGGATGCGGTCGTTCATTGTTGAGTGGTTCTCACCGGATTTTCATGAATCGCTCTATCGCCCATTCTTACTGGTGTGGCTGCTGGTTTTGACGGCACTCGCCAGTTCCCGCTCGCGGCCCAAGGGACGTGTGTTCGTGCCCCTTCTCCTCACCTCTTTCGCCGCTCTGGACGCCGTCCGCCACATACCAATTTTCGTTTTGCTGGCGATGCCGGTGATCGCCGCGGCTCTCCCGGCAGCTAGAGGTGATCGCGGCGAAAGGCCCCACGTCTCGAAAAGCGCGAGACGTGGGGCACCCAGCTGCTCGCCGCTCCGGCCAATTTTCAACGGGGCGGTTGTCGTTCTGATCGCTGTGTTTGCATTGGTGAGGTGGGTCAGTCTTGCCCGCAACCAGGATGCCCGCGAGGCGGAGCAGTTTCCCAAAAACGCTGTCGCGTTCTTGCGGGCCAGCGACCAACCCCGGAGAATGTTCGTTTACTACGACTGGGGAGGCTATGCCATCTGGAAACTTTATCCCGAATATCGTGTATTTGTGGACGGCCGGGCGGACCTCTATGGCGACGACCTCCTGCGCCAGTTTAAGACCGCTGTGCAGCTCCGGACCGGCTGGCGGGACGTTCTTGAGCGCTGGAAGGTGGAGGCAGTGCTTGTGCCCCCTTCCTGCGCGCTGGCTCAGGCCCTCCTTCTCGACCCCGATTGGCATGCTACATACAGCGACGCCAAGGCGATCATCCTGCTTCGGACGCACCCCCCCGTCGAAAATGCTGCCATTTCCCAGATACCATCGCCAGCGGGACAAGAAAGTGAAAAAATGTTTCCCAGAGCCATCCCGAATCTGCGAAACTAGGGCGCATACAAAGACTGGTTCCAACGCTCGTCCCAGATTGGGAGTTTCCAGCGTAAGCCCGAAAGGAGTCTAAGAATGCCAGATTTGGCTAAACTCTTGTGGCGCAATGAAGAAGGGCAGGACATCGCGGAATACGCCGTGATGCTGGCCGTAATCCTGGTGCTCGTGATTGGCACCATCCGTCTGATCGGCGGCAACGCGAATAACGTGTTTTCGTCGGTGGGCAGCCAAATGGCCCAGTAGGCCGCCGCAAGCTTTAGGAGTAACGTCACACTCGCGGAGACTAAGTCCGCCGTGGCAATGAGTGAGTCCGGAGTTGTCCCGGAGGGAGAGGCATGAACCGAAGCCGTTTGTTGATGATCGGAGGCTTGGCGCTGGCGGTCGGCCTGCTCGTCAGCTTTACCGTCTATAACCGGCTGCGGACCTTTGCGGGCGCAACCAGCAGTGAGCGCGGTGTGCCGGTCGTGGTGGCCGCCGACGACATTCAGGTCGGGGCCAAGTTGGAAGCTCACGATGTCCGCGTGATCACTTTGCCGCAATCGGCGGTTCCACCGGGCGCCTTCTCCGACCCCTCGAAGGTCCTGAAACGCGGCGCAATTCTGCCGGTAAGCAAGGGCGAATTTATTCTGTCAAGCAAATTGGCGGCGCTCGAAGCTGGAGCCGGCCTGCCCTCGATGATCCCGCAGGGAATGCGCGCGGTTTCCGTGCGCGTCAACGATGTGGTTTCGGTGGCGGGCTTCGTGCAGCCGGGCACGCGCGTGGATGTGCTGGCCACCGGCAATCAAGGCAGCGGTAACGACCGTCAAACCACCACCGTCCTCGAAAACGTCGCGGTCATCGCCGTGGGCAAGAGCCTGGACCGGAACGCTTCCGCGGATGCGCAAACCGCCCCGGTGATTACGCTCCTGGTTTCTCCGGACGACGCGCAGAAGCTGGCGCTGGTTTCGCAGGAAGGACGGATTCAGCTCTCTTTGCGCAATCCGCTGGACACGAAAAAGGGAGGCATCGGCGCGACGCGGACAAGTTCGCTGTACCTGGGCGAGACGCCGGTGACGACCGCGCCCAAGCCCAAAGCTCACAAGGTGGTAGCGAAAGTTCCGGCGCCTCCACCAGCGCCCTATACGGTGGAAATGATCCGTGGCAGCAAACGGGATGAAACCAGCAAGTTTTGAGCCGACAATATCGTCGCGATTCGCGTCCGCTCATCCTCTTGATGGATTTGCCCTCGATGGATTTGCTCGTGCAGCCTCGCAGAGGTGCGAATTCATGAAAACTCTTACGCTCGTCGCAGCCACGCTACTTCTCGGTGCGACAACGATGTTCGCGCGCAACATGGCTCCCGACGGCAACCCATCGGCCGCTCCGGCAACCGCTTCGGCTTCTTCTCAGAACGCTTCTTCTCAGAACCAGGACAATGCGCCCGCCGCGCCACCCTCCACCGCGACCGCGTCTGCCTCCAGCCAGAACGTTACTGCGGGTGCGGCTCCGCTGCGCGTGATGGTGGGTAAATCCCTCCTGATTAACACTACCGAAAGACTGAAGCGCGTCTCGGTAACCGACCCCACGGTGGCGGATGCGCTGGTCGTCACGCCCACGCAAGTCCTGGTCAATGGACTCGCTCCGGGCGAGGTTTCACTGCTGATCTGGGACGAACTGGAGCGCTCTCGCAGCTTCGATCTTCGGGTGGATGTCGATATCACTGCGGCTTCGGAAGAAATGCATCGCCTTTTCCCGGAGGAGCGGATCAACGTGACGCCTTCGCGTTCCGCGATTGTTCTCTCCGGTCACGTGACCACCGAGGACGTCGCCAAGCATGCGGGCGCGCTGGCCTCGGCGTATTCCAAGAATGTCGTGAACGTGCTGACGTTCGGGCCGGTCGGGGCAGAGGAAGTGCTGCTGGAAGTCAAGTTTGCCGAAGTCGATCGCTCGGCGCTGACCCAGATGGGCATCAATATGTTTTCGACCGGCGCTGGAAACACCATCGGCACCGTGACCACCGGCCAGTACGGCGGAATCACCAACGGACCCATCACCAGTACAATTGGCGGCACCGGTACGGCTTCCACCTCAACTACCACGACGGTATCGAACTTACTCAACATGTTCTTCTTTAACCCTCAGGTCCATCTGGGTGCAGTGATCGAGGCCCTTAAGACGCAAAACCTCTTGCAGATTCTGGCCGAGCCCAACCTGATCGCGGTCAATGGCAAGGAAGCCAGTTTCCTGGCCGGAGGAGAATTTCCCTTTCCCGTCGCGCAGCAAAACGCCAGCGGAATTGCAACCGTCACCATTCAGTTTCGCGAGTTTGGTGTGCGGCTGAAGTTCACCCCCGTGATTCAGCCGAACGGCAACATCCACCTGCACGTCATTCCCGAGGTGAGTACGCTGGACTTCGCGGACGCGGTCACGGTTGCCGGAACTACCATACCGGCCATCAGCACGCGCAAGGCGGATACTGAATTTGAACTGCAAGACGGCCAGAGCTTCGTCATCGCCGGCCTGATGGATAACCGGGTCACCAATGTTGCGAACAAGATTCCGGGACTGGGCGATATCCCGATCCTGGGCAATTTTTTCAAAAGCAAGAGCGCACAAAAGAGTAATTCGGAATTGATGGTTCTATGCACGGTGCGCCGGGTTTCGCCCAGTACTCAGCCGCCGAAGGGTCCTGTGTACCCTGTGCCGAATCTTGATCAGGGCAAGTTCGATGGCAAGAAGCCTGGCACCACCAGCAACTAGGCGCTGGCACCTGCGCGGGGACGGAAGTTGTTGGGGTCGGTATTGGACATTGAGAAAAATCGGGCCATCGGGTGATCGGTTTCAGATGGCCCGATGACCCGATGGTGAGATGACCCGATCTAACTTAGTGAGTACTTTGGAAAGGGCAGTGGGGACCGAGTCATGCCGGAATTGTCAGTAGCCGTATTCGCCACGGACCATGACCAGAGCGCAGTGCTGCAGGTTCTGGTGGATGGCACCAGTGTGGCCCGCACCGTGTGCAGCAACGCGACCATGCCTCTGGCCGCCAACGACCCGGTCATCCGCAGAACTCAAGCCTTTGTGCCCGACGTGATTCTGGTGGATATCGCCACCGATGGCATCACCTCGGCGCTGCGGGCCGTGGAGTTGCTGCACCAGGAACTTCCCGATTCAGCCGTGTTCGCCGTCGGCCCCATGACTCAACCCCAGTTGATTGTCAGCGCCATGCGGGCAGGCGTGCGCGAATACATTGAGCGCCCCACCACCACGACCGATCTGCTGGAGGCCTTCGTCCGCCTGACGACAACCCGCCGCAAGCCCGGGCGCGAAGGTTCCCGGGGAAAGGTGTTCACCATCGTGAACGCCAAGGGCGGCAGCGGCGCCACCACCGTCGCCGTCAATCTGGCTCTTGCCTTGCAGTCGGTTCACCACAGCACGGCGCTGGTGGACTTGGCGCCATTGGGTCACTGCGCCTTGCATCTCAATCTCAAGCCGACATTTACCATCTCGGACGCCATTACCAATCTGCACCGCCTGGACTCGTCCCTGCTCGACAGCTTCATGGCTCGTCACGATCGCGGCTTGCAGGTATTGGCCGGCGCCGCCACTCCCACTGCCATCGAGCCCTCCGCTTCCGACTTTGCCCGCCTCTTTGACACCATGGTCGGCCTGTTTCACTACATTGTCGTGGACGCTTCCTCCCGGCTCGACAGCGCCACTCGTTTGGTCAGCAACCTGTCGGAGAAAATTCTGCTCATCGCTCACGCCGATGTTGCTTCCCTGTGGAGCGCGGGAAGAGTGGCGCAGTATCTCGGTGAGAGCGGCTCACGGGACCGTTTTGCATTGGTGTTGAACCGTTATCGCAAGGTGGCTGGCTTCAATGAAGCGGAGACCGAGGCTGCCATCGGGTCGCCCGTGCTCTGGCGGATTCCCAATCAGTACTTCGCGGTCTCGACCGCAATTGATCGCGGCGTTCCCTTGATGCAGCAGGGGAATACCGAAATTGCCCGCTCCATTTCCGGGCTGGCTGAATACTTAACCAAGGACGATTTGGATGTGAAGCGCACGGCCTGGTCGCTGTTTAAGACAGTTTAGTGATGCGTCGTTCGCTGTTCGCTTTTCGCTCAGACCGGCGAACCGCAAACGACTGGCGATTAGCGAACGACGAACAGCGAACGACGGGTTGCGGCATCGGTAAGATGGTTTAGAGAATTATGGCCAATCTGCAAGCCTTCGAACGGAGCGAGTACCAGCAGGTCAAGGCGGACTTGCACCGCAAGATCCTCGATCGCCTCGACCTGGAAAAACTTGGCCGCACGACCGGAGATTCAGCGCGCGAAGAAGTTCTCGTCCTGATCCGCAGTTCGGTGAACAGCGAGGCGGTCCCTCTCAGTTTCGCCGAGCGCGAGCAGTTGTCGCGGGAGATCCTCGACGAAATCTTCGGCCTGGGCCCGCTCGAGCCGCTGCTCAAAGATCCCAGCATTTCCGACATTCTGGTCAACCGCTTCGACCGCGTGTACGTCGAACGTGGCGGCAAGCTCGAAATCACCGGCTTGTCGTTCAAGGACAACCAGCACTTAATGCAGATCATCGACCGCATCGTGTCCCGCATCGGGCGGCGCGTCGATGAGTCTTCGCCGATGGTCGATGCCCGCCTTCAGGATGGCTCTCGCGTCAACGCCATTATTCCGCCGCTGGCGCTCGACGGAGCCTGCCTCTCGATCCGCCGCTTTGGCCGGGATCCGATAACCGCGCGCAATATGCTCGACAACAAGACCCTGACCGAGCCCATGCTGGAACTGCTCTCGGCCATGGTCAAGGGCCGCCTGAACCTGATCATTTCAGGAGGGACGGGCGCCGGCAAAACAACGGTCCTCAATGTCCTTTCCGGTTACATCCCGAATTCGGAGCGCATCGTAACCATCGAAGACGCGGCCGAATTGCAGCTCAAGCAGGAACACGTAGTCCGTCTGGAAACCCGCCCTCCCAACATCGAAGGCAAAGGCTCGGTTCGCATGCGCCAGCTCGTCATCAACAGCCTGCGCATGCGTCCCGATCGCATTGTGGTGGGCGAGGTGCGCGGCGAAGAGGCCTTCGACATGCTTCAGGCCATGAATACCGGCCACGAGGGTTCGCTCACCACCGTACACGCTAACTCGCCGCGCGACGCCCTGGCTCGCATCGAAAATATGGTTTCCATGGCCAACCTGAATATTCCCGAGCGTGCGATTCGCCAGCAGATCGCCAACGCTGTCCATGCCGTAGTCCAGGTCGCGCGCCTTTCCGACGGTTCGCGAAAGGTGCTCACGATTTCCGAGGTCACGGGAATGGAAGGCGACATGATTGTGCTGCAAGATATTTTCGTTTTTGAACGCAGCGGCGTTGACGAGAGCGGGAAGGTGCGCGGCGTTTTCCATTCCACTGGCCTCCCGCCACATTTCGCGGAGCGCCTCGCCACCGCCGGTTGCCGCCTGAGTCCCGCGCTCTTCGAGTCCCGGATGGAGGTCTAGCGGATGCCGTTCGTTATTGCCTTGCTGGTGTTTGTGGTGGTCACACTGGCGGTCTTTGCCGCCCTGTCTTTGTTCGATCAGCGCAAGGCCCGGGCCCGCGTTCTCCGCGATCGCCTCTCCACCGTTCAGAAACCAGCCGAACAATCCGCGCCGGCCGTGGCTCTTCTTCGCGACGAAGTAATGAGCCGAATACCCGCGTTCGACACCTGGCTTCGCCGCTCGGAGCGAGTCTCACTTCTGCAAAAAATGCTGGCGCAGGGTGACGTAGATGTTCGCGCCGGAAACTTCCTGATGCTTTGCGCCGTGTCGGCCCTCGTATTCGCCGCCATCGCTGTTATCGCCGGCGGCAACTTGCTGTTCGGCTGGGCCGGCGCTGTACTTGGGTTTTTTATTCCCTACGCCTATGCCTCGCACATGCGGACGAGGCGCTTCCAGAAATTCGAGGAGAAGTTTCCCGAGGCCATCGATACGCTGGCTCGCGCGGTTCGCGCCGGACACGCCTTTACCACCGCGCTCGAAATGATTGCCAACGAAGTCTCCGAACCCGTTGCCGGAGAATTCCGCCAGCTCTACGAAGAGCAAAAATTCGGGCTCCCGGTACGCGACGCCCTGCTCAACCTGGCCGAACGCATCCCTCTGGTCGACGTCAAGTTCTTCGTGACGGCGGTGATGTTGCAGCGCGAAACCGGCGGCAATCTTGCCGAAATTCTGGACAACCTCTCTTACGTCATCCGCGAACGCTTTAAAATCCTGCGCCAGGTCCGCGTCCACACCGCCCAGGGACGCCTCACCATGGTCCTGCTCATGGCGCTGCCGCCCACCATTGTGGTCGTCATGCTCCTCCTCAACCCGGGATTCATTCGCCCGCTTTTCACCGACCCGCTGGGACACGCTTTGATCGTCGGAGGCATCACTTTGCAGACGTTAGGCTACTTTGTCATTCGCAGAATTATCAGGATCCAAGTCTGATGAACAAGGTCTGATTCATGGCGCTGGCGCTGTCCATTTTCGTATTTCTCACCATCGTGGTGATCGTGTTCGCCTTTGGAGCGGCCACGGTTGCGCCTTCGTCGGTGCTCGGATCCCGCCTGCGCGAAATCGGCTGGCAGCGCCCCAAAGCCCAGGCAAAGCCCGCCATGCGCGAACGCATGCAGCAGGCCCTCGATCCGTTCAGCCGCGCCTTGCCGGTCTCGCCCACCGACGTTTCGCAAACCCGTGCCTGGCTGATTCAAGCGGGATATCGCAGCCCGCAGCACGTTACCATCTATCGTGGTTTGCGCGTCCTCTTCGCCGCGCTTGGTTTCTTCTCGGTTTTTCTGTTCACCGGATTCGATTCGCCCCTGCTGCTTTGCGGCGTGACCGCGTTCGGCTTTTTCATCCCGCGATTCTTGCTCAAGAGGAAGCTAAAGGAACGGCAGCGCCGGATTCGCATCGGCCTTCCCGATGGACTCGATTTAACCGTGATCTGCGTGGAAGCGGGCTTGTCTCTCGATCAAGCCATGATGCGGGTGGGTCAGGACCTGAGCACCGCGCACCCGGAACTGAGCGCTGAATTCCATCTCTTCGACCTGGAAACTCGCGCCGGAAAACCTCGCGTCGAAGCGCTCCGCAATCTGGCCGAGCGCACCGGAGTCGATGACATTCGGTCGCTGGTGGCAACCCTGATTCAGACCGACCGCTTCGGAACCAGCGTGGCTCAGGCCTTGCGCGTGCATTCCGATTCCCTGCGCACCGAGCGCCGCCAGCGCGCCGAAGAACAGGCCGCCAAGACTACCGTCAAAATGATCATTCCCCTCGTCCTGTTTGTGATGCCCTCCCTGATTTTCGTCACCGTCGGGCCGGCCGTAATTCAGCTGATGCACATATTCATGCCGGTTGCCGGGGGAAAACGGTGAATCGCTAAACCGCCCGTGGTAAAAGTCGGGGAGGAGCGCGCGCACCAAACCTTCTATGAATTGTCATCCCGAGCGAAGCGAGGGATCTGTAGTTCGCCGCAAAATGCAGATCCCTCGCTTCGCTCGGGATGACAGAATTTGGCGATATTGAGAGTTGAAGAGCAGCTCCCACTTTCGCCCGCAACCTGCTGAAACCAATTGAGGAGTTGTCATGCCCCCGCGCGGGCCCAAGGGATACGCTTTTAACCGTACACGGACCACTTATCTCGCGACCGATCTCCTGATCGCGCGCACCCACTGGTCCCGCTTTCGCGGCCTCATGGCCACTGACTCGTCCCGCTTCTCCCGCGGTCAGGGACTGTGGATTAACCCTTCCCACGGCATCCATACCTTCGCCATGCGTTTCCCGATCGACGCCGTGTACCTTGACCGGGAACGGGTTGTCATCCACATTGAAGAGGGCCTCAAGCCCTGGCGTCTGGCCGCCGTTCGCATCCACGCCGCTTCCGTGCTTGAACTTCCGACTGGCACCGTCCGCGATTCCCTGACCGTCCTCGGCGACCAGGTGGACATTTCCTTCGAAGAACGTCCTATTCACACTGAGGCCGCCTGAAGCGGGTTGGCCTTTGAAACGTTGATCGAAACAACTGGGGGTGCGCCACTTCTCGCGCTTTTCGAGAAGTGGCCCGCCGAACAGCCAGCACCGTTCGACCGCTTTACGTTGCCGGAGGTCGGACCTTCATCTTGAGAAAGAATCGTAGCCGGGGCCGCCAGACGACCCGCACTCTTTCCACAGCTTTTCCCAATTCCAGAGCCCGTACGCCACCTCGTTCGGCAACGGGAAACCGAGCTGATGCGCGAGCATACACACCTGCCCGCGATGGTGGGCTTCGTGAGAAAGCATGTAGCACAGCATTTCCAGGCCAACCGGCCAAGGCCGAGCCCAGCCGTCTCTGCGAAACTTCTC
>JBEKDG010000008.1:0-89418 GCA_050014475.1 Terriglobales bacterium | reverse complement strand
CGACGGGCCTTTGGCGATCCACGGTTTGTTCTCTTCCATCCAGGCGGTGCCGGCGATGTCGAGGTGGATCCAGGGGGTGTCTGCGGCGAATTCTTTTAGGAACATGGCGGCGGAGATGGCGCCGCCCCAGCGTCCGCCAGAATTCACCATGTCGGCGATGTTGGATTTGATGATCTCTTTGTATTCGTCGTCGAGCGGAAGACGCCACATTTTTTCGCCCGCTTGTTGGTTGGCGTTCGCGAAGCGCTCGTACATCTGATCGTCACTGGCGAAGATTCCGGCATTCACGTAGCCGAGGGCTACCACTACCGCGCCGGTGAGGGTGGCGGCGAGGCGTCCTTCGGCGTCGGTGTTGATAATTTCGATGGACTTGCCGGACATGGCGATCTGCACGTCTCCCGGTTTTTGCGCTTTGCCGGAGGGCATGTTTTCGGTGGCGCAGATAATCGCCGTGACCTTCACTTTCGGCTTGAGCAGGGCGATGGCGCGCATGACGCCGATCATGGTGGCGGCTCCGGCCATGTCGTATTTCATTTTCTCCATGCCGTCGGCGGGCTTGATGGAGATGCCGCCGGTGTCGAAGGTTACGCCTTTGCCGACCAGACCGAGGTGAATATTTTTTGCCGCGCCCTCGGGTTCGTAGCGCAGGACGATCAGCGCGGGAGGTTCGTCGGATCCCTGGGCGACTCCCCAGAACGCGCCCATCTTGAGCTGTCTAATCTTGTCGGCCTCGTGGACTTCGCACTTCAGGCCGACTTCGGCCGCCATTTTTTTAGCGCGCTCGGCCAGTATGGTCGGCGTCATGCGGTTGGAGGGCTCGTTGACCAGGTCGCGGGTGAAGTTCTGCGACTCGGCGACGATGCGTCCGGTGTGCAGGGCGCTTTCGAGGGGCTTTGTATCGCCTGGCACGACTATGGTGACGGTGTCGATCTTCTGGTCCTTGCGGTCGCTTTTGTAGTAGTCGGGGTCGAAGTTGCCTACGAAGGCGCCTTCCACGATCGCGCGCACGGCTTCTGGCGCAGCGATGCCGTTCTCAGGTAGAGCGAAGGCAAAGCCGCGGATGCTTTTCCCCTTCAGGGTGCGCGCGGCGGCGCCGGCCAGCTTGCGTAGTTCCGCGGCTGAAAAAGTTTTGGCTTTGCCGCCGCCGACGAGGAGCAGGCGTTTGGCTTTCAGGCCGGCGGGGCGATGCAGCAGCGTGGTTTCGAAGGTCTTGGCGGTGACTTCGCCGCTGGAAATCACGTCCTTGGCGGCGTCGCGCACGGCGGCATCGGCGCTCTCGACGGACGGTGCGGGCTTGTCTTTTTCGCCTCGATTTTTTTCACTTCGATCGAGGACAACCACGACCAGGCAATCGGTTTCCAGTTGAGATGGGACGGAGGAAGAAAGGTTTGTATTCATGATGGACTTGAATCAGTATCCACGGTGGAAGGGGGAACGCGCAACTCAGCCGCGGGCGTTTGTGGGTGCGTGACAACTGGGCCGTCCCTACGCGAGCGGGGTACAACAACACTGAATCCACTCTAGTTCACTGTGCCGGTGCCGGTGAGGGCGGCGGTTGCCGTGCCGCCGCCGTTGTTGGCCACGTTGAGCTTGCCCTTGCGCGTGCCCGTCTTGGTGGGATTGAAGGAGACGTTGAGCGAGCAGTTGGCTCCGGCGGCGAGCGAACTGGCGCAGGTGTTGGCGGAGATGGTGAAGTCGGCGGACTCGCCTCCGATGGAGAAGCCGGTGAGATTCACGGAGGCCGTGCTCACGTTGGAGATGGTCACCGTCTGTGGCGCGGTCGTCTGGCCCACGGGTTCGGAACTGAAATTCAGAGCGGTGGGAGAGAGCGCGATCGACATGCCCGTTCCGGCCAGAGTCACCTGCTGCGGATTGTTGGCGGCATTGTCGGTAAGCTGCAATATTCCCTTGCGAGACCCTTTTGCTGTCGGCGTAAATGCCACGGTGATGGCGCAATTGCCGCCGGCGAGGACCTGCGCACCGCAGGTATTGGATTGAACGGCAAAATCACCAGTGGTGGCGACGTTCGAAATGATCAGGGCAGCGTCGCCGGTGTTAGTCAAGGTGACGGCGAGATAGGTGGTCTGGCCAATCAGCGTCTTGAGGAAGGTGAGCTTGGTGGCGGAGAGCACCGCGGTCGCACCGTCTGCTCCGCTGCCGCAGTTGGGGAAGATGAGATTCGCGATGCGCGTGTTCCAGTTGAAGCTGCCGTTCGACCGGATGTACTCCTGGGTGTACCAGAAAGTGCAGTCGTCGACGGGATCGACGCTCATGGCGCTGTAGTCGCCCCAGCGGCTCAGGCCGCCGGTCTGGGAACCGGATCCACTCATGATCAATTGTTCGCCTTCCATGCTGCCGGGCGTGTCGGCGGCGACACGTCCCGTAAAGTAAAGGAGGGGTAGACGGAGCTGCTGGAGACGCTGTAGCCGAGGGCCATATCGCCGGACTGGTCCATGGCGATGCTGGCCATCCAGCGCGTATTGGAGTTGGGGCTGAAGGTGCCTTGCTGGAAGACGGTGGGCGTTCCGTTCGGACTGCGAACTTCATACCAGCGCACGCCGGTGGAGATGGAATGATTGAAGACGAGGGATTCAACTCCGTTGGGGAACTGGCGATAGGCGAGGCGGTACATGGGGCGGTCGCCGAGCGCGTCGAGGCGTTGAGTGGTTCCGGGTTGGGCTACGCAGGAACGAAAGCAGCGTGGGGTGAAGGAGGCGACGGGAAGAACGGTGGGGCCGGTGAAGGTGGAGTTCGCGGGCGTCGTGAAGTCCACGTGGAACGTCCACAATTGAAGTACGTTCTTGCCGAAGTTCATGAAGAAGGCGGGTTCGCCCGTGGCTGGCGGGATGGTTCCATCCATGTCGGAAGGCAACAAGCTGGCGACCGAGGAAGGCTGCTGGAAGCAGACGATGGTTGCGTCATTGCCGGCCAGCATGGCGTTGCGGTCGAGGGCGCAGGCATCGGCGCCGATGAAGCTCGTGCCGTCCAGGAAAAGATTGAACGACATGTAATAAGCGTCGGGCCAGACGCCTAATTTTGGGTAATCGGCGAAATCGATGTCGCCAAAAGAAAAGGCGTACCGGTTGTAGGCGCCGGTGGCATCGCTGGTGGTAGAGACGGCTACGCACTGCGTGTAGGGAAGAGTGGTGATGGAGAACTGGGTGAGGATCCAACGGTCGGCCATCTTGTCGTATTGCACGATGGGATCGCCGTCATTGTTCGTTTCACAGCCTCCGCCGAAGCCGGCCCAGAGGGCGTTGCCTGCGGTGGGTCCGGCAACGAGCGCGCCGGTGGCTTTGTCAAAGACGGCAAACTCAGCGTTGACCCACTGGACGTATTGCGTGGCGCCGACCGCGCCGTTGGTGTCGGGCGGGGAATACTCAAGAAGAAATCCGTACTGTCCCTGACCCAAGCCGTCAATATTCAGGCCGAGGTTGGCGGCCACTGGAGGCAGAGCGGTCGCCTGCAAGGCCAGGTCGGGCATGGCGGACTCAGGCTGCAAGCTAGTCGAGGGCCCGGTGGGGAGGATTTTCAGTATGCGAGGCGAGAAGCGGTGGGGCTGGGCGGGAGTCATGCGATCAAGTTCGGCGAGGGGGGCGGAGACGTCGTGCTTCTCTTCGCGGATTACGCGCACGGTGGATTGGGCAAAGGCGGAGACTGAGAACAGGACGAACAAGGTCGCGGCTAGATAGAAAGGTGCGGCGAACCGTACTGTCATAGTGCGAGACCTAGTCCGAGTCATATTCCGAACGACGGCGCGGCGGGGAAGGTTGCGAATTGACGTAGTAGATCCGGGTTTTTCCAAGATAACGCGCTTTGCCAGGGTCTCAACCGTAGCAGGAGATTGCCTAAGAGCACGACCCACTCCCTTTTATCTGGTCCACGTTATAGAACGAGACTCCGGCAAGCGAGAAGCCAGTCGGCACGTTGTCAATACCGGTTGCAGCGTTGTTGACGATGTTCCCGCTTAGGGTCGAGCTGGATATGCACCGTAGGTCGATACCCGTGTGGCTGTTCACGATCACGTTGCTCTTCACAGTTACGGCTACAGGGCTCAGCAGGGGGGTTAGCGAAATTCCGCCGTAAAAGTCGACAATCTTGTTTCCGCTTACCGTCTGAAGGTATGCGCTTGCAACAGTCACTTCCATTCCCCAAACCGCCGCAGGGGAGTTAGCGTGAACAATGTTGTTGGAAATCGTCAACGGTCCGACGTCGTTTCCGCCCAACTGCGCGATCCCATAATCAGGCGCTTCGATGGAGTTAGAAGCGATCGTTCCCGTAACACCCGCGAGCTCAATCCCGAAACTCCCGAGCGGTGAACCACCGAGGACCAGCGTATTGCCGCTCACATTGATTTTTAGGCTCGCACCTGACGAGGCCGACTCGACGTAGAGTCCGATGTAGTTCGTATCCTGAATCGAATTGTTGGTAATCGTCACCGAATCGGAGCTGGTAGCCGCCACCGCGGCGGCCCGGATACCCACGCCGCAGCCGCTATTCTTTCCCTGGCCCACGGTGTTGACCTCGTTGACCGTGCCGGAGGAATCCTGATACATGATCGCCGTAGTGAACCAAAAGCCAGGAATGGTACAGCCAGGGGCAGTGGTCTCGCCGCTGGCGTCTATAGTGAGATTGCTGATCTTCACCGTCCCCGTCGGGGCGTTCACAAAGATTTGTGGGGCTACTTGCCCGGGGTACCCATCCGGATCGGGCACTAAGTGCCAGGCGGGCGGCCCCCCGACCGAAATGGGCACCACAATCCTGGCCCGATCATTATTCCCGCTTTTGATTCCCTGGAGGGTAAGCGGCTGGTAGATAAAAACCTGTTCCGGGTACGTCCCCGGGCAGACGTCGATGGTTGAGCTAGGGGGTACCGCCGCCACGGCTGCCGAAATCGTTGAATAGCTTGAGCTGTGACAGCTACCGACATAGTACGTGCCTGCGAAACTGCTCGACAGCAGAACGAACAACACCGGCACCAGCAGGTAAGTCTTTTGCATCAACAGGCTTTTCATTTTCGCGATCTCCCTGATCGAGCTGGTTCCAACGAATCACTGATCGTGCAGTGCCGCATACTTCGTTCTGGGGGCCTGGTCTCGGATGAGGCCAAGCGTTTAGGCCCGTCATGTAATTAAGTGCACGGGTCTCAACCGTAGAGAGTAGCACGCCAGATTCCACTTGCAGGAGCTTGGAAAGAGGCCGTATTCCCGGGTGTCAGCAGGTCACCGCAATTATTTGCACACGATCGCCGACTAGGCCTGTTTTGTTACCCTTGTTTTCTGCTTCTGGAGATGGCTTCGCGGGCTTCCTTGTCGGCGGTGCGACGGCGCTCGGTCTCACGCTTGTCCCATAGCTGTTTGCCCTTGGCCAGGGCGAGTTCGACTTTGATTTTGCCATTCTTGAAATACATTCGGGTGGGGATCAGAGTGAGTCCCTTCTGCTGGGTCTTGCCGATGAGCTTGCGAATTTCTTCTTTGTGAATGAGAAGTTTGCGGGTGCGGAGGGCGGCATGATTGGCGTAGTTGCCGTGCTCATAGGGGCTGATGTGGCAGTTGAGGAGCCAGAGTTCGCCGTCCTTGAGCAGGCCGTAGGCGTCTTTAAGATTGGTCTTACCGGTGCGGACTGATTTGACCTCGGTTCCGGTGAGAACGACTCCGGCCTCGAATTTTTCGAGCAAGAAATAGTTATGACTCGCGTTCCTGTTTACAGCGGCGTCCTTTTCGCCGGAGGCGGTGGGCTGGCGGCGAGGATTCTTCTCCCGATTGGGCTGGGTCTGGTGGGTAGTCTGTTTGGCCATGGTACTGAAGAGAAAGTATCACAGGGGGCGGGAGGAGAGTCTCAAGGCAAGATCGGATCATCTCATCATCGGGTCATCGAAAACCATCACCCGAGGTTCCGATGGCCGGATGACCCGATCACCCGATGATCCGATCCTGCCCTGAGACCTGCGCCCTTAGGGACAGGTACTAATGAGTGTAAACATCGACCTACCAATCACTTCGGGTGCAAGTTGATGCGATGCTATAATCCGATTTTCGGGTACTTTTGGGCGTGACGGCCCTTGGGATGCCCGCCCGGCCCGCCCGCTTTTTCGGGTGTCTGAAGGAGACGTTGGTTGGACGAGTCATGGCCGGTGCCGCCGCCGGCTTGAGAGATTTTCATGAGGACTGCTTGATGAGACGCCTGATCCGTCCGGCTCTATTTGTTCTGCTGCTGATCTGCCTGAGGCTTCCTGTTCTTGCTCGTCATGTTGATTCTGCCAAGGCGATGTACGAGAAGGGCCAAGACGCCGAGGCGCGGCAGAACTACGAGCAAGCCTTCGACTATTTCAAGCAGGCCTACAATCTGAAACCGAAAGACCTGAGATATCGAACTGCGTTCGAGCGGAACCGCTTCCTGGCGGCGTCGGCGGAGGTGCATCGCGGGCAGATTCTGCGCGATGGGGGCAAGCTCGACGAGGCGGCGGTGGAATTCCAGAAGGCATTGGAGACGGATCCGTCTTCGTTCATCGCGCAGCAGGAGCTGAAGCGGACGCAGCAGATGATTCGGGAGGCGCAGAACCCGCAACCGCAGGCATCGGCGACGGGTGCGACCGCGTTGCGCCGGCGGTTGGAATCGGCGCAGGGCCCGGTGGAGCTGGCTCCGATCTCGAACGTGCCGATCACGCTCAAGGTCACGGAGAAATCGAACGTGATCTACGAGACGGTGGGCAAGCTGGCGGGGATCAACGTGCTTTTCGATCCCGACTACACGCCGCGCCAGGTGCGCATCGAACTGAACGGGGTGACGCTCGAAGACGCGCTGGAGGTCATATCGTTTGAGACCAAAACCTTTTGGCGTCCGGTGACGCCGAACACGATTTTTATCGCGCAAGACAATCCCGCGAAGCGGAAAGAGCTGGAACAAAACGTCATCAAAACTTTTTATCTTTCCAATCTTTCTCAGCCTACCGAATTGCAGGATGTAGTGAACGCGATGCGCACCATCCTCGAGGTGAGCCGGATTCAGCAGTTGCCCTCGCAGGGAGCGATCGTGGTGCGGGGCACGCCGGACCAGATGGCGCTGGCGCAGAAACTGGTGGACGATCTCGACAAGGCGAAACCAGAGGTGCTGATCGAAGTGGCGGTGATGCAGGTGAGCCGCGACAAGTCGCGCAAGCTTGGAATCAACCCTCCGACCAGCGCCTCGGTACAGTTGCAGCCCAATGTCAACACTACCTCGAGCACTACAACCACCACGGGTACTACCGCCTCGACGACCGGCATCAGCCTGAATACGATCGCGAACCTGAATGCCACCGACTTCCAGGTGACGATTCCGCAGGCTACGGCGACGGCATTGTTGAGCGACACCAACACCAAGATCATCCAGAACCCGCAGATCCGGGCGCTGGACGGGCAGAAGGCGTCGCTGAAGATCGGCGATCGCGTGCCGGTGGCGACGGGATCGTTTCAGCCGGGCATTGGCGGAGTCGGTATCAACCCGCTGGTCAACACGCAATTTCAATACCTCGATGTGGGCGTGAACATCGACATCACGCCGCGGGTGCATGCGGGACGGGAAATTACGTTGAAGATGACGATGGACGTCTCGGCGGTGACCTCGTACGTAAGCATTGGAGGCATCAGCCAACCGGTGATCGGCCAGCGCAAAATCGAGAACGAGATTCGCTTGAAGGATGGCGAAGTCAGCCTGCTGGGCGGCATGATGGAGGATACGCAGACCAAGGCGCTGACCGGGATTCCGGGTCTGGCGCAGATTCCGATCCTGAAATATCTCTTTGGAGAGACCGATACCGATCATGCGGAGAACGAAATCGTGTTCGTGCTGGTCCCGCACATTATCCGCGGGCCTGAGGGGCCGCGTGGCAATGTCGACATGATCGACGTGGGTACGGCCAATGCGCTGGAGTTGAGACGATCGAGCAGCAAGCCGGCGGGGCCGGCGAGCGGCGCGCCCGCCCCGGCGTCTTCACCAGGGATCCAGGCCGCGCCCGCAGCCGCTCCGGCGCAGCCGCAGGCGGCGATGCCGCAAACGCCGACTCCGCAGAATTTGATTCCGCAAGCTCAGCCTCCGCAGAATCAAGTTCCGCAAACCCAGGCTGGAGCCGGTACAGGAACGTTCCTGTTTGATCCGCCCACCTTGAGCCAGGCCAAGGGCTCGACCTTCACGGTGAATGTGATGCTTTCCGGCGGGCAGAACGTGTATTCGGTCCCCGTGCAACTTAACTACGATCCGAATCAGTTGCAGGTGGTCAACATATCGAACGGCGGATTCCTGTCGCAGGACGGGCAAGCGGTGGCGTTAGTGCATCGCGACGATCCCGCGACCGGCACGCTGCAAGTCACGGCCACGCGGCCTCCGGGCGCCGGGGGCGTTTCTGGACAGGGCGCGGTGGTGACGCTCACCTTCATGGCGAAGGGGCCGGGCCAGTCGGCGCTGACGATTACTCGGGGCGGAGCCCGGGACCCGGCGATGCAGCCGATTGCGATGAGCGGAGCGCAGGCGGCGATTACGATTCAGTAGAAACAGTTCTCAGTTTCCGGTTCTCAGTTCTCAGTGGAGATCCGGTTGGTTGAACTGAGAACGGAGAGCCGGGAACTCCTGTATGGACCAGTCGACAAACACGGCGGCTCGCCGGCAGCGCGGGTTTACGCTGATCGAGTTGATCGTTGCGACCGCCATCCTGGCCATCCTGGTGGGAGCGGCGTTTCCGCTGGTAAGAATCACCATATATCGGGAGCGCGAGCACGAGCTGCGCGAAGACCTCTGGATGATCCGCGACGCGATCGATCGCTACAAGGACGCCGCCGATCGGGGCGCGTTCCAGATCAAGCTGGGGAGCGAAGGCTATCCACCGGATCTCGACACGCTGGTCACCGGTGTGGATGTGGCAGGCAAGAAACTGAAGTTTCTCCGCAGGATCCCGGTTGATCCCATGACCAAACAGGAGTGGGGAATGCGCTCCATGCAGGACGATAAAGACTCGGATTCCTGGGGTGGGCAAAACGTTTTCGACGTTTACAGCAAGTCGGACCAAATCGCTTTGGACGGCACGAAGTACAAGGACTGGTAGATGAAATTCAGGTCCAAAGCCCGCAGTCGCAAGTTCTGCAATCGGGGTTTCACGCTGATCGAAATGGTGGTGGTCATCAGCATGATCCTGATTCTGCTGTCGATTGCGTTGCCGATGTACAACCAGAGCATTATCCGCGCGCGCGAAACCACGCTGAGACAGAATCTGGCGACGCTCAACAAAGTCATCGATCAGTACACGCTCGACAAGCAGAAGGCGCCGCAGTCGCTAGAAGATTTGGTCTCGGCGGGATACCTCAAGTTTGTCCCGAACGATATTACCGGCAGCAAGGACACCTGGGTGCTGGAACAGGAAGACTCGCTCAAGTCCATCGACCAGACCCAGCCTGGCATCGTGGGTGTCCATAGCGGCTCCGACCAAACGGCCATCGACGGCACCGCGTACTCTAGCTGGTAGTACTTAGACGCGATTTACTTCTGCCATCAATTCCCCCTGGCCGACCATATACCCCTAGCAGATCACGTTGGACTTGCAGCGATTGGTGGAATTATTGGAGCAGAAGGCAGCGGGAGCGGTAGCATGACGACAAGCGGTCTCTACCGATAGGCTTAAGGATTGTCTGATTACGTCTTCGCTGGCGAGACGGGATGTTTTGAGAGGGCGACCCTCAGCGGCTAAAGCCGCTTGTGTAGCGGGTTCTGACGGCATGGCTGAAGCCATGCCCTTTCAAAGCTATCCGTGAACCGACTTAATCAGAGTATCCTTAAGAGGAGAAGCTCGTATGCCGATCTTTCGCCGAATGCGCTAGATGCGCATTCTCCGACGCGCTAAACCGGCCAGAATTGCCAGTCCACTCCCCATCAAGCTTAGGGTGCCGGGCTCTGGAACAGTCCCCACGGCTCTGCAATTAGTAGTGATGACGTTAGTATCCAGCGTCACTGCACCATTTCTCGCCAAGGCACTCCCGCAAGTGATGCTTGCGCCGGTATTCAGGGTGATGCTGTCGAGCGCGAGAATGTGTCCCACGAACTTGGTGGTTGTACCGAGAGTCGCGGAGCTGCCAACCTGCCAAAACACGTTCTTATCTGGACCATTGGTAAAAACAACAGACGAGCTGGTTGCGGTCGTGAGCGCACTACCTATCTGAAAAACGAACAGTGCATTTTTGTTACCGTTGTTGTTGAGAGTCAGTACCCCCGTCAGCTGAGCAGTACTAGAAAAAAAATATACGCCGGGCTTGAGATTCTGTCCACCCAAGTCCTGACCAGTCAAGTTGACATTGTACGGCAGGCCCGCTGCCACGTTGTACGCTGAGGTCAGATCAAGCTGAGCCTGAGCTGCCTTCGCGTTACATGCGTTGATCGCTCCGTGCACGATCCCCGGAGGAATGCCGGTTATCGCGCAACCTGGGCTGACACCTAGGTCTCCGTAGATGCCGCTTGGGCCGGTATTGGTCACAGCCGAGCCAGCCAGCACTGCATAGCTGCCGGCGGTTCCCAGATTGATCGTGCCGGCATAAGCGCTGAGTACCAACAACGGGAGAAGCAAGAACGAGAGAGCAAAGCAACGAAAGCGGCGAGGTCTCATATGTCTTCCTACCTTCCAGGTCTTCTATTGACGAAAGTACACTCCGGCCCCGAAAGTAATAGCACTTTCGTCACCAATGCGCCCCCCCACCCCCGGGAAGCGCTGATAAGTGTTCTCGCTTCAGAAAGTTAGGCCCCCCCCGAGAGACTTGCAAGAAACAAGAATGTAGCCGCGCAAAAACGTCAATTACTTGCAGCTTCGGTGCAAGAAAATACTCATCTTTAGTGACGAAAGAGATCAATTGGAGATTTTCATCTATCCAGCCGGGGCTGAAATTCCGCCTGACAAGCAAACGCAGGCGGGTATGTCATCCAAAACAACTTCAGACCAACCGGTGTAAGCTTAGGCGAAGAGTTGACCCCTGACCCCGCCCTTTCTGTTACCTTATCCGTTCCCTGTTCTGGAGGTGAGCGTGGATTTTCTCAATCGGCTGCGGCCCTTCGCGCTGCTCGTGATGCGGCTCGTTCTGGGAGCGATCATGATCGCGCATGGTTATCACAAGGTGTGGGGCGGGTTTCATCATCACATGGATTTCGTGGGCTCGCTCGGTCTTCCTCGTTGGTTGGCATATCTTTCCGCCGGGACGGAATTCTTCGGTGGGATTGCCATCGTGCTTGGATTGTTTACGCCCTTCTTTTCGCTTGCGTTCGCGATCGAGATGGCCGTGGCCATCTGGAAGGTGCACTTTAAGAACGGGCTGACGGGCAATGGCGGATACGAATTTCCGCTGGCGCTGGCGGTCATCGCGTTTGCACTGCTTTGTTTTGGCGGTGGGCCGTGGGGATTTAATTTCGGGAAGGGCTGGGGCGGTTCGAGCAAAGCAAAGAAAGGGTAATCTCGGCCGTCCCTCCGGGACTCTGTGAAATCCGAGAGCCAAGAACCGAGAGCGAAAAGCCAAGAGCGAAGAGCTGAGAGCTGAGAGCTGAAAGCTGCCCCTCAGAATTCCGCCAGCTCCTTCATTGCCCGGAACAGGTCGCTGGGCTGGGGCAGGATGGCATTCTCGAGAATCGGCTGATAGGCGACGAAGGTATCGGTGGCGGCGATTCGCTTCACCGGGGCATCGAGGTGATGGAACAGTTGGTCGGCGATGCGGGCGGCAATTTCGGCGCCGTATCCCCAGCTCAGCGAGTCTTCGTAAGCAATTAACGCGCGGTTGGTTTTCTTCACCGAAGCGGCAATCGCATCCCAGTCAAACGGATTCAAACAGCGCAGGTCGACCAGCTCGACACTGACGCGATGCTCGCGCTCGAGTTTTTGCGCGGCCTGGAGCGCGCGCGGCACCACGGCGCCGTAGGTGATGACGGTGAGGCCGGTTCCGGGCTGCACGATCTTCGCTTTTCCGAACGGAACCATGTAGTCGGGGCCGGGATAGGGCGCGCGCCCGTAGGTTTCGCGGTAGAGGCGTTTGTGTTCGAGGAACAAGACCGGATCGTCGCAGCGGATCGCCGTGCGCAGCAGGCCCGCGGCATCGAGTGCGTTCGAGGGGAACACGACGCGCAATCCGGGAGTATGGGTGAAGATGCTTTCGCCGCACTGCGAGTGGTAAATGGCGCCGCCCGTCAGATAGCCGCCGATCGCGACGCGGATCACCAAAGGCGCGGAGAAGGCGTTGTTCGAGCGCCAGCGGATGATGGGGAGTTCGTCGCGCAACTGCATCATCGCTGGCCAGATGTAATCGAAGAACTGGATCTCGACCACGGGCTTCAATCCGCGCGTGGCCATGCCGGTGGCGCGGCCGACGATGTTGGCTTCGGCGATTGGGGAATTGAACACGCGGTCGGAGCCGAACTGGGACTGCAGGCCAGCCGTTAGCTTGAAGACTCCGCCCTTGCCTTTAACGAGCTTCTGCCTTAAGTATTCTTCGCGGCTGCAGTCGGCGACGTCTTCGCCGAAGATGACGATGCGCTCATCGCGGCGCATCTCGTCGCGCAGCGTGGTGTTGATGAGGTCCGCCATGGTCTTGTTTGGCGACTTGTTTGGCGCGGCGGAGCCTTTGCCATCCGCGGCGGTCTCGGGCGCGGCAAATGCGGGAAGAGTTTCGAACGCCGCCGAGGTGGGATCGAGATCGGGCGAGTACACGAAGTTGTAGATCGTTTCCGGTTGCGGTATCGCGGCTGCGAGCGCGCGATCGGCATCGGCCTGGATCTGCTCTTCGATTTCCTTCTCGATTTTGTTGATCCCCTTTTCGTCGAGGATTCCTTCCCGCAGCAGGAACATTTGCAGGCGCGGAACCGGGTCGCGCGCGGCATCGGCCTGGCGCTCGGCGTCGGGGCGGTAAAGGCGCTCGTCGTCGGAGAGCGAGTGGGAATAGGGACGGATCACATGGGCATGGACAAACGCGGGACCATGGCCGGCGCGGCAATGGTCGGCCGCCCGCCGGAAGGCCGCATAGGCGACGACGGGGTCGGTGCCGTCAATCTCTTCGAAATGGAAATTGGGGAAGCCGGAAACCAGGCGCGAAATGTTGCCGCCGGAAGTCTGCACTTCGACGGGCACGGAAATCGCGTACTCGTTGTCTTGCACGCAAAAAATTACCGGCAGCCGGCGGTTGGAAGCCGTGTTCAACGCCTCCCAGAATTCGCCTCCGCTGGTGGTGCCGTCGCCGAGCGAGACGTAAGTGATTTCATCGCCCTGGAATTGGACTTCCTTGAATTGGCGGTAATCGCCCTCGGCTTTTTGGGCTGCCTTGGGATGCTTGGCGAAATAGCGGCCCGCTTCGGCGCATCCGATGGCTTGCAGAATCTGGGTGCCCGTGGCGGACGATTGAGTAACGACGTTGAGCCGCTGGTAAGCCCAGTGCGAGGGCATCTGGCGGCCGCCGGAACAGGGGTCGTCGGCCGCGCCGACGGCGCCGAGCAGCATTTCGTACGGAGTTGCGCCCAGGGCGAGACACAGGGCGCGGTCGCGGTAGTAGGGATAGAACCAGTCGCAGCCGGGCTTCAACGCAAAGGCTGCAGCGACGCCCAAGGCTTCGTGGCCGGCGCCCGAGATCTGGAAGAAGACCTTCTGCTGGCGCTTGAGCAGGATCTCGCGGTCGTCCACGCGCCGCGAGGTGAACATGATGCGATACGAATCAATCAGTTGCTGACTCGTCAGGCCCTGGTAGGTTTTGGCCTTTTTCGCGATGTCGTTTTCGTTCAGCTTGGGATCGACTTTAGTCGTGGCCATGCTGCGTTTTTCACCCCACGGAGTTCCAGCCCCGCATCATTGTAAATCAGCTCTCAGCTCTCAGCTATCAGTTCTCAGTTCTCAGAAAAGGCTGACCTTCACACGAATCGACAGTCAATAGCGTGCCAGATGCTCACGAAAAACCCAGGGACTCAAGATGAAGAGATTCTCCTGAGAACTGATAGCTGAGAGCCGAGACCTGAGACCTGAGACCTGGTTTATCCTGAACTCACATGATTCGTTTCCTGCGCCCGTTCGATCCGCATCGCGTTCGCTTGCTGGTGTTTGATCTCGATGGCACCCTGATTGACTCGCGGCTGGATTTGATTCACTCCGTGAATGCGATGTTGCTCCATATCGGACGTCCCGAACTGGACGGCGACGTTATTGCGAGCTATGTGGGAGATGGCGCTCCGGCGCTGGTGCGCCGCGCGCTCGGCGACACGGACGACGAGGCGTTGCTCCGAGCGGCTCTGGAGTATTTTCTTGGCTACTACCGCCTGCACAAGCTCGACCACACCACGGTTTATGAGGGGATTCCGGAAGTGCTGGCGAGCCTGGCCGATCTGTCAAATGGAGTGCAGCGGCTGATGGCGGTGCTCTCGAACAAGCCGGTCAATCCTTCGCGCGACATTGTGCAGGCGCTGGGGCTGGGGGACTTCTTTGTGCGTGTATACGGCGGCAACAGCTTTACGACGAAGAAGCCCGATCCGCTGGGGGTGCAGACCATCCTGCGGGAAACTGGCGTTGCGGCAGATGAGGCGCTGATCATTGGAGACTCGTCGATCGACGTTTTGACGGGACACAATGCCGGGTTGTGGACTTGCGGCGTGACGTATGGGTTCGCTCCGCATTCGCTGGAGGATGTGCCTCCGGATGTGCTGATTGAGACTCCTCGGGAGCTGGGGGAGTTGTTGCGGTAGCGGCAGCGGAGCATTCTCGGAGGGAGAACAGCGACGGCATGGTTGCCGGGAGCGGTCCAGACAGGCAATCGTTTTTCTACCGCGCGCAGGGAAACGAATCTGTGTACAATTCCACTGCTTTCAAAGTCAGGGAAGGAAATTCCGATTCTCACTCTATTTGTGTGACCTAGGAGGTCAACCATGAAAAGACTTACGGGGTCGATGCTCGCTCTGCTTGTTTTGCTGGCGGTTGGAGGATCCGGGATCGCTGCTGGCCAGGACAAGTCCACCGCTATGATGCCACCCAAGGTACTGGTGATCACGCGGGAGTTTACTAAGCCGGGGAAATCGGGTACCCAACATGAAAAGACCGAAAGCTTGTTTGTTCAAGCAACGACGCGTGCGAAATGGCCAACCCACTATCTGGCTGTGGAATCTCTTTCGGGCAAGTCGCGTGCGCTCTTTCTGACAGGCTATGATTCGTTTGCAGCGTGGGAAAAGGACACGCTCGCAACCCAAAAAAATGCGACTCTGTCGGCTGCCCTTGACCGCGCCTGGGCGGCAGACGGTGAACTATTGAGCGAGACCGACGGCGGCGCGTTCGTATTCCGCGAGGAATACAGCCTGCGTCCCGAGGTAGACATAGCCCATATGCGCTATTTCGAAATCTCGCGCTTCCAGGTTAAGCAGGGACATGACAAGGATTGGGACGAAATCCTGAAGCTGGTGACCGCCGCCTACAAGAACATTCCCGACGCACACTGGGCGACGTATTCGGCGGTCTATGGATTTCCAGACACTACCTACATCGTCTTCAACCCGATGAAGTCGGCGGCGGAGATTGACCGGAACTTCGCGGCGAACAAGGAGTTTGAGGCGGCGATGGGCGAAGCAGGCATGAAGAAGTTCGCCGAGTTGTCGGCCGCAGCGATTGAGTCGAGCCAGACGAACCTGTTCGCGTTTAATCCGCGCATGAGCTACCCGGCTGACGAGTGGGTTAAGGCAGATCCGGAGTTTTGGAAACCAAAAGCCGCCGCTGCTCCCGCGGCCGCCAAGAAACCAGCGGATAAGCCGGCTGCTAATCATTAAAGACTTGAGCTTGGAAAGCACCGAGCCCGCCCTTCGGTTGCCGGAGGGCGGGCTTTCTTGTGACGAGGCTCACGCACGAACCCGCTCCTTTATTCCCAATCATCGCCCGATCCTGCTACCTTCAAGTGACTCTGCCACCCGCGTCTCTACGGGAAAATTTGGGATGACTGACAACGTCAACTCCTGGGGCCTGACCCCTGCCGAACTGCGCAAGCTGCGTGGGTTGAAGACTCCGCATGGCGTTCAGCGCTTGCTTGACGACATGCCGTACCACCTTGCGGACAGCGCCTGGTCTCCGCGACGGGTGCTGCGGGAAAACACTTCGCATTGCTACGAGGGGGCGCTGTTTGCGGCGGCGGCGCTGCGCGTCATCGGATATCCTCCGCTCATTGTCGATCTGGAAGCCGAGCACGATACCGACCACGTGATTGCCGTGTACCGCATCGACGGACACTGGGGCGCGGTGGCCAAATCGAACTACACCGGGTGCCGCTATCGCGAACCGGTGTATCGTTCGCTGCGTGAACTGGCGCTTAGTTATTTCGACGTGTACTTCAATCTGCGGGGAGAGCGCACGCTGCGGACTTTTTCCCGGCCTGTCCAGATGCGCCGTTTTGACCCTCTCCAGTGGATGACCACGGAGCAGCCGGTGTGGTTCGTGGCGGAATATCTGCTGACCATTTCTCACTATCCTTTGATCACGCGCGCCCAGGCGAAGCGGTTGCATCGGCTGGATGGTCGGTCGTTCCGGGCTGGGTGTTTGGAGCGGGCGGAGAAAAAGCTTTAACCACAGGGGGCACAGGGGTGCACCGGGGAAGCGGCCTTCGTGAGGAACCGCGGGCTGCTGCGAGCTACGAGCAAACCCCGGCATCTGCTTGCGCGCAGCTCGCAGCCGATTCGCCATGGAAAAGTAATGCGGGAAGCGCAGCTTGTGGCCAGCGCGAGCGGGCTCCGTGTGTGTGTGTTTTCAGCGGCTTGCGCGCCCGTGCAAGTACTTCCGTACCGTCTCTAGTACCTTAGTTACCCCAACTCGTGTGACCGGTGCCTTACTTCGGTCGAGACTACTACCTATAGTGGTATCGTCATCGCCAAACGCAATTAGCAGAAACAAACTGCAAGTCCACTTTTTGTGGAATCCAGAAAACCCCCATAAAACCCAACAAAACCGGGAGATTCACGTGGAGAGGCCCGCGGTTCCGGTTGAGATATGCTCAGCACACCAAAATACACTCGAACGCGTTTGATCGAGGACTTGGTTCTCCCAATTTCCTCAGCGTTGCCGGGAAGAAAAGGCTGGGCTGAGAGCTGGAGTTTGCGGGAGAAGGGAAACATTTAATGGCCGACTCGCGAGAAGTGATGAATATTCGCCAAGCTTCGCAGTATCTGGGAGTGAGTCCGGACACGCTGTACAAGTACGTGAACGAGCAGAAGATTCCGGCGTTCAAGTTGGGCAATCGCTGGCGCTTCAAGAAATCGAAGCTGGATCAGTGGATGGAAGAGCAGTCGATGGAAACGGAAGCGCGGGGCAAGAAGAAAATCAAGGCAGCGGTGAAAGCTGCCGGAACTCCGTAGGCGAACTTCGTTAAAGAAGGGCGGGCACATGTTTGGAATGGGATCGAAGACGATAGTGGGTCTGGATGTGGGCTCTTCGAGCATCAAGGCGGTCGAGCTCAGGAAGACACGCACTGGGATCGAAGTGGCGCACCTCGGCCTGGAGCCGATCGCGCCCGACATCGTGGTCGATTCCATGATCGTGGATTCGGGCACGGTTTCGGCGGCCATCGCCAAGCTGTTCACGGACACGCAGATCAATTCGAAGGCGGTGGCCACGGCGGTGAGCGGACACTCGGTGATCGTGAAGAAAATCTCGCTGCCCTCGATGAGCGACCAGGAACTGGCCGAGACCATCCAGAAGGAAGCCGCGCAGCACATCCCGTTCGATCTGGCGGATGTGAACCTCGACTACCAGATTCTTTCCGACGACGCGAGCAGCCCGCAAATGGATGTGCTGCTGGTGGCGGTGAAGAAAGACAAGATTCTGAACTACACCAACGTACTCTCGATGGCGGGGAAGACTCCGGCTATTGTGGATATCGATGCGCTCGCCCTGCAGAATTGTTACGAGTACAACTACGAGCCGGCTCCGACGCAGGTGGTTGCGCTGCTCAACCTGGGTGCGAGCGTGATGAACATCAACATCGTCAAGGGCACGACGCCGCTGTTCCCGCGCGACGTTTCGGTGGGCGGGCATCAGTACACCGACTCGCTGCAGAAGGAACTGGATCTCAGTTTCGATGACGCGGAATCGCTCAAGCTGGGGCGCAAGGTGGGGACGGTGCACGACGACGCGAAGACGCCGATCCTGCAGCAGGTCACGGAAATTATCGTGCTGGAAATTCAGAAGACATTCGACTTCTTCCGGGCCAGCGCCGCGGGCGAGCACATCGAGAAGATTTATCTGGCCGGCGGTTCGGCCAAGGTTCCGGGCCTGGTGGAAGCGCTGCGCCAGGAGTTCTCGATGCCGGTGGAGTTGTTCAACCCGTTTCAGAAAGTGCTGGCTCCGGCGGAAGGCGTCGGGGCGGAGTTGGTCGAACAGAACGCGGGCCAGTTGGCAGTGGCCGTGGGTTTGGCCCTGAGGAGCTTTGAAAAGCTATGATCCGAATCAATCTGCTGGGTTCTCCGAAACCGAAAGGCAAGAAAAACGTTGCCATCAGCATGCCGAGCTTCGAGCTGGGCAATTTAGGCGGGCCACTGGTGCAGGTGGCGGCGGTGCTGCTGATTGCCGGCGCCCTCAATTTCGGGTACTGGTACCAGCTCGACCGGGAAAAGAAATCGATCGAGGTGCAAGCCCGGCTGGCGGAACAGAAAAATCGCGAACTGGCCGACATCAAGGTGCGGTACATGGAGCGGCAGAGGCAAGCCGAGTCCTACAAGCGGCGGGTGGATGTGATCGACCAGTTGCGCTTGAACCAATCGGGCCCGGTCGGCCTGCTGGCCATGATTGGCGATACGGTCAACAGCACCGAGGCGGTGTGGTTGAACAGCATGCAGGACCAGGGCGCCAGCGTTGCCATTGACGGCACGGCGCTGAGCAGCGATGCGGTGGCCAATCTGATTTCCAACCTGCAGAAGACCGGTTTCTTCCGCAACATCGAGATCAAGGAAAGTTATCAGGACGAACAGGTAAAGGACATGCAGGCGTTTCAGTTCACACTGACCTGCGAAAAGGCGAAGTCGTAAAGGCGGAACCGACTATGAATCTTGGCGAATTATCAGGGGCGAAGCTGCTGGGAGTTCTGCTGCTGGCGGCGGCGGTGGGCACGGGCGCTCTCTACTATACGGTCTTCAAGTCGCAGCGCAACGAAAACGCGGCGGCCCAGATCAAGCTGCAGGCCAAACGGCGGGAGAACGCGGAACTCGAAGCCTACCGGCCGAAACTGGCCGACATCGAGCGCCAACTCGCCAGCTTGAAGCAGCAACTCGAAATCGAGCGGCGCATCGTGCCCGATGAAAAAGAAGTGGACAATTTCATGCGCATGGTGAGCGGAGAAGCGCGCAAGTCGGGAGTGGAAATCCGCCGCTATACGGCCCGTCCGTACGTTGCGAAAGAGTTCTATAGCGAAGTGCCGTTCGAAATTGAGCTCGACGGTCCGTACTACTCGATGCTGGGATTTTTCGATCGGTTGGGAAAAGTGGAGCGCATCGTAAACGTCTCGAACCTGCTGGTGGCCTCGACCCGCAAGCCGTCCGAGGCCAAGGCGAAGCATACCTACCAGTACGCGCCCAGTGAGAGTGTGGTGGCGACCTGCCTGACCACCACGTATTTCAGTCATGATCTGGATCCGGCGCCGCCGGCCAGCAAGCCCGGACCACCGGTGAAGAAATAGGAGGGACACGATGAAGCCGACGGTGACAATTCTGGTTTGCGTACTGGCCGCGGGCTTGGCCTGGGCCCAGAGTCCCAGCATTATCCAGAACACGCGCAACACGATGAACGCGGTGAGCAACCATGCCACGGCCGCCTCGAATGAGGCGCTGGGCATTCACCAAGCGGCGCCAGCAGCAGCGAGCGCCACGCATGCTCCGGCTAAGGCGAGCGGGGTCGCGGTGGTTACGCCGGCGAAGTCGTCTTCATTACAGGCGAGCGCGAGTTCGGCGAAGACGAAAAACACGGGCGCGGCGAAGCGGGTTCCGGCAGTCGCGGCCCGGCGTAGCGCGCAACCGAAGCCAACCGTCGTGGTTCCCAAGAACAATCCGCCAGCGGCGGCTAGCGCAGCCGGCAACGGCGCTTCGGAAAGCGGAGCAGGCGAGAACGCGGCGAGCGAGCAGGAGCTCGCCCCGGACAGCAAATACGCCGCGAACGGGAGACGGGATCCTTTCATCAGTCCGGTGGTGAGCCACGCGGGCGGTTCGGGCTGCAGCACGGGCAAGAAGTGTCTGGAAATCGGGGCCATCAACCTGCGAGGAGTGGTGCGCGCCGAAAGCGGTTTCATCGCGGTGGTTAGTAACAGCATGAATAAAGCTTATTTTCTGCGGGAAAACGACCCGGTGTTCAACGGTTACGTGATGAAAATCACGGGGGACTCCATCGTTTTCCAGGAAACACTGCAGGACCGGATGGGCAAGACCTTTACGCGGGAAGTAGTGAAGAAGATTACGACTCCGGCAGTGTAGGCCTGGAGACCAAAGACTTCGAAGAAACACATGGAGGCGAAACGGCCTCGCATGGGGAGATAGGGAAATGCGAAAGCAACTGCTGGGCATCTTGGTTCCGCTGCTGACGTTCGTACTGATCGCAGCCGCGGCTGACATGACGGGCAAGGGGGTGGCCGCGAGCGCTCGATTGCAGAGGCTCGAGGTCGCGCACAGCCAGGACGGATTGCGGGTCGAGTTCAAAGCGAAGGGCATAGTGGCGCCCAAAGTGACGACGCTCGATTCTCCGGCACGCATCGTCATCGACTTTCCCAACACCGTGATGGCCACGGCGCAGAGCCGCATCAGCGTTGGCAGCGATGGCGTGAAAGACGTCCGCGTCGGGATGGACGGGCAAACGCCGCCCACCACGCGCGTGGTCATTGATCTTGCCAACAGTGATCTCGCCGACAGCCGCCAGCATGAACTGGTGACGGGCCCGGACGGCAGCTTCGTTCTCAAGATCCACGACGCTGTGCTGGCCCATCGCCAACCGGCGCCGGCCGCAAAATCGGTGGCCGCGAGCGCCGCGCCGCAACTGGTGCTGGCTTCGGCTCCGGTCGCCTCCGTTCCGGTAACTCCGGCTCCGGTAGCAGCGGTTGTGCCCACCCCGGCCTCGGCCGAGAACACCCAGAAACCGGCGGACTTTGCCTTCGTCGAACCGAAGTATTCGGTCAAGGACGACAAAGCCGCCCAGCCGGCCGTGAAGGCCCAAGAAGCGGCGGGTCGCTTTGCCGACAAGACGGCGGCGGAACTGGTCGCCACCCATGCCAATGCCGCCATCGGGCAAGCGGGCGGCAACGGGCAGGGCGCCCAGCCGGCCGTGAACCTGGCGGCCGAGCAGAAGGCTCAGTTGGAACAGAAGCCGGCGGTGAGCGGGGCCAAATACACCGGCGAGCCGATCTCGGTCAATCTTAAGGATGTGGATCTGAAAGATTTCTTCCGCCTGATTCACGAGATCAGCGGTTTGAACGTTGTGCTCGATCCCGCGATCCACGGCAACCTGACGATCGTGCTCGATGACGTGCCGTGGGATCAGGCGCTGGACATCGTGCTCAAGAACAACGATCTGTCCCGCCAACTGGACGGCAATGTACTGCGCATCGCCACCGTTGAAACGTTGAAGAAGGAAGCCGAGGGCCGGCGCGCGCAAATCGATGCCGAGGCGCTCGCGGTAGACAAAGTCAGCATCACCCGCTTCCTCAGCTACGCACACGCGAAGGACCTATTACTGCCGCTCAAGAAATTCCTAAGTCAGCGTGGCGACATAGTCGCCGACGAACGCACCAACTCGATAATCGTTGCCGACATTCCGGCGGTCCTGCCGCAGATTGACCGCCTCATCCAGCAGATGGACCGCAAGACGCAGGAAGTCGAAATTGAAGCCCGCGTGGTGGCGGCCACGCGCAGCTTCGCTCGCGACATCGGCGTGCAACTTGGCCTGGGCTGGGGCAACGGCACAACCGGCGTTGGCGGCGTGAACAAAGTTGGAACCTCGCCGATCCTCGTCGGTCCACAGGTAAATAATCCGTTGTACCCCGTCCTTGGCACGCCCGCGAGCGGGACTCAGATTCCGCTGTTTTCGAACCTGGGCGCAGCCGGGCCGACCAGCGGTCTGGAGCTTGTGAACGCCACCAACAACATGCGGCTCGACCTTCTGCTCACCATGGCCGAGTCGCGCGGGTTGCTGAAAGTTCTTTCCCGTCCGCGTATCGTCACGCAGAACAACATTCAGGCGGTGGTGAAACAGGGCACGAAAATACCGATCGTGACCGCGGCCCAGTTGAATGGTCCGCCGACCACTACCTACGTGGATGCTTTCCTGCGACTCACGGTGACGCCGCAGATCACATCGGAAGGAACCATCTTCCTCAACGTGGATGTGGAAAACACCTTGCCTGACTTTGGCCACGAAGACCTTTATGGCAACCCAGCCCTGATCACGCAGCAGGCGACCACGCAAGTGCTGGTGACCGACGGCGGCACGGTTGTGATTGGCGGCGTGATCCAGACCCAGAACTCGCTGAGCGTTTCGCAGGTGCCCTTGCTCGGGGATATCCCGTACCTTGGCAACCTGTTCAAGCACCGTTCGGTGACCACTTCAAACCAGGAGCTGATTTTCTTCATCACTCCGCGCATCGTGCAGACGTAAGCGCGAAGTTAGAACAGCCACAGCCGCCGGCTTTCTCGGAGAACCTGCCGAGAGCCCGGCGGCTTTGCTTTTCAGGTTTCAGGTCTCAGTTGTCAGGTCTCAGGAAAATCGTCGGCGGCTCTGCAGAACATTGTTGACATCGCATCTAGTGGGAATTTGGATTTCCTGAGACCTGAGACCTGAGAACTGGTTCTTGCTACACTCCTCCCATGGATCACGCTGGCCGCCTGAGTCGTCTTCGATCTGGGCTCGAAGAGAACGATCTAGACTCGCTGCTGGTGACGCACCTCCCTAATGTTCACTATCTCTGTGGCTTTACTGGCAGTGCGGCTGCTTTGCTTGTCGCTGATGGTGGTTCCATCCTCTTTACCGACGGCCGCTATGGTGCCCAGGCAAAAGAGGAAGTCAAGAGTGCGAACGTCAATAATGCGACCATTGTCATCGCTCGCAAGTCCCCGCTGGTGGCGGCTGCGGAGTGGCTGGCCGCGCAGCGAAGAAGTTCGACGACAGCATCTTTGACGCCAGTATCAGTGGGCATCGAGCCGGAGTCGATCACCGCCGGCATGCGCGACCGGTTGGCGTCTGTGTTGAAAGGGAGAGCGCGCCTGCGTTCCGCGCCACCGCTGGTGGAGCGCGCCCGCATGGTGAAGGACGCTGCCGAAATCCTGCGCATACGGCGGGCGGTTGAACACGGCGCCAGTCTGTTCCGGATCGCACGCAAGAAAATTCGGCCGGGTGTGAGTGAAGTCGAAGTCGCCGCCGCCATGGAATACGAGGCCCGTTGTGCCGGGGCCGAAGGAATGTCCTTCCCGACGATACTCGCTTCCGGAACCCGCTCGGCGATTGTGCATGGCCGGGCCTCGGGCGCACGCATTCCCCGGCGCGGGTTCGTGGTCTGTGATTTTGGTGTTATACTCGCCGGTTATTGTTCGGATCGCACGCGAACTGTGCATGTCGGACGGCCGTCGGGAGAAGCTCGACAGCTGTATGAGGCGGTGCTGGAAGCGCAGCAGGCCGCCATTTCGGCGGTTCGTCCGGGCGTGACTGCCGCCGAAGTAGATGGCGCGGCGCGCCGTGTGCTTCGCCAGCGGAAACTGGCCCGGTACTTCACCCATTCGACCGGGCATGGTTTAGGATTAGAGATACACGAGGCGCCGCGGCTGGCGGTTGGGCAAAGCCAGAAGCTGGAACCGGGAATGGTCATTACGATTGAGCCGGGCGCTTACGTGCCTGGGAAGTGGGGTGTGCGGATCGAAGATGTGGTGGTGGTTACCCCTTCGGGCTGCGAAGTGCTAACGCCCACAGATAAAGAACTGGTTATTATTTAGCAGGTCGGATTTTCCGTAGAGACGCGGCAAGCCCCGTCTCTACTTAGAATCTAAAACGGAACCTGCCCTTATACATGAATCAAAAAGAGCTGAAAGAACTCATCGAGTTCTTAATCGAAAAGGACATTGCCGAGTTTGAATTGGAGCGCGGCGATGTCAAGGTGAAGATCAAGCGCGCCGCCGAACCGTCGCCCGTGGTGTTGCCGGACGCGCGTTATATCGCGGTTCACCCCGCCCCGGTTGACGCGGGCGGCCACAGTCCCGCTTCCGCGCCTGCCAAGGTCGACCTCGCCGCGGCTGCCGCGCCGGTCCCTGAGCCGGAAGAAGATCTGCACATTGTGCGGTCGCCGATCGTGGGCACCTTCTACGAATCGCCCTCGCCCGGGTCGCCGCCCTTCGTCAAAGTTGGCGATCCCCTGGAAGTGGGCCAGGTTTTGTGCATTGTTGAAGCGATGAAACTGATGAACGAAATCGAATGCGACGTGGCGGGAGAGTTGGTCAAGAAGCTCGTCGCCAACGGCCAGCCCATCGAGTACGGCCAGGAACTGTTCGCCGTCCGGCCGGCAAAATGAGTTGATCGGGCCATCGGGTGATCGGGCCATCGGGTCATCGGACACCAAACCGGATAAGACGGACCCGAGCAACTGACTATTCCACGAAACAATCATGTTCAAGAAAATTCTGGTAGCGAATCGCGGAGAAATTGCACTGCGCGTCATTTGCGCGTGCAAGGAACTCGGCATCCGCTCGGTGGCGATCTACAGCGAGGCGGACCGGAATTCGCTCCATGTGCGCTTTGCCGACGAAGCGATTTGCATTGGCCCGCCGCAGCTGGCGCAGAGTTATCTCAACATTCCCGCGGTGATCAGCGCGGCCGAGATTGCGAACGTCGACGCCATCCATCCCGGTTATGGCTTGCTTTCGGAAAACGCCAATTTCGCGGAAGTCTGCGAAGCCTGTCACATCAAGTTCATCGGGCCGACTCCGGATGTCATCCGGCTGATGGGCGAAAAAGAGAAAGCTCGCGCCGCCATGAAACAGCACGGGGTGCCGATCCTTCCCGGTTCGGACGGCGTGGTCGCCTCCGATGGAGAAGCGCGCGAGTGGGCGCGGCAGGTAGGTTTTCCGGTCATCCTCAAGGCCACGGCGGGCGGCGGCGGGCGGGGCATGCGCATTGTGCGCAATGAAGACGAATTGCCCGGGCTTTACCGTCAGGCGCAGTCGGAGGCCTCGGCCGCCTTCGGCAACGGCGATCTCTACCTGGAGAAGTATGTCGAGCACCCGCGCCACATCGAATTCCAGGTGCTGGGCGACGAACACGGCAACGTCGTCAGTCTGGGGGAACGCGAGTGCTCGATTCAGCGGCGCCACCAGAAGCTGCTCGAAGAGTCGCCGTCGGTAAAGGTAACGCCCGAGCTGCGCAAGGAAATCGGAGACGTGCTCAGCAAAACGCTCAGCCAGGTCGGCTATCACAATGCCGGGACCATCGAATTCCTCATGGACCAGGATCGGCGGCTTTACTTTATCGAGATGAACACGCGCATCCAGGTGGAGCATCCGGTCACCGAAATGGTCACGGACGTGGACCTGGTCAAGAGTCAGATCATGATCGCCGCGGGCGAAAATCTGGCCGACGTGTTACAAGGCCCCATCGTGCATCGCGGACACGCGATCGAGTGCCGCATCAATGCCGAGCATCCGGAGAAGTTCACGCCCTCGGCCGGCAAAATCACCACCTTTCACCCTCCGGGAGGGACGGGCGTGCGCATCGACACGGCCGCCTATGCCGAAGGCACGATTCCTCCGTACTACGATTCGCTCATCGCCAAGCTGGTGGTTCGTGGCAAGGATCGCAGCGAAGCTATCTCGCGCATGAGCCGCGCGCTCGGAATGTTTATCGTGGAGGGAATCCACACCACGATTCCGCTGCACCGGCGCATTCTGGCGGATCCGGAATTTCGTGCGGGGAATTTCGATACGGGGTTCATTGAGAGATTCCTGGCGAAAAAAGAGTCCGCAGGGTGAAACCATGACCGCGTGATAGGTCATATTGTGGAGGGACGGGCGTCTCGCCCGTCCAGCCGGGCGGAGACGCCCGGCTCTCCACCAGCAATCTGAGACGCGGCAAGCCGCGTCTCTACGGTTGAGACTATGTTGCAACTTCCGCGGCTTTACCCGATTCTCGACGCTGCCTGTTTCCACGACGCTGCCGGAATGTTCGCCGCCGCCGAGGAGATCGCTGCTGCCGGCTGCAGGTTGCTGCAGTACCGCAACAAATCTGGCAACGCCCGGCGCATGCTCGAAGAGTCGCGTGAGCTTAGGGGGCGCCTCGGAGCGAGCGTCAAGCTCATCATGAACGACCGCGCCGACCTCTGCCTGGCGGCTGGATTCGATGGGCTGCATGTTGGGCAGGATGATCTATCTCCAGAGGCAGCTCGTAAGATACTTGGGCCCGCTCGTTGGCTGGGAGTCTCCACGCACAATCCGGAGCAGCTTGCGGAAGCCGATAAAACTCCCGCGGACTACCTTGCCATCGGCCCCGTCTTTGCGACAAGCAGTAAGGCCAATCCTGATCCTGTCGTGGGACTCGAAGGGGTTCGCCGGGCGAGGGAACTGACGCGCAAGTCTCTGGTTGCGATCGGCGGCATTACCCGCGCCAATGCCCGTTCCGTCATCGAAGCCGGCGCTGATGCCGTGGCGGTGATATCCGACTTGTTACGGGATCCCCGCAAATCAGCAGAGGAATTTTTGAGAGTTCTGGGGTAAAGTTGATTGCTCTTGCAGCAGCGCAGTGCCCAGCCCCTAAAGTGTGTGTGAGAGAACTCGTTTTCGGGCAACCCGGTGGAACAAGATGCCCGAGAATCCAGCCCCGGAGGGGCGTCCGAGCTTAGCCCAGCGCTTCAGCGCTGGGAAAAGTGGAGGAAATGATTCGAGTCCCGGAGGGACGACCGAGTTCTCATGCACACTCTAAAGGGGCGTCCGATTTCGAAGAACTTACGGTATCGCTAAAGCGATGCCCTGATACGAAGCCTTTGTTTTTCAGCAACCCTTAGGAGGTTCGTGAGCACGAACGTTCCACCCCCAGTTCCCGCTTCGAGCGTCAGCGATTGGGAGCGCCACCTCCATCAGGACAAAGAGCTCGTCAAAGGTCTCGGCCTGACCAGCGCGACCATGCTGGTGATGGGCTCCATGATCGGCTCGGGCATTTTTATTGTGTCCGCCGAGATTTCTCGCGAGGTCACCTCGCCCGCGCTGCTCATTGGCGCGTGGGTCATCACCGGCTTTCTGACCATTGTCGGCGCGCTCACCTACGGCGAACTGGCGGCCATGATGCCGCGGGCGGGCGGGCAGTACGTCTATCTGCGCGAGTCGCTTGGCCCGCTCTGGGGTTTTCTCTACGGTTGGACGCTGTTTCTCGTGATTCAGACGGGCACGATCGCTGCCGTGGGCGTCGCCTTCGGCAAGTTCCTCGGGATCTTCTGGCCGGCTGTCTCCTCGAGTCATTGGATCGTCCACCTGTGGAAAGTACCGAAGTTCGCGGTCGGCCCCATGATGCTCGGGGGCATGGATGTTGGGCTGAACACGCAGAACCTCGTCGCCATCCTGGTAGTGATCGTGCTCTCGGTCATCAATATTTTCGGCGTGAAGACGGGCGCTTTCATCCAGAACATCTTTACCACTGCGAAAGTTGCGGCGCTGCTCGGCCTGGTCATCTTCGGAGTATTTCTTGGCCGGAACGCGCAGGCGCTGGCCGCCAATTTCGGCGCACACTTCTGGAACAATTCGGGTCTGGGCGCTTTGCATGACGTCGGCGTCGGCGGAAGCGTGCTGGTCTCGACGCTGACCGTGCTGGCGATTGCGCAGGTCGGTTCGCTGTTTTCCGCCGATGCCTGGAACAACGTTACGTTCACGGCCGGCGAGGTGAAAAATCCCAGCCGGAATCTCCCGTTGTCGCTGGCGCTCGGTACCGGCGTAGTGATCGCGCTCTATATCGGGTGCAACTTTATTTATCTGAGCACGCTGCCGCTAGTGGGTAGTCCGACCGGAGCGACGCTACTGGAGCGCGGCATCCAGTACGCCCGCGAGGACCGCGTCGCCACCGCGGTCATGACCCAGATGTTCGGTTCCGCCGGCGGAGCGCTGATGGCCGTCGCCATCATGATTTCCGGCTTCGGCTGCTGCAATGGCTTGATTCTCTCCGGGGCCCGCGTCTATTACGCCATGGCGAAGGATGGTCTGTTCTTTCGCAACGTTGCCCGGATTCATCCCACCTACAAGACGCCCGCGATTTCGCTGATGGTGCAGATGGTCTGGACGTGCGTCCTCTGCATCTCCGGCAGTTACGGCCAACTCCTGGACTACATTGTTTTTGCGGTGCTGGTGTTCTACGTGCTCACGATCTTCGGACTTTTCGTTTTGCGCCGCACGCATCCCGAGGCCGAGCGTCCCTACAAGGCCATTGGATACCCCATTTTGCCTGCCATCTATATCGTGATGGCTTTGTTTATCGACGTTGTACTGTTACGCTACAAACCGCAATACACATGGCCGGGACTGTTCATCGTGCTGCTCGGCATCCCGGTGTACTACATCTGGCGGCCGCGAGCCCAGACGAATTCTGTTTAACCCGATAGGAGAGACGGTACTGATGACTGACCTCTTTGCGAAAAAGCCGCTTGAGCTGCTGATGGAGGAGGCGCGAGAGACTGGCACGCATAGCTTGAAACGCACACTGGGCGTATTTCAGTTGACGGCGCTGGGCGTTGGCGCGGTGATCGGCGCCGGAATCTTCGTGCTTTCCGGATTGGGCGCTCACTACGCTGGGCCAGGGCTGATGCTCTCTTTCGTGCTCTCCGGGTTGGGTTGCGCTTTCGCGGCTCTGTGCTACGCAGAGTTTGCGGCTATGATCCCATTGGCGGGCAGCGCTTACACCTACGCATACGCTACGCTGGGCGAGATTTTTGCCTGGATCATCGGCTGGGACCTCACGCTCGAATACGCCATGGGCGCCAGTACCGTGTCGTCTGGTTGGTCTAATCACTTCATCGAACTGCTCAATATTTTCCACATCAAGATGCCGCTGTGGCTGGCGTACGACCACTGGACTGGACTCCGCACTGCGGAGAACATCGTGGCTCGCCAGATGGCACAGGCCTCCGATTCCACGCTTGTGCCTGGTACTCAGGCTTTCCTCAATAAGGTAACGGCGATCATGGGAGCACAATCGCCAGAGTTAATGCAGAAAGCTCACGATTTGTTGAGCGCGCCGCATCTGTTCGGATATGAAATCGGGGTCAACGTGCCGGCCTTCGTGATCGCTCTGGTGATCACGGCGATTCTGGTGATTGGCATCAAGGAGAGCGCCCGCTTCAACGCCACGATCGTTACCATCAAGGTTGCCGTTGTGCTTTTTGTTATTGGCCTCGGGTTCCGCTACGTTAGCGCCAGCAACTGGGGATCGGACTGGTCGAGTTTTGCGCCTTTCGGATTCTCCGGAATCGGGGCCGGAGCGGCCTACATTTTCTTTGCGTACATCGGATTCGATGCCGTTTCCACCACCGCCCAGGAGGCGAAGAATCCGCAGCGCGATCTTCCGATCGGTATCATTGCTTCGCTTCTGATCTGCACCGCGTTGTATATCGCGGTGGCGTCGGTTCTGACTGGGATGGTGCCGTGGAGGGAGGTCAACATCGAAGCGCCCATTGCGCGCGCTTTCCTGGACCGTGGCCTCACCGGCGCATCCCACATCATTACGCTTGGCGCGCTGGCCGGGCTGACCAGCGTGATGCTCGTCATGCTGCTGGGACAGACCCGTGTCCTGTATTCGATGGCCAACGACGGGCTTTTGCCTAAGAAATTCTTCGCCGATGTTCACGAGCGCTTCCGGACGCCATGGAAGAACACCATGCTCGTGGGCCTGCTCGCGGCGATCGTGGGCAGCCTGACGCCGATCGACGATATCGGAAAAATGGTCAACATAGGAACGTTGCTGGCGTTCGTGATTGTTTGCATCGCCATCCTGGCTCTGCGGCATACGAACCCTGGCCAACCTCGACCCTTCCGGACCCCATGGGTGCCGTTTGTGCCAGTTATGGGCATCCTCTTCAACGGCTACATGATGTACAAACTCGGCTGGATCAACTGGGCGCGATTGATTATCTGGCTGGTTATTGGGCTGGTCGTGTATTTCACATATAGCCGGAAACACAGCCGCGTGCAGGCGGCATTGGAAGGCCGCAAGACAACCTAAAATATCCTGTAGAGACGCGGCTTGCCGCGTCTCTCGGCGCGCGGCATCTCGGCGGACGGGCGGGGACGCCCGTCGCTCCATCGTCGGCTATTCTTCTTGCGCTTTCCTGGTAATCGCCGTCACCAGGCGGCGTGGGGAGAAGCGCACCGATTGTGCCACCAGCCAATTCTTGAATCCCGAGATCGCCACGGGTTTTCCGGCCAGCAATGCGCGATAACCGTCTTCGGCAACGGTGCGGGCATCCATCGAGCCGAACTTCAGCAGGTTCATGCCGGTTGCTTTCGCGCGCTTGTGGAACTCCGTGGCCGTCGCGCCCGGGCACAGGCAGGTTACGGTGACGCCCGACCCGTTGAGTTCATTGGCCAGCGCCTCCGACAAAAACAGGACGTAAGCCTTGGTCGCAAAATATACGGCCATCAGTGGCCCTGGCTGAAACGCCGCGGTGGACGCCACGTTCAGGATGCGCCCGGTCTTTCTCTCAATCATTGCCGGGAGATACAGGCGCGTGAGGTGGGTGAGAGTCGTCACGTTGAGTTGGATCTGGCGCAGACATTCTTCCAGATCGTTTTCGGCGAACATACCATACTGTCCGAATCCCGCATTGTTGACCAGCACATCCACGTGAATGTCGGCGCGCGTGGTCTGATCCAGTACATACGCGGAAGCTCCAGGTTCGGTCAGGTCGGCCGCCAGAATCAGCGAACGCGTGCCCTGCGCCTTCTCGAGTTCGGAAGCGAGTTGACGGAGTTTGTCCGCGCTGCGGGCGACGAGAACCAGGTTGTAACCTTCGCGCGCGAAGATGCGGGCGAATTCCATCCCGATGCCGAACGAGGCGCCGGTGATCAGAGCGGTCTTGCGGTCGGGCATGTGGTCAGCAGTCAGCATTCGGCACTCAGCATTCAGCACTTAGGCAACAAACAAAAGCGGGTCCGGAGACCCGCCTCTGCGCTTGGGAAACGGTTTCACCTACACGCGGGCCAGCGCCGGCTCCACCCCGTAGATCGAGTGCCATGAGGTTGCGGCCTTCAAGCGATCGTTTACGTTATTGATATTCTTTACGCCTTCATCTTCCAGCCACTTCCGGAAAGCACCGGCGCCGTGTTTGGCATAGATGGGGATGCCATCTTTCCAGGTGGCGCGTCCGCAGAGCACGCCGTTGAATTTCACACCCGACTCGGCCGCCAGCTCCAGCGACTCGGTGAACTCGGCATTGCTCACGCCCGCCGACAGATAGATGAAGGGCTTGGTCGCGACCGCGGCGGCCTCACGGAAGAGCTTCATCGCCTCCTGTTTCGTGTAAGCCTTCTCACCCTTGTAGGACTTGGTCCCTTCCACAAACTTCATGTTGATCGGGACTTCCACCTTCATTACGTCAACGCCGTAGCGGTCCTTGGTGAACTCGCGCATGGCTTCGAGGACCGCCTTCGGCTTCTTTTTCGCGAAGTCGAGGCCTTTCTCGTCCACGCCTTCTTCGTACGTGACGAACTCCAGGAAGAATGGGATGTCATTGGCGCGGCACTCATCGCCCAGCCGCTCGACCCAGGCGTGCTTCTGGTCGTTGATGTCTTTCGGATCAAACGGCGTGTAGTAAAGCAGAATCTTGATGCAATCCGCGCCCGCTTCTTTCAAGCGGCGCACCGACCAATGATTCAGCAGATCGCCCTGGCGCCCCGGTCCAGTCTTGTCGTACCCGGTCTTTTCATACGCCAGGAGCAGACCAGCATTTTTTGAGCGGCGCTTCGAAGCCGGCAGCCCCCACTCGGGATCAAGCAGGATGGCGCTGGCATGTGGCGTGAGGACCTCGCTCACCAGTATCTTGAATTCTTCCATCATGGCGTCAGAAACGGCCGTGCCTTTTTCCTTGGCGAGAGACTTCTGCAGCGAGCCGCGCTGGTCCATGGCGGCAGCCGCGATAACTCCACGTTCATTCGATACCGCCTTCATTCCGGCGAGTTTGCCGGGGGTAAGTTTCATAAGTCCTCCTATCAGTGCAATACGACAAGTCATTCTAAACCACAGCCCCTGCAATGAGCATTAGCAAGTTCCTGCAAAAGGACGCGTTCTATCGGCAAGAGGGGTTGAAATTAACGCTTCGGGAACTGATAGCGCAGGCCGATGCGGGCGAGGATGGGCGGGCCGAGGCTGGGGACCGCTGGATGGTTCGGCACGGTGGTTAGAGCCGTGTAGTAGCGCTGATTGAACGTGTTTTCGGCGGCGGCGAAGACTTCCAGACCGCGACCGAGCGAGCGGCCGAGGTACAGGTCGACGGTAAAGAATTTCTTCAGCAATAACGTGTTCAGGTCGTCATCGAATTGCTGGCCAACGAAGGTTCCTTGCACGTTGGCGGTGAGGATCTTGGGATTGACGTAGCGTGCCTGCAGCGTGAATTGCTGATGCGGCACCTCGGGTATCCAATTTCCCACGAGCGATTGGTTCAGCCCGACGATGGCGGGATTCGGCGTGAAGCTCGATACCACGGCATGTGCGAACTGGTAGCCTCCGGCGAACTGAAGCGTGTTGCTGACGCGGAATTCGCCGTCGAGGTTGACGCCGGTGGAGAGTATGCGGTCGACGTTCTCTTTCTCGCGCGTCTTGGGCGTTTGTGTGATGGTGACATTCACGACGGCATTGGTGATGTCGTTCCAGAAGAACGTTGTCCGCAAACTGAGGCGGTCGGAGAGGAAACTTTGCCGGACTCCCGCTTCCACTCCAGTCAGTCGCTCAGCAACCAGACCGGGGTTGCCGTAGGTCAGGATGTTGCCTTGATAAAAATTGCGATAGAGTTCGTTCAGGGTGGGCGCGCGGAAGGCACGATAACCCGAAGCCGTCAGCGCAGTCCCATGTCCGAGGTGGTAGAGTAGCGAGGCGCGCGGGTTGAGCGCGTCCTGGGTGCGGTCGGGATAGGGCTTCAGTGTCGTGCCACCGGAATTGATTGCGATCGACCGCGCATTGAAGTCGCTCCAGTGATCGTAGCCGAGCGATAAATTCGCAATCAGCTTGGGATTCAGCTGGAGAATGTCTTCCCCGAAAAGCCGCATGGTGCGCTCTCTTCCGCCGGCCACGGTCGCGCTTACGGCAGGGAGGACGTCGTTGCTCTCGCCATGCACCTCCCGGCCCTCAAAACCTGCAACCAGCGTCTGCATACGGCCGACGGGGCGTGACCATTGGGCGCTGCCTCCGAGTGCCTGTGACGGAACCGACTGGTCGTCGGTCAGCGTTTCGGAATTGCGACCGTATGGAACCGTGGAAAAAGTCTGGTAGTAGGACTCGAAGAGTCCGAAGAGGCGCGCTGAAATCGCTCCTACACTCTTCGTTTCGTAGTTCGCGCCGGTCGCGAAGTCACCCAATTGCGTGTTGTTTAACTGGATCACGGTGCCGTTGTGACGGTCCTCGTTGAAAAATGACCCGCGCGCGAAGAAACGGCTGAAGTCGCCAAACCGGCGGCCGAGTTCGAGCGTGGTCAGTTCGTGGCGGGAGTTGGCGGGCGAATCCACTGCGCCGCGTTGGGACTCGGGCACCGGGATATATCCATTGGTGCGGAAGAGATCGGTGGATGCGGAGCCGTACCACGGCCCCAGGCGAGTTCCAGCCCAGAGCGACAACTCGGGCGTGTTTTCACTTCCCCAGGAGCTTTCGGCGGAGATCGCGGTCTGGTCGGGCTGGCGGGTGCGGAACTGAATGACACCGCCCATGGCAGTCGAACCGTAGAGGCTGGCATCGGCGCCTCCGCGCACCACCTCGACGTCACTGATGGATTCACGGACGACGCGGTCCCAATAAACCCATCCGCCGAAGGGATCGTTGAGCGGAATGTCATCCACCAGGACGAGAGCGCGGCTGGCGCCGCTGGCGCCGACTCCACGCATGGAGACTCCCTGCGTGCCCGGATTTGCGGTGCGGCTGCTGGCCCGGCGAAAGAGCGTGAAGCCCGGAACTTCGCGGAGCACATCATCGAGCGCGAGCGCTGGCGTCGAGGCCAGATCGTCGTGGGACATGATTACGCTGTCGGCGGGAGAATCCTCCAGCGCGGTGTTAATGCGGGTGGCGGCAACGAGAACATGCTGGCTGGCGTAGTCCGATTCAAATTGCGGGTGCAGGACGAGCCGGAGCTGCGGTTCATGATTCCAGGGGCGCTGAAGGGGAAGAAATCCAGCCGCTCTGGCGGAAATCGTGCCGGAAGTGGCGGCGATTTCGAGTTGGAATTTTCCGACCGAATTCGTTTGAACTGCAATGTGGTAGTTACCACTGGTGAACTCCACGCGCGCGCCGACGATGACGGCGCCGGAAGGATCTTCAACCACGCCCGTCACCGATGAGGGTGCGGTTTGCCCACGCGCGGACAGGGCGGCGGACACAAGACAAGCGGTCGCAACCAGGGCTCGAACTTTAAATTGCAAACTTGGCATTTGGCCTATTGCGAATCCAGATTCACCGTGACCGCGGCAGCTGCCGAGCTGCGCTCGGCTTGGCCCCTTCGACTCCGCTCAGGGCATGCTCGCGACAGCGCCCGTCCCCACACGAACGGGTTACAGCGACGCTTTGAGAATACCAAGCAAAGCGCCGCCCTGGTCATGACCGAAGTCACTGCCGCAGAGCGAGTTTTCCGAGCAGCGTCCGCTGCTTGGCAATTAGCGACTGGACGCCCTGTCGAGCGAGCGCCAGCATCTTTGCCAGTTGAGCGTCGTCGAACACCTGGTGCTCGGCGGTGGCCTGCAGTTCGACAATCTTGTTGCCGGCCGTCATGACGAAGTTCATGTCCACGTCGGCGCGCGAATCTTCTTCGTAGTTGAGGTCGAGAAGAACTTCGCCGTCCACGATGCCGACGCTGATCGCCGCCACAAAATCCTTGATCGGCGCCGCAGTCAAAGTTCCCGCATCGACCAGGCGCTGCAAAGCCAGGCCCAGCGCGACGAATGCCCCGGTGATCGAGGCGGTTCGCGTGCCTCCGTCCGCCTGGATTACGTCGCAATCGATCCAGATGGTGCGCTCGCCCAGGCGCTTCAAATCGGCCACCGCGCGCAGCGAGCGTCCGATGAGCCGCTGAATCTCGTGTGTCCGCCCGCTTTGCCGTCCCCTGGCCGATTCCCGCGCAGTGCGCGTCAGGGTCGAGCGCGGCAACATCCCGTACTCGCCGGATATCCATCCCTTGCCCGAATTGCGCAAGAACGCAGGTACCGATTCCTCGACCGATGCGGTGCAGATGACGCGAGTGTTGCCCATCTCAATCAGCGCCGAGCCCTCCGCGGTCGAGATGAAGTCAGGAATGATGTTGACGGGACGGATCTGCTCGGGAGTACGGTTATCGCTGCGAAAGATCATCAGACGGGATTCTAACAGTGTGCGGGAAAACTGATGGCTGCCGCCCCACCAGGCTGCTGAGAGACTCGACCTTGCACTTGATTTTGGGTGGCGCAGCGGATAACCTGACAACGTTGAAAACACGTAACTTATTGATTCCACAGCCCCAAAAAAAGGTAACAAAGGTAATCTATTACATAGTGTCTTTCACAAAGTTTCACGTTTCGGGTATCCGCAGCGAGGATAAGCCCCCCACATCGGCTTTCCCGCATTAACTATTGATAAATCGCCATATCACTCATTGACCCGGGTCGGCCAGTTCTCAATGAGTGATAACGCCTGTTTACAACAATCATTCACAACATCTGGCAGAGCAGACCATCTTGAGCGTAAATTGGAGCGGGTTAGACTGTCCGGCTAGATAATCTCGCCCACACTGATCTTGAAGGATGGCCGATGCGTTCTCGTATCCCGCTTATTGTGCTGCTTTTGTCGCAATTGGCTTCCGCCGCTGCGAACAGGATTCCCGTTAGCAAACTGCTTGACCAAATGATTCACCGATCGACACTGGCTGAACCGGGGGGCAGGCCTTTTTACCTGAAGGCCACCATCACCGATCGGGATGACGCCAAGTCTGAGTTCAACGGAACGGTCGAGGAGTATTGGCTGTCGCCAACGAAATGGCGTCGCGTCATCAAGCTGCGCGACTTTTCGCAGACACGAATTGCCAATGGCGACATGATTTATGAGGACAACAACGGGGACTATTTCCCGTTGCACGACGAGATGCTCGCCAACGAAATCGTTGACCCGCTGCCGAAGTCGGCTGTCGATCTCATGAATCAGCTCGAACTTATGGGAGCCGAGCCTGGATCGGGCGTGGGCCAGTGCATGGCCGAGAAGTACTTCAACAATGCCGAGGGCCGGGAGACGAGGGTGCTGCTTGCGTATGATTGCAAGACCGGGCTGCTGATCTATCTTTGGTCGCCGACTTGCTGCTACGGAGTGATGACTGACTATCGCAAGTTTCACAACAAACTGGTGGCCTATGCGACAAAAGATGATCCCATCAACATTCGCATCGATACTTTGCGCGACCTCGATGCCCCGGACGAGTCGATGTTTGCGATTTCCCAGCCCACCCCTCCCGCCAAACGGATGACGACGGAAAAAGTGAGTGAGACCGAGGCACGCACGTTCCTTGCTGAGAAGACAGAGATTCAATGGCCTCCAGTCAGCAAGAAACCGAACAGCAACAGCATGAGCGTGGACCTCGTCATTGGCCGTGATGGACGAGTGAAGGAGGCGTGGACCTACAGTCCGGTGGAGAATGCGATCGAAGATGCAGCGCTCAATGCCATAAAGAAGTGGACATTCCAGCCCCAGAACGTCGACGGGGTCCCAGCACAGATTGAGACCGGCCTGACGATCCCGTTCCCGGCCGAGTTTCAGGGTGCGGCTGCAACCCAGCCAGAAGTGAAACCCATCTTCGACCGAATGCGTGCAGCCAATGATGTGCGGCTCGACGGTGCGCCTGGTTTCCACGTGAAGGCCAGTTTCCACTCGGAAGATGGTGCGGCGAAAGGCACCTATGAAGAGACCTGGGTGTCTCCAAAGAAGTGGCGCAGAGAGGTGAGACTAAACGAAACTTCGGTCGTCGAGGTGCAAACGGAAGACGCGTTCTATCGAACCTTTCCCGGCAAATATGCGCCGCGGCTGGCCGATGACGTGATCGAATCCCTCTCCTTCAGGTTGCCAGGTGACAATGGCAGCGACTTTCACGATGCCGATTGGAGCACGGTGAACACGAAGCTCGCCAACCTACCAGTGCTGAGGTTGTCGAACGGCTACATCAACCCGCAGGGGAAGGCCGATGCACTCACCTTGGTGTATTTCCTTGAGGAGAAGACCGCGTTCATCCGTGGCCGCTACCACTACTCGATTCTGACAGTCTTCAATGACTTGCAGCCCTTCGGAGAAAAAACTGTTGCACGCAAGCTCACGACGCTCGGCGGCGATGTGAATAAGATGGAGATCACGATCGATACCCTGGAACCGGCCGCAAATGTCAGCGAGAGCCTTTTCAGCATGGCGGGTGTGAAGCCACTCTATACTTCGGCAGAAGAAGATGAGCGATTCACTCAGCCGCACGCCGTCTATACAGTGAGGCCTTCCGTCCCTGGTTGGCATGGGAAGGTCACCTGCGGAGTCAAAATCGACGAGCACGGTCACGTGCGTGATGTGGACCTGAAGGGTACGACGGACGAGTCCGTCATTAAGCCCATCCGCGCGGCCCTTATGAATTGGGAGTACGAACCTGCCACAATCAACGGACACCCGTCGCTCGGCTTCGTTCAAGTGAACGTGGAGTGATCTAGCAGCCTGGCCGTCACGTTCAAGGGACTATCCGATTATTGGCGAAAAATCGCGATTACACTCATTGACCCCTGTCCTGAGTGATAAACGCCTTTTCTTTCCTGCGAGAGATTCCAGCGTCGCGGCTGTTTTGGTTAGTCATCGAACCTGAATTTTCGTATTCCAGGCCCGTACTCCCTATCTGGAACTGAGTTCTTCTTCACGACCGTAGCCGATGCCGGGTGCCCCGCGTCTCGCGGTTTTCGAGACGTGGGATGCCGCGAACGTTCCCTCTTTCTTCAGTCCCACGCCTGACCTTTTTCATCACAAACCATCTGTGTGCACCATCACAGACTTCCAACCCGCGCTGCGCGACAATGAATCTGATTAGGGCAGCGAAGAGCTGTGCCCGTCTCCCGAGACGGCCCTCGAAGCTGCTCCAGCCCCATTTGCTAGTTGTTCTTTGATAACTAAATTTGAGGCAATGGGCGGGCGTCAGCACGCCGCCGAAACTCCGAATCTTAATAGAATTAAGCGAAGAATCAAGCTAACTCCTTATTCCTGAGGATTTTCCATATAAGTCCGTATTCTTGAGGATTTTGCGGAAACTTCCCGCTAACCCTATGATTCTAATAGATCGAAAAAAAAGGGGGGGTGGGGGGTACCCCATCTTTTGACGTAATTCAGAGATGCTTATTGGCTGCCCGCCTGCTCAACCGCGATTACATCGAACGTCCCGGTCAGGTCGGCGTGACCCGCGAGCGTGTCGCGCGTCTTACCCTCGACCAGGATGTTGACCCGCTGGATCCCTGGAACGTTGACGGCCAGCGTCTCCACCAGCGAATTCACGGTGAGCTGCTCGCTTAGAATGCCGGAGCGGTGCTGGTCGGCGAAGGCAGCATTCAGATCAATGACGGCCGCGCCCGGATCGACCAGGTAGATGCTGCGGATGTCCGCCGCCGGCGCCAGAGGATGGGCTGCACCCGGCTGCTGGTAGATGCGCAGCAGCGCGCGCAACAACTCCTCGGCTCGCTGCTGGCGTCCTCCGGGCAGAGGAATCTGCGCCGATCGCGGGCGCAACATGCCGGCGGCGTCATCGGCCACATACAGAGTCACCGTCTCCATTGGACCCGAGGCTGGGGGAGCCACGGGCAACGCGTTGGCCGCCGGAGACTCCAAATCCCTCGCCTGTTGCCGCATGTGGCGAAGGTAGATTCCCATCGACACGACCAGCACCAGCAGCGCAGCTACGCCGATCAGAAGATGGCGGGGGATCATCTTTGCACCTGCGGATCGGGTGATCGGATGATCGGGCCATCGGGTGATCGAAGTTCAAAGGCCTTTGACTTTAGATGACCCGATGACCCGATCATCCGATGACCCGATTTTCTTCCCGTGCCCATCATGGCCGCACCCCCAGGCGGTCACGGACGGAAACCACAGCATCGGCAATCGCCGACGCGGCCCGTTGTTGATAATTGGCAGAGGTCAAGTCGGCGACACCATCCGCTCCGGGCGCCAGTTCCACCGCGACCGCGGGCATGAACACGTTGTTCAACGGCCGCAGCGAAGCGGAAGACGCTTGAACCGGGAATTCTCTCTTCTGCATCTCGGCAACAATTGCCGCCGATACGATCCGGCTGATGGGCAAAGCCGGCGCCTGTGCCGCATTCCACGCATGGAATACTCCTTTGCTCGTTCCCTCGACCGGAAGCAGGGCGGTGTACACGCGCGCGCCGCTGCCCTGCGAAACCGCGTGCAGGCTGATGTAGATTCCGGCGCGCGCAACGTTGGCTGCCGCGGCGCGCTGATCCAGAGTCAAACTGTTATCCGCATCGCGCAGCAAGGCAACCGCGAAGCCCCGAATCTCCAGTTCATGCCGCAGCAGCCGCGCAAATCCCAAGGTGACGTCTTTTTCGGCCAGCGTATCGGTCAAGGCCGCACCCCGTTCATCGCCACCGTGCGCGGCATCGACCACGGCCAGAACGCGATGAGTGCCTGCGGCGGCGTTTGCAGCCGGCGCCGCCGGTGGTGGGGTCTGCGCCGGATTCTGTGGTCCAAGTCCAACGGCACTCGGCGTCGCTGGCGTTTGTGGGACCGCGGAAACGACGATCGTCCTTCGGTTGTTGCTGAAGCTTGCCATCAGCGGCTCGTTTGCAGCCAGGTCTAATTCAGCGTCACCGTTGTTCTCGGAGTAGCTGGCCTGCGTGATGACCTTGTTGGCAAAAGCAATCGACTGGCTTCCCGGGGACACGACCGGGTCGCGCTTAAAGACCATGCGCAGCTTGCCTGGTTCGGTGGAGATCGTCGGGTTCACCGGAGCGCTAAAATTCAGCGCCAGCCGCGGCGGATTGCTCGCGTCCAGTTGGAAACTGATTTGTATGCCGACATCGCCGACGAATAAGCGGCGCGCGCTTTCGCGAAAATTAACTGGCGTTCCCAGAAAGCGCGGCAGCAACGCGCTGAGCGAATTTAACGGAACCAATCCGCGCGAGTTTTCCAGAAGGAAGGGAGCCAGGAGATCAAAATTGTGCCCGCGAATTTTGGCCCGCGTCTTTCCCGCAACAAACTCGGCATCCACCGCGTTATAGCGAAGCTTCCAGCGGCGCCCGTCCGACTGGCTGCTTACGCGGCCAAGCGGTTCCAGAAGTTCGAGCAGGCCGACATACTCATGGCCGGCACGATCCAGAACCGGGAGCGTGTAGATCGCGACCGGAGAATAGACGGAGATGTGTTTCTCGTCCGCAGCAGGCGCCGCGGAAAGAAACGTCACGCTGGCCAACAGGATGGCCAGGGTCTTATTCGTCAAGGTCTTTTTCGTCGTGGAGGGCACTTCCGCTAGTTCTCAGTTCCCAGTTCTCAGTTCTCAGCAAAATCAGCTCGTACTGAGAACTGAGAACTGGGAACTGAGAACTGCAGTTTGCTATTCCAGCGCATAAATCGTGAGCCCACTCAGCAACTTGGGGTAGAAATCGGTGGACTTCTGGGGCAACACATCGCCGGCAAGAGCGATATCGCGAACCTGGTCCATGCGCACCGGATTCATCAGGAACGCCACCTGCACCTTTCCACTCCGCACCTGCGACAGGGCTTCAGCGGCCTCGCGACAATAGGAAACGTTCGCCTGATGGCGAATGGCTTCCTCCGAAATCTTCAGCACACCTTCCAGCAGGCACTTGTGCAATTGCACGACGTCCAGCGCTTGCTGGCGCAGAGAAAGGTTTCCGAACAAGCTGGCGCCAATGGCTTTAGGCGAGTGCAGCAGAAATGAACGCTCGGCGGTGACCGCCAGCAACGCCGTTCCCGCGTGCCCTGCCTGCTGCAGAATGGCGGTGGCGCGCGCCGCATCGATTCCGGCATCGACCTCTTCCACATGGAAGAATTTCCGCGCCTCCCCCTGAAATTGCGCAGCTGAAAAAGATGGCAGGCCGAACACCAGCCGATGTGTCGGCAAGATCACCAGGCCGGGGCGATCCATGTCAACGAAGGTCATCATCACCGAGTCGTAAGGAACTGGAAGGCCCGACCCCGTGTCGGCCGCGGCGCGCCGCTCGTTGCGGTAAGTCAAAGCAGTTTCATAGCGGTGATGGCCGTCGGCGACGATCAGCTTCCGATCCCGCATCTGCTCCTGTACGGAGGCAATGACCGAGGAATCGGAGATCTTCCAGACGCGGTGCACCACGTCGTACTCGTCGGTGACCTCGATGTCGATGTCTCTGGCTGCCGCCGAATCGAGCAGGGCATCGACCTTGCCCGCCGCGCTGTACAGCATGAAGATTTGACCGAAGTGGGCTCGATTCGCGCGCAGCAAATCCAGCCGGTCGGCCTTCGGCTTGGCCAGCGTCTGCTCGTGCCGGAACACGACGCCCGCGGAATACTCCTCGATCCGGCCGAGTGCGATGAAGCCCCGCCGCTCAGCCCGCGCCTGGTTTCCGACGACGCCTCCGGGAGCGCCTCCCGGAACTATGAACGTCTGGGAATAGCGGTAGATCGAAGGCTCGGGATCCTGTCGCAAAACGCTTGTCTGGCGCCAGTTCTGGAAGGACGCCGCCGCCCGGGTATAGACGTTCTCGGCGTCCCCGTCCCCCGGCAGGCGTTTCCCGAGAATGATCCGCACCAGGTTATAAGGACTGGCTTGGTAGTAACGATCCTGCATGGCAGGGGTGATTTTGTCGTAGGGCTGGGTTACAGCGTGCTGGACCGGTACGCGCTCCGGGTCATAGCGCCAAGCTCGAAATGGGGAAATAATTGCCATAAAGGGAACGCAGAATTGTAGCAGGGACGATCCGGCCCCGGGGCCAACGAGCAAAAGGACTGAATGGGCTAATTCTGTGTTGCCGAATAAGTAAGCTGCGAGCTGCGGGGCACCGGTTTGCTCGAAGCTCGCGGCTCAGCAATACGGAATTAGCCCACCACCCAAAAGGAGAAAAAAGATGCGCAGAAGGTATGGGTCGGAGACGAAAAGGTGGCAACACTTTTTCGCGATTGTGCTAGTATCCGGCTTAGGAGAGATTCTATTGGCCCGCCTTTTGGGGATGCGGGTCGCCTCCCTGCAAGGCGCGGATTTAGTGGGGCCTATGTTGTACGGCAAACAGTTCTCGGCTCGCGTCTTCTTCGTTGTACTTCTGCTGGTTGCGGTGTGCAGCGCCCTCCCGCTTCTCGCCCAGACTTCGACTGAGGACGTCCACATCCAACCCCGCGTCCGGCCACCGGCTCCAAAAGAGCCCGACGTGGATCCGGCGCTCAAGACCCACACCAAGCCCTTCAAAGTAGCCGTGGACATGGTCCTGGTGCCGGTCACCATCACCGATCCCTTAAACCGGCTTGTCACCGGCCTCGATCGCGAGAACTTCAACCTTTTCGAAGGCAAAGACCTGCAGGAGATCAAGACTTTCTCCAGCGAAGACGCTCCGGTTTCGATCGGCGTGATCTTTGACATGAGCGGCAGCATGGGCGGCAAGATCGAGCGCGCCCGCGAGGCGGTGGTCGAGTTCTTCAAGACCGCCAACCCGCAAGACGAATTCTTCATGATCACCTTTGCCGATAAGCCGGAGGAGATCTCCGATTTCACCAGTTCGGTGGATGATATTCAGGGCCGGCTCATTTACACGGTTCCCAGGGGCCGCACGGCGCTGCTTGATGCCATTTACCTTGGCGTCAGCAAAATGCGCCAGGCCAAGTATCCGAAGAAGGCATTGCTGATCATCTCCGACGGCGGCGACAACCATAGCCGCTATACGGAAGGCGAGATCCGTTCCATGGTCAAAGAGGCCGACATTCTTATCTACGCCATCGGCATTTACGATCATTACTTTCCGACCGAAGAAGAGCGGCTCGGACCTGCCCTGCTCAGCGATGTCACCGAACTGACTGGGGGCCGGGCTTTTACCATTGATAACCCGAACGACCTGGCGGACGTTTCCACAAAAATTGGCATCGAGTTGCGCAACCAATATGTCATCGGATACCGTCCCAAGAACCCAGTGCGCGATGGCAAATGGCGTAAAATAAAAGTGAAACTCTTACCGCCAAAAGGATTGCCGCCGCTCCGGGTCTACGCCAAGACGGGTTACTATGCGCCAACGGAATAACGTTCCGCTACCGATTTTCTTTCTCCTGACAACGCTGTTCCTGGCTGGAGCTGGTTTCATAAATGCCTTTCCGCTCGGAGGGTACGTTCCGCAGGGGCTAAAGCCCGCATCTTTCCAGGCCCTGAACGGCACGGCTGAAGCCGTGCCCTACCCAAAACCGATTTATGAAACCAGCTCTAACTCTCAAACCAAAGCCGGAGCCCCGAAGCAGTCGCCGCCGGCCCCGGTTGCCAGTTCCCAGCCAGCCTCGACGGGGCAGATCGTCGCTCCGAATGCCGCTCCGAACGCCGGACAGAATCCGGATTCCTCCGACAGCGGCGTCTTCGTTTTCCGCAAGGACGTCGAAGAAGTCGTGTTGCATGCCACCGTTATCGACGACAAGCAACACATCGTCACCAGCCTCGACAAGGGCGATTTCAACGTCTATGAGGATGGGCATCCCCAAACCATCATCTCATTCCGCCACGAAGACATCCCCGTCGCCATGGGCATCGTCGTGGATAACTCTGGCTCCATGCGCGAGAAGCGGCAGAAGGTGAACGCCGCCGCCCTGAACCTGGTGCGCTCGTCGAATCCAAATGACGAAGTGTTCATCGTCAACTTCAACGACGAGTACTACCTTGACCAGGATTTCACTTCCAACATCAATAAGCTGAAAGAGGGGCTGGAAAAAATCGAAGCTCGCGGCGGCACGGCGCTCTACGATGCGGTCGTAGCCTCCGCCGACCACTTGAAAAAAGAAGCGAGGCTCGAAAAGAAAGTGATTCTTGTAGTTACGGACGGAGAGGACAACGAGAGCGCCGAGACTCTGGAGCAGGCCGTACGGCGTCTGCAGGCCGACGGCGGACCAACCGTTTACGCCATTGGCATCCTGGAGAAGGAAGAGCACCCGAAGCACGCCAAACGTGCGCTGCAAATCATGTCCGAGAGAACTGGCGGCATCGCTTTCTTCCCCAAAACGCTGGACGAAGTTGACGCCATCAGCCGCAGCGTGGCCCACGATATTCGCAACCAGTACACCATTGGATACAAACCGACGACGCCGAAAAACCAGGGCGGCTATCGGCAAGTGAAAGTGGACGCCCGTTCGCGCAGCTACGGCAAACTCACCGTCCGCACGAAAAGCGGTTATTACGCCGGAGCCGAGCCCGCTTCCGGGGCGCAGTAAGCGAGAGTCGCGTTGCATTTATGAAATATTCGTTCTCGGCGATTCGCGACGAACAAGTTCCACGCTGCCGGGTTGCGCTGCTTCAGCACGTCCTCGATACCTACGCCAGCGAGACGAACAAAGTCATTTCCGTCTGGGCGACCTTTGTCGATTCGGATCTTGGCTACCGCCCGCATGCGAACTCCAGTTCGGTCGCCGACATCATGAAGCACCAACTGCTGTCGGAGCGGCGATTCTTTGCCGAATTCCTCGGCGTGCCGGAAGTCGCAGCGGAACAAGTCCTGCCGCAGAGGCTTGCGGTCGAGGACTTCAACCAGCGGATGCTGGAGCTTGCCTGGCCGCGACTTGGCTTCATGGCGGAACGCGATGAGGAGTGGTGGCGGACGGTTGTCCCTTTCTTCGATACCCGCCGGGAACGGATCTGGATCTTCTGGCGGCGCGTCTTGCATACAGCTCATCACCGGACGCAGTTGACGGTCTACCTGCGTTTGCTGGGAAAGCCGGTGCCTGCGACGTACGGGCCGACGGCCGACGTGAGCTGGCAAGGCGCCGACCCCACTACGACAGTGGAGGCTGCGGGGCGCTCCGGCAAGACGAGTGGCGATTGACGCTGGCGGCTCGCGTTCCTTACTCTGTAGAGTGGCCACATCGACAGCAAGTTCCCGCCTGCGCGTTAGCGACGATATCTCCAAGCTCGTCGGCGAAACGCCGATGCTGCAAATGAAGAAGCTGGCCCCTCCGGGATCGGCCGATATTTTCGCCAAGCTCGAATACCTGAACCCCGGCGGCAGCGTGAAAGACCGCGCCGCCATTGGCTTGATCGAGCGCGCCGAGCGGGAAGGCAAGCTGAAACGCGGCGGCACGGTCATCGAAGCCACCGCCGGAAACACCGGTATCGGCCTCGCCCTGATCGGCGTGAGTCGCGGCTACAAAGTCCGGCTGTTCGTCCCGGAGAACTTTTCGGAGGAAAAAGTCATCATCATGCGGGCCCTCGGCGCCGAGGTGACCCGCACCCCGGAGGCCGAGGGCATGCAAGGCGCCATCGATCGCGCCAAAGACCTGCTGGCAACCGACACCTCGGCCTTCATGGCCGCGCAGTTCGAGAATCCTGCCAACCCCGACTACCACTACGAAACTACGGCCCGCGAAATCTTTGAACAAATGGAAGGACGGATTGATGCCATCACCGTTGGCAGCGGCACCGCCGGAACTTTCACCGGGATTGCCCGATTTCTGAAAGAGCGCCTCCCGAACGTACACACCGTTGCCGTAGAAACGGAAGGGTCCGTGCTCGGCGGAGGCAAACCCGGCCCGCACAAAGTGGAAGGGATCGGGTCGAGCTTCATCCCCAAGAATTTCGATGGCTCGGTTTGCAGCGAAATCATGATGGTGACCGACGTTCAGGCCTTCGGCATGGTGAAAGAACTGGCCGCCCGCGAAGGCGTACTCGGAGGCTCAAGCGCGGGCGCCAACGTCTACGCGGCTGTGCAAATTGCAAAACGGCTCGGGGCAGGGAAGCGCGTAGTCACGCTGATTCCCGACTCTGCCGAACGCTATCTGTCGAAGAAGATTTTTGAAGGCGGAATATAGAGAGGCTGTTCGCTGTTCGTCGTTCGCTGTTCGCGCGAAAAGCGAATAGCGAACAGCGACAAGCGGACCCAGGAGAAATCTTTGATCCCCAAACCATCCGGCTTCGCCACCAAAGCCATCCACACCGGACAAGAGCCCGACCCCGCCACCGGCGCGGTCAGCGCCCCGATCTATGCGACCTCCACTTACGCGCAGGAAGAAATCGGCAAGCACAAAGGTTACGAATACGCGCGCGTATCGAATCCGACGCGCGACCGACTCGAGACCAACCTCGCGGCGCTGGAAGGCGGAACGGCATCACGCGTGTTCGGCAGTGGGATGGCGGCCATCAACGCCATTGCTACCATGCTCAAAGCCGGAGACCACGTCGTCGCCGGGCACAATCTCTATGGCGGGACGCCGCGCCTGTTCAATCAGGTCCTAGCAAACTTTGGTTTGACATTCACGTACGTCGATACATCCGACGTCAACAACGTTGAGCGCGCATTCCAGAAGAACACGCGGCTGGTGTTCCTGGAGACGCCGACCAATCCTCTGATGCAGCTTTGCGACCTCCGCGCCATCAGCGAACTCAGCCACCGGCACGGCGTCGAGGTCGTCGTCGATAACACGTTCATGTCGCCGTATTTTCAGCGTCCGATTGAATTCGGCGCCGACATGGTTGTTCACTCCACCACGAAATTTCTCAACGGACACAGCGACGGGCTGGGAGGTGTCGTCGTCTGCACCAAACCCGAGCAGGCGGAAAAACTCGCTTTTCTTCAGAAAGCCGCCGGCGCCATCCTATCGCCCTTCGAGTGCTGGCTGATCCTGCGCGGAGTCAAGACTCTGGCCGTTCGCATGGAACAGCACGACCGCAGCGGCCGCAAAGTCGCCGATTATCTCTCGAAGCACAAGAAAGTGCAGAAGGTTTTTTATCCAGGACTGCCGGATCATCCGCAGCACGAACTGGCCAAACGGCAGATGTCCGGCTTCGGCTCCATGATCGCTTTCGAAACCGGATCGCTCGCGAACGCCAACAAGATGCTCCGCAAGGTGCGCGTCTGTTCCCTGGCCGAGTCCCTGGGCGGAGTCGAAACCCTGATTTCGCATCCCGCCACCATGACGCACGCCGCCGTCGGCGAGGAAGGCCGCCGCAAAATCGGCATCACCGACGGCCTGGTCCGCATCTCCGTCGGGATCGAGGACGTGGGCGATATCCTCGCCGATCTCGACCAGGCGCTGGCGGCGATCTAGCGCCGCGACCGCGTGATGAGTCATACGGTGGAGGGACGGGCGTCTCGCCCGTCCAGCCGGGCGGGGACGCCCGGCTCTCCACGGCTGTCCGAACCAGTCGCCCTCAGCGCACGGACTCTCCAATCCACTCCAGGTACGCCGCGCTCCCATCTTCAATGGCAATCTCGATACACTCTGGAAGCTCGTAGGAATGTAACTCACTCAAAGCCTCGCGCAGGCGATTGAAAGCGTCTGCCGTCGTCTTGATTACGAGCAGCCACTCCGTTGCCGTCTCGATCTCGCCTTGCCAGCGATATGTCGATTCAATCTGCGGAACGATGTTGACGCACGCCGCCAGTTGCCGCTCCACCAGCGCGTGTGCGATGCTCCGGGCTTCTTCGAGCGAACCGCACGTGGTAAGAACCAGCTTTTTGTCGGTCATATAAAATCGGTCATATAAAATCGAAGATTCAAAGTTTCACTGGAAGCATACGAGGCAGCCGATGGCAACGCAAATCAAGTTTGGCACGTCTGGATGGCGGGCCGTGATGGCCGAAGAGTTCACGTTTGCCAATGTCCAGCGGGCCGTGCACGGCATCGCGCGCTATGTGTCGTCGCAGAAATCGAAGGGACCAAGAATCATCGTCGGCCGCGATCCGCGCTTTCTGGGCGAAACTTTCTGCGCCATGGCCGCCGACATCTTGTCCAGTTACGGCATCACGCCGCTGGTCATCGCGGAGCCTGCGCCCACACCCGCCATTTCCTACGCCGTGATCCAGTCCAAAGCCGATGGCGCTATCAACTTCACCGCTTCGCATAATCCGCCGGAATACAACGGCATCAAGTTCTCGACGCCCGATGGCGCGCCCTCACTCCCCGAAGTCACGGAAGCCATCGAGCGCGAGATCGCGGCCTTCGATGCGAATCCGCAAAAGCCCCACACAACAAAAGGTGAGGCGCAGTCCCAATCCCAGCCCCAATCTATTGACCCGCGCCGCATGTATCTCTCGCGGCTGCGCGAAATCGTCGATCTCGATGTCATCAGGAAAGCCGGCGTCAAGATTGCCTTCGATCCCATGTGGGGCGCTGCGCGGGGCTATTCTGACGCGTTCCTGCGCGAGGCCGGCGTTACCGTGGCCACCGTCCACGACACCCGCGACGTGCTCTTCGGAGGCCACGCCCCCGAGCCTGACGATCACCTGCTCGAAGACCTGCGTTGCAAGATGCGCGAAATGGGCGCGGGCACTGGAATTGGCATCGCGACCGATGGCGATGCCGATCGCTTCGGGATTGTGGACGATGACGGCACATTCGTTCAGCCCAACTACATCATCGCGCTGCTCTTCGACTACCTGGTCGAAACCCGCGGTTGGAGAAACGGAGTCGGCAAGTCGGTTGCCACCACCAATCTCATCAACGCGCTTGCCGAAAAACATAAAATCGAGCTCTACGAAACCCCGGTTGGCTTCAAATATATTGGCGAACTGATCAAGCAGGACAAGATCCTCATCGGCGGTGAAGAAAGCGCTGGCCTCTCCATCCGCAAACACGTCCCGGAGAAAGACGGCGTGCTTGCCGGCCTGCTCTGCTGCGAGATGGTCGCTCGCCGTGGCGCCTCGCTCGGCAAACAACTAGCCGACCTATTTGCCAAAGTTGGTTCCTTCTATCCTTTAAGGGAGAACTTCCGCTTGACGCCGGAAGTAAAACAGAAGTTTACTGAAAAGTTACGTGGCGATCCGAGCGAGTTTCATGGCATCAAAGTTGCCAGCGTGGTGAGGACCGATGGACTCAAACTCGTTCTCGCTGACGGATCGTGGGTTTGCTACCGGCTCTCGGGCACGGAGCCAGTGGTGCGCGTGTATAGCGAAGCGCGCAGCAGGGAAGACCTCGCAAAGTTGAGTGCGGCAGCGAAAGCATGGATCTTCGACTAGGACCACCGTCGAGAGCGCGCATCCTTCCACGTCCGGAGGAAGGCCTCCGCGCGGTCATGGGTCAGGCCATCGATCAGGCCAAGGATCAGGCTCCAAGGGCAGAGGCGATGGCGGCGCGCTGGATCGAACGCACGCGCCCGGTCTGGTCGTGGCTCGTCCTGGAGTGGCGTCGTCTGGGAACTGCAGCCGCCGTCCTTCTCATCGTAGGGCTGCTGCTGCACGCCATGTTCGGAGCCAACGGCATGGTCATTTATCGCCAGAAGCACGCCGAGATGCAATCGCTCCAGAGTGAGGTGGAGCGTCTGCAGAAGGAAAACGGTCAGTACGTCGACCAGATCAGATCGCTCAAATCCGATCCTGCCGCGATCGAGAAGGAAGCCCGCGAGCAGCTTCACTACACGCGGCGTGGAGAAGTTGTTTACGTGGCTCCCGATCCTCCGCAGAAGCCGCCCACTGGCCGCGCCAAGAACGGCCAGTAGAGGCTGCTAGAAAGAATCGTTCGGCAACGCGGCGGCTTCCGCTGCTGCAGGTCTCACCGCCTGAACTACTGGCTGAAGATCGCGTGCGTGCTGTCGAGCGAACAGTTTTCATTGGCAGGCGCGTTCGATGCCGCGATGCGCCGCCCGCGCAGCGACTTCCACCATTGCAGCAGGGGCTTGATCTGCGGCTCGTAGGGTTTGAGACTCTTGCTGTCGAGGAACTCCATATTCTGGTAGCTGCCGTCCCGCGCCACGCTGATCGTGTATGGGTGGGTATCCTGCATGACTAACGGCGGCACAGTCTGCGGAATTTTGAGTTCGCGAAATTCCTTGCTGTCCAGAATCCCGCCGAGCGCATTCCATTCCGCTTCGGAGAGTTCGCCTTCGTAAACCTTGCGGTCAGTATCTTTCCCGTGGTGGCGGCTCGCTTTCTCCGAGTGGAAGCGGTGGTCCGTAAACACCAGAGTGCAATACTGGTCAGCGGACAAGGAACCCGGCTGGACTTCAGAAAGAAGCAGCCGAATTGCGGGAGGAGCCGGCGATTGACCGGAGCCGGCAGTCGTCGCCAGCCCCAATCCCAGGAGGATGGGAAAAAATCTCATGGGTCTTGTCATCGCGCTAACCCAGGTTCATCGGTACGCAGTATTGGGGCTTCGAATCCTTGAGGTCCGACTTACTCTTTTTCTCCAGACCCTCGAACCACTTCATCAGCGGGTTCAACGTTTTTTGGTAAGGCGCGCCGTTGTCGATATAGGTATCCATTCCGCTGGTGGCGCTCGTCTTCACCCGCTCCTTGATTGTCGTGAAGTGCTGCGCTGTGCCGGCGTGGTCGATTTGTGCATCGATGCTCTCGATTTCGCGAACCGTGACGGCGTCGTCGGGAAGGTTCGGCGGCTTCGGCGTGCCCACTTTGTTCAGGGCTTCATCATCGAGGATTGCCTTAAGGTGCTGAAGATCGTCGGCGCCCAGGGAGCCTTCGGCGGTCTTGATTTTGGGCTTTCCTAAAGTCGCTTCCTCTCGCTTTTCCAGCACATACTTGCCGTCGCCATAAACCACCAGGCACGAAAGCGAGTTGGGATAGCTAAACACATCCCCCGATTTGCCATAAGTGATGCCATTCATGCCCTGCGCGTGCACTACGTTAGTCTCCAGATTCAGATAGGCCTTCGAACGTTGCAGGCGAAGCAACGGGGTTGAGGACTGCTGGCCCACGGCAATGTCCGCCAACAGCAGGATTCCACAAAGTGGCAGAAGCGTGAGTAACTTGCTAAAACGGAACGGCGCAACCATTTCGTTTCCTCCTGGCTTGGTTATTATGCTGCCCGCCATGATATACCGGAATCGCCGTAAACCGCGATGGATTTGTCCCAACTTTTCCGGCGCGGTTCTCCAATTTCTTCGCAGCCCAGCCTTTGCTCCACCTGTGATAGAGTTCAGAGATCGCATCACGTGTGGGAATCAATCTAAGGAGGGTGACATGCGGAAATTTCTCTTGTTGTTACTTGCCGGCGCCTTGATTTTATCGGTGGCCTCGGTGTCATTTGCCAGCGATGCTCAAACCGTGAACGGCTGGATTAGCGACTCCAAGTGTGGCGTTAAGGGAGCCAACGCGGGCGCGGAAGAATGCACGAAGAAGTGCATCAAAGCCGGCGCCAGCCCGGTTGTTGTTACCGACAAGGACCAGAAGGTCCTGGCGGTGGACAATCCCGATGCCCTTAAGGATCACTACGGACATCACGTTGCCGTGACGGGGCACATCGACGGCGACAAGATCCACGTGGACAGCGTCAAGATGCTGTAGGGCTAACGATTCCAACAGACGCAAAAAGGGCGGCCCACGTGGCCGCCCTTATGTTTTTCCGGTGGAGCGACGGGCGCCTCGCCCGTCCACGAGAATCTCTATCGCACCACGCCTTCGAGCGGGGAACTGGCAGTCGCATAAAGCTTGCGCGGCATTCGCCCTGCCAGGTACGCCTGTCGTCCCGCCAGCACCGCGTGCTTCATCGCTTCCGCCATCAGCACCGGTTCCTGAGCGCCGGCGATGCCGGTGTTCATCAGCACGGCGTCGTAGCCTAGTTCCATGGCAATGGCCGCGTCGGAAGCTGTGCCCACGCCCGCGTCCACAATCAACGGGACTCCCGTGATCATCTCGCGCAGGATGCGCAGGTTGGCCGCGTTCTGAATACCCAGGCCGCTGCCGATCGGTGCGCCCAAAGGCATCACCGCCGACGCTCCCGCGTCCACCAGCCGTTTGGCGAACACGATGTCGTCCGAGGTATAGGCCAGCACCGTGAATCCTTCTTTCGCCAGCACACGTGTGGCTTCGAGCGTCGCTTGCACATCCGGATACAGCGTTGCCTGGTCGCCAATCACTTCCAGCTTGATCCAGTCCGAGAGTCCAACCTCGCGCGCCAGCCGGGCCGTGCGGATGGTGTCGTCGGCCGTATAGCAGCCGGCGGTGTTCGGGAGAAGAAAATATTTATTCGGATCGATGTAATCGAGCAGAGACTCCTTGCTGCGGTCGAGATTCACCCGGCGCACGGCCACCGTCACCATGTCGGCGCCGCTGGCCTCGAGCGCGCGCGCGGTTTCCTGAAAAGATTTGTATTTGCCGGTCCCAACGATCAAGCGGGAACGGAACTGCCTGCCAGCGATAATCAATGAATCCGTCATGAGCTTATTGTACGGTTGCGCGGGCTGCGGGAAAAGTCGGAATTTGATGCCCAGCCCCTAAAGGGGCATCTGACTTCAAAGAGTTTACGTCATCGCTAAAGCGATCACCTGATACGAATCCCCGAGTTTTTCCGCAGCCTGTGAAGCCGCCGTTGATTTTGCGACGATTACGGCGCGACTGAAGCCGCGCCCCTTCAAAACAAAGTCGAAACCCGCAGCGACCGGCTTACCCTTCAGTGGCTTCCGCCTTTGCGTACATCTCATCAATCAGCGTCCGGTACCTGTCTTCAATCCCTCGCCGCCGCACTTTGAACGTATGCGTCATCGTTCCATTCGCCGCCGAGAGTTCTTCAGGTACCACCAGCACGCGTTTCAGTTTTTCGAAGCGCGCCAGATTCCGATTCAGATCTTCGATAATGCCTTCATACAGCGCCTGCACCTTGGCGTTCGCGACGAGTGCTTCTCGCGAAGCAAAGTCAACCTGGTTCGCCCGCGCCCAATCTTCCAGGGCAGGGAAGTGCGGCGCGATCAGCACCGCGGGAAACTTCCGCCGGTCACCGAACACCACCGCTGTCCCAATGAGCGGGTTCAGCTTCAGCGAATTCTCGATCGGTTGCGGCGCGATGAACTTCCCACCGGAGGTCTTGATCAGATCCTTCTTGCGATCCGTGATCGAAAGGAATCCGTCGCTGTCGAGGTGCCCGATGTCTCCCGTTTTGAACCAGCCGTCCACAAACGCGGCCCGCGTTTCCTCTGGACGATTCCAGTAGCCCTTGAATACCGAGGGCCCGCGCGCCAGCACCTCGCCGTCGTCGGCAATCCGCACTTCGACGTTCGCCAGCGGCTTGCCGACCGTCCCCAGTTTGTGCGCGCCGGGCGTGTTCACCGCGATCACCGGGGAAGTCTCCGTCAGCCCGTAGCCCTCGTGGATGGGAATACCGATATCGGCATACCACTCCGCCAATTCCAGACCCAGCGGCGCGCCTCCGGAAATGAACTCCTCCGCCTTTCCACCAATTCCCGCGCGCACTCTGGAAAAGAGCAGCCAGTCCGCGATTTTCCAGGAGAGCGCCGCAGGCTGGGTTCCGGCCAGAGTCTCGGCGCGGTGAGCGCGCCCCACCGAAAGTGCCCAGCGATAGAGCGCGTTTTTCGGAAAGCCCGTAGCCTTGAGGATCACCTGTTGGCAAATCTTTTCGTACACGCGCGGCACAGCAATAAAGATGTTGGGCTGCACTTCCAACAAAGCCTGCGCCAGTTGCGCAATGTCGGGACAATACGCCAGCACGACCCCGCGGTAGAGCAGCGCGAAGTCCGCGTGCCGCGCCGTCACATGGGAAAGTGGCAGAAACGATACGCTCACTTCTTCCTTCGTCCCGAAGCCGAATGCCTCCATCGAAGAAGCGATATTCGACGCCATATTCCCGTGGGTCAGCATCGCTCCCTTCGGAGTTCCCGTCGTGCCTGAGGTGTAAATAATTGTCGCCAGGTCGTCGGGCCCAATCGACCGCGAGCGGGCATCGAATTCCGGATCGAAGTCGGTCGGCCCTTGCAGCATCAGTCCCTGCATGTGCACCGCATGCGCAGTTTCGACCGCGTCCATCACCACGATCCGCTCCACCGGCGTGTGCCGCTGGATGGTCAGCACCTTTTCCAATTGGCTTTTCGTGGACACGGCGATGACGCGCGATCCGGAATCGTTGAGGATGAACGAAGTCTGCTCCGGTGTCTGTGTGGAATAAATCGGAACCGTGACCGCGCCCAGGGACAGCGCCGCGAAATCGGCGATCGTCCACTCCGGACGATTTTCGCTGAGGATGGCGACGCGATCGCCTTTGCCGATACCCCAGAATTCAAGCGCGCGAGCCACACCCACGACACTGCGGTAAATCTCCGTGGAAGAGATCGGCACCCAGCCCAGGGCCCCTCTTTGCAGCATGACGCGATCGCGGCGGTTTTTGCAGACCGCCAACAAAATGTCGTTTAGAGTCTGAAGGCTCATCCGGTCTGATCGAGGCCAGCAATCATTGTACAAAGTCATTGTACGCAGTGATTGTACAAAGTCCGCAGAAGTGCTTCGGCATTGCTGCTCGTGAAAGCATTTTGCGCTTTGACCGTGTGCCGGGCGCAGAGTACGCTTTTAGAAATCTTTTCGAAGGAGTTCCCATGAAGCGAAGGTGTGTTTCGACAATGTTGGGGGTCTGGCTGCTCACAGCTGCGATTGTCTGCCCGCAGATCAAAGCTCAGGGCAACAAGCCCGAGCCTGCACCCATGAAACTAAAAGTCGGCGACGTCGCTCCCGACTTCAAGCTGCAATACTTCGATGGCAGCGACGAAAAAGACGTTTCCCTGAGCCAGTATCGCGGCAAAAGCAACGTCGTTCTGGCGTTCTACATCTTTGCCTTCACCGGTGGTTGAACTGCGCAAATGAAGGCCTTCCAGCAGAATCTCAAGCAACTGGAAGCCGCCGACACCCAGGTCCTGGGTGTGAGCATGGACAGCCCCTTCGCCAATAAAGCCTTCGCCGACCAGATCGGCGTCACCTTCCCGCTGCTGAGTGACTGGGGAGGAGAAGTCACCCGCCAGTACGGAATCTATGTTGACAAATACAAAGCCGCGCGCCGCGTCAACTTCCTGATCGGCAAAGACGGAAAAATTCTGGAAGAGCAGATTGACCGGGATGCCATCGATCCCAAGAAGATCGTAGATGCCTGCGAGCGCAAGAAGCTGAGCCGCTGATCAAGCGTGCAAGCAAGGCGGAGAAGCGCCAGGAGCGGGTCCGCTTAGAATTCAAGACGCGCATGGGACCTCAAGAATTCAAGCGGACCCAACAAGGAAGACCAGTCACTGGATGGAGTGCGAAACCAATCATCAGATCTGCTCTACTGATCAGAGCAGTGCCAGGACGGTACCGGAGCGCCAGTCAGTTTGGCCCCGCTTCACCACACTGTGTTATGATTTTTCTGCGGGGTGGAGCAGTCTGGTAGCTCGTTGGGCTCATAACCCAAAGGTCGGTGGTTCAAATCCACCCCCCGCAACCAAAGCAATCATAAGGTTACGGGCAATTGGGCACTTGGAGCGACTGTCCAAAACTGTCCAATAAGGGGAACTGGCACACAGTTCCCCTTATTTATTGAATGGAGACCTGTTGATTGGCAGGCCTTCTCAAGAGGCGTTGCACGATTGGCCGATTGGCCTTGCGCTTGGCCAGGGTCGAGGCATTGCCGTACTGGTCCATTGTGGTGGAAATGTGCGCGTGTCGCATGAGTTTCTGCTGTACGCCCACAGGTGCTCCGGTTTCGTCCAGCCATGCACGGTAGGTGTGGCGGAACATATGGAACCCGATCCTGCCAAGTCCCAACTGGAGACCTGTTGGAACCAGGTAGTCGGCACGAATCGAGTCGGCGTGATACGGCCGACCGGTCACCGGACTCGGGAACAGCCAGCGTCCTTCGGAGTCGAGACAGAGCGCTTGCCATTTCTTCAGTTCGAGAATGAAGCCCCGCTCGATCGGGACCTCGTCTTGCGAGTACTCCGTCTTCAATTTGTTGAGTCGCTTCCCGACTGCTGATCGTTGGATCAGAACCACCGATCGCTTGAAATCGAAGTCCGTCCACCGCAAGCCCAGGATTTCGCTGATCCGCAAACCGAAGCACAGTGCAATCAGCACGATGGTTCGGTAGGGCTGAACCAGCACGTCGAGTATTTGCCAAGCATCCTTTACCTGGAGGACGCGAGGACGTTTCTTGCGCTTGCTGATGCCCTTCACTTCGACCAAGTCCATGGGATTCCGTTCCACGTTCAGCAATTCCCAAAGCATCGCCTTGTCGAAGAGACGGTACATCAGGGACCGAATGTGGCCTTTGTACTTGGGTGAGAGGTCGAGCCTGCGGAGCCAGTCCTGTACCAACGCGGGCCGAACGTCTTCCAGGTAGGCGTCGCCCCACTTGGGTCGGATGTGTTGGCAAATCATGCTTCGGTAAGAGGCTAAAGTATTGTCGGTGATTTGTTCGGCTTCCTGTTCCTGTTTCTGATCGAGAAGGAAACGGTCGAGGATGCCACAGAAGAGAACCGGTTCTCGGCGTGAAATGCCGTCGTTGATCATCAGCCGCATGCCTTCTGCTGCTTTCAAAGCATGGGCCTCTGTCTTGTGCTGTTCTACCGTTCCGACGGTGAAACCCCTTCGTTTCCTGAGTCCGTCCGAAGTCGTTTCCCACCAGCGATAGAGCCATACGTCCGGTCCTGTTACGCGTTTGTCGATCTCAACACTACCGTACTGATACCGCGTTCGCTTAGCCAATGTAATCTCCTTGGGGTTGGCGACGCGGGTGGCTGCTTGAGATTACCTGAGAACGAAGCCAATGGTCTAGCTCCGAGAGATAAAAGTGCCAGCGCTTCCGATCTCTCCCAACCGGATGAGCGGGGAGTGACCCTTCACGAGCCTTGCGAAGCACGGTCTTGGGGTGCATGTTGAGGAAGCGAGCAGCGTGTTGCGGACTGACGGGAGCCTCTCGAACCGAGTGTGGGCGTCCCCGTGGCGTGATCGGAGTAGGCTGGGTTGACATTGGGTCCTCATCCTCGCGGAATCCTTGTCGTCCGCGGTAGACGCCCGTCAGGCCTGTGGCACGATTTGCCGGCGCGATGTGGCGACCCGGTTACTTACAGCCGCTGGCTGGGAGCGCGTGGTTTGGAGTTCTTTTAGACCGGAAGTGGATTTCAGTCAAACGACCTTAATCGCTGGCCCTCGACTCGATCGAAGCAGAACCGTCGCCACTGGCAACCCTCTGTGGAGGCATGTCTTAGCTCTTCCGTTTACGAACTTCCCAAGACGTCACACGGTCCACCACCCAAAGTGCGTACGGCCACAAAATTCCCCAAGCCTAAGAAAGTCGGAATCTTGCCCGATCCCGGTGCCATCCACGGTGCTCTGTTCCAAGCGCCATATAATCTTGGAATGGCTGATCGCATTGCGTGCTCGTGCGTCACGTGTCCCAGATGTGGGACTTGGATTGTTGTCAGACAGCAAACCGAACTTGGAGAAAGCAAGACAAAGTTTCGGGCGAGTTGCCCGGCGCCGGAGTGTGGGAAGGAATTTGACTTCGAAATCGGTGAAACGCGGGTCTTTGAGCTGCCACTGCCGCTTTTCGAGCGTCGCCACTTCTATCGATCTGAACTGTCCTGACCGTCAAAAAAGAGTAATCGAAATTGTCGAGATTCTGACTAGCAAACTTCGAAACATGCCCATGCTGGGTCGCCGTGACTAAGACCAAAGGCCAGCCGCTGCTAAACCATATTCTCGCCGCCTCCTGGGCGCTTAACTTCTTTGTTTCCACTGAAGGCCGCCGAACCTGCCTGCGGCGAGATAAGGTAACAATCGGCCGCAGGTACGAAATTAGAGCATATCCTGGCCGGAAGTGCAGAATGTCGGCCCACCGCTTTCCTGACTTTGTGGGCATAGTCCACTGTTGACGCAGCTCGGGCATATCCAACCGCTCGCTGCGGCGGCCTAGCAACTTTGCAGAGCTAAGACATCTAAAGGGCGCGCTTCGGCGCGCCCGTTTCTCCTACGCCAAGAAAACAGGGGCAGATCCCTGGAGCGACCCGTCCCTCCACGAAACTATTCATCTCGCGTATTGAAAAGAGGGTTACTATTGGGGCGAGAAAGCTGGCTTCATTCTTAGCACATGAGGAGACCGCGAGCCGGTAGTTTCTATGTTGGTTCTCCACCGCACCGAGCCTCCCGGTTGCTCCTCGAAAGAGGGGAGCCATGCGTGATCGGATCACGCCCACCGCGTCACTCGGCTTGCGCAAGATTCTTCTTCTGGCATGTCTTTTCTGCGCCTTGCCGCTGGTTGCGCAAAACAAGCAACCGCCAAGCGCTCCCAAATATGATCTGCAGGCCGAGACGAAGCTGAAAGGCACCATCGAGGAGGTGAAACTGCCGCCAAAAGGCAGTGAGAAGGAAATTGCCTACCTGCTCCTCAAGAGCGGTGCCAACACCGTCGATGTCTACCTCTGCCCGCAGTCCTTTCTGGCGGAGATGGGCGTGAGCTTCAACAAGGGAGACGAGATCTCTCTCACGGGTTCGAAAGTTAAGCACGGTGAAGCCGACCTCATGCTGGCACGCGAAGTGGTGAGGGGGAACGATACCGTGGTGCTCCGAGACGAGAAAGGCAACCCCGTCTGGAGCGGGCGCCGGTGAGTATTGTTCATGTCAATAAAAGTGGTCACAATTATGAAATTGTGCGAGAACATGGAGGATTTTAGACAGAAATTCGCACGCTTATTTAAGAGATCACCGCAGATGGAATTTACTTTTGTTCGGTAGCTTCTCTCACGATCCGGGCAGCGGCTTGGCTGAAGTCCTCCCGTGCTTTGGGCTTCTTAGGCGTTTGCTCTGGGTGGGTGTCTGCTCTTTTTTCCAGTTGATTGGCTTGGCGCTGTGCTTTATCGGCTTTTGTACGCTTGTTTGCCATGTGGACAGTTTCCCACAGGCCGGACTCTGACGCTAGCCCTGTGGATTTCAAACTGCACCACTACCGAGTTCTCACAGCAGCTTGGCTGCTGATCGCGTATCATCAACATGACAACTTTCTGAGTTGTTTGGGCTGCGTGACTGACTGGCAACAGGAAACTCGCGGCCTATTTGTTTCGCTGTGGGGCTTTCGGAAATGCGTCGGCGGCGACTTCCGGGGTGCGTTAAAGGCAAACAACCAGCATGAAGAGACCGCCGTACCTTGCTACCCTTGCCGCGGCGGATGTGGGCTGATGCCGGGCCTTCGCTCACGCTACGGTTCGGATCAATTCCACTTCCGTGGTCTTACAACGGCGAGGGTAGAAGTAGTCCGTTGCTTGTTCCCCGCAGAGTCTCGCTTCCATGGCAAGACGGCGCTGAAGAGATTCCACTTGTCTATTGGCGACATTACGAAACTCGTTGATGCAGGTAAGGAAAAGGGCTATCTCACCTACAACGAGGTGAATGACCTAATTCCGCACGACGTCCATTCCCCAGAGGATCTGGACGACCTGCTCACTACCATCGGCACGCGGGGGATTGATGTGCTTGAGGGGCAGCCCAAGCTTCTTTTCTCGGCCTTCGAAAAAAAGCTTGATAAGGAAGTGGAGAGCGGCAGCGAAGTCGAACTCGATCCCACCGGTGGCGCCCTTGAAAAGACCAACGATCCAGTGCGGATCTACTTGCGCGAGATGGGCGCGGTGCCTCTGCTCACCCGAGAAGGGGAAGTGGATATCGCCAAGCGCATCGAGCGTGGACAGCTGCGCATGTTGAAGGCACTCTCCCGCTCGCCTGTTGTGATCCGACAGGTCCTGACCATTGGCGAGGATTTGAGGCGCGGCGTGCGCTCGATCAAGGAAACTGTCGTCTTCGATGAGGAAGAGATCACCGAGGAGATCCTGCAGAACCGCGTCGAAGAAGTCACGCGCCGCATCGACGAGTTGCAAAAGCATTACAAACGAGCGGGCCACCTGGCCGAACAGTTGCAGACGATCCCGGCAAGAAAGAAAGCACGCGAACACACTCGCTGCCGCTGCAGGCTGGGCCGCGAGATTGTTCGGATTTCGCTCATCATCCGCAACCTCGGTCTCACGAATTTCGAGCGCAACCGCCTGGTCGATCGGGTGAATAAAAACATGGAAATTATGCGCTCGCTCGACCGCCACATCAGCAATCTGGATAAGAAGGTTGAGAGCACGCGCAGCGAAGAACTCAAGAAGGCGTACAGCAAGACTCAGCGGCAGCATCACGCCGACCTGGAAGGGCTGGAAAGCGCTGCCGGCGTTGGGTTCCAGGAGTTGCAGCGCACGCAGCGCGAAATCATCCGGGGCGAGATGGACGCGGAGCAGGCCAAGCACGAGCTCATTGAAGCCAACCTGCGCCTCGTGGTTTCCATCGCCAAGAAGTATGGCAACCGCGGATTGCAGTTTCTCGATCTGATCCAGGAGGGAAACGTCGGCCTGATGAAGGCGGTGGACAAGTTCGAGTATCGCCGAGGCTACAAGTTTTCCACCTATGCTACGTGGTGGATTCGCCAGGCAGTCACCCGAGCCATTGCCGATCAGGCGCGCACCATCCGACTCCCAGTGCACATGATTGAGATCGTCAACAAGCTGATTCGCGTCTCGCGGCAACTGGTCCAGGAGTTGGGCCGCGAACCTACCTCGTCAGAGATTGCCAAACGCCTGGACATTCCCGCAGCCAAGGTACGCAAAGTGCGCAAGATCATGCAGGTACCGCTCTCGCTAGAGACGCCAATTGGTGAGGAGGGGGATTCCCATCTCGGCGACTTCATCAAAGACAGCGCTGCGCTCGCACCGGACGAGGCTGCCATCAACGTGAACCTGAAGGAGCAGACCGGGCAGGTGCTGCGCACTCTGACTCCGCGCGAGGAGAAGATCATGAGGATGCGCTTTGGTCTGGAGGACGGTTCGGAGCACACGCTGGAGGAGGTTGGCCGGGCGTTCGCCGTCACCCGCGAGCGCATTCGCCAGATCGAAGCCAAGGCTCTGCGCAAGCTGCGCCACCCCTCGCGCTGCCGCGAACTAAAGACATTCTTCGACGACATGCATGAATGACAATATCTTGTGGTTCAGTCACAGTGTTGCGCTACGGCGGCGGCTTCTAGCTACCGCCGTCGTCCCACCATGGGCTACTCGCCCGAACGTCGTCGCAATTCCTTGAGCCAGACTCTCGGATTCGCACCGTGAATGACGCGCCCAAGAAATCCTAGCTTTTCAGCCACATTGCGGTGGTTCTGACGGATGTCGTCTTTCGTGACCTTCGTATAGATCTCAAGAAAGCCCTCCATGCTCCTGGGTTTGGAGAAAAGATACGTTGCATGGCCGAGTTGAGGGGTTTCGACAGCAACGACTTTCTCCAGGTCAAGAATGTATTCGGTACGAAACAGGTAGATCCGACGAGCACGGTTCGCGAGTTGGTGATAAAAGAAGCGATCATAATCGGGACGCCAACTTATCAAAGAGACGTCGAAGTCGCCGGGAATGCGCAGAGCCGCGCACATCTTCTCAAGTTCCGATTTCTCCACTGCTTGTGACTCGATGCGCAGGCGGATCTGAGCCAATGCGGTGGAATACTGTCCAAACCGGTGGTAGGTTCTCCTCGCAGCCTCTAGCTGTTGCTGGATATCGGCGGGGAGCTTGACCTCCAGCCGGCTGGGCAACGCCGTCTCGTGCGATGCGAGTTCCCATTTGCCGTGGCGATGCTGGTACCTGCCGCTCTGTACAAACGTTGCATTGATCTGCATCTTGGCTCCTAGCAGGTGTTTCCACCGATTCCAGCTGGAGTCCCATACCATGTGCAGGGCGGCGTGATCGATCCAAAACTCCAGCTTGCGGCGAGGATCGCGGTACAGAGCACGGTCATCGTAGAAGTCGCATTTGCGCAGCGGGGCATGGAACTGGCGCTGCCGTTGCTCCGGCAGGAAAGCCAAAATGCGGTTGGCAAAGAAAGCCTGGCCATCGTGAGAGCGCTCGCCAGCAGCAAGCAGAGAGCCGAAGCCGCCATAGGGAAAGGGCGCGGGGCCATCCGCGTCGGTCAAGAGTGCGTCATAACAGGCACGGAGTTCTGGCTGAGCCAAAATGTTGAACGCTCGTTCCAAGTCAACACGCTCGCTGTGAGGAGCGCCGGCGGAATCGAGCTCCAAAGCCCGCAATTTGTACGCAACGCGAACTTCAGAGGGAGAAGCGCCAGCCGGAATCCGCAACACATCGTAGAAGGTGTATTGAGCGGACGCACCGCCGCCTCGTGGAATACGATAGAAATAGTCGCGCAAAACCTCACATCGCAAGAAGACTGAGGAGATGCCCAGGCTCCCTTCGCGAACCTCAGCCGACACGAAGAGTTGATTTCGCTTGTTTTTCTGGGGTTGGGTCACATACGTAAAGAGCACGGAGAAAACCACCACAAACATCAGACTGCGCCTGGACCGATTCATCGGCGAGGTTTTGCCAGACCCACCGCGGCAGGCCAAAGCCCACTTCATTTCTGCGATCGGCGGTGATACGCAGATCTCGGCCGTTTCTGCAGCCATATCCATGGGAGAGCGTTTCATGGTGGAAGGGCCGGGCGTACAACCGATTCGTGTATGCCTGGAGCGCAATGTCCAGTGCTACAAAGGTTCGCTGCAGCTTGCCGGGCGCAAAAAGCCGTTACGCCATCTCATCGGGGTTTCCGAGGAGTTTGCCGCCAGCGGCACATTATCAGGAACGGATCGAACCCTCTTGGCCGATTCGGAGGCTTTGTTTGTGTGGGCGTCGCTGGCCCACATTCACGGCATCCCCGGAATTCCTGATTGGGCCGAATGGTTTCTGCGCCAACTCGAAAAGCACAAAGCCGTCGTCCCGATGCTGGGTCTTGGATGTAATCCTGTACTCGTCAAAGGGAACAAAGAGCAATTCCTTTCCTGGCTCAGTGACGGCTTGTGGAGCAGCACCATCCGCTTTCCCCCAGAGACCGGACCAATCCATTGGCCAAGTTTGGATCTAAAACAGACTCTTCTACCCACTGAAGACTGAACCTCGTCCTTTCCTGTCTCTTTCTCTCTTTCAATCCTTTTCCCTTCAGGTCCCTCTTCCCGCGTTCTGAGGATTTCCATGCTCGAACTTACGACGATATATGACTATATGAGAGCCCATGCCAAGTTGCTTGGAGAGCGCATCCTGCAGGAATACCCAGCCCTGCATCCGTTCAATGATCCGGTCTCGCCCCGGATTGACGCGCTATTGCGAAGGCCGTTTCCGGCACAGACGATTGCCCTCATGGGTGTTGTGAAGCGCTGGCAATACGCCAGAACTGCCATGGTCGTAGCCGAATGCGGCACGGGCAAGACCCTGATCTCGCTGGGAGCCATGCATGTCCATAGCGACGGGCATCCATTCACAGCTTTAGCCATGGTCCCTCCACACTTGGTCGAGAAGTGGGCACGTGAAGCATTCCTGACCGTCCCTGAAATTCGCGTGTTCTTGATCGACGATTTGCGGAACGGCGGCGACGAGAACACACCGCACGGTGTCAACGAAGTGCGGCTCAAGCACGGCCGGATGGTGCGTGAAGGCTTGCGCACCACGCTCAGCGACATGCGACTGCGGAAGCAGTTTTCGAGTTCACGCGAGCGCTGGATGTCGTTGTGTACGAGACCGGCACTGTTCATCGTGGGACGTGAACGGGCCAAGCTGGGGTATTTCTGGCGCCATGCCTTCATCATGCCGCGTTCGGGCCCGTACTTGGGCTGCGTCGTCAACGCAGACACGGGCAAGCCCGTGATCGTTGATGATGGCCGGCTGACCGCCGCCGACTTCGAAAAGGTCAAAATCTCCGAGACCATTGAGGCCCGCGGAGAAACGCCCTGCCGGCGCGTGCACAGCGCGATGTGGCAGGCCGACCCCGAGAAGATCCGCCGTATGGCCCCTGTGGAATTTATCGGGCGCTATATGCCCGGTTGGTTCGACTACGCCATTTGCGACGAAATCCACCAACTTGCGGGCGACACGGCACAAGGCAATGCCCTGGGGACTCTGGCCGCATGCACCGACCGGATCGTCGGACTGACCGGCACACTGCTGGGCGGCTACGCCGACGATCTCTTCAACACGCTCTTCCGTCTCGAAGCGAGAAGGATGAAGGAGCATGGCTACGAATGGGGTACTACCGGGCGCAGTTCCTTTATTCAGGATTACGGCGTCCTGGAAACCATCACCAAGGTGGAACCCGCCAACAATGCCTGCTCCAAGGCCAAAACGACCAGCACGGTCCGGCGCAAGCCTGGAGCCTCCCCACTGCTATTCGGCGAGTTCCTGATGCAGCTGTGCGCCTTTTTGTTTCTCGAGGACATCTCGGGAGAACTTCCGCCATACGAAGAAAGCTATCTGAGCGTGCCGATGGACGCTCCCATGCAGGAAGCGTACCGCGAGCTCGAAGATGACATGCGGAAGGCGTTGAAAGCTCACAGGGGCAACCGGTCGGTTCTGAGCACGATGCTCAACACTCTGTTGCTGTATCCCGATCACCCATACGGGATTGGGACGCTATACGGTACTGAGTTCGATCCTGAACTTAAGCACAAGGTGAGATTCGTTATTGCAGAACCCCGCGACCTTCCGGAGGACCGTATCTATTCCAAGGAACGCAGGCTGATCGAAGAGATCAAGAAAGAATTAGTGGAGGGTCGCCGCTGTCAGGTCTTTGCTGTGTACACACAGAAGCACGACGTCACGGCGCGGATTCAACGAATCCTGAGCAACGAGGGAATCCACACCGCTGTTTTGCGCGCGAGCGTCGATACTTCGAAGCGTGAAGCGTGGTACGCCAGACAAATAAAAACGGAGTTCAAGTAGTGATCTGCCATCCCAAGCTGGTGGAGACTGGGCTGGATTTGCTGGACTTCCCGACGATTCTCTTCTACGAGTCGGGGTATTCACTACACACTTTGCGGCAGGCGAGCCGCAGGTCTTGGAGGATCGGTCAACGACGGCCGGTACGTGTGAAATTTCTTTGCTCTGAGGGGACCATGCAGACTTCCTGCCTCCGCTTGATGGGGAAGAAGCTCCTCGTGGCACTCACCATGGAAGGCAAGTTCGCCGGCGAGGGATTGCAGAGCATCGATGAAGACGATGACATGCTTTCAGCCATGGCACGGGAACTGGTCGAGAGGAACGGTATTGGCGAGACCGCCGATTCCACTTGGAGGGCCCTGAATGCAGAACATCAAAAACTGTTCCCGACAAAGTCTGTTTGCAGCGATGATGCTGCTTCCACCGAAACGGCGAACATACCGCTGAACACTCAGTCTGACACCGCTGGTCTTTTTGAAGGGGTTATCGATCCCGGTTCTATCTTCGTTTTCGGACGTCGGCCTGAATCATTGTCAGGCAGGAAGCGGCGCGGGAGGCCAGCCGTCCCGGAGCAAGCGTCGTTGTTTGGTTTCAGTTGACCTGACGTAAGCGACGGCTGGACGAACTCGCAGGCCCGGTGCGCAACCTCGCTGAGCAGTCCTCTCTCCGAAGTCCGTAAACCATACCGGCAAACGTGGCTGCGGCCAGCGTCGCCGCCATTCTCTCACCTTCAAGAACGTCATTCCAAATCAACAAGGAGGAAAGTAGTATGTCAGAAACTAGTACGCTCATTGGCTACAATGGCCGAACGATTGGTCGCGAAGAACTAGCACTGGTGCCGACACCAGTGGCAACGGAAACACACCGTCCGGTCCCGCACCACGAGATCGTGCAAGCATTGGTCGAGACTCTCGGGTTTCGCCACATCGGAGTCGTGCATGATGAGTATGCGGTCTCACCAGACGGCATGAAAGCCTTTGGGGTTCTCGACCTCGAAACCGAGATGGAAGGCTGCCGCTTTTCCATCGGCCTTCGCAACTCCCACGATAAGAGCATGCGTTTGGCGATGACTTGTGGTTATCGCTAATCGCGAGCTCGCGATTAGCGATATTATGCGCAGCAACCGAATATGCGGAGGAAAGCAGCGGAAGCTACGCTCGGCGTGGCTGTTCAAAAATATTCCTTCCGATAATTGAGTCCAATCGGCCTGTTTCTGCGTATACCAGTACGGGGAGCAAACACCATTTCACAGCACACCTCATGCCTTGACAGATGGTTGCCGCAACTGAAGGAACACTTAGCCCGTGAGCATTACAGCCGTCCTGCAACCAAAAGCTACTGCGTAGTCGGACGGAAGTTCCTGCGCTACCTGGAGCGCCGCCAGATTCCGGTCGAATCGGTACGAGCAGCGGATGTCGACGCATTTCTTCGTGTAAGGTTGCGCCACTATCGGTGGAAACACGGACGGTGCCCAAAGAATCAGCGCGGCTGGCACTGGCATCACATGTCGCCGATCACCCTGCTGCTACGCCTGGCGCAAGGGCAGTGGCCTCCCTCGAATGAGATCGAAACGCGCCTGGAGTGGTTTCGGGCGCGCCTCGAACAGGCGGGGCAAAAGCCTAGAACTAGACAGCGCTACCTTCAGGTCGTACGCCGCTTTCTTTTCTTCCTTGGCGATAGGTCTGTACCACCGGAGGTTGCGGCACCGGCTGACGTATCGGCATTCATTGATCGCGAACTGGTTCTTTACCAGCGCGAGCAAGGTCGGCTTCCGGGGAGCGTCGTAGACTGGCGATGTGGACTGACACCCGGCATTCACTACTTGCTGCGACTTGTGCAAGGAGAATGGCCACCGGCACGTCCAGTGCAGCCCTGGCTGGAGCGGCTGAAGAAACATCTGGAGCATGCTTTCTCGTGTCCAAAGAGGCGTGGGGTATATCTTCGCCGCTGCATTGAGTTCCTAAGACACTTAGAGACGCAGGGTATCTCTCTGGAAAAAGTGCAAGCTGCCCACGTGACCAGCTTCGTTCAAACGAAGCTGGCGGCCTATCAGAAGCGCCACGGCAGATTTCCGCGGTACATGCGGAGTTGGAAAGCCACTGTTGTATCTCCGGTCAGCCGCCTATTGCGGTTGGTCCACGGTTATTGGCCGGCAGACAGCCGACCCGATCCCTCGCTGGAGCGCTTTCGGCAATACCTCGCCGAACAGCGGTTTCGCGCTTCCGTGATCCCCAGCATGATGTCGACCGTCCGGGTGTTCCTGCGCTTCTTACGAAGCCGGTCGATTCCGGTTGAAGAGGTGACGCCCGAACACGTCGCGTCCTACGTGGAATTGCGGCTTGCCGAGTGCCGGCGCAACCACGAACAGCATCCTCGAAACGTCGCTCTATGGCACTACCACCAGACGAGCCCGATCCGACGCTACCTGCGGCTGGTCCGTGGGCAGTGGCCGCCTGAAAGACCAGTCCAAGATGAAATCGAAGCATTCCGCCGTCAGATATGCACGAGCTACGGGCGCTGGTTGACGGAACTCCACGGATTCTCCGCGGAGACGCTGCGGAAGAATGGGCACGCTGCAAAAGTGTTCCTCGAGTGGCTGGGAGACCGTGCCGGCCCGAATACGATGCGTCGACTGGCTGTGTCGGACATTGATGCCTTCCTTGTTTGGCGGAACCAGGGGTTGAGGCGAGTGACCAGGCATGGAGTGGCCAGCTGTCTGCGCAGCTTCCTGCGCTTCCTCTATGCGGACGGGTTGATTGAACGAGATCTCGCAGTCGCCGTAAGCGGCCCGATCCTCTATCGGCATGAAGACATTCCGTTGGCATTCACCGATGAACAGGTCAAGAGATTGCAAGCCGTCACTCGTTACGATCAGACGCCGATTGGATTGCGCGACCACGCCATGCTGTTACTCGTAGCCAAGTACGGACTTCGCGCCGGCGAGGTCGTCCGCATGAAGCTCGAAGACATCAACTGGCGCTGCGAACAGATAAAGGTAAAACAGTCTAAGACGGGCGCCGACCTGCTTTTGCCGCTCATGGCGGAAGTCGGCCAAGCCATCCTTAATTATCTCCGCCGGGGCCGGCCACAAACACATCTGCGAGAAGTGTTCATCAAGGCTAGAGCACCTCACGGTCCCTTTGCCGGTGGCTCCAGTCTCTACACGGTGTTGGGCCGCCGAATCCGGCAGGCCGGTATCAAGACGGAAGGCAGGCGCGGTCCACACGCCATCCGCTACGCACGAGCAGTAAGCCTCTTGCGGGCGAGTGTTCCGCTGAAGTCGATCGGTGACGTATTGGGCCACCGCTCGGCTGCTTCTACGCAGGTGTATCTGAAGCTGGCAACCGAGGACTTGCGCTCGGTGGCGTTGCCGGTGCCGGGGTGGAGGAATGACTAAGGCTTGGCCTGATCGAGAAAGGGCTCTGCTTCGACGATATGTGGCCGACCTGGATCTCAGGGGAGCATGTGCCGGGAAGCCGTACGAATCCGTGCTTCGCCGCTTTCAAACATTCGTGACGGATCACGCTCCTGAGGGGGCATTGGACAGCAGGACCTTACAAGCCTGGCTGCGAGAGTGTGTGAAACAGTCGCCGCTGGGCATGGCTGTCCGACGAGCACAGACCGTCAGCTGCTTTCTCGATTGGCTTGTTGCCAGTGGCTACCTCGCGGTAAATCCCTTCGCCGATCTCCGTCGCGGCTGCCGACGCCAGTCCACCGCTGCGGTTGTTCGCGCGTTGGTAAGCCCTGACCCGGACTCAGCCCTGGAGAGCCTTCGTGGCCTTCCTCGCTTCGGGAGTCATCTTGGACCCGTCATCCAGGCGCATGTGGAACGTATGAAGACTCTTGGGCTCCGTTATGACGAGAATCGATTCCGGCACTTCGATAAGTTCGTTCAGCGCCGACCCAGTGCCGAGAGCGAATCACTTTCCTCCCTGGTGGAAGAGTACGCGAAGCTTGCACCTTCGCCCGCAACTCATATGGAACGCGTGAAGGTGGGGCGTGCCATTGCCAGATCCCTCCAACGCACCAATCCGGCTACCGCATCGGTCAAGCGCGACCGCATGATCGTTCGTGAAGTTCTCCGCCAGAGAAAGAGACCGTACATCTTTACCCAGGAAGAGGTCCAGCGCCTGCTCGAAACCGCGCGAAACTATCCCTCTCCCAAAGCCCCCGTGCGGGCGCTGTCTCTGTACACGATGTTCGTTCTGGCTTACTGTGCCGGACTCCGGATGGGGGAGATTGTCGGGCTTCGCCTGGGTGACATTCGAGAGGACGACAACGCCATCGACATTCGGGATACGAAGTTCTTCAAGTCCCGCCGGTTGCCGCTGAGCGAGAGTGCTATGGCAGCCATTCGCAACTACATGTTGGCCCGACGCCAAGCCCTCGCACCGACAGATCCCCACAGTCCTCTATTCTGGCACCGGAAGGGCGGATACTCTTACACTACCGCCAACCACCTGATGCGCCAGATAATGCGCAAGGCAGGCCTTAAACCAGATCCGGGGCGGCGCGGCCCCCGGATCCACGATCTTCGCCACAGCTTTGTCGTAAATCGAATGATCGCGTGGTACCGGGAAGGCGTCGACGTGCAGGCCAAGCTGCCTTACCTCTGGACCTACCTTGGTCATCGCGGCCTGCACTCCACCGTCGTGTACATCACGGTCACCCAGGAACTGCTGCAGCGCGCAAGCGAGCGGTTTCGAGCCTTCGGTGCGCACCTCGTGAAGGCCCGGGAAACCCCTTATGAAAATAGCTGACTCGCTCCCCGATCTGTTGCATTCTTACTTCCATAACTGGATGGCCGGCCAACGGAACGCCTCACACCACACCATCCTTTCTTATCGTGACACTTGGCGGCTGTTTCTGCGCTTCGTGGCGGAGCGTCGCCACCGGGACGTTGCGCGGCTCGCTTTGGCTGATCTGTACGACAAGGAAGTGCTGGCCTTTCTCGATGATCTAGAAAAGGTCCGTGGGAAGACCATCGCCACCAGAAACTGTAGGCTGGCTGCTCTCCACAGCTTCTTCGCATTCCTTGCGGATCGAGACCCGCTTGCCGCCAAGCAGTGCGCGGCTATTCTTCGCATTCCTAACAAGCGTGCTCCGAAACGAACCGCCGTCTACCTGGAGTCAGATGAACTGTTGGCGCTGATGGATCAGCCGGATCGGAAGAGCAAGCTGGGCGAGCGCGACCGCGTCTTACTCGCACTCCTCTATAACACCGGGGCGCGCATCTCGGAAGCTCTCCAGCTTCACCCGCGCGACATTCGTTTGCATCCTCCGTCGCAGGTGCGTGTGTATGGCAAAGGACGTAAGGAGCGCATCTGCCCTTTGTGGCCGGAAACAGCGGAACTTCTGGACACATTCTTGAAGCGACACCCAACCGGCCCCGATGAGGCGGTGTTCCGTAACCGTTACGGGAATCCGCTCGGGGCTTCCGGTGTGCGATTCCGCCTGAAGCGATACGTCCAAGCCGCCACAGAAAAAGCTCCCCGTCTGGCTGACAAGCGCGTGTCGCCCCACACGCTGAGGCACACGGCTGCAGTTCACCTCATTGCCTCGGGTGTCGACGCCGCCATCGTTCAGAACTGGATGGGGCATGTCAGCCTGGACACGACCAACATCTACGCCCAAGCCAACCTGGAGACAAAACGAAAGGCAATCGAGAAAGCCGATGGCGCACTACGGCCCCATGCCGCTCCGCGCTGGAAGAGGAACGCCGACGTACTGGACTGGCTGGATTCGTTGTGAAAAACACGCGGCTGCGCCTTGCCCTGCCGACCAGGTGCCGGATTCAGGTTTAGTGCGGCGAGACGTCACCCTGTCGGGCGTCGGCAAAAGTATTGACATCCGATTCTCGTGATCGGAGAAAATCAATAAAACTCACTCCCTTGTATTAGCATGATTCACAGACACTGCCCTTGCAGGGCCGCATTCTGAGAGAAAGGATTCGATGATGAGTAGCTCGTCCATGGAATTCCACAAGATCTGGATTGAGCAGTGCGCAGCGGCCGAAGACATCCGCGAGCGCTTTGGGTTGAACGACGCCTTGGATTATCTGATCGGTGAGAAGCTCTTCACGTTCGTGACGATATCAGAGCAGGATCCCGACTTCGCCGCCGAGTTGCCCGCCTTTCTCACTGTCATCCGTCGAGTATTTGCCGCCGAAGAGATTCGCCAGTATCTCGACCATCTGGAGCAGACGAAATTCTTGGCCCCGCCCGAGCCAGAGATCGGAATTGATGATGAGGACGAGGAAGTTGAGGAAGAACCTTGGCCGGCGAACCCCGTCCGGGGAGCAGAGGAACTTTTGCGCTTCTCTCGTATCCGCCAACTCCTTCAGTCCTGGTAACGGTCCGCGGGAGAGCCATGACAAGGCCCAAGCGAGACCGCCTCCGCGAAGACCGGATCCACAACGAAGCCATCGTAGACACCTATGGGCCGGAAGAGCAGGCCCTGGGCTGGTATTACTATCTGGAAGGTAAACTGCGATTCCCTTTCCCAGCCCAGTGCATCGCGTCCAAGGTGGTGTCACCGCTCCGGAAGGGAGAAACCGTCGAAGTCCGCGGCAGGGCACCCGAAGATGCGTGTACCAGCGACATGCTCGTGCTGGTTTGCTGGCCGCGCCGCAATATGGCGGTTCCTCTCTCTCAACTCGTTGCCATAGACGCGGACGAATCCACCTTCGAGGCCATCGGCGACTGGCACTACTGGGTGGCGCAAGGCTACCGCTTCTGAATCAAGCTCCCGTTCGGAGCTACAGGGGACGGCTCGTATGGGTAGAATCGAAGGCGCATATGGCCAAACGTCAGTCGAAATCGCAACCCACCTGGACGGATGTCAAGGCAAAGCTCGAGGCTTTTGACCGGGCAGCGCTGCTGGACTTGATTCACAATCTCTACGCCGCGCACAAAGACAATCAGTTATTTCTTCATGCCCGCTTTGGCTTGGGGGAGGACGTGCTGGAACCGTACAAGAAAACTATTGATCGATGGCTTTGGCCTGACGTGTTACGGAACCAGGACACGTCTGTCGCCAAAGCCAAGCAGGCCATCTCCGACTACAAAAAGGCAGTTGGCGAACCCGAGGGCATGGCCGAGTTGATGGTTTTCTACTGCGAGCAGGCCGCCGGGTTCTGTAGTGATATCTGCAATGAAGACGAAGGATATTTCGATGCACTGGTGCGCATGTTCGAGCAGGCCCTGAAGCTCGCAAACACACTACCATCCCCCGGTCGAGATGGCCTTATCGCCAGGCTAGACGCTGCGCGGGAAATCAGTCATAAGTTCGGCTACGGCGTCGGAGATGACATGGATTTCCTTCTCTCGAAGTACACGAGGCGTTCAGGCTCATAGTCCGTGAGTTAATGATCGCCTTTGATGGAAGGATTCCACCCCGACTTGCGCAGACTCGCCGAAAGCAACACAGAATTATGTAGAGTTGTCGGTCGCAGATATGGCAGGGAAAGCGCACCACAGCTTCTTTACTGCGCATAACTCGTTCCTTTGCATAATATCGCGTATTCGTCTGCTCGAACATGGCGTTCGCGGGAGACTTCACGCCTGAGACAATTTGACCAAAGTGGATCCGCCCTGGTCGTGTTAACTCTCGCGACAAGCTTGTATCGGCACAAGGGAATACTCGGCGAAGGCCCTGCCAGCAAAGCCACTGCCGTGGTTCGCTCGCAGCAACAATGAGACCGCAAAAAAATGTTTTTCGCGGTCATTCGGGCAGGACTACACCCTGTAAGCTATGGAACTTGAGAGAGCGGAGCCAGCAGAGATTCTTCTCTATGTCGAACAAGACGCAGGAATCAATCGGTTTCGAGTAACCATGCAGGCTGACACATCAAGCGCCAGCAGGGTCCGCATTTTCAATCTGGTGAATCGTCCCGAGATTGTCGGCCGTGCCCAACTCTCCACCAGTAAGCTTGGATTGACAGCGGTAATAATCATGCGGTCAGAGACCTAGTCCGGAAGGGCAAATTCACTCGGCAGTTGGTATGTAGCATTTTTGTCATCCTAGAGTGTTCGCGTCACCTTGGAGAGGGACCGCGGTGTATCCGGATCGAGTCCTTTTGCCTCCGCCAGCAGAGCAGCAAAAAGCTGGCCTGGGATGATGTAGGGGATGGGCGCGAGAAACTCCGTGATCTCCGGAAGCATGGGCACAACGCGCGAGCACATGGTTGCAAGTTCCGCATCCGAAGTAATCACAACCGTTTCCGCGCGCAGTTCCTTAAGGCGCTGGGCTAGGGTTTTCACGCCCGGCATCATGGCTCCCGGCGCAGCAAATAGGATCAATGGAAAATGTCGTTCTACCATCGCGAGCGGGCCGTGGAAAAAGTCTGCGGTCGAAAATCGCTCGGCGACAACGTAACAGGTTTCCATGAGCTTGAGCGCAAGTTCATAAGCGTTTCCGTAAAGAAGGCCGCGACCGAGCACGACGCAGTTTTCCATGAACGTGTAGCGCTGGGCTAGTTCGCGAATGGGAGCTTCGTGTGCGAGGGTTTTCGCGCAAAATTCCGGAACACGTTCAAAGCCCTGGGTGACGCCGGAAGACCCCGCCAGCGCTTCGGCCAGCAGATAGAAGATCATCATCTGGCCGGTAAAAGTCTTGGTGGCCGCGACTGAGCGCTCGCGCTCGCCGTGAATGAGCAAAGGCACATCAACGGAGCGAACCATGGAAGAGCCGGCTTCGTTCGTGATGCCGATGGTAAATGCGCCAGCCGCATGCCCCTCTGCCAGCACGCGATTGATGTCTTCGCTTTCCCCCGACTGGGACACACCGACGACCAGGGCGTGATCCAAACGCAACTTGGCGCCGTAAAGGGTGTAGATCGACGGCGCGGCCAGAGAGACCGGGATGCCGGTAGCGATTTCGAGCAGGTAGCGGCCGAACTGAGCAGCGTTGTCGGAACTGCCACGAGCCACCAGGATAATCAGTCGGATGGATCGCTTTCGCAGCGTTTCTCCGAGTTCGCGGATCTTGCCCCGCTCCTGCTGCAGAATGCGAGCCAAGACATCAGGTTGCTGCCGGATTTCTTCGAGCATCAGTGACAAAGCTGGCTCCTTCTGCTCACAACGCCGGTCTCAGGCTGCGCTTTTCAAAGCATTCGAGTATTTTCATATTTATCGTAGCCATCCCCCGCAATGGGCAAACCAAGTGGAAGCGTTCTGTGGAGTAATCGCAGCCAGCGACGGCATGCTCCAAATTTTCGACCGTTCTCGTATGCCGCGGTTGCACACAACGCTTCCTTCGCTGCGGAGCTCAAACATTGCGGAATTCGACGTTCCATGACGAACTTGGGCCAATTGCGGCGTGCCGGTTCGGAGCACTGGGGAGTCACATTCTCTTTGACCCCTACTGTGTCAATTTCAAGGTACACCCAGTAAAACCCTTCCGCTTCCTTGCTTTTCTGTTGCGACCCCGCACAAAAGCACGAGAACGCGCACGATGGCTTAAGCATCGCCTGCCGGCCCAGTGGTTGCGCACGCCGGAAACTGAGCGACGTATCTTGCATAGATTTCGTTGTAGAGCTTGCTTCGCCGACCCGGCGTGAAAACTGCGGGCTGGGTGGTTGCGAAGTATTTTTTGCTGTCAATTAGTCCGGTGAGGAGTGTTGCTCCAATCGCTGACGCGCAGTCCAGCCGGAAAGCATGAACGGGCCGGCCGATGATATCGGCCAGCAACTGCAACTCCTGCGGAATATCGGCGACCCACCCGGTCACGCGTACAAATGACAGCGGCACATCCTCTTCGAAGACTTCCAGGCAACGCCGAATCTCGAAGGACATGCCTTCGAGCAACGCACGCGCAATCTTCGCCCCGTTGTGAGCCAGGGTCAGCCCTGTCAGAGCGCCTCGCAGGTCGGGGTTCCACAGGACTCCCTGTTCGCCGCCGGCAAGATAAGGTGCGAAGAGCAGTCCGTCCGCGCCGGGGGCGATCCTATATGCCGATTGCCATAAAGAACGTTGCGTTTTCTGGTTGGCGTGGCGCAGGAAAACACGGGCCACCCACTCGCGTGCAGAGCCGGTGGCGAGCAAATCTGCTTCGCAGCCGTACAAGCCATCCACTGCGAACGGGGTAAGGAGATACCTGCTCCGCCGGTCCCAGCGCGGCTGCGAATCGCACTTCATGATCACCGTACTGGTCCCTGTCAGAAGGGTCGCCGTGTCCAGGCGCTGCTCGGCGCCACTGAGCGCATAGACGCCGGCGACCGAATCGGCACAGCCCAGCACCACGGGGGTTCCTAACGCGTAGCCGAGTAGCTGTCGCCCCCGCTCGCTGAGAGGCGCGCGGAATGAAGAACGCTCAACCGAGGGCAGTGTTTCCTGAGTGATGCCCCAGAATTTACAGAGGTCCGGATCCCAGGCCTTCAAGCGCAGGTTGTACAAGCCGTATCCGGAAGCGGTGGATGGATCGGTGGCCGTTGACCCGGTAAGGGCATGGAACAGGAAATCTTTCGCGGAGAGCGCCCTGCGTGCTTTCTGTTTCGTCCCGTGGTGATACTGGAACATCGGCCCGAGATAGCGGCCGTCAATGAGCACGCCCGTGCTTCGGTAGATGTGGAGGCGAAGATCATTCGTAACCCGTTTAGCCACCCATCCATCGGCCCGGCTGTCCTGCCAGGTAATTGCGGGAGCGACCGGCTTCTGTCCGCTCAGCACTACCAGTGTGGGCATTTGGCCGGTGAGTGCGACGCCTGCCACCCGGGCCTTATGCGTCAACCGTGATCTGATCTTCTTCGCCGCAACGGACAAAGCTTTCAGCCAGTGCTGGCAATCCTGTTCCGCCTGCCCCGCAGCAGTGGAGATCGTATCGTAGGACTCGCGTGCGCTGGCCACCACATGACCGTCCCGGGAAACGGCGACGAGCTTGATCGCCGACGTCCCGAGGTCAATGCCTAGCACGCACGAGCTTGGCTGCACTCAGATGTCCTCACTTCTTGAGAAAAGTTTCTCGTTTGGTTGAGCGCGACGAAACAGCAAGAACTCCAGTTCCATTCACCGCAATCTGCGGTGCATTCCGGGTAATGCGCCCTCGACCGCCTGCAGTGTGCACTCCACGTCGCTGTCGCTATGGGCAAACGAGACAAATAGGTTCTCGAGCGCGTCGGGGTGAAAGAGCACTCCTTGCTTCATCATCTCTTCCCACCAGACGCGAAACAGATCGCGACGAGCATGCCGAACCGCGTCACGGTAATTACGGATGGGCGAACGTGTGAACCATACCTGGAACAGCGGACCGATCCCGACTGCCTTGGTGTCGAATCCCGCAGAACCCAGGCGTTCCCCAATGCCCCGCATCAGCCGCTGACTCTTCTCGAACAGGTTCTGATAAATGCCGGGCGCCATCAGAAAATCGAGCGTAGCATTGGCGGCGCTCACTGCGATGCCGTTGCCGCTGTAAGTCCCTGCCATGGACACTGTCCCATCCGCTACCAGCCGCATGATCTGTTTCTTGCCTCCGAGAGCGGCGATGGGAAACCCGCCTCCAAATCCTTTGGCCATAACCGTGAGGTCCGGCACCACTCCGTAATATTGCTGCGCCCCTCCCAGCGCAACGCGAAAGCCGGTAATGACTTCGTCGAAGATCAACACGATGCCAAACTCGCGGGTCAACTGCCGCATCAGTTCCAGGTAGCCGGGCTCCGGCAGAATACAGCCGGTGTTGCACATGATGGGCTCGGTGATCACGGCGGCAATTTCTTCCCCGCGCTCGCGGATCGTGCGCTCCAGCACCTCGCCGTCGTTCCACGGTAGGACGATAAGAGAATTTTCCAATCCTTCCGGCAGGCCCGGGCCCTGCGGAACTGGAACCGGTCGCGACTCGGGACCGGCTTTCTCGAGCGGAGGGTGCTTGCTCCAGTACACCGCGTCGGAAAAACCGTGGTACATGCCCTCGAAGCGGATGATCTTGGACCGGCGCGTATATGCGCGGGCGAGGCGCACGGCGTAAAGGACGGCCTCCGTTCCCGAGTTTGCGAGGTGCACTTGCTCGACGCTGGGTACCGCGTCAATGATCTTCCGCGCCAGTTCGATCTCGTCGGCCACGGGCAGCGCGAATACGGTGCCCCTTTGAGTGATGAAATCAACCACGGCCTTGGTCACCGGTTCAGGCCGATGGCCAAGAAGCATGGGGCCCAGCCCCAGCAAATAGTCAATGAATTCGTTGCCATCAACGTCAACGATCCGGGACCCTTTCCCGTGGTCAACAAAGAGAGGATAGGGTGACCAACCTGAGCCGGGCGTACGGGCGGTGCTATTCACCCCGCTAGCGATCACCTCCTGTGCTTGAGCGAAAAGGTGCGCTGACTTTGCTGTTGTTGTCATGCCCGCCAGTTGGTTTTCCACTTTCATGTTAGGTCCTCTCGATCAAAACTCCCCGCAAAATCTACCTCGCCTCATCCGGGAGCTGAATCTCCTGCTGGCGTGCGCCGCCAAGGAGAGGCACTTTGCCAATGTAGTGAATGCCCAGAGCAATGGGCAGTCCCACGGCGGCGGCTCCGAGACCTGCCCACAGCACCGTAGCCGAAACCGCGTGGATCAAGACCGCCTCAACCACTATGGTGAGAAGAGCGATTGCCCCGAGCGCCGGCCACAGACCTCCGAGAATAAAATTGCCGGCGTTCTTGAATAGCACAGCTCGACACTGCCAAACAGCAGCGATGGCGGTGAGGGCGTAAAACAGAGACGCAATAATGCCGAGAGCGCTGGCGATGTTGGAGAACACCTCGCGTGTGCCTCCGGCTTCAAATACCGTCAGCATAAGGAAAACCAGGTTGATGCCGCCCATAAACAGCGTCACCGCCCAAGGGCTCCCCGTTCGGGGGTGAACGATCCTGAAAAACGACGGCATCACACGGTCCTCCGCCATGGCGAACCCAAGCCTGGACGACGACACAATCGCAACCTGCAGGCATGCGATTGTCCCCAACAGGACGACCACACTTAACAGCAACGAACCCGGCCCCGGCAGCAACCGGCCCGCAATGACTGCTAGCGCATTCCCCGCAGAGCTCTGCAACGCCGATCGGTCCAGGACGCCCTGATAGGCGAAGGTGATCAAACAATAGACAAACAGCAGGATGACCACGCTGGACACGGCCGCGCGGCCAGGATTCGTTTCCTTCTCCTGGGTCTCCTCGTTAACGTAAATTGCGGCGTCCCAGCCGGAGTACATAAACACGGCAATGAGAATTCCAGCCAAAAACCCCTTCACTCCGCCAGCGCCAGAGATGCTGAACCAGGCAGGCGTAACCCGCGCCGCGGCATGGCCCGAAATCAATGCTCTTATGCCGAGCGTGGCAAAGAAGAAGAGCACCAGATATTCAAAGACCGCCAAGACCCGTTGAAAACGGGCGGCGATTTCGATGCCTGCCAGGAGCAGGAAAGTCACTATCAAATTCCAAAGACTGCCCACAGCAACAGCTGCCAGCTTGTGGTTCGCCATGCCGGGAGCGATCAGTTGAAGTGTGTAGGTACCGGCTGGCACCGTCATGCTCGTGGTGCCGAGGGTGTAATACATCAGAATCATCCAACCGGCCACGAAGCCCAAGTAAGGATGCAGGGCTTTGGAGACCCAAGTGTACGTAGCGCCCGCGCTCTGCTCCCAACGATTCAGGCGCTGATAGCCCAGAGCAATGCCCAGCATGGGGATAAAGGCGCACGCGATGGGCAGCAAGCCGGCATAGCCACTTGCCGCCACCAACGCAGGCAGCGCCACGGCCATGGTCTGGGCGGGAGCGGAACTGGCCAGTCCCAGGACGATCGCATCACTCAGGGAGAGTGCGTTCGCTTTCAGATGGTTGCCTGGCGCCATCTCAGGCTTCGCCGAAGACGCGGTATCAGTAGAATTTGCTGGCATAGGCTACGTCACGCCTACCAATACTCCTGTCGAACAAACATTCCTACGGTTGCCAGTCTCCATGGGCAACTAGATATCGATCGAGGCTTGCTTTCTTAAGGATTTCGCTTACCTCAGCGTGGCTTAAGTGAGGCCCAATGGCTTGCTCCTTCTGCGCAATGACGTAGGTCAGCACAGCCACGATGGCGCCGTCTGCTTTGAAATATGATGGGTCAACCTTATCAACCGTATCACTGGACTTGTGATGAACGGCGCTGTAAGGAACATCGTCAACCCAAAGATCGAACGATGGAATACCGTAAAGCATGAAGGGGCCCTGGTCGGTGTCGAAAGTGGTTTCGAGCGAGACCTTGTCGGCACCGTATGCCTTTAGATAGACCGGCGCCAGCTCCGCCAGAGCGGCTTTCAAATCCTCACGGCCTTCGACGATCCACCCACGTGGCCGACCTGCTCCGTTATCGGTATTCACCACTGCCACACAGTGCTCGAGCTCCTTGGCATGCACTTTCACGTAGGCTCGCGACCCGAGCAAGCCAGGTTCCTCTCCGGTCCAGAGCGCAAAACGAATGCTTCGCCGCGGCGGATGCGGCAGCGAAGCAATGGCGCGAGCAGCCTCCAGAACCATGATGGCTCCGGTGCCGTCGTCTTGCGCACCCGTTGCCAGATCCCAGGAGTCGAGATGGCTGCCTACGATGATCCACTCCTCGGGTTTTTCGCTTCCGCGGATCTCCGCGATCACACTGCTGGAATTAACCGGACCTGAAATCCGATTCTCGTAAGAAAATCCGATGGTCACGGGGCCTTTCGACAAAAGGCGCCGAATGAGCAAGCCATCTTCCATGCCAATTTCGGCAATGGGCAGAGGCAGGTTCTCACCCTTGCCGTTGTCGATGTCGAGCCAGTCGCCCAGCACATTATTGGGCACGGCGTCGGGAAGCACGAGAGCCTGCGCCCCCAGAGCTTTGAAGATCGAATAGGAGGAAATCAGTTTCGCGTAGGTCTGGTTGAAACCATCCGCGAATACACGCTCGGTGTCGAACAGAACGATGCGACCCTGGATGGCGGAGGCGCTCGCCCGCAGAGCAGTCTCGGAGATGTCGGATACAACTACAACTTCGCCCTTCACTCCGCCGCGGGGTGTGGAAGGAGTCCAACTCACCGTCTCAAGGTGCAGTTTGCGTTGCACCGGAGAATACATGTAGCTCTCCGCCCAGCCCCGCTGCCAGCCATTGGGAAGTGTAATCCGCTCCAACTTGACGTCTGCAACACCCGCAGTGCGAAACTGTGCCACCGCCCATTGGGCCGCTTCATCGTAGGCCGTGGTTCCAGTCAGTCGCGCGCCGTAACGGTCGCAGAGTTCCTCGAGCTTCTCCACGGACGGACCCGCAAGGACAGCGGCTGCGACTTGCTTCGCGTCTTGTTGGAGTTGAGCTTCGGTCTGGGCGTTGCCGCGCAGCGCGGAAACGTTAAGAAATATACAAACCAAGGCAATTCGATTCCATTTCATGAACAGACTCCTCACCTCCGCACACTTGAGCTCCGGGCGACACATTGCCAGCGAAACAACATTCGGAAAAGAAGGCATTAGCTTACGCCAGCCAACGCTCCTGGCGAACAGTCAGCTCTTCCACTTTTCTTCGGCGGATGCCATAACCGAGACCTGGTGTTATCGGCACGCGTATCGTGCCTGAGGGGCTTACCTCGACTTCGGGCTCGATGATGTCTTCCTCCCAATACCGCTGGCTCGCGGACACGTCCCCGGGCAGTACGAACCCTGGCAGGGCAGACATGGCGATGTTGTGGGCGCGGCCAACGCCGGATTCCAGCATTCCCCCACACCACACCGGGATGGAGTTGCGCACACAGAGGTCGTGCACTTGCTTGGCCCGCGTATGTCCTCCGACTCTTCCAAGCTTGATGTTGATGATGCGGCAGGCCCCCAGCTTGATTGCCGCGTCTGCATGGGACGGATTGTGAATGCACTCGTCCAGGCAGATGGGGGTGCGCAACTGCGCTTGCAGCAGTGAATGCTGATATATGTCGTCCCAGGCCAGAGGTTGTTCAATCATCATCAGATCGTACTGATCAAACGCCCGCAGTAGCTCTATTTGTTCAAGACGGTACGCCGAGTTAGCATCGGCCATGAGTTTGATTTCAGGGTACTGCTGGCGGACAGCGTTTACGACCGCAAGATCTTTTCCGGGCTTGATCTTGAGCTTCACTCTCTGATAACCGGCGCGCAGTTCGCTGGCAATGTTGGCGAGGAGGGTTGCAGTCGAGTCTTGGATTCCGATAGAGACGCCACAGGGTATCTCTCGGTGGGTTCCGCCAAGCAACCTCGCCAATGGTAACCCCTTTTGCTGCGCCTCGATATCCCAGATCGCGTTCTCCACGCCCGCCTTCGCCATCTCGTGCCCGCGGATGGGGTCAAGAAGACTTTGTACTTCAGTGGCGCTGGCAACACTTTTTCCGAACACCAAAGGCACGATGAAGTCCCTAACCATGTGCCAGGCTGTATCGGTGGTTTCGGCGTTGTAAAAAGGATTTTCCGCAGCAGTAATCTCGCCCCACCCGCGTACTCCATCCGCGCCCGCTTCGACCAACAGAATACGCCGATCCCAGGTCACCTCCGAGCTGGTCTCGAAAGGGGCCTTCAAGCGCATCTTGAGTTCTCGCAGTACGATGCTTTCGATTCGCATAGTGAACGGTTCTGACGCCACGCGGTCCCGGCTCTTCAGGGAACAACCGCCCGCTTAAGAGGCCGCGGCGTCAATCTTCATACCAGCGGAAGCCGAGCTGTTGCTCCTGCGCTGCTTCGCGCGCCAGCGCCAGGGTGCGTCCGCGACGATAGTTGGCGCAGGCCACCAGCATTACATTCAGCAGTGCCATCGCACTCACGTAGGAGTCTCCGAAATGGCGGGTTTCGACCGAAGCCAGGAAACACTCATGCGCGAAGCGCGCGATGGGCGAAACAAACGTATCCGTGATCCCGACGCAGTATGCGCCGCGTGCTTTTGCCTGCAGCATGCCTTCCACCGTCTGCCGTAAGGCACGATGAAAGCTAATGGCGATTACCAGGTCCTTCTTGTCCAGCGTGCGCACCAGGTGGACGACCCGGCCCGGGGAGGTGGCGGAGAACACCGGCAAACCCAGCATCACCAGGTGGTGTTCGAGATAAAAGACGAGGGCTGCCGCCAAATCGCCACCCAGCAAAGTGACGCGCCGTGCGGACCAAACCCGCTTGGCGAATTGCGCCAGCTGCCGGGTGTTCAATGTGTTCCGCACACTGGCAAAGTTCTTCTGATCCTGATCGAGTGAATCACGGACATGGGCAGGAATATTGGAATCTCTCGCTGAACCCGCCAGCATGGAATCCAGCGACGTAGCGTGCGCGATGGCCAGTTCGTGCAGGTACTTGCGGAAGTCCGGGTACCCGGAAAACCCCATACCGCGGATCGCGCGCAGCATCGTGGCCGTGTCGGTGCGCAGCTTCCCAGCCAGGGCCCGGATACTGAGAAACAAGAAGCTGCGTGGGTCTTCGAGTACGGGGCGGATGAGCTCCTGCCGTTTGGGAGAGAGGCCAGCGATATGTTCATGCCAGCTTGACAGAGTCGAATGCCGATTTGTTTTGCGCCTGCTCATGAACACGGTACAGCATCAATCAACAAGGCCGACCTGTCAAGCAGATTGTCACCTCTGTAACCCTCGCGGCCGAATCCCGGAGAGACCTGCCATAATCTACGTGACATGCCTAGTTTATTCAGACATTTAGTTCTTGACACGATCCGCGATTGTTGAGTATAAGGCAGGGTAACGTGCATATGTGTCACATCTGTAACTAGCGGCGGCCCGCAAGGGGGGCATATGAAGATAGGCGAGCGGTCAATCGGGTTGATGGTGTTGATTATTGGATTCGTGGCCGCGCTTAGCTGGGCGCAAACTTCCACTACATCGCTACGTGGAACGATTGTTGATCCGAACGGAGCCGTGGTTCCGGGAGTGGATGTGGCCATTGCAAACCCCGCGACCGGGTTTTCTCGAACGACTAAAACCAATGATCAGGGGTTCTATCAGTTTCTTGAAGTCCCGCCGGCCACCTACAGGATCACCATCAAGGCACCCGGGTTCGGCGCCCTTCAAGTGGATAACGTTCGTCTGTTGGTGAACACGCCCGCCACTCTTAATCAAACACTGCGGATACAGAAAGTAGCCGAAAGTATCGAAGTGATCAGCCAAGCTCCACTGGTTAACACCGAGGATGCCAGCATTGGCCATGCGTTCACTGCGGACCAGATGACGGCACTTCCGCTGGAGGGGCGCGACCCGGTGTCCATCCTAAGCCTGCAACCAGGAGTGCTGTACACGGGCAATAGTTCGGACGTCAATCGGGATGCGGATAGTCGCAGCGGAGCGGTGAGCGGCGCGCGCAGCGATCAGACTGCTATCACTGTCGATGGGCTCGACGACAACGATCCTGTTTTGAGCTATGCGTTTCAAGGCGCATTACGGTCAACCCTGGACTCGCTGGAAGAATTTCGAGTCACGACTACGAATTCGAACGCAGATTCTGGGCGCTCGTCGGGCGCACAGGTGTCATTGGTGACCAAGAGCGGAACCAACAGATTCCATGGATCGCTCTATGAATACAACCGGTCGAAAATTGGCGAGGCCAATAGCTGGTTTAATAAACGAGCCGAACTGCAGGCGGGCAATCCCAACGTGCCTCCCCATCTGGTGCGGAATACATTCGGAGCTTCCATCGGGGGCCCGATCATCAAGAACCGGCTGTTTTTCTTCGCCACTTACGAGGGACAACGGACACACGAAACAGCGATTGTCACCAGGTTTGTGCCTACCCAAAGCTTTCGCAACGGGCTTCTGACTTATCAATGTGACAATAGCGGCCTGAACGCGACCTGTCCCTCTAGCGGTCTGTTCACACTCAATGACACCGATCTTCAGAATCTGGACCCATTTTGCTCTGGACTCGGGAACTGCCCGCAAAAGCCCGGGGTTGATCCGGCAGCGCTGGCGGTTTTTAATAGTTATCCGTTGCCGAACAATCCGACCGTGGGCGACGGTTACAACATCTCGGGGTTTACCTTCGCCGATCCCACTCCAGCCAAACTCGATACGTACATCGTCAAACTCGACTACAACGTGACATCGAATGGAAGCCATCACCTATTTTTACGCGGAAACCTGCAGAACGATCACGTGACGACAAGCGGGGCACAATTCCCGGGCCAGCCTCCAAACCAGATTTCGACCGCCAACAACAAAGGCTGGGCGGCTGGCTACACGGCAGTCATCAGCAATTCCTTGATTAACAATTTCCGGTACGGGTACATCCGCGAAGGAGTTGGGCAAGCCGGACTGCAAACGCAGGGATACATTAGTTTTTATGCGGGAGGAATTTCCAACCCGATAGGAGAATCGCCCACCACCAACGTGCGCGTACCGCTCCATAACTTTGTGGATGACCTGAGCTGGACGAAGGGTAAGCATACGCTGCAGTTCGGCACGAACTTGAGAATCATTAACAACCTTCGGCAATCCAATGGGCAATCGTTTATCACGGGGTCATCGAATCCGACATGGCTTGCGGCCGGAGGGATCTCCGGAACCGGGACCAGCCTGGATCCCGGCGCTCTGCAATTCGCTTCTCTCGGATTCCCGGAGGTTTCGGGATCGTTTTCTGCGTCTTACGATTTCGCTGCGAGTGCCCTAACCGGCATGGTGCCCGAGGTGACGGCCGCCTACCAGGAGACCAAGAATTTCACGCTTCTGCCGGAAGGCGCCATGGTTCCGCGTCATTTCCGCGCGCATGAGGCCGAGTGGTACGCGCAAGATGCCTGGCGGGTCAAACCCAATCTGACGCTGACATTCGGATTGCGTTACAGCTTGCTGCAGCCGCCGTACGAGACTACGGGGGCCCAGGTTGCACCGGTTCCGGGCATCAGCCAGTGGTTTCGGAATCGCGCCATCGGAATGGCAAACGGGCAAAGCATCCAGCCTCTCCTGAGCTTTGCTCTGTCAGGCCAGGCCAACGGTAAACCGCCGATCTGGAACTGGGATTACAAGAATGCTGCTCCACGTTTTGCCTTCGCGTGGTCGCCCAATTTTTCCAAATCAAGTTGGTTGGGAAGGATGTTTGGCGAGTCGGGCAAGAGTTCGATCCGTGGAGGCTACGGGATGTACTACGATCACTTTGGCGAAGGGGTAGTTAACACTTTCGATCGCCAGGGCTCGTTCGGGTTGACCAGCCTCATCGGGGACCCTGCCGGTCTGGTGACGCCGGATCAAGCGCCGCGTTTTAGCTCTCTTTACGATGTCCCGAAAACGTATAACGGCTGCGGCGCTCCACCCTGTCTGCTGCAACCGCCGGCACCGACTGGTGGCTTTCCGTATGCACCGCCGTCCACACCGGGGACCGGTGGAGAGTCCATCAGCTGGGGGCTGGACAATGGGTTACGGACTCCGTATTCCCACGTGGTTGATCTTTCCTTCACGCGCGACGTGGGCCGCGGATTCGTTCTGGAGACGTCCTATGTGGGACGTTTTGGTCATCGCCTGCTGCAACAGTTGGATGTGGCGCAGCCGATGAATTTGCGTGACAAGGCGTCGGGCATGGACCTGTATACCGCGACGAAAATGTTTGCAACCACTCTGCAGAGTAACAGTCCCACGCAGGTACAGAACATGCAGCCGATTGCTTACTTTGAGAATTACTTCCCGGGCGCGGCCGGCCCGGCAGCTCTCGGGAACCTTCAGAGCAACGGCATTGCCTGTGCGCCGGGGATATCCCCTGCGAATCCTTCCGCTACGCAAAACATGTATCAGCTGTTCAGCTGCAACGGTGGAATCGACATGACCACGGAACTCATCCAGGCTGACTGGTACTGCATTCCCGCCTGCGCGACCGTGAATGGGGTCACGCAGCCGTTCCAGTTCTTCGCTCCGCAGTTTTCCTCGCTTTACGTGTGGAGCACGATCGGCAATAGCAGCTATAACGCGCTGCAAGCCAGCCTGCGGCACAAAATGTCAGGCGGGCTGCAGTTTGACCTTAACTACACGTATTCCAAATCGATTGATTTGGGATCTGACGCGGAGCGCGTCAGTCAATACGAAGGCGGCGGATTCGCCAGCTACATTATGAACACCTGGTCGCCGAAACAAAACCGGGCCGTATCGGATTTTGACGCAACCCACCAGTTCAATGCGAACGGGATGTATCAGTTACCGGTTGGCAAAGGAAAGCATTTCGCCACTCATGGGGCACTGGATGCGATATTCGGCAACTGGGAACTCACCGGAATCTTCCGGATGACCAGCGGTTTCCCGACAACCGTGAACGACGGGAATTACTGGCCCACGAACTGGGAGAACACGGCCAATGCGGTTCTTGTAGGCCCCAAGCCGAAGAGTGGAACGTTCATGATCAACGGGAGCCCCAATATATTTAAGGATCCAGGTTCAGCGATTGGCCAGTTCCGTTACGCGTATCCGGGCGAATCTGGACAACGGAACCTCATCCGCGGCGCGGGATCTTTTGGCATCGACATGGGGCTGGGGAAAACCTGGGCCATTAGAGAATCATCGACGCTCCGCTTCAGCTGGGAGACATTCAACATAACGAACTCCGTACGCTTCGATGCGGCCGCGCTGGAACCGATCGCGGGAAGCAATGCCTCGGGGAATTTGAGCCTGTCGAACAGCTCAAGCTTCGGCTACTACACGTCTACCTTAACGAGCCCGCGGGTCATGCAGTTCGCGCTACGGTACAGCTTCTAGTGGAAAGCAAGAGCATATGAAACGCTCGCTCACTCTCGCACCGCTGACCTGTCTGTTGCTGGTTGGGGGCGTGTCCTACGCGGCGCCGAACACACTCACCGACAAGGTTGACCGAATCTTTGCGGAATGGAACACCACCAGTTCTCCGGGTTGTGCCCTGGCCGTGGTGAAGGACGGGCGCATCGTGTACGAACACGGTTACGGCATGGCAAACCTGGAGCTCAGTGTCGCGATCACGCCTCAGTCGGTGTTCGACATTGGCTCGGTGTCAAAACAGATTACCGCCATGGCCATCGTCCTGCTGGCAGAGGATGGAAAGCTTTCGCTCGACGACGACATCCGGAAATCCCTGCCGGAAATCCCCGACTACGGTTCGAAAATCACGATACGGCACCTGCTCCACCACACCAGCGGGTTGCGCAACTACGATGATTTATTTGACCTCGAGGGAATACCGGAAGCCGACCTCACCACCGATCGCGATGCCATGGAGCTGATCGTGCGGCAGAAGGGAGTGAACTTCAAGCCGGGAGAAGAATTCCTTTACAGCGATACGAATTTTTTCTTGATGTCGCAGATTGTGAAACGCGTGACCGGGCAGACGCTGCGGCAGTTCGCGCAGGAACGAATCTTCGGCCCTTTAGGGATGACCAGCACGCACTTCCACGACGACCACACCATGATCGTGCCCCGCCGGGCGACGGGCTATGCGCCACATGCGGGCGGGGGGTTCGAGATTGACATGTCCAATTTCGAGCAACTGGGCGATGGTTCAGTCATGACCACGGTCGAAGACCTCTACAAGTGGGACCAGAACTTTTATAACCCTGTTGTGGGCGGACCTGAAGCAATCCGCGATCTGACCACACCCGGCACTTTGGACAATGGGCAACCGATTCCCTACGGCATGGGGCTCTTTATTGACCGCTATCGTGGATTAAAGTGGATTCACCACAGCGGTGAATGGGTGGGGTACCGCGCTGCATTGAGCCGTTTTCCGGATCAACATTTTTCGACATTGATTGCCTGTAACTCTGTTGGAAACATGAACCCAATGCGCATGGCGACTCGGATTGCGGACCTCTACTTGGCAGACGAATTCCAGGACACGCGAGGCAGCGCCGCGCCACCTCCCTCCTCGGCTACCGATGATCCGGCGCAGTATGCCGGCGGATATTGGAGTGAGAAGACGGGAGCGTTTCGTCGTTTCGCCGTGAAAAACGGCAAACTGGTCATGCAATCGCCAGGGATATCGTTGGAGCTGCTACCGCTGGGCAAGGGCGAATTTGAGTACGACTCGGAAGATTCAGAGCGCAAAAACAAGTATGCTTTCCGGCGAAGCAGGCCCGGCGGCCCTTACCGCTTGCAAGCTGTCGAAGACGGGGCGCCGATTTCCTATCAGGCCGTCAAAGGGGCTGATGCCACACCGGCTCGCCTCTCCGGATACGCCGGCAACTACTCCAATGACGAACTGCGCGCCACCTGGACCCTGGTAGTCGAGAATGGAAAGCTTATTCGCCAACAATGGATGAATGAAGACCAAGAGCTTCAGCCCGCTTTCTCCGATGGTTTCATCGGGGAACTCAGCGAAGGACAGTTTCTGCTCCATTTCAATCGCGATCGCGACAACCGTGTGATCGGTTTCGATGTCGCGACTGAGATGGTACGGCCCATGAAGTTCGAGAGGACAACGAAAGCGATGGGCCACTAATCAGTCGAGAAAGCGTGCCTCTCCCTCAAACGTCTCGCCTCTGATCGAGGTAAAACGGTTGGGTACCTTCCGACTCCGTCAAATCCTTAAATCATTTCGTGACACACCCATTGACTTCCCCTGTTATCGAGGTAAATACGAAGAATCCCCCTTCGATGGCCGCATTAGGACCTCTAATCATGCCCGAGGCATAGAGATGTAGACCGCATTGGCGGCACTCTATTCGCCACGCGACTCGCAGCGAACCGCCTTCGCGAGCTTGCGGCCGGGGTCGGGTTGCACCTCGCAAACGCGAGCTGGCATCGCAGGCGCGACATGATACGCACGCTCGTTCAGCGAGTCGGGATAGGCCAGAGGCGATCAAGACCGTTTTAGCTTGATGCCTGACGCTCGTTGCCCCATTACCCAGAGCTGGGGTCGATTTCTGTCACATTGTCACAGGCGCATTCACTCCCGTGCTCGCAAAACACTCGAAGTCGTTCTCGCTCATCGACTGCCTGTCGGTTGGCGTTGACCGAATGCAGCGAAACTTTGAGCCCATGCGAAAGCAAGTGGAAGCCTGGCAGAGAAGTGAATTGACGGACGTCACTGCGAAGGTGGTCATCTACGAAGCGTTCGTCGAGGGCAGACTCGAAGCTCCAAAACACCTCGCCCGCAGCGTGCATGACCTCTACTTCGAGCCGAAATACGAGGAATTCCGGCCGCGAACGATCTGGAGTCTTTCCAATGCGTTTACGTCCGCATTCAAAGAGCTGGATCCCATTCCACAGTTCAAGGTCACGGCCAAGCTGGGCGAATTCCTGGAGGCCCGGTTCTCACAATCGTTCTAGCCTGTCGGGCGGTCTCGGCGCGGCCGCCCCTACCCAACTAATTTAGTAATCTCTGCTTTAAACGGCCCACGCGGGCGAAAGAAACGATCATGCCCCCTGTCTGTGAACAGACCGTCGCGGATGGGGAGTTCACCTTCCCGCGAAGGCACAAGACCGTCTTTAACGGCCCAGCAGAGCTGAAGATCTACCTAACGTTCATCGAGGTGAGATCGGAGATCCCGAGACAACTAGGTCTATGACCGTATAAAGATGTATCTATTAAGACACTTTTGGAGTGACAAAATGGGTCGCACAGTGTGGACATGCAAAGTTACCATCGGGTGCATGTCCAGCTTGGGAAAAAGGATCG
>JBEKDG010000007.1:0-91012 GCA_050014475.1 Terriglobales bacterium | reverse complement strand
TGATATCCTCGGGCTTCTTGTAGTTGGCAAGCAGTTGGTCGATCAACTTCGGGTCGATGGTCATGGGTTCTCCTATTTTCAACTTCCCATGACCGTTTACACAGTTCTATTTACACCCCCGACTAGTCCAGACCGCTAATCTCGTCGCTTATTGCTCAACAGCTTGCAGGAGCACTGGCGAGAACCCTTTTGAAGATCGGGAATCTAGTTCCGCTTCTTAGCCGTCGTCTTCTTTGGCGCGGCCGCAGGCACCGCGTATTCGCCTTCCATATCCACCACTCCGCCATTCTCGTCCTCCGTCGCGGTGTACGTGCCCTTGCCCCTAATCCCCTTCAGCTTTCCAGTTCCGCCCGTGAACGCCCAAGTGCCTTTGACGCGCTCAATCCAACTTTTCGGCTTCCCGTCTTTCACAACGGCCCAATGGAAGCTGAGGTAGAACTTATCGCCGTTGTCCATATTGCCGACATAAGTTCCACTGGTTGAGGCTCGAGTGGGGCTCGCTTCGGAGAACGCAACGTACGTTCCATCCTTCGATTTTTCACCCACCATTTCCATCGGAGTCGACCACGTGCAAGTATTTTTCTCCAATGTCAACCTGTGTCCGGCCTGGTCCCCAGCCTCCGCCGTGCCGACCACCTCCGGCTTCGGGCATTGCATCTTGCCGGCAACCTTGGTCTGCGCCGCAACCGCCGACGCAAACAACAACGCCAGACCCACCATGCTCACAATGCGTAGTTTCATCGAACCTCCCTCAAGATTACCGGCATTTCTTGCTCATGCGAGCACAAATGACCGCGTTCTGTCAGTGAGTAGGGTCACATCTTTGATGTGTGGTGATCGCCAAGAGCCACAGCGCAGAGCCTGACCAGACCTTAACTGTTGCAAAATCGCCATTTCACCAACAACGCTCTAAGAGGCTGCGGAAAGACTGGTTCCCCCAGAGAGAGTGCGACCTCGGCGGCTAAAGCCGCATTCAAAATAATGCAGTTACCGCAGCGCTGAAGCGCTGCGCCACCCAAAATCAAACACAGTGTTGAATCATTCCACAGCCTGAGACGGGGAAAGCCCCGTCTCTACAGTTGTTTTTCCATCGCCAGTAGCTGCTCTTTCCGCTCTAGGCCCCAGCGGTAGCCGCCTAGGTTGCCATCTTCGCGCACTACGCGGTGGCAGGGGATCGCTACTGCTACCGGGTTGGTGGCGCAGGCTCGGGCTACGGCTCGGGTGGCTTTTGGCATGCCGATCTTTCTCGCTACGGCGCTGTAGGAGCGTGTTTCTCCTCGGGGAATTCGTTGCAGACATTCCCAGACACGTCGTTGAAAAGCGGTGGCCCGGATGTCGAGCGGAAGCGACGGATTGGTTTCTTGTCCCTGAATGAGGCGCGCGAGACTCTCTCGCCATTGGGACATCGCGGCATCGTCGCGACGGCGAACCGCGAAAGGAAACTCGCGGATCAAGCCCTGCTGGAACTGCTGATCGGAGTTGGCAAACTGAATGGCGCAGATGCCCTTGTCGGTGGCGGCGATCAGCATGCGTCCTAGAGGCGATGGGGCGATGGTGTAGCGGACGACAGAGGCCACAGCGCCGCGGCGGTACTTCTCCGGGGTCATGCCGAGTTGCGTGGCCGTGCGTTCGTAGAGACGGCTGCTGGAGCCGTATCCGGCGGCATAGAGCGCGGTCGTTACGGAGTGGCCAGCCTGCAAATTTTGTTTCACCTGCCGCAGGCGGCAGGCGTCGATGTAGGCCTTGGGCGACACGCCGAGCACGGACTTGAACGTTCGCTGCAAGTGGAAGGAACTGCGGCGGAATTCCTTGGCTAGCAGGCTGAGCGTCAGGCGGTCTTCAATATGCTGCTCGATGTAGCGGCACATCGCCCGAACCAGCGCGGATTGCGGGTTCCCGTCCACCGCTTTCGGACGGCAGCGCAGACAGGCGCGATAGCCTGCCTGTTCCGCGTCGAGCGCATGGTCGAAAAAACTCACGTTCTCGCGGCGCGGGCGTTTGGCGGGACAGGAAGGACGGCAGAATATGCCAGTGCTCGAAACGCCGAAAACGAACTGGCCGTCGAGTGAGCCGTCGCGATCGACGACGGCTTGCCAGCGGCGGTCGTTGATTTGTTCTGGGCTTCGTGGTGAAGTTCGGTTCATCGCTTCTTCTTCTGAAAGTATCGCATTGGTGGCCATGCAGGTAACATAGGGCAGGCGGGCCGCGCGGACTATCCGAATGTTGCGGTCAAACGATTTTCCCCGCCAACCGCGGAGTTGGCGGAGAACGCAGAGAAGGGAATCGTGGCACGCATCACTGCCCGAACGTGGCGAATCATGTACGATGACGGCCTCACTGGAGAGTGTTTCATAAATACCCTTCCGCTAGGAGGGCACGTCCCTCAGGGGCTAAAGCCCGCATTCTGTTGGGCCCTGAACGGCACGGCTGAAGCCGTGCCCTACCCAAAACCGACTTACGAAACACGCTCTGCGACAGAATTGAATTCAAGAATCTGAAGAGGAATCTCTATGAAAAGCAATCGCAAGATGATGTGGCTGGTTGTGCTGGTGGCTCTTGTGGCGCAGGCCGGCGCGCAAGTTCTCACGGGCGATCAAGTGAAGAAAGTTGCTCCGAGCTCGTTTTTCTTCGCTGGCCAGAGCGCGGCCGTGCAGCTGCGGAACGCGACCGGCTTGAAGAACTCCGCCGGCAAGTTGCTGCTGGCGGGGCTGGTGGATACATCGGGGTACTCGACCGCCATCGCGGAGAAATACCAGGGTTTCCTGATCACCGAAACCAAACTTAGCTTTGACGGAGCTACGCTCGATCCGGGAGCCTATGGATTCGGCTTCAAGGACGGCAAGTTCACCGTGATGAACGTGGCGGCAACGGACGTGTTCTCGATCGCCAGCCAGAACGACGATCAGCTTAAACACCCGGTTCCCCTGAAACTGGAAAAAGACGGCGCTCGGTACCGGCTGTACGCCGGGCGGAAGTATGTGGTCGTGAAAGCCGATTAGTTCAGTGAGCTGCTGAAAACCTTAACCACCAAGGACACGAAGGAACACGAAGGAAACCCTCAGGGGATTTCCACCTTCGTGTGCCTTCGTGTCCTTGGTGGTTGATGAATTTGGGATACTAGTGCGGCGTCCTCGCGATGGACAAGGCCCGGTTCCCTTAATAGAATTTGAGGTTGCATTCACCTGCTGGCAAACTGCGATGAAACTTGTGACCTTCGAAAACGCTGCGCGCCAATCCCGCATTGGGGCGCTGATTAGCGACCAGCAGATTGTTGACCTGCACACTGCTTGCGCGCTCTACCTGCGCGACGTGGAGAGCGAGGCCATTTTCTACCGCATGGCCGATGCCCTTGTCCCATCCGACATGCGGGCGCTGTTCCGCGGCGGAGATACCAGCCTGGAGGCGGCGCGCAAAGCTCTCGACTACGTCGCCCATCTCGCGGTGGGCGGCGCCGGCGTCACCGGTCCGCGCGGCGAGACGGTGGTGTACTCGCTGGGCGACATACAGCTCAAGGCGCCGATCGTTCCAAAAAAGTTTTTCCACACGGCGGGCAACTTTCGCGAGCACCACGAAGAGGCGACGAAAGCCGGCTTTTCGCATCCGGTCATGCCGTGGATCGTTTTCTTTCAGAATACCGACGCGATCATCGGACACGACGAGCCCGTGATCTATCCCGAACACCTGACCCAGGAACTGGACTACGAACTGGAACTGGCGGTCGTTCTAAAGAAAGCGGGCAAGCACTTTACGCCGGAAGAAGCGTCCAGCTACATCGGCGGCTACGTAATTTTCAACGACATCACGGCGCGCGACATTCAGCGCCGCGAAATGAAATCGGGCGTGTTCAGCTTCTGCAAGGGGATCGACACGTTCTGCCCGCTGGGGCCGTGGATCGTGACCGCCGACGAAATTCCCGACGCGCACAACCTGGCGATGGAACTGCGCGTGAATGGCGAGTCGCGGCAGAGATCGCATTCGAGCAAAATGTCGGTCAAAATTCCCGAGATCCTTTCGCACTACTCGCCGATGGGATACAGCGCGGGCGATGTCGTCTCGACTGGAACGGTGTCGGGCGTAGCGGCGTTTTCGGGAGATCCGAAGGCGTGGTACCTGAAGCCGGGCGACGTGATGGAATGCGAGATCGAAAAGATCGGCGTGCTGCGGAATCCGGTGATCTCGTGGGAAAAAGCGTATGGCCAGAAACCGGCGGCGCTGGCGACGCAGGAGACCGTGAAGTAGATCTTTTTCACCACGGAGTCACGGAGAGAATTGGTAATTTGGTAATTTGTAATTTGAAACCGATCCCATGCCATTTGATCTGGGGTTTTCAAATTGCCAAATTACCCGATTACAAAATTACAAATTCTTGGTTCGAGTTTTTCAGACAATGACTACCAATTCGAAAATCTGGGTTAGCGAACTCAATGCGCGGCCGGAGGTGCGGGGCGCGTTTCCGGAAAATACCATCCGGTTTTACGACACGACGCTGCGCGATGGGGAGCAGACGGTTGGGGTTGTGCTCTCACCGCAGCAGAAGCTGGAAATCGCGCACAAGCTGGATGAGCTGGGAGTGAGCCGCATTGAAGCCGGCTTCCCGCGCGTTTCGGCGGAAGACGCGGAAGCGATTCAGCTCATGCAGAAGGCGGGCATCAAGGCGGAGCTCTGGGGATTTTCGCGCGCGATCAAAGCCGACGTCGAAGAACTGGTGCGGCTGAACCTTCGCTATTCCGTGATTGAAGCGCCTACCAGCGAGATCAAGCTGAAAGCGTATGGCATTTCGCGGGAGGAAGTGCTGCGCCGAATTCGCGATGCAGTCTCGGCGGCGCGCGAGGCCGGCATCACGGTTGCATTCTTCGCCGTCGATGGAACGCGCACCGAGTTGGAATTTCTGAAAACCGTTTACCTGTCGGCGCTCGATGCGGGAGCGAAAGAACTGGTCGTGGTGGACACGATTGGGGCCTGCGGGCCCGAGGCGGCGGAATATCTGACGCGGCAAGTTTGCCAGTGGGCGGGCAAAGGCGTGCCCGTGCATTTCCACGGACACAACGATTTCGGCATGGCGACGGCCTGCGCGGTGGCGGCCGTCCGCGGGGGAGCAACCTGGATCCAGGGCACGATCAACGGCATGGGCGAACGCGCGGGCAATGCCGATATCGCCGAGATTGCACTCGCGCTGCGCTGCCTCTACGACGTAGCGGTAGTGCTGAATCTCGAAAAGGTGCGCGAGGTTTCCGAGGTAGTGAGGCGGGCTGCGGGGTACACGCTCGATGCGTGGAAGCCGCTGGTCGGCGAAAACTTGTTCATGCGCGAAAGTGGCGCGGTGGCCAGCCAGTTTCATCTCCCGGAGGCGATTGAGCCCTACTCGGCGGAAATTGTGCAGGCGGAGCGCGGGATTGTTCTTGGCAAGAAAAGCGGGCTCGACAACATTGACCTGAAATGCCAGGAGCTCGGCGTGACAATCACGGCCGAGCAGCGGGGTGCGGTCCTGGCTGCGGTCAAACAGGCCGCGGTCAAGCAGGCTGCGGCCGGCAAATGCGGCTTGGTAAGCAACGATCAGTTTCGGCAGATTCTGGCGGCCATGCGCATTGTCTGAAATCGGGGTCTGAAGTCGGGGTCTGAAATCGTGCGTGAGTCGGGGCCCCCTTGAAAGGCCCTGGCCAGGCCCGGTTCCCAGGCGATTGTGCCGGGCGAACTTACGGTGGTAACGCTGGGTTCGTTACTCATAAAGTGCAGATGCTTGCACCCGCGGGCTCGACCCGATCCCGTTTTCGCTTACTAACTCCATTCGCAACAAACACTTACACCCTCCCTCTCATATGGATTCACGGGTGCACTATCCGGCATGAAGCCCGGAACGTACGGGGCGAACTTGGGGGCAACTGTGACCGTCATTTACAGCGCAGAGGGCGTGGCTCCTCGAACCAAGACGCGGCCGGCAGCCATGCTGCCGCTGCTGGTGATTTTGTTCATCGTCTCCTACGGCATTCTGACCATGCTGGTTTTCGAGCAGGGCCAGACCATCGAAGCGCAGCACAGTTTAATCCACGAGATGTTGAAGGACAGCACCCAACTGGCCACGCTGAAAGGCAAGCTGGCCCGTGACGACAGCAAGCGGCTCCACGACAAAGCGTCTACGCAGGCGGATCAAAAGGACGCGGATTCGGGCAATCCTGCGGCAGGGGCAAAAGGATCGGACAAAGAAACCAAGCGACCCGGTAAATCGGCCCACTCCATGAAGGAAGTTCCCCGGAAGCCAGCCGCGGATTTAGAGGATGTGCGGCGCTCCACTCGAGTGATCTAGCGGGCGTAGCAGCGTGGGTAGTACGGATCGGCGAAAGCGATTCGGGCTTTAAGAGAAAAAGAAAACGGTTCTGTGAAAACGCGGCCTTATGTGGGGGCCGTGATGCAAGCGAGACCCAATCATGAAAGCCCTGGCCCTAGCTCTAGTCTTGTCCCTTCCCGTCCCGAGGTTGGCCCCACCAACTCAGCTCTCCCCCACCCCCAGCCAGCAACCCGCAAAGAGAAAGGGGGGGCAATGGTACTTCGCCGCAACCGGGCACGCCGTGTATTGCTACGGACCGGTGATGACCATGCCCCAGGCGCAAGGGGGCCTGTTGAAAGTCGCAACTTTTTGCCGTGGCGATCGAACCATGGTACCGCTGAAAGATTAGACAAACTATTCCCGCAAGTCTTCCTGGCTTGCTGCTGCAACTCAACCAGAATGTTGGGCAGGGCGCCTCTGCTCAGCAGACAGGAGCCGCCCGTTGCGGAACCGTACCGCGGGTGGCGTGGGAGGATGGCGGAGATGACCCTCCTACCCGATATCCGGAGCAAGCATCCGAAGCAAGCCGGGACAACCGGAAGGAGGCCGCCGGAATCACTCTCTATAACCAGGCCCCGCGCGCTTCCCCTATAATCGGTAGTCAGAATCTCGTTTTGGCGAGGGCCCGTAGCTCAAACGGATAGAGCATCGGATTTCTAATCCGACGGTTGCAGGTTCGATTCCTGCCGGGCCTACCAGATTGTCCTACGGAAGTCGCCCGTTCGTGCCATTCCCCCCGCGGCGATCAGAACGTAGAGTAGTTGTTGAGCAGACTTCGGGGGAGGGCTGTTCGACGAGCGTCCGGCGACTCTAACCGAGTCCGGGCGCTTTCGTTTTTGCGGCGTAGTTGACCCCATCCTGCGAGCCGCGGCATTTTCATTGCCCCTGCCTTAGGGCTGGGGCGCGCTCGTCATTCTTCGGTCTTCTTTGGCTTCGGTCTCATCATCTCCCACTCCTTCTCTGTCAGCTCCCGGCCCAGTGCCGTGAACTCGCCCGCCCCTTGCAGCCACTCCCCACCATCCATGGTCACGACTTCTCCATTTACATACCCTGCGCCATCGCTAACCAGAAATGCGGCGAGGTTGGCAAACTCCTCCATCGTCCCAAACCGTCCCAGAGGATTTCGTTTCTTCGCCGCCACTTCCAGTTCCGGACGCGGCAGCAGACGCGAGAACGCGCCCTCAGTCGGAATCGGCCCAGGCGCGATGGCGTTCATCCGAATCCCGCGATCGCCCCACTCGACTGCCAGGCTCCGCGTCAGCGCCTGCATGCCTGCCTTTGCCACCGCCGATGGCACCACATACGCCGAGCCCGTGGTCGTGTATGTGGTGGTCACGTTCAGCACCACGCCTCCTCGCTTCGCCGCCAGCCATCGCCGCCCGCAAGCCATGGTCGTGTGCAGCGTGCCCATCAGGACAATGCCAATCACCGACTGAAATGCCCCCAGCGAAAGGTCTTCGGTGCGCGCCAGAAAATTTCCTGCCGCGTTGTTCATGAGCACATCGAGGGGACCTTCGGCCCAGATGCCTCCGATCATCTCTTCGACCGCCGCTGCGTCGCGCACGTCGCAGGGACGAAAGTGGATCTTGCCGCCCGTGCGCTCGCGCAACTCCTGCTCGGTGGCCGCAAGAACTTCCTGGCGCCGCCCGCAAATATAAACTTCCGCGCCCAGTTCGAGAAACCGTTGCGCGGTAGCCTTGCCCAAACCGGTGCCGCCGCCGGTGATAAGGATGCGCTTGCCCTGAAGCAGATCTTTCTGGAACATGGGTCGATTCCTCCGCTGAAATGCAACGACGATTGTAAACGGACAGGTTGCTCGCGCAACGAAAGGGAAGGGCGCGACTTTACAGGTTGCGGAAAAGCTCGGGCTTCGTATCAGGGTATTTCTTCCTGTATAGAGACGGGGCTCGCCCCGTCTCCGGAGACGCGGCAAGCCGCGTCTCTACGGGAAAATCAGACGCCCCCTTAGACCGTAAAGCGCATTTGCTGGTTACTAGGTACTGGCCGCTGGGTACTGCTTTGTTCGAGTGTCGCCACCGCCCAGCGCGCGTGTTCCGCGACCACCGGATCTGAATCCTCGGAGAGTTTCTTTAGCGTTGGCACAAATTTCTTGTCGCCGCTGTTTCCCATCGCAATCACCGCATTCCGCCGCAGGCCGGAAAGCTTTGCGCGCCGGACTGGAGATCCGCGGAACACAACTTGAAACTCTTCCGGCTGCATTTCGGCTAGCCAGTCTAGCGCTGGATTGACCAGCCCTTCCCGCGCCTCGAACTCCGCCGCGGAAGTCGCCGGCGCCTTGCGGTTCCACGGACAAACGTCCTGACAGATGTCGCATCCGAAGACGTGCCGTCCCATGGCCGAGCGCAACTCGTCTGGAATCTCGCCCCGCTTCTCGATGGTCAGATAGGAAATGCACCGCCGCGCGTCGAGTACGCCGGGCGCAACAATTGCCTGCGTTGGACAGGCGGCGATGCAGCGCATGCAAGTCCCGCAACGATCCGGCGCAGGCAGGCCGGCCGTGAGCTCGAGCGAGGCAAGGATTACGCCCAGCAATAGCCACGATCCAAGCTGCTGGTTGATGATGCAGGTGTTTTTTCCGATCCATCCTACGCCAGCGTACTTGGCGTACACGCGCTCAATGAGCGGGCCAGTGTCAACATAGGAACGAAGTTGGAGCGAGTTGCCAGTTGCGTCGAGCAGTCCGCGCAACTCATCTTCTATCTTTAGCAGGCGGCGCAGGGCGGCGTCGTGGTAGTCCTCGCGGGACCAGGCGTAGCGCGAAATCCAGCCTCGGCTTGCACCTTCCGTCCGCGCCTCAGTCGAATACGGATGCGCGGTGTTGTAGTTGATGGCGCACACGACCACGCTGCGCGCCCAGGGGGCAACTCGGGCCAGCGACGCGCGCTTGAGTTCGCGGGTGTCATCGCGCGCTTCCAGGTATTTCATTTCGCCGTGCTTCCCATCCGCGATCCAAACGGGAAAGACGCGCAACTCGCTGAAGTCGCGGACCGGCGCAATGCCGCACAGATCGAACCCGGCGTCGCGCGCGCACTGCTTGATGCGAGCTGGAAGGTCGGAGAACAAGTGGGCAGTGGCTCGCAGCGAGTTCGGCCGCTGAGCGGAACTTATGTCCTCCAGGAAAGGCTACCACTTTCGCGATAGGCGAATCCGGCCGGATCAGGGCTGCACGTCCTGCTTGGGCGTGCGTCTTTTGTGTTTGGGGTCACAGACAGCGACCTCATGTGCCGGTCTCAATAAACGGCTGCTGCAATGATGTGTGGTGCCTGCAAGGCCCAATTATCGGGCGGCCCCCCATTTCCCACACAGGATGAGGGCAGGCTGCTCGGCAGTGCGCCCATGTTCTGCTGAATGCAGCTAACCGCCGTGGCATTGGTGAAGTATTTGAAGGGAAACATCTGGGAATGAAGGGTCCCTCCCTCGCCCAGGCCCTGTGAACATCCCGCGCCTGGCGGATTACAGGTATCGTCCATGGCCCACATATAATTACCGGGAGGCAAGTACGTTGTGCCTTCCGTCCATGACAGCGTGTTCAGTGTTCCAAAGGCTGACTGTTGGCCGGTTTGGCAGGTTGCTTCTTGAGTTGGGGTGCTAACTAGGCAGGGGAAGAAGCTCGTTGCTTTTTCGCCGCTGTTCACCTGAAGGCCACCGACATGGACAAACAGCTGGTTTGCTCCATTGTTGGCCGTGCATGGGCCGCTCAGGCAGTAGAGCCCTATGTCCAGCCGGTCACTCGGCGACACGTTGTCAATAAATGAGGCTAGGAACGTAACTTTCGACGTATAGCAACCTACTGGGATGTTAATGCCACCTTGGATCAGAACATACGGATAGACTACGTTACCGACGTAGGAATGCGACATCGTATTCCACGACACGTTGATAAAGCAGTTGGGCGCAGTTGGGGGCGGCGGCGGGGGTGGGGCCGGGGTGCTGCTGACCGAACAAGCCGAAACAAAGACAAGAAGGAAGATGACAGAAATTATTTTCATCGTAGTCTTCTCCCCTAGTAGATCAAGATCGTCGGAGGCTTCGGACTGCCTCCCGCGCCCGTGCCAGTGTAGGCCGCAGGTGTTACCTGAGTCGGCCAGGGAGAACTCGTTGAAAAGTTCGCCGGCAACCCGTTCCCATTTGGTGGAATGACAAAATTCCACGTCGGATTGTTAGGCGGGTTTGAAACGTCGAAGGCGTATATCAAGCCCTGGTCGCTGTCTCCGCTGAGCTGAGCACACGGCGGGTTCGTCGAGGTACAGTTTGTGCCTATGGCTTCACCGTAGATCCCTGCAGAAAGAGCACAACCCTGTGCACAGCCAGCCCAAGACAAATGCACAACCTTCAGATTCGGCGTAAAACTCGGACCGGAGAGTGCCCCCGTGTGGACGACAAGCTGCCCTGCGGTTCCGGTTCCGTTCCCCCAGTAAACCAGCCCGATGTCGTACATGTTAGAAGGGTTGGCGTCCTGAGTCACCACGTTGAAAGCCACGCCCGTTGTCATGCAATCGTACGGCAACCAGAAACCGATTATGGTGACCCCGTTTTGGCCGACGTTATTCGGGGGGGCGGTCGAGGCGCTAAGAGTTGCGACTGCCTCTCCCGATGGCCACGGCGTAAACGCGCACTCCATAGTCTGAGCGGACACGGATAAAGCCGCGAACACAACCCACACCAATGCAAGAATGAGTTTGTTCATAGTGTTTCGCTCCAATCTCCACGTTTTGTCTGGCTTGATTCAATCAGCGCTGAAATTTTATCACAGATCAAGTCAATGAAAGCCGTGGAGTTGGCGCTATCTCAAAGGGTTGCTGGCGAAATATCGCGATTGCGCTCATTGACGGGGTGTGGCTCATCAGCAAGGGCGAGACTTCATCAAGAACAGCCACGCAATTTCCAACGCATGGCGCTTTTGGCCAACACCCAAGTGACCAGCATCACTGCCGCGCAGGAGAGCGGGAAACCCGGCTGAGGGTCACGGCAGGTTATCCCTTCGGTTCATTGTGAGATGGCTTTAGCTTTTGCGGGCGCGGCGCCTTTTTTGGCAGGAGTGGTGAAGTGCTCGATCCGGTTCCGGCCTTTCTCCTTGGCCTTATAAAGGCCGGCGTCGGCGTGATTCAACAACACTTCCACTTCGTTTTTTCCATCGCAATCGGAGACGGCGACTCCCATACTCATGGTGATGAGTCTCTCCTTGCCGGAACAAAACACGGGCGTATTGGCAATAATTTCGCGGAGTTCATTCGCACGCAGCAGAGCGTTGGTCAAATCACAGTTGGGCAGAACCATAAGAAATTCTTCTCCGCCGTATCGGCCAACACCGTCGTAAACGCGGAGTTGCGCACGCAGTCGGCGGCTGATTTCGCGGAGCGCCTCATCGCCAAAAACATGGCCGAGTGTGTCGTTCACGCTCTTGAAATGGTCGATGTCGCCAAGCACCACGCCCACCGGCTGGCGCTCCCGGCGCGCGCGCTCCAATTCCCGCTGGAGCATGGCGAGAATCTCTCCGCGATTCAGCAACCCGGTGAGGTTATCGTGGGTGGCGGCGTGGCGCATGGACTCCCGAGCGGAAACCAGCTCTTCCTGCAGGTCGAGAATCCGCTTACCGACGAGCAGGCGCGCCTTCAATTCCAGCTCATCAAAGGGCTTGACCAGATAGTCGTCCGCCCCGGCTTGCATGGCGTCGAGCATGTTCTGGTGGCCCTCGTTGCTGGTCAGCAGGATGACGTAGACGTAAGGACCGGAGGATCCGGCTTGCCGGATGCGCTGGCAAAGCTCAATGCCATCCAGATCGGGGAGCACCCAATCGAGCAGAACGAGCTTGGGCGCATCCGGCTGCTCCAGGATTCGCCCAGCCTGGGAGCCGCTCTCGGCGAGGGTGACGCCAAAACCCCAGCTTCGCAAATGATCGCCGATCAATTTGCGATAGACAGCGGAATCATCGACCACCAACGCCTGCATGAGTCTTGAACCTCCGACCTCCGCTGCGCCAAATAACAAACGGTCGCTCACTCACGCCCCCGTGGCCGATCAGTACCCCATGACACCTTACCACCATCATAAGACCAAGAGGTTGCTTGAGGAGCTGGCAATTGGCTGGCCCGTGCATCCAGAGATACGTTATGCAGAATCGGCGAACGGAGCGAGAAACTTTAGCAGGCTGGTGCCGAACTTGGAAGCCCGTATTCAGGCGCCGAAAGCCTGCCCGCGCGACCGTGTCGAGGCAAGCTCACCATGCCCACCCCTTCTGCCGGGAAAGCGCTGGTTTTTATCAGCCGGAGTGTCAACAATCACCCGGAACGAGAAGAGCAGAGGGTTGACCCAGGCTTCGCCAGCGGCCTAACATAGCCGCGGACGGCACTGAGGCCCTGGGAATGATCGGCCAGACAGTCTCCCACTATCACATTGTTGGAAAGCTCGGTGGTGGTGGCATGGGCGTGGTGTATGAGGCGGAAGACACGCGCCTGGCGCGTCACGTTGCCCTCAAGTTCATTCCCGCGGCGATGGTCCACGACCGCAAGTCGCTCGACCGCTTTTTGCGTGAAGCCCGCGCCGCTTCCCAGTTAAACCATCCCGGCATCTGCACCATCCACGATATCGACGACAACTTCGGACATCCCTTCATTGTCATGGAAAAGCTGGAAGGGGTGAGCCTGAAGGAGCGGATGCGGGGGAAGGCGATGGAAGTCGACGAGATCCTCGACATCGGCATCCAGGTGGCGGATGCCTTGGCGGCTTCGCACGCCAAGGGGATCATTCATCGCGACATCAAGCCGGCGAATATTTTTGTGGCGCAGAGCGGTCAGACAAAAATCCTCGACTTCGGATTGGCCAAGTCGGCGCGCGAACCGGGATCGAGCGACGCAGCGATGGAAGACTCGATGACCGCGGTGGGCGTGATTCCCGGAACCGCGGTTTACATGTCTCCGGAGCAGGCGCGCGGCGAAGAACTGGATCCGCGGAGCGATTTGTTCTCGCTCGGAGTCGTGCTTTATGAAATGGCAACCGGCAAGAAGCCTTTTGCCACCGGCAACGTGATCACCACGCTGGACGCGGTCCTGAACCGGAAGCCGGTTTCTCCTCTTCGTCTCAACCCCGCGCTCCCCGTGGATCTGGAAGGCATCATCGGCCGGGCCATGGAAAAAGACCGGGGGCACCGCTACCCCAACGCGCTGGCGATGAAGGGCGATCTCCAGTCGTTGAGGAAGGAAACGGAATCGGGGTTAACCAAGACCGGGGCGCGGCGGCCAGCCTTGCCGTATCGCATTGCCACAACTACGTTTCAGGCCACGAGCAAATTTTCAACTTATCTTCTGCTGGGCGTCAGCGCGCTGCTGCTCACGGTTTTGTTTGCGGTGGGAGCGTGGTGGTTCAAACAGCGTCAGATGGCGGGCGGTGGCGCGCCGAAGAACACCATTGCGGTGCTGCCGTTGCAGAACATGAATGGCGACATCAGCGTGGAGTTTCTGCGCTTCGCGCTGGCCGATGAAATCGCCAACACGCTCACTTACACCCGGACGCTTGACGTTCGTCCCTCCGCGATCACGCGAAAGTTTGTCGGCAACGACGTCGATCCGCAGCAGGCGGGCCGGGAAGTGCACGTCGCCAGCGTTATTACCGGACACTTCCTGAAGCAAGGCGACCGCCTGCTGATTACGCTCGAGGCGATCCAAGTGGATGGGAACCGGCTTGTGTGGCAGACCAACCTGACCGCGCCCGCTCAGGACCTGATCGCATTGCAAGCGCAGATGGCTGCCCAGATGCGTCAAGGGTTGCTGCCGGCGCTCGGCGCGGCCGGCGGTTTTCTCGATACCAGCACGCGCCCGAAAAACGCGGAGGCTTACGATCTCTACCTGCATAGCCTCGCGCTGCCTCACGATGCCGGGCCAAATAAGGATGCCATCGCGGTGCTGGAGCATGTGGTCGGCGTGGACCCAACCTACGCGCCGGCATGGGAACAGCTCGGATTGCGTTGCTACTATGACGCGGACTACTCCGATGGTGGCGAGCCGATGTTCCAGCGGTCCAACAAAGCCTGCGAACGTGCCATAGAGCTCGATCCGAATCGGGTGGTTGCCGCCGGACAACTGATCGAGAACCGGGTTGAGCGAGGCGAACTCGGCAAGGCATACCAGGCGGCGCTGGCGTGGGTCAAGCGTCGTCCGGAAAGTGCCCAGGCTCATTTTGTGATGAGTTATGTCTATCGTTATGCCGGGATGCTGGGGCAATCGACGGGTGAATGCAACACGGCGCTGGCGCTCGACCCTGGTAACTATGCTTTTCGTTCTTGCGCCTGGGCGTTCATGGAGTTGGGTAAGACGGAACGGGCGGCGGATTTTGTCCGTCTGGATGCCGGTTCGGAGTGGGCCGCGTATGTGTTGCCATCCATCCTTCTGCGCGAGGGGAAGATTTCGGAAGCACGCGAGGCGGTGAAGCGCATGCCGACCACGCCGCGCTATCACCGCGATCTGCTGGAGTCTTGCCTGCAGTTGCGGCCAGCCGCGGACCTGGAGCGGATGGCGCAGGAAGCGGAAACCAGCCTGCCCTCCGAACCCGACCCTGAGACGTGGTATATCCAGGGAGCGCTCTTCGCGTACTGTGGCAAGAAACAAGCGGCTCTCCATCTGCTCCAGAGCGCGGTCGAGCAGAACTATTGCGCGCACGAGAATCTGCTTTATGATCCTCTGCTGGCAAAACTCCGCACAGATACAGCTTTTGACAAAGTGTTGACCGCGGCGGGCGCTTGCCAGGAGGCGGTGCGAGCGTCAGGCAACACGCAGGGCCAGTGAAACGCAACCGGACTTTCGCGGCTATTTACTAGTTGGTATATTAACTAGTTAGTAATGGTACCCCCCTCCCCCCCGGTCTTTTGGAATCATGGGGTTAGGAGGAAATTCCCGCCAGGTCTTTGGGTTTAAAGGACTTACAGCTAAAGTCTTCCAGAATCAACGACTTAGGTTGTCAAAGAGCGTTGAAAATGGGTTTGGGGCAGCTTCGAGATCCGTCTTGGTTGACGGGCACACCTCTTGACTGCCCCAATCAGATGAACATTGTTGCATCGGGCGGGTTGGAAGTATGTGATGGCGGTCACCGGTTGGATGTGATGAAAAAAGTCAGCTCGGTGGGCAATTCCAGCGGACCGCTGGGTGGGAGGGGAAATGGGCAGTCTTCCGACGCTCCCGCCGCGACTAGCTCCTAGCGAGAGTCTGATGAAGCCCTTTACTGAAAAGCCATTCTTCAACCGTTTGACATGCTTTGCCAATCTCCCGTTTCGCTTCCGCCCGAACGGATTCATAGTCGGCGGCTCGTTGTTCAAACGCGTCCAACCAAGACTGTTCGGGTAGGCACTGGCAACTGCTCTCTCTCGGCAGTTCCTTCTACGTCACCCTGGAAGCGTCTCCGCGCCATTCGTTAGGAAGATCTTCTTGCCTTCCCAAAACCTTCGGCCCTGGACGGGTAAGCGTCTGGAGGAATGCGCCCGACTTTCCGCTTGCCAACCGGTCGGTCGGTCGGGTACTATCACGTCAATTCTTTGGTGCAACCTTGACGAATCGACCGGGTCTCCGACGAATTAGTTTTAAAATTCCAGGGGTACGAGTATGCTTGTCCGACTCGGTGCGGAGGGAAAGAGTGAGCTGAGAAATTAGAAATCGTAAACGCTCCCGAATCCCACCCGCCAGAAACGCTGGCAAGGTGGGTTTTGTTTTTCCAGGAGGGGCTTTTCGACGCTCAGCCCCTAAAGGGGCATCTGATTTTTGAGAACTTACGGTATCGCTAAAGCGATACCCTGATACGAAGCTTGAGGATACGAAGCTTAAGTTTTTCGGCAGCCTGCGAAGGGGTACGCTGATACGAAATCGCACTTGTACCACGGACAGGTAGGGAGGTCGCATGACGGATCGGAAAAGCACGGAGCAGAAAAGCACGCCGAGCACAGGCAAGGCCAAGACGATGACCGGGGCCAGTATTCTTTGGGAATGTCTGGAACGGGAAGGCGTGAAGCACGTCTTTGGCTATCCCGGCGGCGCCATTCTGCCGGCGTATGACGCGCTGAAGCACAGCAAGATCCATCATGTTTTGGTGCGCCACGAACAAGGCGCGACCCACATGGCCGACGGCTACGCGCGCGCCAGTGGACAGGTGGGAGTTGCGGTCGCAACCTCGGGGCCGGGAGCGACCAACATGGTCACCGGAATCGCCACCGCCATGCTCGATTCCTCGCCGATCGTCTGCATCACCGGGCAGGTGGGCAGCAAGCTGATCGGGTCGGACGCGTTTCAGGAAACCGACATCACCGGCGTGACGCTTCCGATCACCAAGCACAACTATCTGGTTATCCACGCGAGCGAAGTGGCGCGCACGATCCGTGAAGCTTTCTACGTGGCGCGGTCGGGACGCCCCGGTCCGGTGCTGGTCGATATCACCAAAGATGCGCAGCAGGGTTCGTGCGAGTTCGACTGGGAGGCGGCCAAGCCGCAATTGCCGGGTTACCGTCCCGACCTTTCGCCCGCTCCGAAGGAGTATGAGCAGGCGCTGGAGTTGATCCACAATTCGAAGCGGCCCGTGATCCTCGCCGGCCACGGCATCATCATTTCTGGAGCCATGCGCGAGGTGCGCGATTTTGCCGAGCGCGCCGGCATCCCGGTCGCGCTCACGCTGCTCGGCCTGGGCGCGCTCCCCGCGTCGCACCCGCTCAATCTCGGCATGATGGGCATGCACGGGGAAGCCTGGGTCAATCATACAATTCAAGAAGCAGATCTGCTGCTGGCCTTCGGCATGCGCTTCGACGACCGCGTCACCGGCAACCTGAAAACGTACGCGCCCAACGCTAAGAAGATCCACATCGAGATCGATCCCGCGGAGATCAACAAGAACGTCAAGGTCGATGTTCCCCTGGTCGGCGATTTGCGGGAAGTTTTGCTCGAATTGTTGCCGCATGTCGAATCCATCGACCGCAGCGAGTGGCTGGATTCCATTGACAAGCTGAAGGGCGATTCCGCCGTGCGCGACATCCAGAACCTGCCCGACAGCGGCCATCTCTATGCCGCGCATGTCATCAACGATTTGTGGCACCAGACGCGCGACGGCAACACGATCGTAGTAACCGACGTCGGTCAGCACCAGATGTGGGAGGCGCAGTACTACAAGCATGAGCATCCGCGCACGCTGATTACTTCCGGCGGATTAGGTACGATGGGTTTCGCTCTGCCCGCCGCCATCGGCGCCAAAGTCGCTTGCCCCGAGGCCGAGGTTTGGGTGGTGGTGGGCGATGGCGGATTCCAGATGACCATGTGCGAACTGGCGACACTGGTGCAGGAGAATCTGAAGATCCATATCGCCATCATCAACAACGGCTATCTCGGCATGGTGCGGCAGTGGCAGGAATTTTTCTACGACCGCAACTACGCGGCCACGCCCTTGCTCAATCCGGATTTCGCCCGGCTGGCCGACGCTTACGGCATCCGGAGCACGACTGTGTCGGAGCGTTCCGAGGTCGTGCCGGCGGTGCAATCGGCGCGCCAGCACGATGGGCCGGTGCTGATCAATTTTAAGGTTGAACAGGAAGATACCGTCTATCCGATGGTTGCGGCCGGCGCTGCGCTGCACGATATGATTCGGCGGCCCAGTCCGATTGTCGAGACTGCCAGAGACGAATAGATGCGCTGCGGGCTACGTGCTGCGAGCTGCGGGGCACCCATTCGCTCGAAGCTCGCGGCCCGTAGCGCGCAGCCCAGCAACAAGGAATTGGCCCACTACCACAAGTAAAAGACGAAAAAATATGCTGAATACATTCATGGTGTACGTCGAAAATAAACCGGGAGTGCTCACCCGCGTGGCTTCGCTGTTTCGCCGCCGCGCCTTCAATATCGATTCGCTGACGGTGGGACGGACTGAAAAACCAGAGGTGTCGCGCATGACCATTACCGTGGACGCCGACCGCGACCAGGCCCGCCGCATCGAAGCGAATCTATACAAACTGGTGAACGTGCTGCTGGTCGAGAACATCACCAATCAACCGGCCATCGTGCGGGACCTGGCCATGATCCGGGTAGCGGCCAAGCACGATGCGCGCTCGCACGTGCTGGAACTCGCCAGCGTGTTTCGCGCGCGTGTGGTCGATGTCTCTCCCGAATCATTGACCATCGAAATCACCGGCGCGGAAGACAAGATCGACGGACTGCTCGAAGTGCTGCGTCCTTATGGTGTATTGGAGATGGTGCGCACCGGCATCGTCGCCATGCGACGTGGCAGCAAGGCTAACGGCGCCGCCTCCACGACGGAAGGCACGGCGCAAGACGCCGCAAGTGACGATGTCTCCTACTCCGTGTAAGACCGCTGATTCGCCACCGATTCGCCGAAGACTGGAAGGGGCAGATCTCCGCGTCGGTAATACAGAACTCTCCTGGTTGGTTAGGCGCAGTCATTCCGGTAGTCATTCCGAAAGAGCGCGAATTGTCTCGGGAATAAAGTAGAGATCCCGTCCTCTCTCTGGGCGATGGATTCTTCGCCTAACCGTGAAGCGCGGACAAAAGTGCGCACAAAAGTGCGCACGACAAGTGCAGGCGCCGGACTGCCGATCTGCCCATCGGAGACTGTCGAAGGTGCTGGGCGCGCACCCGTCTGGGCCCCGCGAATGCTCCATCCCAGGAATTGTCGAGCCGCACCGTGAGAGCTTTCTAATTGGATTGGGACTTTCCGTGCGACCGAGGGGTTGATGGACGGAACCGAAAATCGAGATCAGCCGGCATTTTTGTGCTTAAGCGAGAGAAGGGCCGCGCCGATGGAGAAGGTATTCGCAACGAATGATTCCGGCGACACTGTAAAGGAGTTTCTGGTCGTTGCCGCCAGCCTGGCCGATGGCATATATCCTCTGGGCGGCATCGGGCCGGAAGTTGTGCGTAGGGTGCCGATGCGGAGAGCTTTCGCCATCGTTGCCCGCGTGTGAAGGACTTCGGAATTTACTAAACGATGCCCGGAAGTTTAGCTGGCGAAAGATGAAACGATGCCCATCGAAGTCGCAAGAGCGAAGCCTGCCGTGAGTCTGGAGTCAAACCCGGGCGATCCGGCATATTTGAAGATCCGCGATCTGATTTATCAGACCTCTGGAATCTATCATCCCGAGGAAAAGCTTTATGTTCTGATGCCACCTTGCGCGCGCCGGATGGCCGCGCTCGGCGCGGCCAGCCCCTCGGAGTATTGGGAACACCTCACTGCGCGGGCAAACCGCGCCGCGGAGTTGCGCCTGCTGCTGAACGAAATCACCATCGGTGGAACCTACATGTTCCGCCATCCCGGCCAGTTGGATGCGCTGCGCAACGTGATTCTTCCGCAGATCCTGCAGAGCAGGGGTTTGGTCCGCGTTAAATGTCTGCGCTTCTGGTGCGCCGGCTGCTCGACTGGAGAAGAGCCCCACACGCTGGCCATGTTTCTGCTCGAAGAAAAAGACAAACTGCTTGCCGGTTGGACATGGGACATTCTCGCCACCGATTTGAACGATAATTCGCTCGAAACAGCACGCGCCGGCATTTACGGAGAGTATGCCCTGCGCAATACCAGCGACGCGCTGCGCAGGAAATACTTCAAAGAGGTGGGCGACAAGAAATTCCAGGCCAACGATCTGCTGAAAGCGCAGATCCGCTTTGACCGCGTCAACCTCAGTGACGACCGCAAGATGTTGTTCCAGAGGGGGATCGATATCATCTTCTGCTGCAATGTGCTGGTCTACTTCGACCTGGCTTCGAAGCGCCGTGTGGTGCGGCATTTTTATTTCAATCTGTTGCCCGGTGGCTACCTTTTCATGGGACATGCCGAATCTCTGTTCCAGGTGGACGATTCGTTTCGGCTGATCCATTTTCCAAGGACGACGGCGTACTGGAAACCGACAGCCTGGCAGGCCGCTAGAGGCAAGAAATGAAAGCCGAACTGCACTCACAACTGCAAGCCCAAATCAAGCAGCTGGATTCGGTCGCGACCGCTCCCGCCATTCTGAAACCGCTTCTCGATATGATGCGATTGCCTTCCGAAGAGATCAGAGTTGAAAAAGTGGTTGAACTAGTCTCTTACGACGGGGCAATCGCGGCGCAATGCGTCCGGGTGGCAAATTCTCCTCTCTCCGGAAGCCGCTATATCGAAACCGTGCGCGCCGCGGTCATGGCTCTGGGCATCGAGAGAGTACGGTCGATACTGTTCGGTTTGTGCGTGAATCGGATTATCCCGCAAGATAAGTGGGTGATCGGGCGGGATGCGTTCTGGCGGCACGCGCTCGGCTGCGCACTGGTCACGCAAAGAATGGCACAGAAAATCGAATATCAGGAGCCCGAAAAAGCTTACCTGGCTGGACTGCTGCACGACCTCGGGTTTCTGGTGAACTCGGTCCTATATACCGAGGATTTTCGAGAATGCCTGCGACGTGCCGCCGAGCAGCACGTGCCCCTCCATGTCATCGAAGAGCAGGTTCTCGGGTTTACTCATTGCGGGAGCGGGCAGATGCTCTGCGAGCATTGGGGCCTGCCAAAGGAGTTGGTGGACACCGCGCGCTGTCACCACGATGTAAGCCTTCTGCCGACTGCCGGACCGCTGGCCTGCCTGGTTCACCTGAGCGATCTCCTGTGCCGGGTGCGCTACCTGGGCTACGGCTATGACGAGATCATGGGGGTTGATCTCGGCGGTGATGCGGCGTGGCAAATCCTGGTTACCACCTATCCTGCGCTTGAAAATATGGATCTCGGCCGTTTCACGCTCGACATCGACGGAGCCATGGAGCAGATCGTAGGCACGGTGGATTCCGTTTTTGGAGTCAAGAGCATCGCCGCGCTTGTCACAACCTAGGCTTGCGAAAGTTTCTTGTCCGGTGAATTGTTGAGGGCAATAAAAAACGCCCTAAGCGTTGAAGCTCAGGACGTCTTTGGCAGCCCTCCCCCAGAACTGCCAAACCACATGCTCATCCTATGTCCGTTTGGCCCCACTGTAAATGTCACTTTCGTAATGTAAAGCTTGCAAATGAGTACTGCGGGTCATGCGCGGATGTAACGTTACTTCGCGGAGTTAGAGCGTGTTTCATATATGGGTTTGTCGGGAAGGGGGCTGTTCCCCTCAGGGGCTGAAGCCCCCATTTCCGGTGGCTCGAAACGGCGCGGCTGAAGCCGCGCCCCTTCAAAGAACAACTTATGAAACACGCTCTAATAGATGCTATCTGTTTGAGGAATAGGGAAAAACCACGAAAAGCTCTGCGGGCTGCTCCGCAAAACTGCCGACCGAGAGAATGGCCGCAAGGCAGAACGTCAGAAGCGGCCGGATCACTTCTTCTCCCAGGTTGTTCCGCCGTCCGAGCTGCTCCAGATTTCGTTGTTACTGGTGGAAAGTACAATCTGTGCCGGGCCGCGGACGTCGCCACGCACATCGCCGCGCAGATCAATGTGAGTTATGTCGGAGCTAAGTGGCTGGGCTTTGATGGAAGGCTGCACCTGCACCCAAGTTACGCCACGGTTGGCGGAATGGAAAAGTGCGCCCGCCTGCCCGCCCGTCCATACATCGTCGTCGTGACTTGCGTAGCACAGCAATGGATGATCCGCGCGCAAAGCATTTTGCCAGCTCTGACCGCTGTCCAGTGAGCGTTGCAGGACACCCGCGGCAATCGCCCAAGCGACATTGTGCGTCAAAGTCTGGCTTGCAGTGGGTGCCAGTTTCACAGCAGACATCATATTCCTGGCCTGTGACCTAGCCGGTCCGGGGACAACGGCTGCCTGGGTTTTCTGCAGCCCATTCACGTCCATCTCTTGCAGCGCCGGTTTTGCTTTTTCAATCGCCGGTGCGTCGTTGCGCGCCACCAGGCTGCCGTCGGCGGAAGGGGCTACCTCTACTGCGACGGCTGCTCCAGAAACCTCGACGGCTTCAGTCGACCTTCCAACGATCGGTGCATCGAGCGCCCGCGCTCTGGGCGACGGCGCGGCCGAGAGCTTGTCTGCCAGGCCCGAATCCTTCTTGTTGTCAGCAAGCAGCATTCCGGACTCCGTTTGATGCGACGGTGTTACAACCTGTCCAGCCTTGAGTTTCTTGGACAACCGCAATTCCGACGTTGGAGGTGCTTCGTCAGTTTTAGCCGAGACTGAGGATTGGTTTGTTGACGACGACGCGATTGGCGACGATGGGACTGGTGACGATGCAATCTGCGGGCCGGAAGCTGGCGGCGCAGTGGTCGCAACCTGCGGGTTGACGGAAGGCAGCGTCGCCTGGTTCAGCTTTCCCGGACGCACCAGAAGCACCGCGGCAACCACCGCAATTCCCGCTGCCAGCGCGGCCCACCGCAGACTTGGCCAGGCAAAGCTTAGCTTGTGTGGCGCGGGCGCCCCCGCCCGCGAGACCGTTGCTCGAACCGCTTCAGTCTCCGCCGCAAGCGGAGCGGCCACAATGTCGGCAGCCGGAAGCGCCAGAGCGATCACCTCGCGGCAGTCTTCGCAGAGCGCCAGGTGCTCGAGCACGCCGTCGCGCTCGGTCGCCGAAAGTGCCTGCTCGGCGAAAGCCGTCAGCACATCCGCATCCGGATGTGCTCGCTCGGGCCCGGCTGGCTCCGGCAATGCTGGCTCCGGCAAAGCGGCCCGCAGGCGGTCATACACGATTTTGGGTACTTCAGTCATTACTTGGGGTCGCCTGCGTCTTGTGCGGAGACCTGTCTCCCAGGGAACGTTTTTGCCCCGGAATCTTGCGTCAAACGCGAGCGCAAATTCAATTGTAGGTCTCGCACGTCGGTTTCCAGCGCTTCCGTGGCCTGGGCATGGCTCATCCCTTGCGCGCGCAGCCCCGCCAGAATGCGCTTCCGGAGCCCGGTTGAGAGCCGATCGAGCCGCCGGCTGACGCTCGATTCGTGGAGCCCCAGGGTGCGCGCAATCTCGGCCAGCGTCCGCCCATCCAGATAATAAGACGCCAGCGTAAACCGGTCCTCTGAAGAAAGTTCCGCCAGCGCCTCATCGGTTGCCGCTTCCAGCCGTTGGTCGGAAGCGCACGCCGGCTCAGGAACCGCCGCCGCAAACTGCATACCTTCTTCCGCCTGCTCGTCCAAACTGACCGTACGTTTCTGCTTGCGATAGCGATTGATGAACTCCTGCGCCATCACCGTGCGTAACCAGCCTTCGAGCGAACCGCGGCCGGTGTAGGACGCGAGCTTCGAACTGCGCACTCCATCGCGCGCGTTCACGCCATACAGATCCGCAAACAGCGAATCGGCCAACTCCGCGGCGTGTGTGCCGTCGCGCGTAATGTGCAACGCCATGCTGTGCAGCTTCCGCCGGTAGCGGCTGATGAAGTCCTGCCACGCTCGCTCGTTTCCCGCGGCACATGCGCGCGCCAGCGCCAGTTCTTCCAGACGCAACCCGGCGCAAAACTCAGCTTTCTGTTCTGCCGGAGCGCGGGCCGAATTGGGGGCCGAATTGTAAGAAAGATACTTGCGCAGAATTTCATCGAGGATGGCCGTGAACTGCACAGCGCTCACGCCGTAAGCCGCAGCCCCGCTGCGCTGGTAAAGAGCCGCAGCGACGTCTGCTGCATGGCCGGATTGGGCGGACTTTGGCATTCCTCCCCTTGGCATGTCCCAGATGATGCTAGCAAGTTATTTGATGCAAGGACGAATAAATCGTGCGTTCTTCGATCAGCGAGCAGAGAAAGACACTCCTGGAAGACTCGCGATGGAGTCCCCCGGCACGCTCTAACTTCGGTGTGCCGGGGCGTGCCGGGGCAGCGGCGCAAGCAGAGGATCACGCGCACGCGGGAGCCTCGGTGTCTTCACTGGTGTCTTTACTGCTGGGAGGCCCAATTATGCGGCTGGTCATCGTGGTTGCTGGAATTGCTCTGTTGGTAGTGGCGGCGGTTGTGGTTCCGTGCCTGCTGCAAGCGGGTGAAGTGCCGCCATCATCTGGTTATTTGCTGCTCAGCCCGATTCGCAGCGGCAACCTGACAGTTTTTCCCGTCGTCGCCAGTAAGTCATACGACACGGCGGAGTTTCTCACCCTCGATGAGGGCCTGCGCAGCGGCGACGTGGTCGTGACCGAAGCCGGTCAGGCGCGTGGCCTTATCCGCCACCGTCCGGGCGAGCCGGCGATCTTGCATCCCATACGCGACGCGGAGGTGAATCGGTTGGTCCTGGTTAATAACTCGAAGCGGCCGCTGTTACTTCTTGCCGGCGAGATAGTTACTGGCGGCAAGCAGGATCGCGTCATCGGCAAAGACCGCATCGTGCCCGCTGAGAGCGATCCGGTCGACCTCAGTGTCTTCTGCGTCGAGCCCGGACGCTGGGTGGCGGCGAACGGTAAGTACGAATTTAGCACCGCGGCGGGCGGTGCTAGCGGCGGTCTTCTCGCCGCTCCCGTCGTGCGCAGCAAGGCGATGGGCGCGAAAGATCAGCAGCAGGTGTGGGACAGCGTGCGCAGTTCGCAGCGCGCCATGGCGGAGAGCGTAGAGGTTACCGGCGCCGCTCCCGCAGTGAACGCGACCACCTCTTATGCGCGTGTTATGGACAATAAGGAAGTTCAAAAGCAGGTGGATGCCGTTGCCGAACCGGTGCAGCGCAACTACGAAAGCGTCATCCGCCAACTGCGCGATAAGAATGCGGTGGGCGTCGTGGTTGCCGTGAACGGAGAAGTCGTCTGGGCCGATATTTTCGCGAGCACGCAGCTGCTGCAAAAGTATTGGCCGAAGCTCGTGCGCTCTTATGCCACCGAGGCTGTGGTGACGCGTGCCAAAGGCGGAGAGGCCAGCGGCAAAGACGCGCAGAAGTTTCTCCAGAATCTGCAAGGCCGCCATGAAACGGCCGAAACCGAGCCCGGAATCTATCGCCAGAGCGAAATCACCGGCGACGGCTTCAAGGTGTTTGAGCTAACGTCGCTGCTGCCGAAGACGGGCTTCCCGGTGCACGTAGCCAAAATGGCCGACTAAGACGGCCGATTAAGCTGGCCGACTGACGCGCGTGACAGAAAATCACTCGTCATCCGGAGTGCCGCGTCAATCCCTTGCGCACGACGTCATTCGCATCGTGCGCCAGATTGAGCGCGGGCAATTGGTCACGCGTGAACCAGCGAACCTCCGCCGCATCGCTCCCCGCTTTGAGATCGCCGCCAACCGCGCGACAGAAGAAATCAATCAACACATAGTGATACCGCACCCGTCCCTCGTCGTCTCGGATCACACGCTCATACACGCCGAGCATCTCACCTGTCTCGACCACCAATCCCGTTTCTTCGCGGGCTTCACGGACCACCGCTTCGCGCAGAGTTTCGCCACATTCGAGGACGCCGCCCGGCAACGACCACTCGCCCAGCAGCGGCGGCTGTCCGCGGCGGATCAGCAGCACGCGATGATCATCGAGACGATCCTCGACGATCACCGCGCCCACGCCCACCAGCGGGCTCTCCGGGTATTCACGTTTCATGCGACAGGTTCTCCAGGTCGCGGCAGACGATTCATGCATCACTCCTCAGAAACCGGAACAGTATACGGCCTTGGGTTGGCATTCTGCCGGGCGACGGCTTGTTATAGCGAATACGGAGTTGCCGTGGCCGTAGGCAGCTGCCGAGCTGCGCTCGGCTTGGACGGGCGAGGGCGCCCGTCCCCACACGAGCTAGAATGCGCTGCCGCCGCCGCCGCCGAAGCCGCCTCCGGAGAAGCCTCCGCCTGAGAATCCGCCTCCTCCGCTGAAGCCGGATCCGCTGGAACTGGCTCGGGGGGCGGAGACGAAGACCTGGTGCATATCTGACGCCATGCTGTGCATGGAACTGGAAAAGAAAAGCGGGCTGAAGCCGACGTAGCCGTTCGGCGAAACGTACCAGCTCGGCGCGTCTTTGACAATGCCGTCGAACGCTTGTGCCCAGTGGTGTTCGACGCCCAGCGCCATGGCGTAGGGGAGAAATTTTTCGAAGGTGTCGGGCGGCATGAGCTTGATGCGGTCGGCGTCCACGCGATTCATGAACTCCTGGAATCCGAGGACAGCGACCATGGTGCGCGCACCGGCCAGAGTCTTGGCCGTCATCTGGCGCGCAAAGAGCCACCAGATCAGGGCGGAAACGAGAACGCTCCCAATCGCCAGCGGAATGGAATAGAACAGGTTCATCCAACCCAGGACTTGCACAGCGACCACGAGGATCGCGATGACGACACCGGCGACGATGCTGTAGCCATTGGCCGATTCCGGGTCGAGCGTGTAGATGCCTTTGTTCTTCAGCGAGGACATAATGTCCTGACGCACCACGGGAATCACGGTGTAGAAGCGATTCTTCAGGCTGGACAAGCGGGTTTCCGCGCCGCCCAGGAAAATGTTTTCCAGCATCACGCGTTCGTGTGGGGCAAGGTCGGGACCCCACTGCTCGCGTGGTTTTAAGAGGTGAAATAAATAATCTTTGTGGTGAAAGAGCAGGAAGGTGTCGACTTTTTCTTCGATCTTGATGTAGCCGCGCACGGCCAGATCGACGATGGTGCTGGTGATGTCGCGGGGGTGGATGGTGTCGTCGATCAAGGTTCCAGCTTCCGCGGGAGACATGCCTTTGGGCGGCTCGTACTGCGGGGCCACGGAGACGCCGGGATCGGGGTCACGTCCCACGGAATACCAGAGGGCGAGCATTACGGCCAGAGTCAGCAGCGGCAGGAACAGGATGGGATTGCTGCTCAGAAACCAGCCCAACTTCGTGAGCGCGGACGGAGGCTTCAGCACTCCCTGCGGAATATAGATGTCGATGGTGACGCCGCCGCGCATGGGAAGCGGGTGAGCGGTTTCGAAAAGAACGTCGGCGCCTTTGACTTCGGCGGTCGCTGCGCTTTCCTTGGAACCATAGGCGCCGGTGAAGGCTTGAGCGCGCAGTCCTCCGGCGGCATTTTCGGGGAGGGTCACGAAAGCCGAGGCGTGGTCGATGGGCACCGGCCAATCGTTGCCGGTCACGTTCCAGTAAAACTCGTCGTAACTGTCGAAAAAGCGGACACCGTTGCGCACGGAGTAATCGATGTTGACGACGCGCGTCGTGTCGATCGCGCCGGGAATGTAGATTTTGAGATCGCGGTAGGCTCCGGACTTGCTCGAATCGTACTTCAGCTTGTTTCCGTTTTCGTCGGTGACGCTCATGACATTGAGAAAGAGCGTGTAGTTGGTTCCCTGCGCGCCGGGATACTCGACCGGAATGGTGCGGTGAATGCCGTGCCACTCGCCGACGAACACCAGTGTTATTTTTTCGCTGACCAGGGCCGTGCCATCGGCGGCGATGGAGATGGTGTCGTTGAAATCGGCGACGCGCCAGTTGCGGGCCTGGGCAGAGGCGGTGGCAGCGAGCGCGAGCAGCAGGAATAAAACGAGCAGTCGGCGATTCGTATAAGCTCCGCGGAACATTCGTAGAACTTTATCCTCGCAGCGAACCCAATTTGCTTGCGGCCGCTGGCAGCTGCCGAGCTGCGCTCGGCTTGGACGGGCGAGGGCGCCCGTCCCCACACAAACACAAGCTCTAGAATTTCACCGCGACTGGTTCGCGATCGGCGGCAGCCGTTTCGAAGAACTGCTTCTGCTGGAAGCCGAACATCCCGGCCAGAATGTTGGTCGGGAAGGATTGAATCTTGGTGTTCAGGTCGCGCACGACGGCGTTGTAGTAGCGGCGCGCGTTTTGAATTGCGTCCTCAATCGCGCTGAGAGAATTCTGGAGTTGCGTGAATTCCTGCGAGGCCTGGAGCTGCGGATAATTTTCAGCCACTGCAAACAGGCTTTTGAGCGCGCCGGTCAGCTGATTCTCGGCGGCAGCCTTGTCCACTGGGCCGGTGGCCTGCATGGCCATGGAGCGATACTTGGCGATGTTCTCGAACGTACCCTTTTCGTGGGCGGCGTAGCCCTTGACGGTTTCGACCAGATTTGGAATCAGATCGTGGCGGCGCTTGAGCTGAACATCGATGTCGGACCAGGACGATTCGGTGCGCACGCGCAATTGCACCAGGCTGTTGTACATCGCGATCAGGAAGATGCCCAACAGAACTATGACTGCCAGAACAATCCAGGCCATGTGGATTCTCCTCGCTGCGGGTTCAAGGGGACGGTAGCACAGGAAAGGCAAAGTTTCAAAGTTTTGAAGCTCAAGGTTTCAAAGTTTCAATGTTTCAGAGTTCGGAGGTTATTCCGAGTCCTTGAAACCTTAACCTTAACCTTCGCTTACTGGCGGGGAGCGTAGTATCCGCGGCGGGCGCGGACTTGGAGGTCTTTCTTCAGGGCAGTGATCTCAATCGAGTGGTAGCGCCCGTCGGCGTCGAAGCCGGAGGGCTTGTAGGAGACTGCGTACTGGCTGCGCAGTTCCTCTTCAATGGCGGCAAACGAGTGCGTGATGTCTTTCATCTTGTAGGGGAAGAAGGCGCGTCCGCCGGTGGCGGCAGCCAGGTCTTCGAGAACTTTGTCACCGCGCAGAATCAGGCCGCTGTCGTCGGTGGAGATGGCATAGATGAGAACTTCGGCGCGCTCGGCCATTTCAATGGCCTGGGCGCGGGTGTATTCGCTCTGATTGTCTTCGCCGTCGCTGAGGATGACGATGGCTTTGCGAAGGGGATGGCCGGAATTTTCGCGCAGCAGCTTTTCCTTGCACGCTTTGTAAATTGCGTCGTAGAGCGCGGTGCCGCCGCCATTGCTGAGGCGCCGCACTCCACCGGCGAGTAATGGTACCTGGTCGGTGAAATCCTGGGTGAGGCGGCTCTCTTTGTTGAAGCCTACGACGAAGGCGCGGTCATAGCCGGGACGGATGATGTGCTGCAGAAATCCGGTGGCGGCTTCTTTTTCAAATGCAAAGCGGCCCTGGACGGAGCCGCTGACATCCATGAGCAGGCCCAACTCGATGGGCAGGTCGGTCTCGCGGCGGAAGTTGAGGATCGACTCCACCGGCTTGTGGTCGTCGAAAATGGAGAAGTCGGTTTGGTTTAGATTGCGGACGAATTTGCCATGGCGATCGGTCGCGATGAACAGCACGTTGACTTCATCGACGCGTTTTTTGATGGTGAGGATAGGTTCGCCCGCCTCGTCACTGGTGGCGACGGGAAGAGCAGCGGCGCTGCTGGAGTCCACCGCAGCGGTAGAAGCGGCGATGACGTAGGGACTGGTTTGGGCGAATCCGGCAACGGACAGACCAAGAACCGCGGCGATCGCGAATACGATGAGTGCGACTGCGCTCGGCGCCAACCCGAATTGGTTTCGCTTCGTCATTGCTTTATTATTCTTTGCGCCTGGTTCGTAAATCTTATTCGGACGCCCTGCGAATCTCGGAACTTCCAAATACTTCGATGCACGCCGGGGGCCGAAAACCGAAAAAACGCGATCCAAATGACTTTAGGCTGTTATTGGGTGCGAGTCCAAGTTACAAAAGGAGTACGCAGACGGTGCGTCCTTTAACCATAAGCCGGTCAACAGGTTGGAAATCTCGGTTGGGGAGTGCCCAGGGGTGGGGTTGAAAGCGCCGACTCGAGCCTGTCGCGCGAAATTCTCGGGGGACCTTCAGGTGAGAAAATCCTAAGGATATTTTTTCATGATTGCTTGCGCTCCGTGCAAAAACTTCTGAATGCCAGGCCAACGGCAAGAGCGGTTTTGTAGTTGGTGTACCCGACCATCGCAAACTGCGGAGCTTCACTCCGCTGGGCGGACGAGGGCGTCCGCCCCTACGCAGGCATATCCACTGCCGGAAATTGTCTGGGTACATCATCTGTAAAACCGCCCTACTCCAGCGTGGCGGCTTGCGCTTTTGCTATGGGTCCTTCGCGACGCGTGGGAAGTTGGGGCAGGGCTGACATCAGGCGGCGGGTGTAGGCGTGGACGGGCGCGGTGAAGATCTGTTCGGTCGCGCCGCACTCGACAATCTGGCCTTCGTGCAGAATGGCGATGCGCTGGCAGATTCCGGCGACCGAAGGCAGGTCGTGCGAGATGTAGAGGATCGACATGCCGGTCTCGCGATTCAGACGCGCGAACAGTTCCAGGATTTCGGACTGCGTGATCACATCGAGCGCGCTGGTCGCTTCATCGGCGATTAAGAGCGCGGGGCGGTGCATGACGGCCATGGCGATTAGCACGCGTTGCGCCTGGCCGACGCTGAGTTGAGACGCGCGCTTGCGCAGGAAGTCCGGGTCGTCCTGGTTGCTGGGCAGGCTGACGCTTTTCAATGCGGACTGGATGGCGCGGTCGCAGTCTTGGTTGGTGGCGACGCCGTCGCTGTGCGCGCGCCAGGCTTCCCTGAGTTGCGTGCGAATTTGGAGCGCGGGATTGAGCGAGGCGAGAGGACTCTGAAGCACGAGGCTCAGGGAACGTCCGCGGAGGTTGCGCAATTCCCGTTCGCGCATGGCGAGCAGATTGGCGCCCTGAAAAAGGATGTTGCCTTCGACGATGGCGCGCTGGCGGCCGAGTAATCCGAGGATGGCCAGCGCCAGCGTGCTCTTGCCCGAGCCACTCTGGCCGACCAGGCCGACGACTTCGCCGCGGGCGATTTGGAGCGAGATTCCGCGGAGCACCGGAGCTTTGCCGAGATAGCGAACGGTCACCTGCGCGGAGAGCAGGTTTGGCGAGGAATCCGGCGTCGGTGTCATATAACTCGTCTCACAAATGATTCCTAGGGCGTGATGTCGGGCCCCCAGGGGCTAAAGCCCGCTTTTTTGTGGCTCTGAACGGCGCGGCTGAAGCCGCGCCCCTTCAAAACAAAGTCAAAGCCCGAATTTTTGCGCAGCCTGTAATGTCGTCACCGGCTCGCCCGCGTACTTGCGTTCAGGGTCATGCGCTCGGCGTTCCAGAACGTCTGCGGGGAAAGGATGCCGGGATTGGCGCCTTCGACCGCGCTGGAGACGGCGGACAGCGCATTCTGATTGACCAGGTAAATAAACGGCGCCTGGTCGGCGACGATTTCCTGCACGCGATCGAAGCTCTCTTTGCGTTTCTTCGGATCCGCGGTGGACGCTTGCGCGCGCATCAGCCGGTCAATCTCGGCTTCCCACGCGGTTTCCGGCGATTTCTGCTGCGGATTCCAGGCGTGATTCTCGGCCGAGCTCAGCCAGATGTTCATCTGACCGTTGGGATCGAGGTCGACATTACGGAAGCCGAGCATCGCGGCTTCGTAATTAAATTTCTGCGAAATGCGCTCGATGAGCGAGGGAAAGTCGAGCGTGACCACGTTGACCTTGATGCCTAGCTTCCCGAGATCTTCCTGCACCATGACGGCCATGCGTTCTCTCGGTTTGCTGCCCGCATTGGTGACGATGGAAAACTCGACGGCGTTGCCCCCCTTATCGAATAACGCCCCGTTTTGCAGGTGAAAGCCGTCGGCTTGCAGGCGTTGCAGTGCGGCGTTGGGACGATACGGTTCAGCTTTGAGCTTGCTGTTGAACCAGAATTTGTTGGCGGGCGAAACCGGGCCGACGGCGGGCTGGGCGTGACCGTTAAAGACCACGCGGCTCAGATCGTCGCGGTTGATGGCTTGAGAAATCGCGCGCCGGAAATTGGTGGAGCGGAACCAAGCGCGCTTGTACTCGGGGATGGGAGCGCTGGGCACCTGGTTGAACCACATGAAATCGGAATCGAGCGAAGCCCCGGCATCGTGCGCGAGCCCCGGCGAACTGGCGGCCAGGCGGTCGAAGTAGTCGCTGTCGATGACGTTGATCAGGTCAAGCTCGCCGCGCTTGAAGCGTAGCATTTCGACGTCGCGATTCGATTGAATGTCGAGCCGGATGGAATCGAGATACGGCAAACGGCGCCCCTGGGAATCTTTTTTCCAGTAATTGGGATTGCGGCGCAGGAGCACGCTCGATCCCGCTTTGTATTCCGCGACCATAAATGGCCCGAGCACGGCCGCTTCCTTCTTGGGAGAATGCGCGGACATGATCGCAACCTGATCGAAAAGGCGATCGAGTCCGGCAATGGGTGCGGGAAAAGTGATGGCGACCTGGTCCGGCGCAATAATTTTCGTGCTGACGGCGCCGCTGCCGGAGCGGAATGCGTCTCCGGTTGAGGAGTGCAGCGCGGGATCCATGAGCCGCAGCATGGTGAAGGCAACGTCCTCGGAGGAAAATGGGCTGCCGTCGGAAAACGTAATGCCGCGGCGGAGCTTGAAAGTGATTTGTTTGCCGTCTTTCGATAACTTCCACGATTCCGCGAGTTCGGGCTCTAGTTCTTGCGTGTGACGGTTGACGCGCACCAGCACACCGCCCGTCAGATAGCGGATCGAAAGGGAAGAATCGTCATCGACCAGGAGCGGATCGAAAGTCTTTGGCTCGGAGCGCAGACAAAAGCGCAACTCGCCGCCGCTTTGGGAGAAGGCCGAGCCAGATGTCAGAGTAAGAAAGAGAAGAGCGAAACAGAGAAGGAGTCGTGGAAATGCACGGCGGCCGATCATGCAGTCACCTCCTCGTTCGACAAGAGCAGCTGAAACGACGTCAAGACAACGATCAGCAGCAGTAAAGGCACCAGCCGCCACGGTTCTTCGCGGAACGAAATCAACCCTTCCAGTTCGCGCAGAAGACTTCCCCAGGAAGGCAGCGGTTCGGCAACGCCCAAGCCGAGGATGCCCAGATTCGCCTCGCTCAGGATAAAAACCGGAATCGAAATCCAGAATTGCGCGTATAGAATCGGCTTCAGGTTGGGCAGAACATGAACCAGAAAGAGACGCGGACCGTGCAAGCCCGAGGCGCGCGCCTGCAAGACGAAATCGGAGTTGCGCAAGGCATCGGCGCTGGTCGAAAGCACGCGCGCCGAAGCGGCCCAGCCGAGCAGGCCGAGGATGAGGAACGTAATCAGAACCGAGACGAGCGGAGAAACGTTCAGCGGTAGAAGCGCACGAACCGCGATCAGCAGGAAAAGCCAGGGCAGAGAAAGAAACAGGTCGGTAAAGCCCCTGGCGAGACGCAGCCAGATTCCGCCCAAGTATCCGGCGAGCCCGCCGACCAGCGCGGCAAGTACGGTGGAGAGCAGAGCGGCGGAGGGAGCGAGCAGGAGCGAGATGCGCGTGCCGTAGAGGACGCGCGCGAAGCGATCGCGGCCAACTTCATCGGTGCCGAGCAGATGCTGACGGGAAGGAGGCGCACTGGGAGCTTCGCGAAATTGCCTGGCGTATCCAGCGGGCGCCAGCCAATTCGCGGCCAGCGACACCGCGCACAGGGCGAGCACCACGACAAACGCCAGCTTGCGGGCTGCGTTCATGCTGCGTTCACGCTGCGTTTATGCTTCATGCGGCCTCAACATGTGAATCATTACATCGGCCCCCGAGTTCGCCAGCAAGGTTACAAGCGTAACCAGAACGGTCAGGTTCACCAGCAAGGGAAGATCCCGGGAAAGCGCCGCCTGCCATGCGAGCTGGCCGATGCCCGGCAGCCCGCATAAGGCTTCGACGGGAATGCTTGCGCCCAGAGCGATGCTGACGGTGATGCCGACGAGCGCGATCATCTGCGGACCGGCGACGGGAAGCACATGCCGGGCCAGGATGCGAACTTCGCCGAGTCCCCGGGCGCGGGCAGCGGTAATGTGCGGCAAGGCGTAGGCCTTGGCGAGCAGATTCCGCGAATAGCGGTAGATCTTGGGGAACACGATCAGAGCGATGGCGAGATATCCGGGAGCGTTGAGGATTACGGAAAGCAAGGCCAGCACCGCCGCCGGGATGCAGAGGAAAGCGCCGCTGACGGCGGTGCCCAGAATTTCATAGGCCGGGCGACGCCAGAGGCAGGCGGTGAAGGCGAGAGTTGAGGCGAGTAGCCATGCCAGCAAAAGGCCAATGCCAGCCGCGCGCGCGGTGACGGGCCAGCGCTCGCGCAAAAGATCGCGCACGGGTTGGCCGAGGGCATGAGAAGTGCCGAGATCGCCGTGGATGGCGCCGCGGAGGTAGCCGGCGTAAAAGCTGAGAATGTTGTGTTCACCGGCGCGCGACTGGCGCAAGGCGCGCACACTTTCGGCGTTCAGGCTGGGGTCGAGTTCGCGCTCGTCGGCATCGAAGCCGGGAGCCAGGCGCACCAGCGTGGCCGAAAGCAGTCCGCCCAGCAGGACGAGCGCGGCGATCGTCCCAAGGCGCCGTGCGATTTTCCCGAGCAGCATTTTCCGTAACGAAATTTTCCGGAGCATAGGAGCGTCCTAGTTCACCGTCGCGCTGCTCGCGCGGGTTGGACCGTTCGCGTCGCCATCAGTCGCGGGTTCGGAATGGTGAAGCTTCTTCATCGAGTACATGCGGCGGTCGGCTTCGGCGAGCAGGCGCTCGACGTCGAAACTATCCTGCGGACAGAACGCCGTGCCCACGCTCAGGGCAACCAGATTGCGGCCGGCAATTTTCCTGCCTGCTTCGACGGCCAGCTGATTCAGACGGCTGGCCTTTTCGCTGGCAGCTTCCGGGCTCATCCCAGGAGCGACTATCACGAATTCATCTCCGCCCATGCGGGCAACATAATCGTAGCCTCGGCAGCTTTCTTTCAGGTGGCCGGCAAAATCCTTCAGCAGGTTGTCGCCTTCGAGATGGCCATAGAGATCGTTAATCTGCTTGAAGTTGTCGAGGTCGCAGACCATCAGCGCGAGCGACGTGCCGGTGCGGCGGCAGCGTGACAGTTCGCGCGACAGATGAACGAACAAGGAGCGGGCGTTGGGCAGTCCAGTCAAGTAGTCGGTGGTGGCCGAGTCCTCGGCCTGCTGATACTTGAGCGCATTTTCGACCGAGAGCGCAATCTTCGAGCTGACGGCGAGCAGGATGCGCAGATGATCCGCCGCGAAAGCATCGCGGTCGGCACGGTACATAGCCAGCACGCCGACCACGCCATTGAGTCCCTCGAGCGGTACGGCGAGAGCCGAGCGCAGGGTGGTGAATTTCGCGGGATCGTTCACATAGCCGGTTTCGGCCTCGGGATTGCCATTGACGATCGGCTTGCGTTTTTCGGCGACCCAGCCGCACAGCCCTTCTCCAAGGCCAATGTTCAGCGACGAGAGCAGCCGGAAGTTGTCGCCGCTCACCAGTTCGGGCACCAGCCTGCCGCCCTTCAAAAGAAACACGGCCATCGAATCGTAAGGAATCATCTTGCGCAGGCGCACGGAAAGCACGGAGAGTGTTTCGCCGAGGCTCAGCGAGTTGCCGAGGTCCTGGCTGAGCTCGAACATGGTCTGCGCTTCCTGGCGCGCCGAGGCAATGGAGGAGAGAAAATCCGCCTCGTTCGCCGGGCCGGGAAAAGGGGCAGCTTGCTCGAATCCCGCCGCCGGCTCTGCGCCTGCCTCAATGCGAAGGTCGGTCGATATTGATAGCGTCGCGTTCTCGATGGTCATCGAATCCGACTGCGCCATCATCTCCAGTTCCCGGTACCGGCGTTTCAGGACCTCGACAATTCTGGGTTCGAAAACCGAGCCCGACATGGAGGCGATCTTCTCCATGGCGGCATCGAGCGACATGGCGTTGCGGTACTGGCGATGCGAGGCCAGTGCGTCCAGGCAATCGACGGCCGCGAGCACGCGCGCGCCCATCGGAATCTGCTCACCTTTCAGTCCGTCGGGATAGCCCGTTCCGTCCCAGCGCTCGTGGTGCGAGCGAACGATGGGCGCGACCGGATAGGGAAACGCGACGCGCTGCAGGATTTCGGCGCCCACCAGCGTGTGAATCTTCATCTTCTCGAATTCTTCCGGGGTCAGGCGTCCGGGCTTGTTCATGATGTGTTCGGGAATTGCCAGCTTGCCGATATCGTGCAGCAGCGCGGCCGCGCGCAGCGCTTCGATTTCGTCTTCGGGAAAGCCCAATTCCTTCGCGACCTCAACCGCGAATACGCGCACGCGCTGCAGGTGTTGGTGCGAGGTGTGGTCCTTGGCTTCGATGGCAAGCGCCAGGGCCTCGATGGTGCGCAAGTGCAGCGAGGCAGCCTCTTCGGCGTCGCGTTTTTCAATCTCGACCTGCCTCTTTCTCGCCGCCAGTTTGGCGAGATAGAGATGATACGAGCGATAGATCCAGTAGACGAGCGGCAAAACCAGAAGCGAGGTCTGCCATCCCACCTGTTTGCCGACGAAGCCCACGGCAAACACCACCGCCGCGCCGACCATGTAGAAGGGGAACGACCAGAAGTGGCATTCCGACCAGACCTTGTGCGCCGGCTTGCCTTCGGTCAGCGAGATGAGCACTGCAACTGGAACCGTGTTCGCTAGAAAGAAAATCAGGGCAGTGACGACCAGCAGCGGCAGCGTGCGCGCGCCGAGCACTCGCTGCAAACCGTGATAGGCGAAGTATGACACGGCGATTGCGTTCGCCATCATGCCGAAGACGTTGAAAACGATCTTAACGGGAACCAGCTTCTGCCGCGATCCGAACAGGCATTGTGCCAGGGTCGCGGTGCAGCCCAGCGCCAGCGTTTCGGGTAAATTCAGTTCGAGCACGCCCAGCAAAATGAACAGGAAGTTGACCGACATGGTGCCGTCGATGCCGGGCAGTTGAATCTTAAGACTGGAAGCAAGAACTGCGATCAGCAGGTAGCAGACAAATCGTGTCGGGTCGGCACTCTGCCAGTGCCACAGGGCGTGCGCCAGCGCCCACATGCCAAGCGCTGCCGTTGCTCCCATAAACAGTCTTGCCCGAATGGACATAGGCCGACCCGCAACTTCTGCTTACACCGCGTGCAACTGCACCTCCACGCCGGCGAGTGCGTTACCTCTGTTACCGCGTTGAATCCGCGACAGTTATGCTTACCTATGCCGCGGCGTTCCCCGTGCACATCTCCGTAAGTCCAAAAAGTGGTTCCGCGTGGTCACTTTTTGGCCCGTCAAACCCGGTCCCGGGCGCAGCCGGGAATCTGGCGCGCCCATTGTGACGGATAGTAGTTCGTTATCTGGAGAATCAGATACTTACCGAGGTAACTGCGGATGTGGAAGGTGGCAGGATGAAGAACGATATGAAAAGTCCGAACGAGGCGGGACTCGGAAGTAAGAGTGTGTGGTAGTTACTTCGGTGTGAGGGTCAGCGCTGAACCATCCCACGAAGTGATCGGGATTGTGGCAGCATCATGTAAAGGGCGCATATTTGCAATTGCCTGAGGTCAATACATGAAGTTAGTGGATCCGGCGGTCGCAGCGCAAAGTGACACTCCCCTTTAGCCAGCGACAAGAAATGACAATTTCATCGAAGACTCCGGCAACGGAGAGAGCGCCGAAATCCGCAACTGGGAGCCGAGCTTGCCATGGCTCTGCCCGGGCCGGTGAGGCCATTCTTCAAACCGTTCTGCCGCCCGGCATTCTGGACCAGTTGCAGGACGCGGTCTTCACCGCGGACCTTCATGGAATCATCACCAGTTGTAACCAGGGTGTAGATCGATACGGCTTTGCGCCGAAGGACTTGCTCGGCCGAAACATCGCCGACTTCTATGGGGTTGAACAGCAGACGTTTCTCGCCAGCCGGGCGATGGCTTCGGTTCTTGAGAAAGGACGATTCGAGGGCGAACTCCGCTGCCGCACGAAGTCCGGGCAGAATGTCGATGTTCATCTGTGTTTGACGCTGCTGCGCGATTCGACCGCAACTCCCGCAGGCATTCTGGGATTCTCGATCGAGATCGCCGAAAAGAAGCTTCCGGGAGGTGTATCTTCGCCGATACAGGCCCCAGTCGCCGCCGTAGCGGTCCCCCTGGCGCGGCGTGAAATCGACGGCACACAATTTCTGATTGCCAGCCCGATGATGCATAAGTTCATGGGCATGGTGGACCGTGTAGCCGGGCACACCGAGACCGTGCTTGTAACTGGCGAAACCGGCACGGGCAAGGAGTTAGTTGCGCGCACCATCCACGGATCCTCTTATCGGTGCAAGAATGCATTGGTAGATATCAACTGCGCCGCCCTGCCTGAACATCTGGTGGAGAGTGAACTGTTCGGCTACGAGAAGGGAGCCTTTAGTGGCGCCGATTCCTCGAAGCCCGGTTTGTTTGAGCTGGCCGACAAGAGCACGATTTTTCTCGACGAAATCGGCGAATTGCAGCCGCAAGTCCAGGTGAAATTGCTGCGCGTTCTGGACGGCGCGCCGTATTACCGTTTGGGTGGGCATCGAAAAATCACCGTCGACGTGCGCGTGGTTGCCGCCACCAATCAGGATCTTGATCTGGCGGTGAAAGAGGGGCGTTTCCGCAAAGATCTTTTCCACCGGCTGAGCCAGTTCCAGTTGCGCGTTCCGCCATTGCGCGAGCGTCCCGAAGATATTGCCGCGCTGGCGCGTCACTTCCTGTCGCTGAAAGCGGCGGATAAAGTTCTTACTGGAGACGCACTGGCTGCCCTACAGACCCATCCTTGGCCGGGCAATATCCGCGAACTGAGGAACCTGGTCGCAAAACTCGCGATGGCCACGGAGAACCGGCAGATCACGGGCGCCGAAGTTGTCGCCGAATTGTGCGGCAAATCCGCGGCCGCAGCCCACACCAGCGGCGCGGTACCGCTCGGCAACCTCGAAAACATGGAAGAGCAGATGATTATTCGGGCGCTCGAGCAAACCGGCGGGCATCGCGCCCAGGCCGCCGAGCAGCTTGGGATTTCCCGCCGTACGCTCAGCCGCAAACTGCGGGAGTATGAGATTGACGTGCCTTCGGGCGATGGCTGGGCCAAGCTCGGTGTCATCAGTGAGGACCAGCAGAAGTTCTTTCGTTCCAAAGTCAATCTGTCCGTAACCCTGAAAAACGCGCACGGCAAGGAATTGCAGGTGCAGGCGGTCAACCTGAGCACGGGAGGCATGGGACTCGATGTGGTGAGCGATCCGACCGGTTTTGCCGGATTAGTCGACGTCAGTTTCTTGTTGCCAGAGAGCGAAACCGTGATCCAGGCGAAAGGCCGGTTGGTATGGGCCGACGCTGGAGGCAGGGCGGGCCTGCGATTTGTCGTGGTCGAACCCGCGCTGTTCGTGCAACTGCAGCACTGGACGAATCGGAAAATGAAGGATGAAGGGTGGGAGATTCCGTCCTGAGTTCGCACGGCGGGAACCGGTGCATGCTGGAAAGAACAGATTAGAAACTAAAGAGGCTCGAAGCTAAGAGCTAAGAGCCAAGAGCCGATCCAACGGACACCCCCTTCGGTAACCTGTCGTAATACGTCCTTTCGTGCCATTCTCTTCTTGCCGTTAGAAGCCCATCGACCGCGACCGCAGGGCCAACTCCCGCTGCGGTTGCGGAACTCAAGTGAGGTTCATTCATGTTGCAGTCTCCGGAACCGAAGTACTCTCCAAACGCGGCCCCCACCAACAGTTACACCCCGGTCAAGCCGGCCACCTCACCCATGGATCAGGCCCACATCGGACGCTCGCTCGTCATCAAGGGTGAAGTGACGGGCGCGGAATCGCTTTTCATTGACGGACGCGTCGAAGGCACCATTAGCTTCCCCGACAATCGCGTCACCATCGGCCGCAACGGAAACGTCGCGGCGAACATCACCGCCAAAGAAGTTGTAATCATGGGCAAGGTGCAGGGCAACGTCGAGTGTGCGGACCGGCTGGACATCCGCAGCGAAGGCCTGCTCACGGGCGACGTGATCACGCACCGCATCAGCGTCGAAGAAGGCGCGATCCTCAAGGGCGGTGTCGAAGTGCGCAACCCCGAAAAGAAAGATCAGAAAACGCAGGCGCAGGTGCAGGTCCAGAACAAGCCGGAACCCCCCAAGGCGATGGCCGCGACCGCGGGCAACGCGTAAGTTCGCGAAGTTGAATTCGAGGTTGGAATTCAAGAACGACGATGGAGGGACGGGCGTTTCGCGAGACTGCCCTGAGCGAAGTCGAAGGGTCCAGCCGGGCGAGGACGCCCGGCTCTCCATCGTTTTCTTTTTTCGTGCTTACTTCTTCGTTCGATCGCTTACTTCTTCGGCTTGAAGTCCAGGGATGCCGAGTTCATGCAGTAGCGCAGGCCGGTTGGCCCGGGACCATCGGGAAACACGTGGCCCAAATGCGCATCGCAGCGGGCACAGCGCGCCTCCGTGCGAGTCATGCCATAACTTGTGTCGGTGTGCTCCGCGATATTCTTGCGGTCGGCGGCGGCATAGAAGCTCGGCCATCCGGTTCCCGAATCAAATTTTGTTTCCGAGCCAAACAGCAGTGCACCACAGCAGACGCAGTGGTACGTCCCGTCGTCGTGCTTGTTCCAGTACTCGCCGGTGAAAGCGGGCTCGGTGCCGCAGGCGCGGGCCACCTGATACTGCTCAGGAGTAAGCTGCCGCTTCCACTCGGCTTCGGTCTTGGTGATCTTGTCGCTGAGTTTTTCGGTCATGTCGTTTCTCCACAAATAGGATGTACAGCGGGCGGGAAAGTTGCAAGCCACCGCTCGTGGTGAATGGGGTCAACGACAATGGCGTGCTGGTTGGTTTCCACTCATTCGCCGGAGAATCCGGGTGGCATTGCCGCGCCTGGGGCTAGTGCGCCAAGGGCTGATTTGCGCCGAGCAGTAGGCCGATGCCGGCGCGTTTGCGCAACTCCGACAGCAGCGCGTTGGCGGCGTTCAGGTAGGTAGTGTTGGGGTCGGACGTATCGGCCCAGACCGCTTCATAGACAATCTTTGCGGCTTCTTTCGCATCCATGTGGAGAGCGGCTTCCATGCGGTCGGCCTGCTGGCGCGCCTCGCCGTAGCAGCTATGGCAAACCGCGGCCGGTTCGGTGGATCCGCTGTGCTGGTGTGCGAGAACGCACCGGAACGTGGCTGCGGCGTTGATCTGAGTGTGGGAAGCGAAGGCCTGCGACTTGAGCTCTTTCAGGAAGCGCTCGCGGTCGTCGTCGATTTGCGCGCCGGTTGCGGGTTGTGGCGCGGCGGAAGCCGTGGGATGCGCCACTGGTTCGGCGGGCGAGACACGATCCGGCGACTTGCAGATCGGACAAACGCGCATGTCAGCGGGATAGTAGGCGTGGCAGCAAGAACAAGGCAGCCCGTAGCCGACGGGTTTTCGCTCGGTTGCCGAGGGACCCTCGGGCGCGGTTCCGTGCGGCATATGCCGCTCTGGGGTGGATAGTGCAGCAGGGTTGACGGGCTTCTCCCGGGATTGCTTGGTAGCACTGGTTTCCATGAATCGCCCCGGCGGCGCCACCAGCGCCGCGTTTACCTCAACATATTCTAGGGGTGTTGCGGGCCGGAGGCGATGCACGTCAGTGCATACCGAAGGTATGTCCGATTGGTCTGGGTCTTATGTAGAGACGGGGCTTGCCCCGTCTCAGACGCGGCAAGCCGCGTCTCTACAGGGAAAAGTTGACCTATTTTGAGGTTGTGATCAGCCGGACGACCTCCTGCATGCGGGCCCGGTAAAGGTTCTGGCTGGGATCCATGCGGGAAGCGATTTCAAGTTCTCCGAGAGCCGCCTCGTATTGGTTAAGAGCCATCAGGCAGGCGGCGAGGGAATAGTGATTCTGGGCGCTGGGCTCGAGGCGGAGGGCCTCGCGAAATTCTTTTTCCGCCTCCGCCAGTTGTTGGGTATTTACGAGCGCGGTGCCGAGATAGTGGTGGGCCAGGCCGGATTCGGGATTGAGCGCAACTGCCTTGCGCAACACGTCCACGGCTTCCTGATCTTTTCCCGAAAGAAGGAGAGCCTGCCCCAGCACGCGGTGTTCGGCCGCTCCCGCGGGATTGGCGGCGATGGCAGCTTGTAACTCGCGAATGGCAGATGGGTAATCTCGTTTGGACATGTAGGCGCGGGCCAGGCAGTTATGACCGCCTTCCCACTCTGGACTCTGACGGTAGAGATCCTTGAATTCCGCGATGGCGCTATCGAAGTCTTCCTTGTCGCAAAGGGTATTTCCCAGGTTGTTGCGGACGCTGGCTTCTTCCGGGTTGAGGCGCTTGGCGGAGCGATATTCCGCGATCGCCTCATCCAGCTTGCCCTGATCGTGCAGCACGACGCCAAGATTGCTGTGCGCCTCCCAGAAGTCGGGGCGCAGGCTGAGGGCGTGGCGATAGGCGACGGCGGCGTGGCGCGGATCTCCCCGATCGCGGTAGGTGATTCCCATGTCGAAGTAAACGTCGGCGTTCGCGAGGGAGCCGGCGGGTTCGCGCTCGAGCGATTTGTCGAAGGCGTGCAGGGCGGCATCGTAGTGGCCACCCGCGTAGAGCGCGAGTCCGAGGTAGCGGTAGGCCTCGGCGTTGACGGGATCCATGCTGAGGGCGGTGCGCGCTTCGGCGAGGGCGTCATCGGGATCTTCTGTCCGGTAAAACAGGTAAGAAAGCTGGCTGTGGGTTTCGGGGAAACCGGGCGTCAGGCGCGAAGATTCCGTAAATGCGTCGAGCGCATCGTCGAACCGGCCTTGCCGGCGCAGGACGGTTCCGAGGACAAAGTGCAGCAAAGAATTGTTCGCGTCGTCGTGAAGCAGGGCGCGGATCTTGTCTTCGGCCGCCTCGAGGTTCTTGTCATGAATCAGAGCGGCAACCTGTGCTGCCGGACTGGAGCAGGCGCAGGCGACGCTGGCGGCTGAGTTTCGGGTCGGACTCTGATCCGGCCTTCGGTTCGAACTCTGACGCACGAGGCTCTGAATCAAGCCCGAGTCGGCGCCAGCCTTTTGCAGGGCTTGGGTGCATTGCGTGGTGGCGCGGCATGAAAGGTTCCGGGCGGCGTCGGGCGATTCGTGCCGCGTTTGGGCCAGGCGCTGAATCCGTGCGCTCGAAATGCCCCCTGCCAGCCACAGGAAAATGGCGTCGGAAGCGGGCATGGGTGGAGCCTGTTCAGCTTGTAAGGAGCCAGCCGCCAGCAGAAGCAAAAGCCATCGGACACAAAATTTCACGAAGCCCTCCACCAGGGCTTTTGGCGGTTTTGACGCGCGAGAATCGCCCTTTGGCCAAAATAGTCCGGCCGCGGTAATGCCGATAGGTCACCGAAGTAATTTTGAAGGACATGCCCCAGCGAAGCCGCGGGGGTAGCGGAGGGTAGCGAATCAGCGAGACTGCCGGGGATCAGTTGGGGTACACTAGAGGGTGGTTGTGCTGTCCGGTGTTTCCGGTTGCACGCCCGATCCGGAGGCTTTATGTTTGAAGGTTTGTTTCAACCCATGCACCTGCTGGTGATCTTCGCTATCGCATTGCTGGTGTTTGGCCCCAAGAAATTGCCGGAGTTGGGCAAGGGTCTGGGCGAGGGCATTCGCGCCCTGAAAGATGGTATGAAGGATCACGATGCCAAGCCCGAAATCAAGTCCGAAATCAAGCCTGAGAATAAGGCCTGAGTCCGCGGTAACATCCTCGTTGCCGGCGTGCGGAAGTGTCTAGCTCGGTATAATTCCAGCATCCAAAATAAATCGATTGTGGCGAGTGGGGAGTTCTGTAATCCGCTTCGCGCCATGATGAATCATACGATGGAGAGACGGGCGTCTCGCGAGCCTGCCCTGAGCGAAGTCGAAGGGTCCAGCCGGGCGGGGACGCCCGGCTCTCCACCAGCTGTTCTTCGTGGTAGTTTGTTATCCTAACCGCGTGCCGCGCGCCTTCCTGATCGATACCGACACCGCTTCCGATGACGCGGTCGCGCTTATCATGGCGCTGCGCGCGCCCGGCGTTCGCGTGGCGGCGATTACGACCGTCGCCGGCAATGTCCCCGTTTTGCAGTCAACCCGGAATGCTCTCTATACGGTTGAACTCTGCGGGGCGAACGTCCCGGTCTACACCGGTGCCGACAAACCGCTCCTGCGCACTTATCAGAATGCGACCTGGTTTCATGGCCGCGATGGGCTGGGAGATCATAACTATCCCGCTCCGCGTCAATCCGCGGCAGGCTTGCACGCGGTCGATGCCATCATCGAAGCGATCGAGGCGAATCCTGGAATCGTCATCGTCACGCTGGCGCCGCTCACCAATGTTGCGCTGGCACTGGCGAAGAAGCCGGAGATCGCCGCGAAAGTTGGACGCTGTGTGATCATGGGCGGCGCGCCGTGCTGCGAAGGCAACGTGACTCCGGCCGCCGAGTACAACATCTGGGTCGATCCCGAGGCCGCTCGCATCGTCATGCGCAGCGGATTGCCGGTCGAACTAGTGGGCTGGCACCTTTCCCGCGGAGACGCCGTGATTCGTGAAGACGACATCGCGCGCATTCTCGGATTCAATAACCCACCGGCAAAGTTTGCCATCGAGTGCAACAGCCACGCGCGCAAAGCCTACAAAGTGCAGACCGGCGAAGATGGTATTTCGCTGCCGGATCCGGTGGCCATGTCGATCGCGCTTGATCCGAGCATCGGGACGGATTGGAGCGAGCATTACCTCGACGTCGAGACCCAGAGCGAATTGACGCGAGGCATGACCGTGGTCGATCGGCTGAACGTGGCCGCCGATGACCGGAATCGGGCGGTCTGGGCGCCCGTCCTCGAGAAGAAATGCAAAGCCAAAGTCTGCTGGACCATCGACAGCCAGCGCTGGAAAGAAGCGCTGTTTTCGGCTTTGCGCTGAACCGCCGATTAACCACCAAGGACACAAAGGAGCATGAAGGAAACCCTTAGGGGGTTCACACCTTCGTGTGACTTCGTGTCCTTTGGGGTTAATGAATTTAGGACACTACGAGATCGCGACTGCGCTTGTTGTGCGCGAAAGGTCTGGTATATTTAGCCTCTCTCGGAGGTGTTTCCATGTCCCGCAATGTGCGCTGTGGTCTGATTCAGGCAAGCAATGCGCTCGGCAGTAACCGCTCGCTGCCAGAGATCAAGAAAGCCATGATCGACAAGCACCTGAAGCTGATCGAGCAGGCGGCGAAAAAGAAAGTGAAGATACTCTGCCTCCAGGAACTTTTCTACGGTCCTTATTTTTGCGCCGAGCAGGACATTCGCTGGTACGACCTTACCGAGCGGGTTCCCGATGGACCGACGACCCAGTTAATGCAGAAGATCGCAGCCAAGCACGGCATGGCGATCGTGGTCCCGGTGTATGAAGAGCAGATGCCGGGCTTGTACTTCAATACCGCCGCCGTTATTGACGCCGACGGCAAGTATCTCGGCAAGTACCGCAAACACCACATCCCCCACGTGCATCCCGGATTCTGGGAGAAATTTTATTTCACGCCGGGAGACATGGGTTATCCCGTCTTTGAGACGAAATATGCTCGCGTCGGAGTGTACATCTGCTATGACCGTCATTTTCCCGAAGGCGCGCGGGTGCTGGGACTGAACGGCGCGGAAATTGTTTTTAATCCTTCCGCCACGGTCGCGGGACTCTCGGAATATTTGTGGGAACTCGAACAGCCCGCACACGCCGCGGCGAACGGCTACTTCGTGGGTGCGATCAACCGCGTGGGAAGGGAAAAGCCGTGGAATATCGGTGAGTTTTACGGCAAGAGTTACTTCTGCAATCCGCGCGGCAAGATCTTCGCTCAGGCGAGCCGCGATAAAGACGAAGTGCTGGTCGCCGATCTCGATCTCGACATGATCCAGGAAGTGAGAAGAGTTTGGCAGTTTTATCGCGACCGCCGTCCAGAAACCTACGGCGCGTTGACGACGCAGACAGGACAGACGACGGCTGCCGACTAGTAAGCTGTCCGGGAAATTCGCGACCCTGCTATTCGATTGTCATCTTTTCATTATTGTCATCTTTTTGTTGTTGTCATCCTGAGCGAAGCGAAGGGCCTGCTTTTTTGTCGGCGCACGAGACAGCAGATCCTTCGCTTCGCTCAGGATGACAATTAGGTTTTACTGAAAACTGATAACTGAGAGCTACTACTCACATGTCTCCATCCTCACGAATCGAATCCAGTCCGCTCTACAACAAAGACCTCGCGCCGGCGACCAGCGAGCGGCGCACCTGGGGCACCTACAGCTTTGCCGCGCTGTGGGTATCGATGTCGGTCAATATTCTGACCTACATGCTGGCCGCCAGCCTGATCCAGGGAGGAATGAACTGGAAACAGGCGGTCGGAACCGTGTTCCTCGGCAACACAATTGTTCTCATCCCGATGCTGTTGAACTCGCATCCGGGAGCGCGCTACGGCATTCCATTTCCGGTGCTGGCGCGCGCTTCATTCGGAGTGTTGGGCGCGAATTTTGCGGCGGTTTTACGCGCCCTCGTCGCCTGTGGATGGTTTGGCATTCAGACCTGGATTGGCGGCGAAGCGATCAACACCCTGATCACGACGCTCGCGCCCGGCTGGGGGCACGTCGCCCACGGCGCTGCGATCTGCTTCCTCGCCTTCTGGCTGATCAATCTGGCCGTGATCCTCAAGGGCATCGAGTACATCCGATTCTTGCAGGGAATCAGCGCGCCGGTTCTCTTGGCAGTGGGCCTTTTGCTGCTGGCGTGGGCCTACAAGTCGGCGGGCGGATTCGGCCCCATGCTGGCGGCGCCGTCGCGGTTCGTGAGCTTTCCGGATTTTCTGAAATTCCTCATACCGGCGCTGAATGGCACGGTCGGTTTCTGGGCCACCGTGTCGCTGAACATCCCCGACTTCACGCGCTTCGCACGCAGCCAACGGCAACAGGTGATTGGGCAAGCACTCGGCCTGCCGACCACCATGACGCTCTATTCGCTGATTGGAATCCTGGTGACTTCGGCGACGGTGGTGATTTACGGCACCGCGATCTGGGATCCGGTGCAATTGCTAAGCCGCTTTCACTCGCCCGTGGCCGTGGTGATTTCGCTGCTGGCGATTCTGCTGGCGACGTTGAACGTGAATATTGGCGCCAACGTGGTTTCACCGGCCAACGATTTTTCCAACCTTTGGCCGCGAAAAATCAGTTTCCGCACCGGCGGTGTGATCACCTGCTTCATGGGCATCGCGCTGATGCCGTGGAAACTGCTGTCCAGTTACAGCACCTTCATCTTCGGATGGCTCGGCGGCTATGCGGCGTTTCTGGGGCCGGTGGCGGGCATCATGATCTGCGACTACTTCGTGATCCGCCGGCGGGTGCTCGTGGTGGACGATCTCTACCTGAGCGACGGCGTCTACGAATATTCGCGGGGCTTCAACTGGCTGGCAGTCGCCGCGCTGGCCTTGGGAGCGGGTACGGCGCTGGTGGGGTTGGTGGTGCCTGCGCTGCGCGTTTTGTATAGCTATTCGTGGTTTGTCGGATTTGCCGTTTCGTTTGTATCCTACTACGCGCTGATGAAGTTCCAGGGCGCGCCGGAGATAGCGGCGCTGGATGAGGCGTCGTGAGTGCAAACGCTGTTTACAACAGTTGAGCATCGCAAACAGTTGTATGATCGGACGCGAGGAGAGCGGTTATGCAAGTACTCAGCTCGGCAGAAGTTCAGAAGTGGTTTTCGGGATTCCCGGCTCCGAGCACCGATTACGTCCAGAGTAATAGCCGTGAACTGTTTTTCGCGCATCCCGAAGCGAGTTGCATCGACCTCGAATATCCTCCGAAGCTTGAAAGGCTCCCTTTCTTTGCGCGATTGCTTGCGACAATTGGATACGATGTCCAACACTTCGGTGGTGCGATGTTGTGGTTTACGGCATGGCATGTATGGAACTCGGAGGATGAAGCTGTCGGATACCACGTTGTCGAGGCGATGGGCAGGTCTTGCGGTCAACCTGTATCTTTTGAAGTCGCTCCGGGACATCTGTTTCGATCCGACGAATTGACCGATGTCGTCGCAATGCTTCTCCAACCGATGATCTTTGGGTGGGACGCCTTCTATCTCCCACGCTGGTCCTACGGCACCGACGAGTTCTTTCTGCACGTCAGCCACGATTCATTCGTGAGTGTGGTCACTCGGACTGCGGCGTTTCACGAGAAGGTCTTTGGGCTATTGAAGGAGCTTGACCTGAACCCACAAGAAGGCCACGACCTGCAGAAGAGCCGGTTCTGTCGTACTTCCTAATGTGCGTAACATCCCCGTTACGCCAACGACGATCCGCGTTCTACTTCCGAAACGCCGGCAACACTCCCTTCTTATACTTCTCCAGCGTGTCCTCTTCGTCGCCGCACATCAGATAAATGTTGAACTGCGTAACTCCGGCGCGGGCCAGCCTGCGAATCTTTTCTATGTGCGCTTCGGCGGGACCTAGCAGGCAGAAGCGGTCGGTTACTTCATCCGACACGAAGTTTGCGTTGCTGCTGTCAACTTCGCAATGGTGAAGGTAATCGTACTTGCCACGGTCGCGTATATAAGAGGTTAGAGCGGGCGGAAGTTCCTCCGGCTTGTAGCGCGAAACCAGATCGACGACGTGGTTCGACACCAACGCGGGGAACCAGCGGACTCGCTCGCGGCCAACTTTCAGATCGTCGGAAACCCAGACTGGCGCGGCTGACATAATCTCGATCTTTCGCGGATCTCTTCCTGCGGCCTCGGCGCCCTTCTTGACGAAACCGACGCACCACGCGATCAAATCCGGATCGGCAAACTGCAAGATGATGCCGTCGGCGATTCTGCCCGCGAGGTCGAGCACTTTCGGCCCATATCCCGCCACCCACACCGGAGGAACTCCGCCCGTCGCCCAGGTGAGCCGCGCTTTTCCGTCTTCGTAGTCGATCTCCTTCCCGCCCGTGAGATCGCGGAAAGCCTTTACCGACTCTTCCAACTGTGCAACCGTGACCGGCTTCTTGCCGAGCACGCGCCGCGAACTGTCTCCGCGGCCGATGCCCAGTTGCATGCGCCCGCCCGAAATCAAATTGAGCGTGGCAAACAGGCTCGACGTGACCGTGATGTCGCGAGTCGCCGGATTCGTAACGCAGGTGCCGAACCGCATCTTCTTGGTGTTCGCCGCCATGAGCGTGAGCATGGGATAAGGTTCGAGCCAGAGGACGTGTGAATCGAACATCCAGCCATATTCAAAGCCAGCCGCTTCCGCCTGGCGCGTGAGCGCGACGATCCGCTCCACGGTCATGTCGGGCTTGATGGTGATGCCGAACTGCATGTTGTCTCCTCTTTCCTAGATGGTGGAGCGACGGGCGTCTCGCCCGTCCAGCAGGATGGCGGTCGGGCGGGGACGCCCGGCTCTCCACCGGCGAGCTTGTAAATCGGCCCTCATAGTTTCGGGAGTTTAGCATAAAATCTCTACTTCGCCATCGGAGGAGAAGGCGCACCCATGGGCTTTGACACCATCATCGTTAACGGTCGCGTCGCCACCGCAACCGACACTTACACCAGCGACGTTGCGATCAACCAGGGAAAGATCTCCGCCGTCGGACAAAGCCTTCCTCGAGAGAATGCGGGAAAAATTATCGATGCGGCGGGTAAGTACGTGTTTCCCGGCGGCATCGACGTGCACACCCACCTCGACATGCCGTTCGGCGGGACCACGAGCGCGGATGATTTCGAGACCGGCACGCGCGCCGCGGCGTTCGGCGGCACGACAACGCTGATCGACTTCGCAATCCAGTACAAGGGCCAAACGCTGAGAACGGCGTTCGATACCTGGATGCAGAAAGCGTCCGGCAAAGCGGTTTGCGATTATGCGTTTCATTGCATCATCACGGAACTTGCGGACGCGCAGCTCGACGAGATGAACGCCCTGGTGCGCGAAGGTGTCACCAGCTTCAAGTTATTCATGGCGTATCCCGGCGTGTTCATGCTCGACGATGCGAGCATCTTCAAAGCTCTGCGCGCGACCGCGAAGAACGGCGGACTCGTCTGCATGCACGCCGAAAACGGCGGCGCGATTGACGTGCTCGTGCAGCAGGCGCTGGCGGAAGGGAAAAAAGCGCCGAAGTATCACGCCCTGACCCGGCCCACGACGGCGGAAGCGGAAGCTGTCTCGCGAGCGATCGCCCTCGCCGAAATGGCCGGAGCGCCGCTTTATATCGTCCATTTGAGTTGCAATGAGGCTCTCGAAAAAGTGCGCGAAGCCCGCGATCGCGGCCTTCCCGTCTATGCCGAGACGTGCCCGCAGTATCTGTATCTCTCGCTCGATAACTTCGACGCGCCCGGCTTCGAAGGAGCCAAGTATGTCTTCACGCCGCCTCTGCGTGAGAAGTGGCATCAGGAAAAATTGTGGAACGGATTAAAGACAGATCATTTGCAGGTAGTCTCGACCGATCACTGCCCCTTCTGTTTCAAAGAGCAAAAAGAGTTGGGTCGCGACGATTTCACCAAGATCCCGAACGGCGGTCCCGGAGTCGAGCACCGCATGAGCCTTATTTATTCCGGCGGCGTTGCCCAGGGACGATTCAGCGTGAACCGTTTTGTGGAACTGGTTTCGACAACTCCCGCAAAACTCTTTGGTTTGTATCCGCGCAAGGGCACGATCGCAGTGGGCAGTGATGCGGACCTGGTAATCTTTGATCCGAACCGCAAGCACACCATCAGCGCTACGACTCACCACATGCGCGTCGATTACTCGATGTTCGAGGGAATTCAAGTGACGGGCATGCCCGATGCCGTGTTGTCGCGCGGCCGCCTTGTAGTGGAAGCGGATAAGTTCCTGGGACGGGCGGGCGCGGGAGACTTCCTCAAGCGGTCGCTCTACTCGCAGCCTTAATCACCGTCAACCAAGACCGTTACGTAGCATTCGCGTTTGCAAAAGCTGACCCCAATACCTGCAAGGCCTACTCAGACGTAACTATGATGTGGGTAGCGTTGCATGGGCTATGGCAGCGCGTACGGGTTGAGTCTGGCGGCCACGCGGTCAATCTGCCTCTCGTTGGCAGCGGCTTATCCGGCCTTGGCTTACCAACCCGCGACCTTCTGAACCTTATTATTCTTTCAGCTATCACGGAGACAAAATCAAAAGAAGTAACGCAAAGAATCCGGATCACGTTGCATCGAGACCGTTTCGATGACCTTGATCTCAGGGATGTCAAACAACACTGGAAGGAGTAACGGATGGCTTACCGCAACGGAACCTACGTAGCGTTTCACGCGGCTGGCACCAACCAACCGAGGAAGTCGGACATCGACTACTACAACCTGATGAAGGCGTGGACCGCAAAGACAGACGACGACTTTACCATGATTAACAGCCACGACAAAGCATCTGCGGTACGTGACGCCAGCTTGCATACCACCTTGCGCGGTTCGCTCCTCGAACGGCTGAGGAACTCCAAGAACATGGTCCTAGTTATCGGCGAGACAACTCGCCTAGATACGGACTGGGTACCATTTGAAATTGAAAAGGCGGTAGATACCTACAAAATACCAATTATTGCCGCCTACACCGTTTTCGATAAACCAATTCGGAATCCGTCGGCTTTGTCGGGTTATTGGCCGTGGGCGCTTGAATTACGGATCAACAATGGGACGGCCAATGTCATACATATTCCGTTCAAGAAAGAGGCATTAAAGGATGCAATCTCGTTTTCGCACGACAATCTTCCACTCGGCAAGGGGTTGGGAATCTACGCCGACTCTGCATATGAATATTTTGGCATACGGGACTGAAAACAACCCAGCAGGGTAGCTCCGTACAAGCTCCGCTTGGGCGGGGCTTCCACCTCTGAGTTCTATTCTTCATCACACCACATCCGTGCGCCCCGTCACAGACATGCCCATCGGTCCGGTGCGACAATAGTCATCTGATTGGAGTAGTGTATGAGTGTGTCCGTCTCCCAAGACGGCCCTCGAGGCTGCCCCAACCCATTGTCCGCGCTCTCTGGAATGTTTTACGTAAAACCCCATTGAATCAAGATTTTGGATCGTTCTCAGTATGTAACGGCAATAACCTACTTCGCTCAGTAAACCTGCCCAGGCTGATCGCCCGCCGTGACAGCGAAAGTTCTTGCGTAGCAATCGAAACTGAAGGGACAGCATCTAAACGGATGAGTCGAAGCGGTTACCTCGGTTATTTGCTTGCCCTGCTCCGAACTTCGAGTATAGTGGTATGTCTTTTGACGGAATGAAGCCGATGGCGAGTATTGTCAGGACACCGATATCAATGCGAGAGGAGAGCGCCGAGGAGCGCTTCCACCGCTTGATGGACGAGTCGAGAGAATTACACATCGAAGCCATTGGCTCTCCGGAAGAAATTAAGCGCGATGCGCTTGCGACGCTGAAATCGTGGTCTAAATTGCGCCGTCGCGCCAAGAGTGTTTGAACCTTAGAGCAGCCTTCTCGAAAGCTGGAATCTACCCAAAAATACATACGGGAGAAGTGTGGAAAGCAAAGGATTCTTCCATCTCTCTTCTGGGTGCTCTACGACGCCAGTGGCACGACGAGCGATACTGCCTCGTCCTCTCGAATGAGGTGATGTGTAGCGATCCGAACTGGCCGCTGATACTCATCGCGCCCCTCTCCCACGTTTTGTATCCTAAAGCAATGCCCGACATCTTGGTCTCTTGCACCGACAAGAATGGGCTTCCCAAACCGAGCAGAATAATCCTTTCGCAAATTCAGCCACTGTGCAAAATTGACCTGCAAGAGCGAGTGGGTGAGCTGGAACATTCCAAGTGGCAGGAAATTTTGAAATACGTCTTTTGGCACATCGACCGCCCTTAGAACTCCGCTGGGCCGGGTTTTCACTTCTGACTTCTGATTTTTCATCACACCCCATCGGTGAGCCCCGTCACAGACACGCCCACCGATCCGGTGCGACAATAGCCATCTGATTGGGCCAGTGTTGAAGTGTGCGCGTCTCCCAAGACGGCCCTCGGAGCTGCCCCAAACCCATTTCAGCGCTCTTTGACAACCGTAAGTTGAGGCGATAAGCGGGCGTCAGCCCGTTTCCGGCTCCTGAGCGAAGCAAAAAATCGAGCTAAGTCTTTATTCCGGAAGATTTTACATATAACTCCTTTAAACCCAAAGATTTGGAGGTAATTTTTGCTTAACTCATTGATTCTAAAAGATCGGGCCATAAATTTTTTTTGACGCCAGCAACCTATTAACTATATGGTAAACATCTAGGGGACTTGGCAACCGCCCACCAAGAAACCCCTCTACCACTCGAAAAGATGGAGGAGAAAAAGGATCACCGTCGCCCCCAGCGGCAGCAGCAGACCGGCGCGCAGACTCCCGGTGGAATGCGAGATCACGCCTACCATCCACGGAATCACCGCCGGCCCCACCGCCGCCAGGGAAAACATGACCGCGCCAATGCTTCGAGCGGCCACGCCGAAGCGCTGCGAGAGCCGGGCCACGGTAATCGGATACAACGTTGCGAAACTCAGTCCCGTAATGAGTACTCCGCCAACCACCCCCGGCAGCGCCGAACTCCAGAGCATCAGCCCGATTCCCGCCGCTGCCGCCGCATAGCCGGCCCGCAAAACGCGGCGTTCCGAAAAGTGCCGGAGAAACGCGATTCCGAACACCCGGCCCACGGTCAGCGCCGACCAGAAAAACGCCGGCATCATGGACGCGATCGCCGCCCCGCGCGATCCCAGCCGCGAAACATAGGAGCCAATCCATCCTCCCACCGCCGCTTCCACTCCCGGATACAGAAAGAACACGGCGGCGAAAAGCCAGATTGCCGGACTCTTCGCCAGGCCTCGCCACGAGGCCGACGATCCCGCCGACGTTTCCGCCACGGGAAAAGGCAGATTGCGAATGGCCAACGCCAGCAATACAAGGAACAGCGCCACCGAGCCGAGAAAAAATGGCAGCAGCTTGTGTGCCGCCGTCCACGCCACCATCAGCGAGCAAAACACCGCGCCGACGCCCCAGAAAAAATTCAGCAGACTCACCGCGCTTGCTCTCGAACTAACGCCCGAACTCGGGCCCGAACCAGAACTGATCTCCGCAATCAGCAGATTGTCAGCTGGGATAATCAGCCCCAGTCCCAAACCGTACGCTGCTACCGAGGCCAGCCCCAGTCCGAGCGATCCCATATAGAGCGTCGCCACGCCGCCTGCCATCAAGAGCAGCCCCGACAGAAACGCAGGACGGAATCCGAACCGCGCCAGCAGAACTCCCGAGAGTTGCACGCCCACCAGCATCGCCAGGAATTGCACCAGAAACAGATTGCCGGCCTGAGTGTCATTCATCGCCCAGCGCGCAATCAGGATGGGCAGCATCGGGCCCAGCAGCGTGGTGAGAATGCCGGTGGGCAAAAAGGCAATCTGGCCGGCCAGAACCAGTTTCCGGTTCGATGATGACTGGGAAAGCTCGGCTTGAGGGCTAGCCATGCGAAAGAGGATGTCCCCAACCTAGTGTCAGGAACGTTCAGCATAACGCAACGGCCGCAGCTTCAGACGGACGGGAAAAGAAATTCGCGCGCTGGTGCAGCGCAAGCGGCAGCGGGCACCAACCCGAACCCCGCCAGTGGTAAACTATAATTCCGCAACGTTGGAGAGGTGGCCGAGAGGCTGAAGGCGGCGGTTTGCTAAACCGTTATAGGGTCTAACAACTCTATCGAGGGTTCGAATCCCTCCCTCTCCGCCAGTTCTTGCAATCTCGATCACTTCCTAGATTCCGCGGGCGCTCTTTTCGCTCATCTGCGCCAGGAACCGGTTTCTGTCTCGCGCGAAATAGAAGCGAGAAGCTCGGGCGGATTCATCCGCGGACAGAAGCCCGTAACTCTCCTGGAACTGCCAGGGCTCGCGCAGTAAGGCTACTCGCCAGAGATGCACATCCTCGGGTTGCAGATTTAGAGCGGATGGGGGAGCGCTCCACCTCTCTGCGCCATGATCGGGTTTCCACATGATGCCAACGCCGTCCTATCGACATTATCGACAGGTTAATCGAAGACCTGCTCAACTACGCCGAATTTGCATCTGGAAATGCCAAGGGGTTCCGGCTTCAAGCCGGTGCAGATTCGTCGCAAGCCCGCGACGTATCGGGTTTTCTGAATTGATCACACCCTGCCGTGTGGCATACGCCAAGCCTAAACCGTTGGCGCGCCGCGGCCGTGGTGCAGCCACCCGGCTAGCGATGGGAGCTTTTGCCCGGACCGCCTGATCGCGTGCTTACCGCACCACCAGACGTGTAAACGGAAATATATAGGCCTGGAGGGTCACCATGATTCCCACCAAAGCCGCAAGCGCAATACTGTGGAAGAACACGTAACGCAAGATGTCGCCTTCATGTCCGTACCACTCGGTGGCGGTGCTGGCCACGACGATGCTCTGCGCATCGATCATTTTGCCCATCACGCCGCCACAACTGTTAGCTGCCGCCATCAAGTTGGCTGACACCCCGATTTGTTCGGTGGAAATTCTTTGCAGGCTTCCGAACAGCACATTCGACGAGGTGTCCGAACCGGTGAGCGCCACGCCCAACCAGCCCAGCATGGTTCCCAAAAACGGATAGAGCACGCCGGCTCGCGCGAACGCCAGGCCCATGGCGGTGTCCAGCCCCGAATAGCGTGTGAGGTAGCCCAAGGAGAGCATGGTGGCGATCGTGAGCAAGGAGAAGCGCACCCGCATGATCGTCCTTCCGTATGTCTGCACCAACTTCCAGGGCGTGAAGCCCATGATCAGCCCCGAGATGATTGCGGCAACCAAAATGCCCGACCCGGTAGCGGACACCCAGTTCAGCGAATACACGGCGGCTTCCGCTGTCGGATTGCGCACCCTGGAGGGCACTTTTCAGCGGGGCTACAAAGTTCTGCTTCGCAACTTCGCCGGCAGCGGTGAACGGAGGACGGAGGATATACCCACTTCCGAAAGGAAATAGCTTGACATCCGACTTGCTGTAACGGTATGTAAGATGGTCACATTCGGCTGTGTATTTGGATGGGGCCTATAGATCTGTCATCGGGCCAACGATCTCAAACTTTATCCTCGGAGGTTGTCCCAAATGAAAAAAATCGTCTCGCGATTGATTTTGTTGACTTCCGTGCTTGTCCTGGCCCTATCGGCCATGGCCCAGCAGCAGGAAAACCATGCAACCAATAACAACCCTCTCGCGCTATTGCTTCAGTCCAAGGGGATTCTATCTCCCAGCGAGGTCGCAATGGTCAACCAGGCGTCCTCTCCGGAGGAGGCCAATGCGCGCCTCGCTCAATTGCTCGTGGAGAAGGGCCTGATCAATCAGCAGGAATACAAGGCAACGGTCGCGCCCGTGAGCATGGACACGTCCGGGCCGCGCCTGGTAAACGCCGTACTGCACAGTTCGAACGCGGCGCAGGCCTCCTCGGCTGTGCCTGCAACTAAGCCGGCTCCGTCGGGACCACCTATCATTCCGGCGGTTGCGCCCACGCGGGTACTGCCCATTGATTTGCCCAAGCAAGGGGGGCTTATTCCGGACCTCCACCTTGGAAGCGGGGCAAACTTGAAGCTCTATGGCTTCTTCAAGGCCAGCGTCGTCGAAGATACCGCGTCCAGCGGCGGTCCCACGTTTGGCGACCAGGACTGGCCGCTTCCCATGCTGATCGGCGGCGATACCGGCCCCACCTCAGACCCTCAGTTACATATCAAAGCTCGCAGCGCCCGCGCCGGCGCCCAGTTCGAATGGGTGCCGAAACATTCGGACTTCACGATTACCGCCAAGGTAGAAGCGGACTTCGAAGGCGACTACACCGACGTCAACAACCGGAACATTAGCGGTGTCCGTTCCAGCCAGTTTGACCTCCGGCTCGCTTACATGCGACTGGATCACAAGCTTGGCGACCTACCCTGGTTCGCCGAGTTCGGCCAGGATTGGAGTCTGCTCTCTTCCTCGCTCCCCAGTCTGTTCGAAACCACCGGGTTGGGCGTGGCCATGGGCAGCATGTATGAGCGCATCCCGCAATTTCGCACCGGCGTTCAATTTCACACCGGCGATTTGAAGATCCAGCCGGAATTCGCCATTGTCCTGCCCGTCGCAGCTTCGGCCGCTCTCACTCCCGATCAGAGGGCGCGGTTTGGAGATCGCGCAGGTTCAGACTCTAACGAGCCTGGCGTGGAAGCGAGACTCGTATTCCAGTTCCCGCTCTCGCATAACTGGAAAGGCGTGGCGCCGGCGCAGTTTATCGTGAGCGGCCACCATGCGCGGATGAATGAAATCATTCCGAACCAAGCGTTGAGCGCGGCCAGTTCTACACTTCCGCCGATCGGCTTGTCCACCGCCACCACCATCACGGACGCGTCCAATTGCCCCGCCACTGGGACGTGCAATCTGCGGACCATATTCCCCAAGGGCATACAGGACGGCAATCCCCAGAACGTCTGGACAACCGAACTGCAACTGCCAACACCTTGGGTAACGTGGGTTACTAAGTTCTACAAAGGTGATGACATGCGGTTCTTCTTCGGCGGCCAGCTCAATGACGTCTGGGCGAACCTGAATGGCGCTACCAATATCCCGGGGGTGGCGGGGGCGACGGAGACGGCATCGGCGGCTGGAGCCTCCTTCAGCGGGCGAGCCATCACGTTCGGCTGCCCCGGCGGAGTACTTACAGTGGCGACGCAGACGATGAATTGCAACGGCAGCGCGGTTGCAATCGCGAACCTCCAACCGGTCGGAGGCATAGGCGGATTCACGGAGTTAAGCTTCCCGCTGTCGCGAATCTTCCACGCCGATCCGGAAGGCCATAATGCAGGATGGGTACTCCATACGCAGTACGGCACCGATCGCGCCAGTGCTCACGACGCCCGCAAAACCAATGGCTTGGCTCGCACGGATCTCTACACGGCGTCGCTCACCTACAAGTTGAACTCATGGGTGTCGTTCGTCAATGAAACCAGCTACATCGTTACGCGCGCGGCCACGAAGGACAGCAAACTCTTCGAGGGAAGAGACGTGACCCAAGCGCACGATTGGCGCCAGGAGTTCGGACCAATCTTCACGTTCTGAACTTTTGTTCCACCCGGAAGCTCTCCTGCGGGACCTAGCCTGGAAGGTCCCGCGGGAGTTTTTAGATCGGCAGGGAATGATTGCGACAACTTAGCAGCAACCCATCTTCACCTCGCCGGCGTCGGTGAGGGGAGGACCGAAGGCCTCCTGCGGCACGGCAGCGCCGTTCAGCACCGCGATCCAACGTCGCACCGCATCGAATACGACGAGAACTACGCCCACGATAAAGATGGTCATGAGGACTGAATCCAGGTAACCGGTAAATACCTGACCGGGCTTGGAGGTCAAGGGCCAGAAAATGTTCTTGATCCCCAGCACTCCCGCCGTAATCGTAGTGACACCCACGAAGCACATCGGAATTGCCGTAATCCAGGCATATTTCTGCTTGCCCATGTTAATGAGGAAGGTAGTCGCCACCGACAGCGCGATGGTCGCCAGCAACTGGTTTCCGGTTCCGAACAGCGGCCATATCGTGGAAATATTTCCCGTGTAGATCAGGTATCCCCAGCCCAGAACCACCACGGAGCTGGTGATCAGATTTCCGGGCCACCAGGCACTGTTGCCGAAGGGCTTGTGCACTTTGCCCATGAGTTCCTGCAGGACGTAGCGGGCCACGCGGGTTCCCGTGTCCACCGTAGTCAGGATGAAAAGGGCTTCAAACATGATGGCGTAGTGATACCAGTACCCCATCAAACGATCCATCCCGGGCATTCGGCGGAAGATTTGAGCCATACCGATTGCCAGCGAAACCGCCCCTCCCGTGCGCCCTGCCAGCTTCTCCCCGACTTCGCGGGAGAACATATCGAGATTGACCGTGGTCAAGCCCAAGTGGCTGAAGACCTGGGGCGGGGTGTTGATGGCAAAGTAGTCGCCCGGATACATGGAGCAGGCCGCAATTAAAGCCAGCACACCCACCAGCGACTCGCACATCATGGCGCCATATCCGATGAAGCGAGCGTCAGTTTCCTTATCCAGCATCTTGGGCGTGGTGCCGGAGGACACCAGCGAGTGAAAGCCCGAGATGGCGCCGCAAGCAATGGTCACGAAGAGAAATGGGAACAGCTTTCCCTTGATGATCGGTCCGCCACCATGAACGAACGGCGTGAAGTTCGGAAATTGGATGTTGGGATGAACGATGAAGACGCCGACAACCAGGACGGCAATCGTGCCCAGCTTAACGTAGGTCGAAAGGTAGTCGCGCGGTTCCAGCAGCAGCCATACGGGAAGAACCGAAGCCACCAAACCATAGATCGCCATGAGGATCGTGATCTGATGGGGCGTGAAGGTAAGCGCTCCCGCAGCTCCGCTCTGAGCTACCCAGTGTCCGGCGATCACGCTGCTGAGCAAAAGGACGACTCCAAAGATGCTGGGGCCGGTGACCATAATCTTTCCGGCATGGCTCTTGAACATCCACAACCCCATGATGATGGCGATGGGGATGGTCATGCCGATGGTGAAGACGCCCCACGGGCTATTGGAAAGCGCATTGACCACTACGATGCCGAGGCCGGCGAGGGTGACCAGAAGAATAAAGAGCACGGCGATCATCGCCACCAGGCCGGCAAAGGGACTGATTTCGGTGCTGGCAATATTCGCTAACGAGCGGCCGCGGTGACGCACCGAAGCCACCAGCACAGTAAAGTCCTGCACACACCCGGCCAGGACGCCGCCGATCAGCAGCCAAAGGAAGCCCGGCGCAAACCCGAACTGCGCCGCCAGGGTCGGCCCCACCAGCGGCCCTGCTCCGGCGATGGCCGCGAAGTGATGTCCGAAGAGCACCCATTTTGGCGAAGCGACATAGTTATGCCCGTCGGCGTAAGTGTGCCCCGGAGTAATGCGGCGATCGTCGAGCGCCAGAGCCTTTGCGGCAATGAACGCGCTGTAGTAACGGTAAGCAAGGGCGTACACACATAGCGCACCCAACAATACTGGGAAGGTATTCATGACTCCCTCCAGATCAAGCAAGTAGTGGCCGATGCTGCCAGGCCCAATCGAAGGCATCCTACACCCATCGCGGAACCCGGCACAACAACTTCCTTTGTGCGAAACATAAGCTACAATGTCGGGCATATTCCGGCAAAGGACCGGCAAGCGCATCTGTCTTCCGCGACGGTGAGAACCTGTTACTTCGCGGAATGTCGCCGCCGAACCGAAAGAATGGAGTATGCACATGCCACGAGAAAAGCAAGCGGTAACTGAGGAACAACCCCTTGTCCGCCTTGGCCTGAGGCTCGCCAACTGGAGTGAGCGGTGGTTTCCGGATCCGCTGATTTTTGCGCTGCTGGGAATTGTGGTGGTCTTTGTCGTCGGCCTTTTGCTTCGTCAGAGTCCCACCAAACTCGCCATCCAGGGTGGGAAGAACTTCTGGTCCCTGGTCCCCTTCACCATGCAGATGGCGATGATCATCATCGGCGGATATGTCGTCGCCTCGACGCCGATCGTGTATCGCGCAATTCGAGCCTTAGCCGGAATTCCAAAGACGCCGCGTGGAGCGGTTGCCCTGGTGGCGTTGTTCTCCATGCTGACGTCGCTGATCTCCTGGGGCTTGAGCCTGATTTTCAGCGGACTCTTTGTTCGGGAACTGGCGCATCGCGTCAAGGGAATGGACTACCGCGCCGCCGGTGCTGCTGCGTATCTAGGATTGGGAGCCGTCTGGGCGATGGGGCTGTCTTCTTCCGCCGCCATGCTGATGGCGACCAAGTCCTCCATGCCGCCATCGTTGTTCAACATCAGTGGTCTGATCCCGCTCACGCAAACTCTCTTCTTGTGGCAAAGCATTGCGACGACGGTGATCCTGATCGCGCTATCGGTGCTGATCGCCTACTTATCCACGCCGTCGCCAGAGAACGCCAGAACCGCCGAATCCTACGGCATTCAGTACGAGCCGATTTGCTCCAGCCTGGAGGCCAAGAGCAAACCCGGCGAGTGGCTGGAATACAGTCCGCTGCTGACAATCTTGGTTGCCCTGCTGCTGTGCTGGTATCTGATCGACGTATTCCGCACCTCACCACAGGGCGCACTGGCAGCGCTGGACCTTAATACTTACAACCTCATGTTCATCACGGTTGGGCTTTTATTGCACTGGCGCCCCAAGCGCTTTATGCGTGCTGTAGCGGAGTGCATTCCAGCCACCGGCGGCGTGCTGATTCAGTTCCCGTTTTACGCAGTGATCTTCGGGATGATTGTAGGAACGGGGATCGCAGATGCGCTGGCGAAACTTTTCGCCTCCATCAGCACCCATAACACCTATCCGTTGCTGGTGGCGATGTATTCGGCGGTGCTCGGCGTTTTCATTCCCTCCGGCGGCAGTAAGTGGGTCATCGAAGCGCCGTATGTGCTCCAGGCCGCGAATCTGCACCAGGTGCATCTGGGCTGGGTGGTGCAGATCTACAACGCGTCGGAAGCGCTGCCCAATCTGGTCAATCCCTTCTGGATGCTGCCTCTGCTGGGCATATTGAAATTGAAGGCCAGGGACATCGTGGGATATGGAGTGTTGCAGTTGATCGTCCATATACCGGTCGTGTTTTTCCTGTGCTGGCTGTTTGCCCGCTATATTCCGTATCTGCCGCCCATGAAATAGGATTGCACTCGGCAGGCAAGCTTGGGAGCGTTTTTCTCCGGAGGCAGACGCGCAGTCCGGTTTCAACTACTCCATCAGGCGAATGCCATGTCGGTTCGCGATTTCAGTCGGCTGGCACGGGCGCCGGTCCCGCGACGAGCGCAGGCGCTTTAACAGGGGCAGCCGTTTCCGCAGGAGACCCCAGCCATTTGCGTACTTCCGGCAGCGCGCGGCGCATCGCCAGTTCCCCTACGCGGATCAATTCGCCGGCGCGTTTGAAGTCGTCAAAGTCAAAACCACCGACATCGGGCTCAATCACGACGTCGGCCGCGCTCCTCCATACCGGACTCATCAGGTCCTGCGCGATGGCGAACGACTGCCCGATCACGTCGAAGAAATGGCGGGGCACGGTCGTCTTCGACCACTGCCCTTTTAATTGCACGGCCAGCACGCGCTCCGCGCCCATTTCGCGCAGGGGACCCGTCGGCACGGGATGAGAGAGCATGCCATCCACCAGCCAGCGCCCATTAATTTCCACTGGCAGGAACATCCCCGGATAAGCGCAACTCGCCCGCACCGGGTCGATGATCGAACCGGAGGAAAAGATCGTTCCTTTCCCGGTAGTGAAGTCGGTAGCCGTCACACCGAGAGGAATACGCAACTCTTCAAATGTCTGCACCTTCAAAGTTCGCCTCAGGAACGAGACCATGCGGTCGTTCGTGGCGAAGCCGTAGCGGGAGACCGTCCAGCGCACGAAGGTAGTGAAGCGAACTTTGTGAGCGACTTCTTCCAGCTCCGCGATCGTGAGTCCGCTGCAATACAAGGCACCAATCAGCGCGCCCACACTGGTGCCCGCAACCATGCGAACCGGGATGCCTTCTTGTTCGAGGACCTTGAGAATCCCAATGTGCGCGATGCCGCGCGCGAAGCCTCCGCCCAAGGCGACACCAATCGCGGGTATGCGCTTGGCTTCGGTTGCACTCGACCTGCGGGACAGTTCGCGGCCGAAGGCTTGCACAGACCGGATTACTTTGTCCAAACGCTTCACGGAGCCCCACACTCCTGGTTTGCCAGGGCCGCAAACCTTACTTCTATATATGTAAGATGCCACGAATCCGTTTCGAGATACAGGCCACGTTTGTGCTATCTGGCGGTTACAGGAGAACCCGCCCGGTATTACTGAAGTTTGATTTCCCGATCCGCCATGGTGACTAACTCCTGTAATCCTGCTAACTTGCCGTGTGTAACCAGGCGGCGGCAGCGCCGGTTTTCCGATGAACCCCGCTCGTGACTTTGTTCCGCGCAGGGCCCAGGCTATCCTGCGGATCAGCGAAAAGGAGAATTCAGACTGGGGATATGCGCTCGTGCCGATCCTTGGCCCGTTGATCGGCCCGTTGGTCGCTGGCGGCATCGGCGCCGTAATTATCAAGTTGGTGGGTATCCGGTGATGAGTCATACGGTGGAGGGACGGGCGTCTCGCCCGTCCAGCCGGGCGGGGACGCCCGGCTCTCCACTGCACAAAGCACAGCTATGAATCGAACCGACATGTGGCGCCGCATCGATGTGCATCCCAGAGCCTGGGACATGATTGTCGTTGGTGGCGGCGCCACCGGCGTGGGTGTTGCAATCGACGCCGCGGCGCGCGGCTACGATGTGCTGCTGCTCGAGCAGAGCGACTTCGGTAAAGGCACCTCCAGTCGCAGCACCAAGCTGGCGCACGGTGGCGTGCGCTATCTGGAGCAGGGCAATATCGGGCTGGTTATGGAAGCGCTCAAGGAGCGCGGCCTGCTTCTGCAAAACGCGCCCCACCTGGTGCACGATCTTGCGTTCGTCGTGCCGAACTACGACTGGTGGGAGGCTCCCTTCTACGGTCTCGGACTGAAGCTCTATGAGTTGCTGGCTGGTAAATACGGGTTTGGCGCCTCACGCATCCTTTCCAGAGAAGAGACGCTCGAACATCTCCCCACCCTCAAAACCGAAGGTCTGCGCGGCGGCGCAGTTTACTACGATGGACAATTCGACGATGCCCGGCTGCTCATCCACATGGTGGCCACCGCTTTCGAGCAGGGCGCCACGTTGCTGAACTATGTCGAAGTCACGGGATTGACGAAGGACGCTCAGGGATTTGTGGATGGTGTCAGCGCGCGCGATGTCGAAACCGGCAACGAATTTTGCGCAACCGCGAAAGTTGTGGTCAACGCCACCGGCGCTTTCAGCGACCTGCTTCGGCTCAAGGCGGAGCCTGCCGCCGCGCCGCTGATCGTCCCCAGCCAGGGTATTCACCTGGTCTTCGAAGCGAGCTTCCTGCAGGGTGAAAGCGCGATCATGGTACCGCACACCAGCGATGGCCGCGTGTTATTCGCGATTCCGTGGCACGGTCACACGCTGGTGGGAACCACCGACACGCTCATTGCAGCCGCAACGCTCGAGCCCGTCGCCAGGGAGCAGGAAATCGAATTCATCCTCACGACCGCCGGGCAATACCTGACGAAAGCGCCCACGCGCGACGATGTTTTGAGCGTATTCGCCGGCATCCGTCCGCTGGTACGCGCTACGGCCGCGGCTAGCACAGCGGCACTATCACGCGATCACGTCATCCACATCGATCGCTCCGGCCTGGTCACCATCTGCGGCGGAAAATGGACGACTTACCGGCATATGGCCGAGGATTGCGTCGGTCAGGCAGCCACGCTCGCGCAGTTGCCGGAAAAACCATGCGTGACGCACCACCTGCGCATCCACGGCTTCCACGATGCTGCGAAACAGCTCGGCTCGCTGGCTGTCTATGGTTCGGATGCGTACGAGATTCGCAAGCTGATCGAGACTGACTCTCGGCTCGGCGAACCTCTGCATGCGGCGCTGCCCTATGTGAAGGCGGAGGTGATCTGGGCGGCGCGACACGAAATGGCCCGCACTGTGGAAGACACGCTCGCAAGGCGCACCCGCGCGCTGTTCTTGAATGCGCGCGCAGCCCTGGAAATGGCGCCCGCCGTCGCGGACTTGATGGCTTCAGAGCTGGGTTGGGACGAGGTCACCCGGACGAAACAGTTGGCCGCTTTTCGCGACGTTGTTTCGAACTACGTGCTTCATTCCTGAATCGTTGGTCCAACATTCCGTTCCACACGGTATTGTCGGAGATCGGCTGCTCGCACTCGGCACACCGAGACGGTACAGGTTGCTTCCCAGTCCGCGCCGCGTGCCGGCCGTGCGACTCTGGGATGCGAGTGTCACGCCTCATGAACGGTAGGTTTTCGACGAACTCTCGGTTCCCCTACGTTGCGGTCCCAGGCGCACCATGCGAGGAACGATAATCAAAGCCACGGCGTAGAGGAAGATCGAGACGGCGATGGATCCCGAGTGGCCGTGGGGCAAGTCTTCGAACAGAAGCTTGGCCGTGACAAAGGCCAGTGTGCCGTAAGCGGTCCAGACGAGTTCGATGCGCTGCCAGCGGGAGCCCCCGAAGGCGAGGGTGAGCGCCAGAGCGCAAGTAATGAGCGTGCGGATGACGGCGATATGAGATGCGCCGGGAGTCATGGCAAGCGCCGCCAGCCAGACCAAGGCAGAGACGAGCAGGGTGGCGGCGGCGCTGACGGCCAGAATTGCCGATAGCAACCGAAGCAGCCGCTGGTTCCACAGTTCTCCTGGGAAACGTCCTCCGAAGAAGTAGCACAGAAGCACGGAAGCGGCGACGATCCAGACCATCCAGCCAGGTGGGTTGGGAAAGGTTCCGGCCAGGGCACGGACGGCATAATCCAACAGGCCAGATGCAAACGCCGCCGCCGCCAGAAACACCAAGCCATGGAACTCGAGTGTGAGGCGAGCCGTCCGGACGCCCGCCAAAGTGGCAAAAATTGCGGCCACGCTCAATAACAACGCCAGCAGCAGCGGCGGGAGACAAAGGAAGCTGCCGGCCAGGAGGAGAACGGCACTCCAGGTGGAATATACGTGGTAGTTGCGCTGTTCCGGCAGGCGGTCGAAGCGGACAAAGGCTGCCGCGTAACATGCGGCCGAGAAGAGCAAGCAGAAAATCCCTAAGCCCGCGCGCGCGGCAGGCTCGCACCAAAGCAAGCTGAAGGCCGCCAGCAGGAATGCGATGACGGTCTGCACGATCTCGAAGATGGCGATGCGCTGGCGCAACCACGTAGTCCGCAAGGTGACGCTTGCCCCATAAATCAGAAACAGAGCAGACGGCAGCGTGAGCAGTACTGCGCTCTGGACGGCTGGGTACTCTGAGCGGGAGCTTTCCGGAAGCGAATAGATGTAGATCAGTATCCAAACGGCAAGGTCCGCCGCAGGCGCCACCAGAAAGCGGAGGCGCAGCCAGCGATTGCGATCAGCCGCGGCTTCGCTGGCCAGGGCCATGATGAGGAGCGCCGAAATGAAAGGCGCCAGAGCGTGCGTGGCAATCATCAATGCAAGGGCGGTGAAGACCGCGGTGACGTTGGCCACCCAGATGACCGGCGCGAGATTGCGTTTCCATGCGAGGGCCGATGCGCCGACCACGAACGCGCTCAGTACGCCGGCGGTCACGGAGGCTGGCAATACCTTGAAACGCAGTGTGAGTTCCGAGAGCATGGGGGCGAGAATCAAGGCTGAGGTAACGGCGTATGCGGAGCTGGCAAAAGGAATGTTTGCCGGAACCCGTGCCGCCCATAGCAACCACATTCCCGCATAGGCAAGGGCAAGCGCTACGACCACCCACTGCGGCAAAGCGCCCGATTCGGCCACGGCTCGGAGCAAGTAGGCGCCCGCAATTCCGAGCATGGCTTTACCCACAACCGGAAACACTCCTCCAGCTTGCGGAAGGGGGAACTCTTCAGCGGCAGGCGTTCCCCTCGCAGGTGCGGTTGCCGGGGTGGGGCGAGAGTTGGCGGTTTCGGAGGAGCGTTCCAGGGCGGAGACTCGGCGCTCCAGGTGCTCCAGTCGGTCGGAAAGCCGTGCTAAAGCGTCGAGAAGATCGTCCATAATCTCCACCGCTTGAGGCTGGCAACGAATACGGGTCGAACGTCGTGCTCGGAAATCAGTGCACGAGTGTGGCGTTGGGAAGTGAACCCGAATTTTTCTCCGGCCAGGGAGGCAGGAGCTTCACCAGCACCCACAAAATGACGAGTGGCAGAACCGTCAGCACAATGGCCACGAGCAGTCCTTCGCGCGTGATCAGGCCCATCTTGTACGTCGTGTATCCCAGGAAACTCTTGGAAAACAACTGTCCCCCGATCACGACGTTCCAGCGCATGGCAAAAATACCGATCAGGGTCAGGCATCCGGCCAGCGCATAAATGCGTTTGCGGGCCATTTCGCCGAGCCGCACCACCTGGGTCAAGGCGAGAAGCGCGATGGGAGTAACGGTGCCAAGCACAATCTGGACCACGATATGCGACAGATACAGCTTGGTGTGAACCATGAAGTCGAGGCTGCGGAAGCTTTCATCGGCCTCGTAGATGCGGTGGATCAGGTCGAGCATTTCCAGGCTGAAATCGATGATGAAGATGTAGAACAGGTAGCGCGCCACCGTGTCCACGCAGCGCATATCGATCGTCTCTCCGCGAGACCACGTCATCAGCATGTAGAGCAGCATCACGGCGGCGATGCCCGACACCATGGCGGAGAAAATAAACACCACGGGCATGAGCGGCGACGACCACCACGGGTTCGCTTTGACGGAGCCGAAGATGAAGCCGACGTAGCCGTGCAGCAGGAAGGCGGAAGGGATGCCGATAAGGGTAATCACCCAGCCCACTCGTTCGTCAACTTCGAGAGCGCGCTTGCTGATGTTGCTTGAGCCCAGGGTCATCAGCCGGTAGATCCAGCGCTTCCATCCGCTGGTGGATTGGGACAGCACCACGATGTCGCGCCGGTAGTCGAGCCAGATTTCCAACACCAGAACCGCCATCAGATACCACAGGTACACAAAGCCGAACATGGCCATGGCGGACGTGCTGTGCGGCGTCAGATACATCTCGTAGGAACGTTCCGGGTGTCCAAGGTGCAGTTGCAGCGGCAGCGGCGCCACCAGCAAGAAGGACAGGGCCGTCAGCAACGCCAGCCGGTAGGTGGGCTTTACCGCCTGCACCTGGAAAACGCGCTCGAGAGAGGCCAGGATGAACGCGCCCGCCACCAATCCCGTCAGGAACGGATACAACACGATCAGCACGCTCCACTGGAGTTCGATTTCGTTGGGATACATGAAGCCTTCAACGCCGGGCATATCCGTTACCAGTCTCCTTGTTCCATCGAAGCGTTCATCGCACCGTTCATCGCACGGAACCATCCAGGCCAGAGTAAAAGACCTTGGCGTGGGTCGCCATGTAAGGTTTCAGGACTTGGACGCTATGGGTTTTCAGGAACTCGTGAATCGGGTCGTTGGGATTCTTCAGGTCCGCCAGTTGCCGCGCCCCGGTCGGACAAGACTCGCAGCATGCGGTGGTCAGGCCTTTCGTGATCCGGTGATAGCAGAGAGTGCATTTCTCGGCGGTCTCGGTCTTCGGGTTGATGAAGCGGCAACCGTAGGGGCAGGCCTGCACGCAATACCGGCAACCGAGGCAGTATTTCTTGTCGATCAGAACCACGCCATCCGGGCTTATAAAGGTTGCGCCCACCGGACAGACTTGCGTGCAAGGTGAGTCGGCGCAGTGATTGCATAGCTTGGGCACAAAAAAGTTTTTCCCGCCCTCTTCTTTCGCAGGGGGGAATCCCTTCTTGCCGCCATCGGGAGAGTCCACGTGAGGATTCTCAATGTCGTAATCCGAAACGTGGTAACGCTCGACCCAGGTCCGGAAGTATCCGTCCGGCACGTCGTTCTCGGTCTGGCAGGCGCGCACGCAATTCCCGCAGCCGATGCATTTTGGCAGGTCAATCAGCATGCCCCACCAATGCTGGCTCATGGTGTAGTTGGGCGACGACTCCGGGGTCCCAGCCAGAACGTGCTTCCATGCGACCGCCGCCGCCGGCAACAGAAGCAGCATGTGGCGTCGGGTAATGCTCATTTCGTCCCTCCGTCGGTGATGGCCGGACTGTGCGGCTGGTGGCAGGTATCGCAGGCAAGACCGGAGGAGTGGTCGGCGGAAGCGACCTGCGGGAAACTTTTCGGTTTGGCCGCGTTCGCCTCGTGACAGCGGACGCAGAGCACCGCCGTGTCGAGCTTAGGGGGCTGAACCGAAGCCGGGTCGTCGGCATGCTTGGCCAGTGGTCCGTGGCAGGCCTCGCAATTGACGTGGGCGTGCTTGCCGTCCTTTTTCTTGTCGAGGACATCGACATGGCAGGTCTCGCAAGTCTCATGGCCTGCGAAGTTGACGGGCCGCGCGGCGATTTCGGCCATCGCGTCCCCGCGGTAGTGCCCGTATTGTCCGAAGCTTTTTGGGACCAGGAAGCTGCGGACGACCAGGAATAGGAGGATTCCCGCGACAAAAACTGCTGCCACACGGAAAAGGTGCCCGGAATCTTTGAAGGCATGCATGGTGGTAACCGCGCTCGATCATTTGCGCCGGAGACTCGCCCACAGCCCTCCAGCCGGATGTCGCTCTCCACTGAATACAGAAGACTGTGCCCAGACCGCTGTGTTCGGTGTCACTACCGTGCGTGGTGAAAATCACAGATGTCAGTGACACGCGGGCTCGAAAAGCGGGTCTCGGTCTCGGCGTACCCTCGTGCCCCGGACAGCATGAGCGCCACCACGCCGGGGAAGGGCGCACGCGTGGAGTCCGGCTATTCGCTTATCTCGTTTGGGCATTCCAGGGCTGCCGCTTGCAGAGTCTCATTCATGTGCCGATCTTGGACACCGAAACCACAACCGGCCGAGTGCGTTCGAGGGGCTTGTTGACCTGGCTCCGGAAGCTAACCTCGCTCACGCGGAATCACACGTGGGGGTGATAAGCAGCACAGCCACGCTCCCCTGCCGCGCGAGAACATAGAACGTTGGGTGGGAGTCTGGCAGGAGGAAGGCCATGAAAAGAATCCTCATTTTAGGTGCGGCTGGCAGGGACTTTCATAATTTCAACGTGATATTTCGCAACAATCCCGACTACAAGGTAGTTGCCTTCACCGCCACGCAAATCCCCGACATTGCCAACCGCCGATACCCGCCGGAACTGGCAGGCAGTTTGCAGTATCCCGAGGGGATACCGATTTTTGAAGAGAAGGACCTCGAAAAACTGATTGCCGACGAGCGGGTGGATGCGGTGGTGTTCGCTTACAGCGATATCTCCCACCAGAACCTGATGCATCTCGCGTCGCGCGTCGTGGCCGCCGGCGCGGACTTTTGGTTATTGGGGACCGAGCATACTCAACTCAAGTCGTCAGTCCCAGTGGTTTCTATTTGCGCGGTACGAACCGGCTGCGGCAAGAGTCCGCTGTCGAGACTGGTGGCCTCCGAACTGCGGCGCCAGGGCTGGAAGCCAGTCGTGATCCGCCATCCCATGCCCTACGGCGACCTTGCGGCAGAGGCGGTGCAGCGTTTTGCCACCGTGGAAGATCTGGATTTCCAGCAATGCACCATCGAAGAGCGCGAGGAGTACGAACCGCACATCCGTCAGGGAACAGTCGTGTATGCGGGCGTGGACTACGAGAGGATCCTGCGCCAGGCGGAGAAGGAAGCGGACATCATTCTGTGGGATGGAGGGAACAACGATACTCCGTTCTACAAGTCCGATCTGGAAATCGTGGTGGCCGACCCGCACCGCCCCGGGCACGAATTGGCGTATTTTCCCGGAGAGGTAAACCTGCGGCGCGCCGACGTGGTGGTCATCAACAAAGTAGATACTGCCGCGCAGCATGACATCGAGACCGTCCGGCACAATATCCACATAAGCAATCCTAAAGCCAGAATTGTCGAAACCGCCTGCCGGGTCTCCGCGCCCACGCCTGAATTAGTGAAGGGGAAGCGCGTGCTGGTGGTGGAAGATGGCCCAACCCTGACTCACGGCGAAATGCCCTATGGCGCCGGAGTCGTGGCCGCGCGGAAGTGGGGAGCGGCAGAGTTGGTGTACCCGAAGCCTTTTGCGGTCGGCTCCATTCGCAGCACTCTTGACCGCTACCCACACCTCGACCATCTTCTGCCGGCGATGGGCTACAGCGTTATGCAACGGCATGAACTGGAAGAGACCATCAACCGCGTGCCGTGCGACCTGGTTTTGATCGCTACGCCGATTGACCTGGCGCGAGTCATCAAGATCGACAAACCCAGTTTGCGGGTTACTTACGAGGTGGAAGAGCTCACTCATCCCGGACTGGCTGAGATCCTCGCGCAAATTGAGGTGCCGGCGGAGGTGGGACGATGAACAGCAAAGACTTTGTTTCGATCAGAGATTTTTCTCCGGCGGAAATTCAGGATCTTTTGCTGCTGGGCCGGCAAATCAAAGCCTGCCCTGATGTCTATAGCCAAGCCCTCAAAGGGAAAACTCTGGCCATGGTTTTCGAAAAGCCTTCGTTGCGGACGCGGGTGACTTTTGATGTCGGCATCCAGCAACTGGGCGGCTTTTCACTCTACCTCTCTCCGGCGGAGATCAACCTCGGCAAGCGCGAATCGGTGTATGACGTGGCCAAGAACCTGGAACGTATGGTACAGGGCATCATGATCCGCACCTTCGCTCACGCGATCGTTGAACAGATGGCAGAGTATGCCGGGATCCCGGTGATCAACGGGCTGACCGACTACAGCCATCCCTGCCAGGCGATGGCGGACTTCCTGACCATGTGGGAGGTCAAAGGCAGGCTCGACCAGTTGAAAGTCGCATTCGTCGGTGATGGAAACAACGTCGCGCATTCGCTCCTGTTCGCAGGCGCCCAACTCGGGGCGGAAGTTTTGGTGGCAACCCCTCCGGGCTATGAGCCGCAAGCGGATGCGATCGCCTGGGCCTCGGAGCGGGCCCGAGAGACAGGAGGCAGTTGCCGGATTACGAACAATGCCAAAGAAGCGGTTTCGGCGGCGGATGTGGTTTATACCGATGTGTGGACGAGCATGGGGCAGGAGGCCGAAGCAGACAAGCGGCTCAACGTTTTCCGGAACTATCAGGTGAATTCCGAGCTCTTCGCTTGCGCGAAACGCGATGCCATCTTCATGCACTGCCTGCCGGCACATCGCGGCGAGGAAGTGACCAACGACGTGATTGATTCGCCGCGCTCGGTTGTCTTCCAACAGGCGGAAAACCGGCTGCATGTCCAGAAGGCGATCATGCTGGAACTGATGAAGAACGTGCCCATCGGGCCGGTGCGTCCGGCAACCGTGCCGGAAGTGGCGCACGCGTGACAGGAGCAGGCATGAAAACCATGCTGCTGGCGGTAGGCGGGAACTCGCTGATTCGCGCAGGCCAAAAAGGCACCATCGCCGAGCAATTGGTGAACGCCCGGCGTACGGCGGCAGAAATCGCCAGGCTGGTGCGTGACGGCTACCGCATCGTTCTCACCCACGGCAATGGGCCACAGGTAGGAGCGGCACTCTTGCGCTCTGAACGGGGAGCGAGCCAGGTCCCGGGACAACCGCTCGATGTCTGTGACGCCTCCACGCAGGGCGAAATCGGCTACCTCTTGCAGCAATCCCTCGATACGGAACTTAGGCTTGCGGGTTTGCAGGTGCCGGTGGTGACGCTGCTGACCCAGGTCGTGGTCTCGCTGGACGATCCGGCCATGAGGCAGCCGAGCAAACCGGTTGGTCCGTTCTACTCTCGGGCCGATGCTGAGGAACGCAAGCGTCTGTTGGGCTGGGAGATTGTGGAAGATGCGGCGCGCGGCTATCGGCGGGTGGTGCCCTCGCCCGAGCCGCTGGACATCATAGAACTCGAAGTCATCCGCGATCTGATTGAACGGAACGTGCTGGTCATCGCCTGCGGAGGGGGTGGCATCCCGGTGGCGTGGCATGAGGGGAGATTGCAGGGTGTCGAAGCGGTGATTGACAAGGACCGCGCTTCCGCGCTGCTGGCATCGCGTCTGGGAGTGGGTCTGTTCGTCGTTTCTACCGACACGGATTACGTGTATCTGGATTACAAGAAGCCAACGCAAAGACCGCTGCACCTCGTTGGCTGCCGCGAGTTGCAGGAGTATGCCGATGCCGGACACTTTCCGCCCGGCAACATGGGTCCTAAAGTCGAATCGGTATTGCGGTTCCTGATGCAGGGAGGGCGCGAGGCAATCATTACATCGTGCGAAAACCTGTGTTCGGCCGTGTCTGGACCGGGGGGCACGCATATAGTGTTGGATCGGGGACTCGCCGCGCCTGACGCCCGTGCGCAGAGCGAGTTGCCGGTGGGAGGCAGGTAATCATGGAAGACCGGGTTTTCACTCCGGACGCGCCAGGAAGCGGACGCGCAGAGACCAAGGGCAAGCGCAACGGGAAGCTGAAGCACGTCATCGAGTCGCAGCAGTTCACGGTGCCGTTGCTGATGGAACTCTTTGACCGTGCCCGCGGCATGGAGCGGGTGGTGGCCCGCGGAGGATCGCTCGACTATCAGAACCGCATCATGGCGACGTTGTTTTACACGCCTTCGACCCGTACCCGGCTTTCGTTCGAAGCCGCCATGCAAAGGTTGGGAGGCAGGGTCTTGTCAACCGAGCATGCGCGAGAGTTTTCCTCCGAGATTGAGGGAGAGAACGTCGAGGACACGATCCACATCATCGGCAGCTATTCGGATGTAATCGTGATCCGGCACCACGAGGAAGGCGGCGCCAAACGGGCGGCACAGGTTTCTCAGGTGCCGGTCATCAATGCCGGAGATGGTGACGGCGGGCAGCATCCTACGCAGGCGTTGCTCGATTTGTACACCATCTATCGCGAGCGTCCGCTCGATGGCTTGAGCGTCGCTATGATCGGAGAGCTTGACAAAGGACGCACAGCGCGTTCGCTCGCCTATCTCCTGGCAAAGTTCGAACGGGTAAAGATTTGTTTTGTCAGTCCGCCCGAGCTGCAGATGAAGCCCGACATCCTCGAGTATCTCGACGGGCATGGAGTACGTTACGAACTTGAGCCGGACATTGACCGGATCATCGGAGAAGTGGATGTGGTGTATCAAACCCGCATCCGGCCGGAGCGCATGACCGGTCTGGGAAGCCCGCAACAGTACGCGATCAACTCGGCGGTCTTGCGGAAGATGAAGCCGGACGCTATCATTCTGCACCCTTTGCCGCGAACCGTGGAACTCGACAAGTCGGTGGATGAAGACCCGCGGGCGCTGTATTTCCGCCAGGCGGTGAATGGACTGTACGTGCGCATGGCGCTGCTGACCATGCTGCTGGAGAAGGAGTAAGGTAAGGAGACATTTATGCTTAGTGGACTCATGACGGAGGAACATCTGCGCACGCGTAATTTTATTGAACTGGAAAACCAGTATGGCGCCCACAACTACCATCCTCTGGATGTCGTGATCGAGCGGGCGGAGGGCGTCTGGGTCTATGACGTCGAAGGCAAGCGCTATCTCGACTGCCTGGCGGCGTACTCCGCGGTCAATCAGGGGCACTGCCATCCGAAAATTCTCCAAGCGCTGATCGAGCAGGCGCACAAGGTGACGTTGACCTCGCGGGCTTTCCGCAATGACCAACTCCCGCTTTTTTACAAAGAACTTCACGAGCTGACCGGTTATGACATGGCGCTGCCCATGAACACCGGAGCGGAAGCGGTGGAAACCGCCATCAAAACCGCCCGCAAGTGGGGATACAAGATCAAAGGCATTCCCGAGGACAAAGCGGAAGTCATCGTCTGCGCCAATAATTTCCACGGGCGGACCATCACGGAAGTGAGTTTCTCGACGGACGCTCAGTATCGCGACGGCTTCGGGCCGTTCACACCCGGCTTCAAAGTGATTCCCTTTGGAGACGCGCAGGCTCTGGAGGACGCCATCACTCCACACACTTGCGCCTTCCTCGTCGAACCCATTCAAGGAGAAGCGGGTATCGTCATTCCCCCTCCCGGATTCCTGAAGCAGGCCGCCGATATCTGCCGCCAGAACCGCGTTCTTCTGATGGTCGACGAGATTCAGTCTGGCCTCGGCCGCACGGGCAAACTTTTCGCTCACATGCACGAGGGAATCAGGCCGGATGTGGTGATCGTGGGCAAGGCGCTCTCGGGCGGCTTCTACCCGGTTTCCGCCGTGCTCTCTTCTTGGGACATCATGCGCGTCTTCAAGCCCGGAGACCACGGCAGCACCTTCGGCGGCAATCCCCTGGGCTGCGCCGTAGCGCGCGCCGCGCTGCGGGTGCTGACGCAGGAGAAGCTGGTCGAACGTTCTGCTGAACTTGGCGCTTACTTTCTCGGGTTGCTGCAGACACTCCGTAGCTCCGATCTGAAGGAAGTCCGCGGCAAAGGACTGTGGATCGGGATTGAACTGCACAGCCCCGCGCGTCCGTACTGCGAAGCCCTGAAGGAAGAGGGAATCCTGTGCAAAGAAACCCACGACCGGGTGATCCGGATCGCGCCGCCTCTGGTCATCCAGCGTGAGGAGATTGAATGGGCCTTCGAGCGCATCCGGAAGGTGATTGAGAAGCCCATCGTCAAATCCGTTGTTGAAACCAGTTAAGGTCACGCATTCCTACGCGTGAAGTCTTGCTGCGGCTACTAACGCCTGTCCTAGGCTCAAACCACCATCTCCCGATGGCACTTCTTTCTGCGTGAACACCTCAAATCCGGCTTCGGACAGGCGTGCTTCGAGCCGTTCCGACAGGTAGATATTGTGAAAGGTCCCGCCACTCAGGCACACGCGGTTGAGGGTGGTCTTATTTCGTAGCAGCGTTGCCAGCTCGACGAACCCCTCCACCAACCCGTTGTGAAAACGCCGGCTGATCGCCGCCACCGGAAGGTTTCGGCCGAGATCATGCAGCAGCGATTCAAACAGCGGCCGAGTGCCGATGATCCAGGGGTCGCCCTCCGTCAAGAGTTTCATCGGATAGCCACTCTCTTCCTTTGACGATGCCATCGCCATCTCCAATTCGATCGCAGCCTGGGCCTCGTAATTGACCTGTTGACGGATTCCGATTAACGCGGCCACGGCATCGAACAGGCGCCCGCAACTGGACGTGAGAGGTGAATTCACGCCTTGTTCCATCATGCGCAGCAGCAGGTCCACCTTCGGCCGATTGAGTTGGCGCACGAACGGAATGTCCAGCTTCAGAAACTCACGCCCGAAATGATGTGCCAGGTAGCTTACCGCCATCCGCCATGGCTCACGGATCGCGGCAGCGCCACCGGGCAGAAGCACATACTCAAGATGAGCGGCCCGTTCGAAGTCCTCATACCCGGCGATGAGCACTTCACCGCCCCAAATATGTCCATCAGTGCCGTAGCCAGTCCCATCCAGAGCGAATCCGATCACACGACCTTCGAGGTGATTCTCCGCCATGCAACTGGCAACGTGCGCGTGGTGGTGTTGCACGCCAACCAACGCCGCTCCACTTTGTTGCAGCGCCCATTTGGCGGAGAAGTAGTCGGGGTGAAGGTCGTAGGCAATGATCTCCGGCCGGATTTCGAGAATGCGCTCAAGATGCTGGATGGCTTCGTGGAAGAAACTATAGCTTTCGACATTCTCCAAATCTCCGACGTGCTGGCTCAAGAAAGCGTGCTTTCCTTTGGTGAGGCAGATAGTGTTCTTGAGTTCGCCGCCGACGGCCAGCACCGAAGGCTGATCGTCCTTCAAGAAAACCGGCACCGGAACAAAACCGCGGGAACGCCGCAACTGCCGTGTGACGCCGCCCGCAACTCGCACCACGGAATCATCCGAGCGCAGCAGGATGTCACGGTTATGCACGAGGAAGTAGTCGGCGAGACCGTTCAAGCGATGGATTGCTTCGCGATTGTCAATCGCAATCGGCTCCTCGCTCAGGTTGCCGCTGGTCATCACCAAAGCCTTGAACCCTCCCTCCGCGAGCAGCAGGTAATGAAGCGGTGTGTACGGCAGAAAAATTCCCAGGTAGCGATTGAACGGCGCAACCTCGTCCGGAATCACGTTGGGCGTCTTTTTCGGGAGCAGAGCTTTCGGAAGCAGAACGATGGGCCGCTGTATCGACTGCAGAACCGTCTGCGCCGCACCGTCCAATTCGCAGACTTCCTGGGCGGCCTGCAAATCCGGAACCATCACGGCGAACGGCTTCTCAACCCGGCGCTTCCGCTGGCGCAGCAGAGCTACCGCCGCGGGGTTCGTTGCATCGACCGCCAAGTGAAAACCGCCTAGACCTTTCACCGCCACGACCAGTCCGGCATGCAGCCCGGAGGCCGCTTCGACGATGGGATCGCGGCATTCGATCCGCCGTCCAGATTTATCCCAGAGTTCCACCCGAGGTCCACACTCCCAGCAGGCGTTGGGCTGGGCGTGAAAGCGGCGGTCCAGCGGGTTCTCGTATTCCGCAAGACATGCCGGGCACATGGGAAACATCGCCATCGACGTGCTCGGCCGGTCGTAAGGAATATCGCGAATGATCGTGAAGCGCGGCCCGCAGTTGGTGCAATTAATAAACGGATAGCGATAACGCCGGTCATTCCGGTCGAACATTTCACGCAGACAGTCCGGACATATCGCAACGTCCGGCGAAATGAGTGTGCGAACTTCTTCTCCCTCGTGGCTATGAACAATGCAGAAGTCCTGATCGCCATTGCACGGCACGTCATGGACAGCGAAGCTCGTGATCCGCGCCAGGGGCGGCGCTTCGGCGGGCAAGTGCTCAACGAAATCCTGAACGGTTTCTGCTGGCCCCTGTACCTCGATGGTGACTCCGGCGGTTGTATTGCGAATCGTGCCCCTAAGGCGCCTGCCGGTAGCGAGACGATAGACGTACGGCCGGAACCCAACTCCCTGCACAATGCCTGAAACGTCGATCTGGCGCCGAACCTCCATACATCATCAGCTCGCAGTCTTCTGCACCAGCGGTTTGTGTGCCTTGCGTCGCTGCTCCAGCCACGTCATCCATTCGTGCAAACCGTTGCCGGTTAGGCAAGACACCTTCACAATCTCCATCCCCGGATGCACCTTGCGAGCATTTTCCGCCGCTGCGTCGATGTCAAACGGGACGTAGGGGAGCAGATCGATCTTATTCAGCACGAGCAAATCGGACTTGAAAAATATCGAAGGATATTTCAGCGGCTTGTCTTCGCCTTCGGTAACGCTCAACACCACGACCTTGGCCGCTTCACCCAGATCATAACTGGCGGGACAAACCAGGTTGCCCACATTTTCGATCAGCAGAAGATCGAGGTCTTCAAGACGCCAGTCGGCCAAGTGCCGCTCGATCATGCGAGCATCCAGGTGGCAAGTGCCGCCGGTCGTGATTTGTCTTACCGGGAAGTGAAATCGCTTCAGCCGGTTGGCATCGTTTTCCGTCTGAATATCGCCCGTCAAGACGGCCACGCGATCATGCCGTGGCAAGGTTTCGAGAGTGCGCTCCAGAAGACTGGTTTTGCCCGAACCGGGAGAGCTGATGAGGTTCACACACAAAATACCGTGCTCCAAAAAACGGGCACGCAACTCAGCCGCGATGCGGTCGTTCTCACTGAGTACTTTTCGCTCCAACGGTACTCGGTCCATATTCTTCCACCTCCAGATAAGCCAACTCCAACTCATCTCCACTGATGCACGTGGTTTCCAGGCTCGCGCATTGCCCGCAGCGAGAATCGTAGTCGCGCACAACGAACTCATGTCCGCAGACCTGACAACGATGGCGGCGGGGACAGACCTCGATCCCCAGCTCAAGCGACTCCAGATCGGTCTCGAGAATGATTGCTTCAAAGCAGAAGCGCAATGCGTCCTGATCGATGGCTGCCATTTCGCCAATCCGGACGCCGACTTTGCACGGATACATTCCCGGATGGCGGCCCATCTCGGTTCTGACCGCTTCCAGCACCGAATTCGCGATTCCCATCTCGTGCATAATTTCTCGTAGAGACGCGGCTTGCCGCGTCTCCCGCCGCGTCCAAAGGAGACGGGGCAAGCCCCGTCTCTACAGGAGCGATACAAACTTGCACCACGATCTGTTAGCAGATGCGCGGCAATTGATCGCCCGCCAGCATGTCCACGATGCGCGTCGTACCCAGCGGCGTTCGCATGGTGACCAGCCCCGGGTTCTCTTTCTTCACTGTGCCAATAATCTGCGCGTCCGCTCCCAGTGGATGACGTCTCATCGCCAGCAGCACTGCCGGAGCTGCCTCGGGCGCCACGATTGCGATCAGCTTGCCCTCGTTGGCGACATACAAAGGATCGAGCCCAAGCAACTCGCACGCACCCCGAACCTCTTCGTGGATGGGAAGGGAACTTTCCTCCAGTTCGATCCCCACCTGCGAACGCTCCGCGATTTCGTTCAGCGTGCTGGAGACGCCGCCTCGCGTCGGGTCGCGCATGCAGCGAATGTCGCGAGTTACGCCAAGCATCTCGCTCACCAGCGTGTGCAAGGCAGCACTGTCGCTTTGGATCTGAGTCTCGAACTCCAGCCCCTCGCGCTGCGCCAGAATCGCGATGCCGTGATCGCCGATCGAACCGCTCAGGAGCACCTTGTCCCCGGGCTGGGCACGATCGGCGGAAAGGTCGACTCCTTCTGGCACCAGTCCAATTCCTGTCGTGTTGATGAACAGCCCGTCGCCCTTACCTTTCTCGACGACTTTGGTATCGCCAGTAACAACCTGCACGCCCGCTTCCGCTGCCGCCTGGCGCAGCGAATTCACCACGCGCCGGAGTTCGTCCATCGAGAAGCCCTCTTCGATGATGAAGGCGGCGCTCAAAAACAGCGGCGTTGCGCCGCCCATCGCCAAATCGTTCACCGTGCCGTGAACGGCGAGGGAGCCGATGTCGCCGCCGGGAAAGAACAGTGGCTTCACTACGAAGGAATCGGTGGTGATGGCCAGACGCTGGCCGTTCACGTTCACGATTGCCTGGTCATCCAGACGCGCCAGCACTGGATTCTGGAACGCAGGCAGGAAGATGTCGCTAATCAACTCGGCGCTCAACTTGCCGCCGCCGCCGTGCCCCAGCAGAATTCTGTCTTTGGCCGCGAGCGGCGCCGGGCAGGTGAGTTCGAAGTTTATTCCGACGGGGGTTTTCGTTGACACGCGCTCTCCTAACTCGCGACCGCATGGCGCCGATAGTGATAGTACGCCGCGCATGCCCCTTCACTAGAGACCATCGGCGCTCCCAGTGGATTTTCCGGCGTACATCGCATGCCAAACACGGGACAATCCGTCGGCTTCTTCAATCCCTGCAAAACCTGGGCGCTGATGCACTCGGCGGGTTCGTCTACCGTAAGATCGCCCAAATCAAACACCCGGCCCGCGTCAAATGCGGCGTATTCCTCGCGCAAACGCAAACCGCTCTGCGGGATCATCCCAATGCCGCGCCACTTCTGGTCTGCGATCTCAAACACCTCGGCCACGATCTGCTGTGCCGGCAGGTTCCCCTGGTAGCTCACCGATCTCACATACTGGTTTTCCAGCCGCGCCTCTCCCGCCTCGAGTTGCCGCACCAGCATGAGCACTGCTTCCAAAATATCCACCGGCTCGAATCCGCCGACCACAATTGGCACTCGAAAATCGCGCACCAGACCCTCATACTCCGTACACCCCATCACGGTGCAGACATGCCCAGGCGCAATGAAACCCTGCACCCGGTTGGTGCTCGAAACCATGAGGGCGCGGATCGCCGGCGGGACCAGCACGTGCGAAACCAGCATGGAAAAGTTGGTGAGCCCCTCGCGCCGGGCTTGCCGTGCGGCCATCGCATTCGCCGGAGCCGTGGTCTCGAAACCAATCGCCAGAAACACGACTTTACGATCAGGATTCAAGCGGGCGATCTTCACCGCCTCAGTAGGGGAGTACGCGATGCGAACGTCCGCGCCCTGCGCCTTGGCCCGAAACAGATCCGAACGGGACCCAGGCACCCGCAGCATGTCTCCATAGGAAACCAGGATGACGTCCGGCTGCAGCGCTAACGCGATCGCTTTGTCCACGGTTTCAAGCGGCGTGACGCAGACTGGACATCCCGGGCCATGCACGAGCTCGATCCCGCGCGGCAGCAGTTCGTCAATGCCGTAGCGCATGATGGTGTGGGTTTGGCCGCCGCAGATCTCCATCAGCACCCAGGGCCGGGTTGTACACTGGACGATCTCAGCCGCCAGGGCCCGTGCAATGCGATGGTCACGGTATTCGTCAAGATATTTCATGGCGCAAAACCCGCAGGCATGACTCTATCCAGAGATCAGCAGCCCATCGGTGATGAAGATCACACGTTGCTGTGAGTCTGAACCGGGACGTGAGCCACAACCGGGAGGGTGCGCCAGCGAAAACTTCAGCTTACAAGGGTTCGTCCAAGGGATAGTCCGCGAGATCTTTGGGTTGCGTGCGAGCGAAAATTACGGTTCCGCTGGCGGCAATTCCGCTTCCAGCGCTCCCATCTCTTGCAGAAGTTTGTATGTACGCTCGGCTTCGGACGAGTCCACTCGGCTAATGGCAAAGCCAACATGGACCATCACATAATCGCCCAGGCCAGCCTCGGGAACGAAGACCAGGGATACCTGGCGCACGATCCCGCCGAACTGCACGCGCGCCGCACGCATCTGACCCAGTTCTTGAATTTCGAGGATCTTCCCTGGTATGGCAAGGCACACGGCAACTCTCCCCACCGTAAGTACAACATTGGTCGTTACCGCGATCTGTGACGAGCGTCACACCTCAGAGTGAGCAGAAGTGACGAGAGAGTGACAGGGGAGTGACGAGCGGCGACCGCGCGCTAGCTCAAGCCGCCGGAGCATTGGCCGCGGAAGCGATTGACGTTGGAATCAGGCGCGTCCTGACCCGTTAGCGGCGGTCATTGTGGTGATCCGGCGACTGGAGTGCGTTTTGTGCCACTCAAGCAAGGCTACTCACGCTTGACGCGAAGGGAGCGCTTTTTTCGTCGACGTGGCCAATTGGCGCAAGACGTCGATAAATGCGGTTGTGGCGCAGGAAAGTGTTCGGTCACGGCGGTAGGCCAGTCCCAGTTCGCGAAAAAGTTCCACATCCTCCAGGTCAATCAGTTTAACTCTCCCGGACGCTACTTCATCGCGCGCGAACGACGCGCTGATCAAAGACACTCCGAGATCGGCTGCCACAAAGCTCTTGATCATGCCGATGCTGGGCAGTTCCATTCGCACTTGCAGCTCGTCGCGATGAGGGCGGAACAGCTTGTCGAGGAGTCTTCGCGTATGGCCAGTCTTTGGGAGCAGCAGCGGATGTTTGACGATGTCGCGGACGGCCGCCGTTTTATGCTTGGCCAGGGGATTGTTGGGGCTCACCATCAACATCAGCTTGTCGCGAAAGATAGGTTGGATTTCCAGGCTCGGAGACTGGATGGGTAAAGTCAGAATGCCCACTTCGATGGAGCCGTTCTCCAGTTTTTCCGTGATCTTGTAGCTGAAATTCCGGTAAATGTCGATCTGCACGGGCGGGTAGCGCCGGCAGTATTCCGCAAACACCTCCGGCAGAACGTACAGGCAGGTCGCCTCGTTGGCGCCGACGCGAAGCGTGCCGCGAGGCGTGCGGCTATGGTCCGCGACCGCCATCAACGATTCCTCGCGCAGCAATTTCAGCCGCTCGGCATAGTCATAGAGCACTTGTCCGGCCGGGGTCAGTTTTACGGTCTTGCCCGAGCGGTCGAGCAGCCGGTCGCCATACTCCTGCTCCAACTGGCGAATTTGGGCGCTCACCGCCGATTGGGAGCGGAAAACCTTCTCTCCGGCGCGCGAAAAGCTGCCCTGTTTGGCTACTTCCAGAAACGTGATGAGCTGATCGAAATCCATTGAGTTGGTGCCGGGATTATAACGGACTCCGCAGGTCTCGCGGGAAATTAGGCTGAATTCGCCCTGGAACGGCGAGATTCTGAAATTTGCATCCTTTGTATCGAAATTCTGAATTGTACTTTACGGCTCGCTTGGCAGTAAGTAAGAATGTACAGAGGTGTGTTCCTGAGCCGGAGTGCGCGACACCCCGCAGCCTTTGCGGGCAGAGTCCCAACTCAAGAACAACTGATGCGGAAGCGGCCCAGTATGCCGCAAACGATGCCATGTTGCAAACGATGTGATGACGTCGCGTCTGAAAAAAACGAATGGTCCTCCGCCCGCTCAGGGACTCTACCATCCTGCGCAGGAGCATGACGCCTGCGGGATCGGATTCGTGGCCAACGTTCGCGGCCGCAAAAGTCACGAAATCATAAGTAAGGGAATTCAGGTGCTGCTCAACCTGGCCCACCGCGGCGCCTGCGGATGCGATCCCGAGACCGGCGATGGCGCCGGCATTCTCCTCCAGATCCCGCACCAGTTCTTTGTGCGGGAGTGCGGCAAGTTGGGTTTCGAACTGCCCCTGCCCGGCGCTTATGGCGTGGGCATGACGTTTTTGCCAGTCGAGAAACATGAGCGGTTGCAATGCGAAGGAATTCTGGAGCGCATTGTGCGCGAGGAGGGTTTGACGGTATTGGGCTGGCGGGATACGCCGGTCAACGCTTCCGCCATTGGCCGCGTGGCGCGAGCCTCGCAGCCCTACATCCAGCAGATATTTGTCGGCTGTGGCGCGTTCGCCGACGAGGACGCCTTTGAGCGGAAGCTGTATGTCGTGCGCAAGCGCGCCGAGGGTGAGATCGCAGCGTCCGGCATCGAGGATGCGGAGATGTTCCACATTCCTTCGCTTTCCTGCCGCACCATCGTTTACAAAGGTCTGCTGCTCGCCCCGCAGATCACCAATTTCTATCGCGAGCTTTCCGATCCCGACGTGACCAGCGCGTTGTGTCTGGTGCACCAGCGCTTCTCTACCAACACCTTCCCGAGTTGGCAACGCGCGCATCCCTATCGCTACATCGCGCACAATGGCGAGATCAACACGCTCAAGGGCAACGTCAACTGGATGCACGCGCGCCAGTCGCTGCTGCAGTCTCCCTTGTTTGGCGACGATGTGAAGAAGCTCTATCCCATCATCGCGCCGGATGGCAGCGATTCCGCGAACTTCGACAACGCTGTGGAACTTCTGGTGCAGGCGGGGCGCAGCCTTCCTCACGCGATGGCCATGCTGATTCCGGAAGCGTGGGCCGGGAATTCCCACATGAAGCCGGAGAAGCGCGCATTTTACGAATATCACGCGTGCTTGATGGAACCGTGGGATGGGCCGGCGGCCATCGCCTTCACCGACGGGAGAGTCATCGGCGCAATCCTCGACCGCAACGGCTTGCGGCCTGGACGCTACGTGGTCACTCATGACGAGCACGTCATCATGGCCTCCGAAGCCGGAGTGCTCGACATAGAACCGGAACAGGTCAAGATGAAGGGCCGCCTGCAGCCGGGGAAGATGTTCCTGGTGGATACGGTCGAAGGCCGCATCGTCCCGGACAAGGAAATCAAGCATCGGCTAGCTTCGCGACAGCCGTACGCGCAGTGGCTCAAGGACAATCAGATCACGATCGATCAGTTGCCGAAGCCCTCGCGCATGCACCACCCGGATGCGGAAACCCTCCTTCGCAGGCAGCGTGCGTTTGGTTACAGCGATGAAGACCTGCGCATGATCCTCGGTCCGATGGCTTCGAAGGGCCAGGAGCCAATTGGCTCCATGGGGACGGATACGCCGCTCGCTTGTCTCTCGGACCGGCCGCAGTCGCTGTTCAACTACTTCAAGCAGCTCTTCGCGCAGGTCACCAATCCTCCCATTGACCCGATTCGCGAAGAGATCGTGATGTCGCTCATCAGCTACATCGGAAGCGAGCGCAACATTCTCTCGGAAGCGCCCGAGAACTGTCACATGCTGAAGCTGGCTCACCCGCTTCTGACCAACTTCGAACTGGAGAAACTGCGCCGCGTCTCGACCGGGGATCTGCTGGCCATCACGCTGCCTGCGCTGTTCCGTGCCAGCGAAGGAGAAGCGGGACTGAAGCGGGCGCTCGACGAGTTGTGCCAGCGCGCCTCGCTCGCGGGCAAAGCCGGCTACACGCTGCTGATTCTTTCCGATCGCGGCGTGAACAAGGATTACGCTCCCATCCCCAGTCTGCTGACGCTGGCCGCGGTGCACAACCTGCTGGTCCAGGAGGAGACGCGAACCCAGGTCGCTCTGATTACGGAATCGGGCGAACCTCGCGAGGTGATGCACTTTGCCCTGCTCAGTGGCTATGGGGCGAGCGCCATCAATCCGTATCTGGCATTGGAGAGCGTTGAAAGCCTGGCGCGGCGAGGCGAGTTGGCTGACGGAGTAACTCCCGAGCTTGCCGTGAAGCACTTCATCAAATCGGTGAATAAAGGCCTGCTAAAGACCTTCGCCAAGATGGGCATCTCGACGTTACAGAGTTATCAGGGAGCGCAGGTTTTCGAAGCCATCGGGCTGAACCGGAAACTCGTGGATTCCTATTTCGCAGGCACGGCATCGCGTTTAGAAGGCATTGGCCTCGGAGTGCTAGCCCGCGAAGCCCAGCTGAAGCACGAGCACGCATTCCGCCCCCTGACCGAGTCCGAGACTGAACTCGCGGTCGGAGGAATTTATCACCAGCGCGTCAACGGCGAGTATCACCTGCTGAACCCGCTGACCATCGGCAAACTACAGCAGGCGGTGCGGCAGGACAGTTTCCAGACCTTCCAGGAATACACCGACCTCATCGACAACCAAAGCAGCAACATGGCCACGTTGCGCAGTTTGATGAAGTTGAAGAAGAGCGCCAAGCCAGTTCCGATCGAAGAAGTAGAGCCAGTCCGTGAGCTTGTGAAGCGCTTCACCACGGGAGCGATGTCATTCGGCTCGATCAGCAAAGAAGCGCACGAGACTCTGGCCATCGCCATGAACCGCATCGGAGGGAAGTCCAATACCGGCGAAGGTGGCGAAGATGAAGAGCGCTTCAAGCGGGATGCGAACGGAGACCTGCGGCGGAGCGCGGTAAAGCAGGTCGCGTCGGCGCGCTTTGGAGTTACCGCGAACTATCTCGTCAATGCCGACGAGTTACAGATCAAGATGGCGCAGGGTGCAAAGCCCGGCGAAGGCGGGCAGCTTCCCGGGCACAAAGTGGATGAGGTAATTGCGCGGATAAGGCATTCCATCCCCGGCGTGGGTTTGATCTCGCCCCCGCCTCACCACGACATTTATTCCATCGAAGACCTTGCACAACTGATCTACGACCTGAAAAATGTGAATCCGCAAGCCCGCATCGCGGTGAAGTTAGTGGCGGAAGTCGGAGTGGGCACGGTGGCGGCGGGCGTTGCCAAGGCGCACGCGGATGTTGTCCTGATCAGCGGCGACAGCGGAGGTACGGGAGCTTCACCGCTAAGTTCCATTAAGCACGCCGGCATTCCCTGGGAGCTTGGGTTAGCGGAGACGCAGCAGGTGCTCTTGTTGAACGATCTGCGCAGCCGAATCCGCGTGCAGACTGACGGGAAGCTACAGACCGGACGCGATGTTGTGGTCGCGGCGCTGCTCGGCGCCGAAGAATTCGGTTTCGCCACCACGCCGCTGATTGCGATGGGTTGCGTAATGATGCGCAAGTGCCATCTCAACACCTGCTCCGTCGGCATCGCCACGCAAGATCCCGTGTTGCGCAAGCGATTTCAGGGACAGCCTGAGCACGTCATCAACTTCTTCTTCTTTCTGGCGGAGCAGGTGCGGCAGTACATGGCGGAACTAGGCTTCCGCAGCATGGACGAGATGATCGGACGCGTCGACATGCTCGACGTGCAGCCAGCCGTGAATCACTGGAAGGGACGAGGCCTGGATTTGTCGGCCATTCTCTATGACCCGCCCGTGCCGGCGCGCGTGGCACGGCGGTGCGTGCAGGCGCAGGACCATGGCTTAGAGCAGGCGCTGGATCATAAGCTTCTTGCCGAGTCGAATTATGCGATTGCAACCCTTGAGCCGGTTGAGATCAAACTGCGAGTGCGCAATGTCCACCGCTCCGTAGGAACCATGTTGAGCGGAGCGATTGCCCGCCGCTACGGATCCGCAGGCTTGCCCGACGATACCATCCGGATTCACCTCGACGGATCGGCGGGGCAGAGCCTGGGCGCGTTTCTGGCCAAAGGAGTCACCCTCACGCTCGAAGGCGAGGCCAACGATTACGTCGGCAAGGGTTTGTCCGGAGGACGATTGGTGGTGTATCCGCCGCGGCGGTCGAGTTTCGCCCCCGAAGACAATATTCTGATTGGCAACGTTGCCCTCTACGGCGCCACCAGCGGCGAAGCGTTTTTCAACGGAGTCGCTGGCGAGCGCTTTGCAGTTCGCAACTCCGGAGCGACCGCGGTGGTCGAGGGTGTCGGCGACCACGGCTGCGAATACATGACCAAGGGCTTGGTCCTGGTGCTCGGAGCCTGTGGCAGAAATTTTGCCGCAGGCATGAGTGGCGGCGTCGCCTACGTTTTTGACGAGCGCGGCGACTTCACCGAAAAGCGCTGCAATCTGGAATCGGTTGACCTTGAGCCAGTTCTCGAAGCGCAGGATGCCCAGCTCGCGGAAGCCCAACTCGTCGAAACGAAGCTGGTCAAAGATCTCGTCACGCGGCATCTGGAACTGACCGGCAGCCCGCGTGCAGCCTGGATTCTCGACAACTGGTCTGAGGCGCTATCCCGGTTCATCAAAGTCTTTCCCCACGAACACAAGCGAGTGCTCGGAGTGAGCCGCAGGCGCCAGCCGTATATCCCGAGTCCGCCGCTCGCCGTTCTGGCACCACCCGAGCAGGTGCAACATGGGTAAGGACACGGGATTCCTGGAATATGAGCGCGAGCTTGCCCCTCGACGTCCCGTTTCTCAGCGCGTCAACGACTGGTTCGAGATCTATCTCGATTTTCCAGAACAGAAGCTTCGAACCCAGGGCGCGCGCTGCATGGACTGTGGCGTGCCCTTTTGCCAGACGGGATGTCCCGTCAACAATCTGATTCCCGATTGGAACGATCTGGTTTATCACGGGCGCTGGAAAGAGGCGGTGCGGCAACTGCACGCCACCAACAACTTCCCGGAATTCACCGGCAGGATTTGTCCAGCGCCGTGCGAAGCGTCTTGCGTGTTGGGGATCAATCAGCCTCCAGTCACGATCAAGCAAATCGAGAAAAATATCGTGGAGCGCGGGTTTTCTGAAGGCTGGATTCGACCCGAGCCGCCAAAAGTCCGCACCGGGAAAAAAGTGGCGATCGTGGGCTCGGGCCCCGCAGGATTGGCTGCGGCCCAGCAGTTATGCCGCGCGGGACACTCGGTAGTGGTCTACGAAAAAGCCGACCGCATCGGCGGGTTGCTGCGCTATGGCATTCCGCAGTTCAAGTTAGAAAAGCACATCATCGATCGCCGCCTGGAACAGATGTCCGCTGAGGGGGTGAAATTCGTTACCGGTGCGGAGGTGGGCAAGAATGTCGCGGTCGAGGATCTGCGCAGCGAGTTCGATGCGATTGTGCTCGCCGGCGGAGCGGAGTGGCCGCGCGATCTGAACGTCTCGGGACGCGAGCTGAAAGGAATCCATTTCGCGATGGAGTTCCTGCCGCAGCAGAACCGGCGCAATCTGGGCGATATCATCGAGCCAGAAATAGAAATTTTGGCGACCGGCAAGCGCGTGGTCATTATCGGAGGCGGCGATACCGGCGCCGATTGCCTCGGAACCTGCCATCGGCAAAAGCCGCTTTCCGTGCACCAGTTCGAGATCATGCCGAAGCCTCCAGAGGAGCGCTCGCCCCTTACGCCCTGGCCACTCTGGCCGACGCAACTGCGCACCGAAGGCGCACACGAAGAAGGTGGCGTGCGCGACTGGAGCATGGCGACCACAAGATTCACCGGCTCCAACTCCGGTCAAGTTCAGCAACTGCACGCCGTGCGGGTCGGGCCGCCGCCAAGGTTCGAGCCGATTCCCGGCACTGAATTTACGATGGAAGCGGATCTCGTGCTGATCGCGATGGGCTTTGTGGGACCGGTTCGGAACGGAATGATCGAGCAGTTGGGAGTGAAACTCGATCCGCGCGGCAACGTGGCCACGGACCAGAACAACATGTCATCGGTGCCGGGAGTTTTCGCGGCAGGAGATATGCGGCGCGGCCAGTCGTTGGTTGTGTGGGCGATCGCCGAAGGCCGAAAGGCAGCCGCAAGCGTGGATGCCTACTTGCGAACGAAGGCGATGTCCTTGATGGCTCCATCGGTTTCCACGGAACAATCGGTCGCTTCATAAACACAACCACAACCGGGTGCCCCAGGTCTCGCGGTTTTCGAGACCTGGGAGCGGTCGCCACAATGCCCGCTATCGTCCCGCCCGCTCCAACTCCCGAGCCGCCGACTCAATTACCACGGCCTCGTCCTCCAATGCCTTGGCGACGCGCACGATCTCCTGCTCCGCTTCCGCGTACCTCTTCTGCTCGATCCCCTCGCGCACTCCCGGAACCGTTTTCACTCCATAGCCCGTGTAAACGCCCGGAGCGTACAACAAATGCTTGTACCACGGACGCCGCGGCAATCCGTCGGCATTGGTGAGCCGGCGCTCGCTCTCTATCAGCTCTCGATTCAGAGCGCCAAGCTTTGCTGCCACCGCGTCCTCTCCCAAACTCGCCTGCTTCTGCGATAGCGCCTGCTGGTAGTGCTTGGCGCTGCGAGTAAGAGAGTCCACGGCGTTCTGCATCGGCGCAAAGTTCAGGTGCGGCGGAACCTCTTCCCGCACCGGCGCAACCGTAGGACGTCTGGGATCAAACGTAGCCTTGAACATTCCTTCATCCAGTTCCTGATTGCGCTCGCGAATCTCCTCCTGTTTGTCGGCGAGCAACTTCTCCAGATTCTTCGTGTACATCCCGACCGTATCGGCGAAATTCACGAAGTCGAAGGGCAGCACTTCCGCGTCCGCCAGGCGCATCACCGACGTTCCCACGGTTTGCGCCAGGGCTCGGCCATACACGAAATCCGTGTCGGAGAAATGCGTGTACCAGAAAAAGTCGTCGTAAATGGAGTGATAGATCCCCTGTTCGTCCTCGCCGCCGTATCCCATGTCTAGGGTGGCGATCCCCAGGTGATCGAGAAACGCCGTGAAATCGGTGCCCGAGCCCAGCGCATCGATGCGCAAATCCGCTCGCTGCCGCAATTCCTTCCGATCGTCCGCGGACTTAGCTTCGGCGATCTTGCTCAACTGCGCCCGTTGCCACACTGTCATCTTGGTTTCCGGATCTTCGATGTCGCGCGCAACTCCATTGATGAACTGCTCCAGGCTGTGCGAGCCGTTCATATCCAGAACACCGCGGTCATTGGCGTCGGTGTTGATGTAAACGGCGGCATGTTCCCGCAACTCATCGGCATGAGCTTCCACCCATTCGGTCGAGCCGAGCAGCATGGGCTCTTCGCCATCCCACGCGGCATAGATGATCGTGCGCCGCGGCTTCCATCCCTGTTTCAGCAATAGACTCAGCGCACGCGCTTCTTCCAGCAGCGAAACCTGCGCGGAGATGGGATCCTCGGCTCCATTCACCCAAGCGTCATGATGGTTGCCGCGCACAATCCACTCGTCCGGAGCCACGCTGCCCGGAATTTTCGCGATCACGTCATAGACCGGCTTGATGTCCCAATTCGATGCGACCTTCAAATGAACCTGCGCCGGCCCCGGTCCCACGTGATACGGAATGGGAAGCGAGCCGCGCCAGCCGTCCGGCGCCATCGGCCCCGCCAGCGCGGCCAGCAACGGCTGCGCGTCGCCGTAAGAAATCGGGAGCACCGGAATTTTCGTGATGCTCTTTGCCTCGTTCAGCGGCAGGCGCTTGGCATCGGGGGTTGCGCCAATCCCGGGCGTCAGCGGATCCCCCGGACTCGCCGAAGCAAAATCCATGACGCTGCCGCGCTGCACTCCATCCGGAGGACGCATCGGCCCCAGCGGAAACACATTGTCGTGCGTGTAGCCGTCGTCCTGCGGTTCCGAGTAGATGAGGCAGCCAATGGCTCCGTGCTCGGCGGCAACTTTCGGTTTCACCCCGCGCCAACTGTGATAGTACTTGGCGATTACGATCGCGCCTTTCACCGAAATGCCGAGCCGGTCGAGCTTCTCGTAGTCCTCGGGCAAGCCGTAGTTCACGAACACCAGCGGCCCGGCGACATCGCCATCAATCGAGTAGGCGTTATACGTGGGCAACTGTTCCGCCTTCTGATTCGAAGTTGGATCCACCGCCAGCGCAGGCTCTTCAAGTTTGGCCGTGAACTTCGTAGGCGCAAGCATCTCCAGCACGCGCACCTTGGGCGTCGGAAACAGAACGTCGAACCTTTCGATGTGCGCGTCCAGTCCCCATTCCTTGAAGTGGGCAAGAATCCATTCGGCGTTGTCCTTATCGTAGGGTGAGCCCACATGATGCGGCCGCGCGCTCAGCCGCCTCATATATTCACGCAGGTTTGCAGGATCGGGGATGGCGCGGAACTTCGCTTCCCACTCGCGCTCGCTCTGACTGGCACGTGGCGAATACCCCACCAGCGCAGCCTGATTCGCGCCGACTTGGTCAGCGCCGAAAGACAAGGATGGAATCACCAAGGTAAAGATCAGCACCATCGCGGAGAACGGTCGCATGCAGCTCCTTTCTTGAGAAGGGTGCATTATAACCGCAAGCCGGTGGTGGGTCGGTTTCCCGTAAGCCGACCTCACGACCAAGTAGCAGTGAACGATAGCTTCCGGTTTGCCGACTATCCGCGTGCGCCGTGAAAAGGCGTTGGTCTCTAGCGGGTGCAAGTCCCGCCCGGGAACTGGTTCGCTCCGCCCGGTAGCAGTCGAAGCAGCGGCGGAGGCGACGAAGCCACTGAAGCCTTC
>JBEKDG010000006.1:0-94709 GCA_050014475.1 Terriglobales bacterium | reverse complement strand
GAAATCTGCGCTGTGTTCAGGGTGCGAATCGACGCCACCGCGGACGACTCATTGGCCGCAATGCGCGCGCGCAGCAGGTTCGGGATAGCAATCGCGGCGATGATCAGGATGATCGCCACCACAATCAGCAATTCGATCAGTGAGAAGCCCTTTTGTTTCCGCATTTAAATTGTCCTCGTCTCCGTTTGACTGTTTTGGTTGGATGACCAACTCGCTTGTACTATCGCACTCTAAGGGCCAGAGGCCCAAGTGACGGAAGTCAGATGTCCTTCTGGATGAAAACTCAGTGTTTTCAGCGCCCTTCTGCGGGATAGTCACCTCCTCAGTCACCGTCCATACCAGCAGTATGACACTTTCAAAGACCCAGATTGACAAATTTTGACAATTTCCCCTCGTCTCCATCTTCACTTCAAACCGCCCGTCAGAGGCCGCAACTCCCATCCTGGGAACGCTCGCCTCTGCTTTTCTTGCGGCAGAAGAAACTTCCACCGCCGAGACGCCGAGCACGCCGAGATAAATCAAGGAAAAACCGCAGCCTCCAATCTTGACTTTCTTGTTTTCGCAGCGTTCTCAAAAGTTCAACGTTTTGATTCCCCCGTTGTCGCTCATTGTCCCTGCGGGCTCTAAGGTCCTGATTTTCCTCGCCTTTTCTCGGCGTCCTCTGCGTCTCGGCGGTAAGAACCGGGTGCGCTCCGCCCCGGACGCTCGGGCCCGAGCGCGCGCGGGCAATTTTTGAATGGTATTTGCCGGAGAAAGAAAAGATCTGGAGAGCGAATCCGCCCGCAAAGCTTTAGCCTTCAGCGACGAGATTCAGGCCGAAGACGCCGGCATCTGCGAGATCGTGCAGAACAATCTCCACTCCCGCAGCTACCACAGCGGCCGCTACAGCGTGAAGCAGGAAAAAGGCGTCCACGCCTTCCGCCAGATGTACCGTGAGCTCATGCCGGCATAGGTAGTGTCGTGAGAGCTGGTTACCGCGGTTTTGTCCCGAGCAACACAGAATCGACTAAGTCAGCACGGATCGCGCTAGAATCGGCTTCAGCAGGGACGGGCGCGATATCGTCGAGGAGGAGCGAACCTTCGGCCAACGAAGCCGTCTCCGACTACCGACATGTCCGCGTCCCGCGAAATGCGCGTTGTCATCTTCTGTCTCCTGTTGGTGGCGGCCACTCTTGCTTTCTACAATCCCATCATCCATAACCAGTTCATCAACTTGGATGACTCGTCCTACATCCTGAAGAATGTTCAGGTTCAAGGCGGCCTGACTTGGAACACGGTGAAGTGGTCGTTCACGACTTTTCGCGAAGGAAACTGGCATCCGCTGACCTGGCTGTCGCATGCCTTGGACTGCCAGGTCTTTCACCTCAATCCCGCTGGCCATCACTACACAAATCTTTTGCTGCACGCGGCCAACGCCGTGCTCCTGTTTCTTCTGTTGCGGCAGGCGACCGGACTTGCCTGGCCTAGTCTGGTGGTGGGCGCGTTGTTTGCGCTGCACCCGGGCAATGTTGAATCCGTTGCCTGGGCCGCTGAGCGCAAGAATCTACTTAGCATGTTGTTCTTCTTGCTCGCCCTGCATGCTTACGACCGATATGCGCGGACGGGCCGACGTTATCTCTATCTGTTGGTAACCATTTTTTTTGCTCTTGGCCTGATGGCGAAGCCGCAGATCGTCACTCTGCCTTTCGTGCTGCTGCTTTGGGATTACTGGCCACTCCAGCGAATAGGCGCGGGATCCCCGGCTGACGGCTTACCTGCGGCTTCCACCCCACGCTCGTTCACCTATCTGGTCATGGAAAAATTACCCCTTTTCGTTCTTGCCGCGGCGGATTCGGTAGTTACCGTGATTGCGCAGCGCGCAGGGAACGCGGTACGGACTGTTACGGAAGTCTCGGTGTCGGCGCGGCTGGAGAACGTCTTTGTCTCCTACGTGCGCTATATCGGAAAGATATTATGGCCATCCCGGCTCGCTCCCATGTATCCGCGCCCAGGGAATTCGCTGCCCGGCTGGGAAGTGGTGGGAGCTGCGGTGCTGCTGCTTCTGCTCTCCGGACTCGTGTTGCGCTGGCGCGAACGGCGCTACTTGCTCGTAGGGTGGTTGTGGTTTCTCGGGACTTTAGTCCCGATGATCGGGATCATCACGGTCGGTGAGCAGTCGATGGCCGACCGCTACGCGTACCTCCCCTTTATCGGTTTGTTTGTCGCCGTCGTGTGGACCCTGGACGCGGTGGCTTCCGAGCATCGAATCCCCAGCGTGTGGCGCGCCGGTGCCGCCGTTCTTGTGGTTTTCATTCTGGGATGCCTTACCTATCGCCAGATCGCCTACTGGCGCGACGATGAAACCCTCTGGCGCTATACGTTGAGTGTCACCGAAGGGAATTACATGGCGCACAACAATCTGGCGCTCGCTCTGGCGAAGGCGGGACGGTCGGATGAAGCCGTTGTCGAATTCCGCGCCGCTAAGGCCCTGCACAAGTATCCGCCCGGGCAAATTCTCGCGCTCGCCCTCTACGAATTGCGTGCCGGGCATCCCCAGGAAGCGATCGAGGAATGCGATTCGGTGCTGCGCGCTTCCGCCGATCCGCAGGTTCAGGCCGCCGCGTGGAGCGAGCTTGGTCAAGCTCACTTGCAGTTGCGCCACTACGATCAGGCCGCCGAGAGCTACCAGAACGCTCTGCGCCTGAATCCGGAGAATGCAATGGCGCTGGTTGGTGCGGGCCTCCTCGCGCTGCGTCAGGGACAGCCCGACGTGGCGGTCACTCAGCTAACACACGCGGTGAAAGTCGATCCCAGCGATGTCAATGTCCTTCTCCTCGCGCAAGCTCTGCGCCGCGCCGGTCGTCCTGCAGAGGCCGATTCCGCTTCCGCGCAAGTCCAGAAGATTTCCTCGGACTTAGGCCAGGCGCAAATCGCGGCTGAACAGTTACTCTCCTTTGCCGGCCTAAAGCCGCTGTGAAAGCGCGGCCGTAGGAAAGTTCCACCGCCGAGACGCCGAGCGCGCCGAGAAAAAGCTGGGGGAAACGACAGGCTGCAAGGAACCAAATCTTGACTTGGGATCGGAACCTAAAATTCCCCCCTCTCTCGCGCTGGCGATAGCGCCCGGGGGTTCAAGGTTTCGATTTACCCTGTGTACCTCTGTGTCCCCTGTGGTGAAGGTTTTGACCTTCCTCGCCTCTTCTCGGCGCCCTCGGCGTCTCGGCGGTAGAACTCAGGTTCGCTTCAGCAGCAGGCATGTTATGTCGTCGTGCTGCGGAGTGTTCCCCACGTGCCGGTCCAAATCCGCCAGCAGGGTGCGCAGCAGTTCCGCGGGAGCGGACCCCGACTCGCGATCCACCAGCCTGATCAATTCCGGTTCGCCGTATTCCTCATCCTTCCGATTGACCGCTTCCACCACCCCATCGGTAAAAATCACCAGCCAGTCTCCGCTCTCGAGTCGAGTCGTGCCCACCTGGTAGGCCGACTCCGCAAAAATCCCAACCGGGAGGCCTCCCGTCTCCAGTCGCTCCACCGCGCCCGATTTCTTTCGCAGAATCGGAACGTTGTGCCCCGCGTTGATATAAGCCACGTCGCCGGTTGCCGGATCCATTTCGGCGAGGAAGGCGGTCGTAAAGCGAACTCCGCCCATGCTGTTTGAGCAGGCATAGTGATTCACGCCGGCGACCAGTTCCGCCAGCGCGACGCCGCTCGTCGACAACGTGCGGAGACTCGCCTGGAAGGTTGCCATCAACATCGCCGCCGGAATACTCTTTCCCGCCACATCGGCCACCACAAACAGAATGCGGTCCTCGCTCAACCTGCCGCCCGGCCGGAGGATCACATCGTAGTAATCGCCCGCCACCGTGTTTGCCGGACGCGTCGCGTAAGCAATCTGGTATCCCGGAATCTGCAGCGGTGCGCCCGGCAACAACCATGCCTGAATGTCCTTGGCGATCTCCAGGTCGCGCTTCATCACCACGCGATCCGCCAGCTCCAGCAGCAGGACGACGAACATCAGCAGCCCGCCCCACACGTGCAAGTCGAGTTCATGGATCTCGACGTGTCCCGCGCGGTCGGTGTAAGAAAATCCGCCGGAAGGAAAGAACAGGAGAATCAGCGCCAGCAGCACCAGCACGCGGCGCGCCGGGGTCAGCTTTTCAAGGATCGCCCAGAACAGCGCTTTCGTGATTTGCCAGCCCCGCCGGAATCGCGACGGTTCCGCCTGTAGATTGTCCAGACCCGCCGAGTAGAGCCGGTAGCTCGACCGCGCGTCTTTTTCAAACTGCGACCAGAGCTGGTTCACAGCCAGTCCCTCGGTCACCCGATGCCAGAACTGCCGGGCATCGTCCTTGAATCGGGATCGTGGGGGAACACTGTGCTCAGGGGAGGCCATGGCGGAGCAATCATTATAGAGCGCGGCTTACGGGTGCTCGCCCTGTTCCGGCACCAGCCCCGGCGGCGGCGCCGGAATCGCGATATCCAGTTTGTTCACCGTCCCAAGCGATGACAAGGGCTTGTCGAATTCGCTCACGTTGCCCACCACCAGCACCGCCATCTGCTCGCGGTGGATGTACTTCGCCGCGACCCGCGCTACGTCTGCTTTCGTAACTCCTTCGATCCCTTTCTGAAACTTCTCCATAAAATCCAGCGGATAGCCGTAAAACTCATACGCCATTTTTTCCTGCAAAACCTTCGCTGGGGAATCGAAACGGAAGACAAAAGAATTCAGAATGGCGTCCTTGGCGAGCTGGATTTCCTCATCGCCAATGGGGCGCTTGGCGAGGCCGGCGATTTCCTCATCGAGCGCCTGAATGGATTCGATCGTGGTCTTGCTCTTAGTGCTCATCATCAGCCGCAGCATGCCGGGATGATCCCAGCCCGTGCCCACTCCACCGCCTACCGCGTAAGCAAGTCCTTTGGTGGTTCGAATGTCGCCAAACAAGCGCGACGAAAATCCTCCGCCGAAGGCCTCATTGAACACCGAGATCGCGAAGTAGTCGGGATTCTTGCGCGTGGTACCCAACGCCACAATTTGAATGTTGCTTTGATTCACGTCGGTTTTTTCGACCTGGTAATATCCCGGTTTCGCGGGATCCGGCTTGATCTCTGGATCGTTCGCCGCTTGTCCCTTGGGCCACGATGCGAAGGCCTCGCGCAGACGAGCTTCCATCTTCGCCGAGTCGAAGTCGCCCACCACGCCGAGGATGATGTTGTTCGGATGAACGTGGTCGTTGTGCCATTCGACCAGATCCTGACGCGTGATCGACGCTACCGTTCGATACTCGGCAACTCGCGCATACGGATTCGTTGCGCCGTACACCAGCTTCGCCGCTTCCCGTCCCGCAATCTGCCCGGGCTCGTCATTGCGCCGCGAGATGCCGTCGTACAACCCCTTCTGCGCAATTTCAATTTTGTCGGCGCGGAACTCCGGATTCTTCAGCAGGTCCGCGAACACGCGAAAGACGTCGTCGAAATCTTCTTTCAGACACGACCAGCTCACGGTTGTCGAGTCACCGCCTCCACCGGTCTCGACCTTGGCGGCGCGCTGCTCCAGATAGTCGTCCAGTTGATCGCCGGTCTGGGTTTTGGTGCCGCCGGTGCGCCACACTTCGCCATAAATATCGGTCAGCCCCGTCTTGTTCGCGGGAACCGAGCGCTCGCCGCCGCGAATGCGCGCCGTGCCGTCAATGGTCGGCAGTTCGTGGTCTTCCTGAAGAAAAACCACCATGCCATTCGGCAACTCAATGCGCTTCGGCTGCTGCGGATGAAACGCCGGCAACTTCGGAACCGGTATCTGCTGCCAGGGCTGCGTCTGCGCCCGAAGCTGCACGTTGGTGAAGAATCCGACGAACACGGCGAACACGAAGAAGAAAAAAAGTCCGCGCTTCACTGGCCACCTCCTTGCGGTCCTGCACCAGTTCCCGGAGGAGGCCCACCCGCAAACTCAATAATCCCCACCGTCCGGTTATCGGGCACAAACGTCTGATTCGCGACCCGCCGTATGTCCGCCTTGGTAACTTTTTCGATCCGGTCGACCGAGCGGAACAGCTCCCGCCAGTCGTCATAGCGCGCCTGATACAGCCCGAGCTCGGACGCCAGCCCCTCATTCGATCCCAGCGAGCGGATCAGGTTTGCCTTGGCCCGCGTCTTGATCATCTTCAGTTCTTCATCCGAGATGTCTTCTTTCTTCAGCCGTTCAATCTCCGCGTGAATAGCATCGGCTATTTCCTGCGGCTTATGGCCCGGGATCGGGAGTGCGTAAAACGCGAACAGGTGCGGATATTTATTGCCCGGATACCCGGTAAATCCAGCCGAGTCCGATGCGATTTGTTTGTCGCGGACCAGCGCCCGATAGAGCCGCGAAGTGCGTCCATTCGACATCAGGTCGGCGATGGCGTCATAGACCTGGTCGTCCGGGCTGCGGTAGTCGGGGCGGTGATAGCCTTCGAGATAGACCGGCTGCGTCTGCTCGTGCAGCACGACGCTGCGTTCGGAATTCTGCGGCGGCTCGGTGGTGGTCGCCGTGTCGGGTTTGGGACGCGCTGGAATCCGCGAAAAATATTTCTCGACGATCGGCATCGCTTCCGAAGCTTTCAAGTCTCCAACCACGGCGACCACCATATTCGAAGGCACATAGTACTTATCAAAAAACTTCTGCGCGTCGGCCGCCGAAAAAGAATTCAAGTCCGAGATCCAGCCGATCGTCGGGCGGTGATAAGGATGGGCCGCGAATGCCTCTTCCGCAAATTGCTCACGCAGTCGCCCGAAGGGGTTGCTGTCGACACTCATGCGGCGCTCTTCGATCACCACGTTGCGCTCTTTATAAAATTGCCGCATCACGGGATGCAGAAAGCGCTCCGATTCGAGATAGGCCCACAACTCCAGCCGGTTGATGGGGAACGAGTAAAAGTACCCGGTTTCATCGAGGCTGGTGAAGGCGTTCATGCCCTCGCCGCCTTCGCCTTCGACGATCTTGCCGAACTCGTTGTTATAAGGCGCGGAGAACTTGTCGGCCGCCGCAATCGCGTCCTTCCAACTTTGCTCAAGCTGCTTGAGCTTCGCTTCGTCGCCGCCCACGGGCTTGTCGCGCTCGGCAATGTAGGCGGCATACGCATCTTCAACTTTCACCAGCGCAACTTTTTCGCCGGCATAGTCGCGCGTCCCAATCGTGTCCGTTCCCTTGAAGGCCATGTGCTCGAACATGTGCGCCAGGCCGGTCTTGCCCATGGGGTCCTGCACCGATCCCGCGTCCACGTGCGTGAAGAACGAAAACACCGGCGCCTCGGGACGCTCGCAGATAATGATGGTGAGACCATTGGCGAGCTTCTTGACCGTGGTGCGCTTCTCGAAAGAAGCCAGATCCTGCCCGAGAGCAATCGAGCACAGCACGAAACAGACGACAATTGTTTGTACAGAAGTTATGCGGAATTTCATCCTGCCTCCACGACGCAACACTAGAGCTTTTCTCGTAGATCGTTCGGGGAAGGGCACGGCTTCAGCCGTGCCGCTCAGGGCCACAATAGATGCGGGCTTTAGCCCCTGAGGGCCGGACATCACGCCCTAAGAATCATTTACGAGACCAGTCCCAAAAATTCGAAGTTACGTGGAGGCAGGGAAGGTTGTCAAACGAGCGGCGTCGGGAAAATAGCGCCGCTGAAAGTAAAGCGCTACGTTGACCAGCATAATCATTACCGGCACTTCGACCAGGGGGCCGATGACGGCAGCGAATGCGGCCCCCGAGTTGATGCCGAAAACGGAAACCGCGACGGCAATCGCGAGTTCGAAGTTGTTCGAGGCTGCGGTGAACGAGAGCGTGGCGGTCTTCGAATAGTTGGCGCCGAGTTTCTTCCCCATGTAAAACGACACCAGGAACATCACCACGAAGTAGATCAGCAGCGGCACCGCGATCCGCAGCACATCGAGCGGGAGCCGGACGATGTAAGCGCCCTTGAGCGAGAACATCACCACAATCGTGAACAGCAGAGCGATCGGCGTGAGCGGGCTTACGCGAGGAACGAAAGTGCGCTCATACCACTCGCGCCCTCGAATCCGCAGCAGCAGCGTGCGAGTTAGGAACCCGGCAAGAAAAGGAATGCCAAGATAAATAAAAACGCTCTTTGCGATTTCCCCGATGGAGACATGGACGATAGCGCCCTGGAGGCCGAGTTTTGCGGGCAGAACCGTGATGAACAGCCAGGCGTACGGCGAGTAGAAGAACACCTGGAACAGCGAATTGAAGGCAACCAGGCCGGCGGCATATTCGGTATCGCCGCTCGCCAGTTCGTTCCAGACGATGACCATCGCAATGCAGCGAGCCAGGCCGATCATGATGAGTCCAGCCATGTATTCGGGGTAACCGCGCAAAAACACCACGGCCAGGACGAACATCAGGATCGGGCCGACCACCCAGTTCTGGATGAGGGATAGACCAAGTACACGGCTGTTGCGGAAAACCTCGTGCAGTTGCTCGTACCGCACCTTGGTGAAGGGCGGATACATCATCACGATGAGTCCCACCGCAATCGGAATCGACGTTGTACCGATGCTGAAGCGATTCAGGAACGGCACGATTCCCGGCAGTCGCCACCCCAAGCCGACCCCGGTGACCATGGCGGCGAAGATCCACGCGGTGAGATAACGGTCAAAAAAGCTGAGTCGGCGGGATGGCTTCATAGGCTGAGGAAAAAAATCAAACTTCCTTTATGAAAAGGGAAGGGCACGACTTCAGTCGTGCCATAAGTAGTTGAAATGTGCTCGCGCTTTAGCGCCTGAGGTGAGCTTCTTGCGCCCCCGATTATTTTTTCCGCAGCCTCTTGATCCTTAGCGATTGTCATTGCCCCCCAATGCGATCCACTTCTTTTTTCAGCGCGAGGCGATCGAGTGCCGCCAGAGGGAGCGCGAGAAAAAGACTGATGCGCCGGTCGAGAATAAAAAACGCGTCGCGGAAGGCGCGTTCGATTTCGGCGGCGTCTCCGTGAACCGCGGCAGGATCGGGAACTCCCCAGTGCGCGGTCATCGGCTGCCCCGGCCACAGCGGGCAGGTTTCCTTGGCGGTGTTGTCGCAAACCGTGAAGACGAAGTGCATCTCGGGAGCGCCAGGTCGCCCGAATTCGTCCCAGCTTTTACTGCGCAGGCCGGTTGTGGAGATGCGAGCCATCTCGAGCTGCTTCAGAGCTTCGGGACGAACCGTCCCCGAGGCATGACTTCCGGCGCTGTAGGCGGTGAAGACGGGCTTTCCTTTGTGGTTGAGGATCGCTTCGGCCATGATCGAACGCGCCGAGTTTCCCGTGCACAGGAACAGAACGTTGTAGCGAGTTTCCACGGTTAGTCTCCAGTTCGTCTTCAGCGAGCTATCCGTAGAGACGCGGCTTGCCGCGTCTCAGTTGCAGCATGTCGGACCACAGCACGCCTCCTCCGCTCGCTTCGGTTTCACCGCGCGCACAAAGGCGCTCATGAACTTTTCATCGACCTGCGCCGCGATGGCGTCCACGTCAATCCCGGAGGAGGAAAGAAACTCACGCGCATCCTCGACGCGATAGATTCGCGTAGGCTCAATCTCGATCTGCTCAAAGCCGGCGGCGGCGAGCTTGCCGCGATATTCGGTTTCTTCCAGAGCGCCGGCAATGCAACCGACCCACAACAGCACACTCTGGCGGACCTCGGGGGCAATCTCGCCGCGCGTGACCACGTCGGAGACAGCGAACCGTCCGCCCGGTTTGAGCACGCGGAATGCCTCGCGCAGCACGCGATCCTTGTCGGCGGAAAGATTGATCACGCAGTTTGAAATGATCACATCGACCGTGTTGTCGGGCAGGGGAATGTTTTCGATCTCGCCTTTCAGGAATTCGACGTTCTCCGCGCCGGCCTTGCGCTTGTTCTCGTTTGCCAGCGCCAGCATCTCGTCCGTCATGTCGAGGCCGTAAGCTTTGCCGGTTGGGCCAACGCGCCGCGCGGAGAGCAACACATCGATGCCGCCGCCCGAGCCTAGATCAAGCACAGTTTCGCCGGGGCTCAGCTTCGCGAGGGCGGTGGGGTTGCCGCATCCGAGCGAAGCCAGCATCGCTTCTTCTGGAATCTGCTGGGCCTGCGACTCGTCGTAAAGATTCGCTGTGATCGGATCGCAGAATTCCCTGGCCGGCGTCGCTCCGCAGCAACTGCTGCCGCCGCTCTTGTTCGTAACGCGCAACGCAGCTTGTCCGTATTTTTCTTTTACGACTTCTTTAATATCGACATTGCTATCGGGCATCGTGGCTTCTCCTATTTACAGAATTGGACGAGGTCCTGCGGCTTGAGCGCCTTGTTCCGGGTGCAGCACTCGGCGTAGAGAAATTGCAGAATTTCGCGCAGCGCTTCCGTGTTGGCGGTGTAACGCAGAAACGTGCCCTTGCGCTCGACTTGCACCAGGTCTTCATTCTTGAGCTTGTCGAGATGGTGAGAAAGCGTGGAGCCGGGAATCTCGAGATCGTCTTGAATCTCGCTGACCACCAGGCCCTCCGGGTGCGCGGAGAGCAGCAATTGCATGATGCGCAGTCGCGGCTCGGTGCCCATGGCGGAAAACATGTCGGCGTAGCGCGCGACCCGCTCACTGTTCGTTCGAACCTTGCCGGCAGCGCTGACCATGTTTCGATAATACTAGAAATATAGATAATTTCAAGAGCCCTTCCCAGGCCGCTGTCTCAAGCGCGGCCGGTCCGGTAGGCTGCCGGAAAACTCAGGTTTCGTATCAGGGTATCGCTTCAGCGCTACCGTAAGTTGTTCACAATCAGACGCCCCTTTAGGGGCTGGGCATCGCCCAATTGTTCGCGCACCAACTATACTGGAATCCGTTCTGAAGTCGCAGCTCGTAGCGCGGATCTCCCGGGGCCGGGCGCTACCAAACCATATGGCGCATCTCTACGTTGGCACATCCGGATGGGCCTATCCGACATGGAAGCCCGCTTTCTATCCGGAGAAACTTGCGCAGAAGAAATTTCTGAACTTCTACGCTTCGAAACTGAATGCCGTCGAAGTCAACTACACCTTCCGCCAGTTGGTAAAAGAGACGACCGTCCAGAACTGGATCGCCGAAACGCCCGAGCATTTTCGCTTCACCATCAAGGCGCACCAGGCGCTTACGCATATCAAGCGGTTGAAGAGCGCGGAAGAATTACTGAAGCGCTTTCTCGCCACGCTGAAAGCATTAGAGCGCGCCGGGCGGCTGGGCCCGTTGCTCTTTCAGTTGCCGCCGAATTTCAAAGCGGACCAGGCACTGCTTTCCGAGTTTCTGAAAAGCTTGCCGCGAAGTGTGCGCGCGGCATTTGAGTTCCGCCACGAATCCTGGTTCACCGACGCCACCTGGGACACACTGCGCGAGCGGAACATCGCGCTCTGTGTCGCCGAAACGGAAGAGCGCGACACTCCCGACGTAGTCACCGCCGATTTTTCCTACTACCGCTACCGCAAACCCAGCTACACCGCCGAAGAACGCAAGAGGATGAGCGGTCGCATTCGGGAGCATCTCGCCAGCGGCCGCGATGTGTTCGCCTACTTCAAGCACGAAGAGACGCCCGAGGGCGCGCTGTACGCGGTCGATGTGCTGCGAGCGGGCGTCGAGGCGACCTGCTAGAACCGATCTCTCGATCTAGAGCGGATTCAGCGCTGCTGTACCCCGCTCGTGTGGGGACGGGCGCCCTCGCCCGTCCAAGCCGAGCGCAGCTCGGCAGCTGCCTGTGGTCACACCAACTCTGGATTCGCTATAGTCATCGCGAACTGCTGAATCCATCCCGCATCCTCCTCGTTACTTTTCCGGTTCTCCCTGACATCCCATACTCATCTCATGGCCTCGGATGCGAATTCCCGCACGCTTGGCTCGTTCCTCGACTACCTGCGAGTGGAGCGCGGGTCAGCGAAGTTGACGATTGCCGCTTACACCAGCGACCTGGCGCAGTTCGCGGAGTTTCTGGAGAAGCGCCACGTGGTTCTGAGCGGCGCGCGGCGCGAAGACGTGCGCGAATACATCCAGGAATTATTTTCGAAGCAACTCGACGCGCGCTCGGTGGGAAGGAAGCTTTCGGCCATCCGGCATCTTTACCGGCATTTGCTGCTGGATGGAAAGATCGACAAGGACCCGACTCTGAACATCGACTTGCCGAAGCAGTGGAAGGTGCTGCCCAAGGCGCTGAGCCGCGACGAAGTCGGAGCCATGCTGGCCGAAACGCAGCCGCGAAATGATACGGCGCGCGGGCAGGCGCTGGCGCTCCGCGATCACGCCATGCTGGAACTTCTCTATGCCGGAGGCGTGCGCGTTTCCGAAGTCGCCGATGCGCGTCTGGAAGACCTGAAGCTTGAAATGGGATACATCCTGGTGCGCGGCAAGGGCGACAAAGAGCGCATGGTGCCGCTCGGAGTGCCCGCCCAGCAGGCGTTACAGCGATACTTGAAAAACGGCAGGGAAGTGGTTTCCAAGAAAAGAAGTTCGCCGCTCCTATTCTTAGGCACGGGAGGCCGCCGCCTGACACGTCAGCGCGTCTGGCAGTTGGTCGGGAAAGCGGGTCTCGCTGCGGGACGCCACGCCAGTCCGCACATGCTCCGGCACTCCTGCGCGACGCATATGGTGGAAAACGGGGCCGACCTGCGCACGGTGCAGACCATTCTCGGCCACGCCGACATTTCGACCACGCAGATTTATACGCATGTCGCGCTCGACCGGCTGAAGAGCGTGTACGCGAGGCATCATCCGCGGGCGAAGGCTAAGGCATGAATTCACCACAGAGTCACAGAGACACAGAGACACAGAGAAGAGCTTTTCTTGTTTGTTAAATGGCCAGTAGGGAAGTCTCAGGCACCGGAAGAAAACATGAATTCGTATTCCTCTGTGTCTCTGTGACTCTGTGGTGGATTCAGATCTGATATGACGACTGACGGAGAAGAGCATCAGTGCACCATCGTCGAGCGCGCTACCGACGACTTCCTGCGCTACTTGCGGGAGCGCAATGCCTCGGCGCACACGATCAAGGCTTACAGCGGAGATCTCGACAGCTTTGCCGCTTACATCGGTTCGCGCGGTTGGAAGACGATCGACCACATCGCGATCCGCGGCTTTCTGTCGCGCCTGTATGACAAAGGATTGAGCAAGACTTCCGTCGCTCGGGCGCTGGCCGCGGTGCGATCGCTTTATCGCTGGCTGGCGCAGGAAGGCGTGGTCGAGCAGAATCCGGCGAAGCTGGTTTCCACGCCACGGCTGCCGAAGAAACTGCCGCGCGTTCCGACGATTGAGGAAATGAATTTTGTGCTCGATGGCAAAATGCCGGAGGTCGCATCGTTTCCCGAGCGCGATCGTCTGATGTTTGAATTGCTCTACGGCTGCGGCATTCGCAACTCGGAGCTGGTTGGCATTAATCTCGACGACATCAGCCGTAGCAACGAAGCCATTCTGATTCGCGGCAAAGGGAAGAAGGAACGCTACGTCCCGTTCGGAGGGTCGGCGCTGGCGGCGCTTGCCGTCTATTTGCCGTGGCGGCAACAACTGCTCATCACGTTGAATAACACACCGAAGAAGACGATGCCCGGGAAAGGCACGCCCGCGCTGCTCGTCAACCAGCGCGGCGGACGGCTTACCACGCGCAGCGTGGGCCGCATCGTCAAGCGCATCGCGGTTGCCAAGGGACTATCGCCCGAGGTTCATCCGCATACTCTGCGTCACGCCTTCGGCACGCACATGCTGGAGGAGGGAGCGGATCTGCGTGCCATCCAGGAACTGCTCGGGCACGAGCGGCTGGCGACCACGCAACGCTACACGCAGCTCTCGGTCAAGCACGTGATGAACGTTTACGATCGGACCCATCCGCGAGCGAAGTGATGGCGAAGTTTGCAGTGCGCCAGTCCCCGATTTTCCGGCGACTCGAGCCGTAACGGCTCACCATCGAGTCCGATATAATCCACAGCTTCAGAGGGCACTCACTTCCGGCACGAAACTAGCGGGATGAAGTAATAAGGTGGACGCGGGCGGGAGCGCCCGCGCCACACTAGAATGGATGCTATGAAGAAGAGTTTCTTGATCGTGACTGCGGTGGTGATCGTGCTTGGGTTGGGCTTGGTTGGGCCAGCGGGGGCTCAGGATGATGAGGGGCCGATGTCGGATTTGCGATTTGTGGTGGTGCGCGACTACAACGGCAAGCCGGTGAGGAATGCGGCGGTGGTGCTGCATCCGGTGAATCGCAAGGGAAAGCAGGCGCGCGGCGGGTTGGAGTTGAAGACGGACGGGGAGGGGCGGACCAGTATTGACGGGATTCCGTATGGCCCGCTGCGGGTGCAGGTGCTGGCGCCGGGGTTCCAGACTTTTGGGGAAGACTACCAGATCGACAAGCCGGAGTTGGAGATCACGGTGAAGCTGAAGCGTCCGGGGGGTCAGTACTCGGTGTACGAGAATCATGGGGATGCGAAGAAGGCTGACGACAAGAAACCGCCGGAGCAGAAACCGCAGTAGTCAGTGGCTAGTGGGCAGTGGATAGTGATTAGTGGCGCGATGGCATCGGGGCCCAGCCGCTGAAGGGGGCACCTGATTTCCCGTAGAGACGCGGCTTGCCGCGTCTCGGCAGTGCCGCGCTACCGGAGACGGGGCAAGCCCCGCCTCTACAGGAGGGTTCTTCGGAGTGAGATTTTCCATGAAAAGAAAGTTGTCGATGGTGATGGTGGTGGCGATCGTGCTTGGGGTGGGCATGATTGGGTTGACTTGGGCTCAGGATGACGAGGGGCCGACGTCGAGTTTGCGGTTTGTGGTGGTGCGCGACTCCGATGGTAAGCCAGTGAGGAATGCGGAGGTGGTGCTGCATCCGGTGAAACGCAAGGGGAAGCAGGCTAAGGGAGAGGTGGAACTGAAAACGGACGCAGACGGGAAGGCGAACGTTGACGGGATTCCGTATGGTCCGCTGCGGGTGCAGGTGCTGGCGCCGCATTTCCAGACTTTTGGGGAAGACTACGAGATCAACAAGGCGGAGATGGAGATTACGGTGAAGCTGAAGCGTCCGGGCGGGCAGTACTCGGTATATGACAATCACGGGGACGAGAAGAAACCGCCGTAAAGGCGCCGGGCGCGGGAAGTGGGGTCGGAAAATGCGTTTGTGGGGGGTGACAGGGCAAGCCGGGTGGCCTACAATCGGCTGCCATGCGATTGCAGGAACTCACCGTCGAGCGCTACGAAGGAGTGGCGGACGATCAGCGGATTTTGTTGCTGCGCGGGCCGATCACGATGGAAACCGCGGCGCAATTCGAGCGCGCGGTGCGCCACGAGAACGCGGAGACGATGATTCTGGACTTGTCGGATGTTCCATACATTGATTCAGTGGGATTGGGGTCGCTGGTAGCGGCGTACGTATCGCATCAGAAAGCGGGACGATATCTGGTGTTGACGGGGATGAAGCCGCGAGTGCGCAAGATTATGAAGATTACCAAGGTGAACGATTTCTTCGTGACGTTTGGCACGACGTGGGAAGCGGTGGAAGCGCTGGCTAACACCGGGACGGCCTGAGGGTCGGATAGACGCAGGGAAAACCATTCTGAGCACTGCCGCCGTGGGCCTTTCGGGCTGGGCGGTTTCCTGAATCGAAAACGCCGACGCACCATCTAAACCGCATTGCTCGCGTAGTCTTGCGCTGACGCCTATGGATCTTCTTTACCGGTATTCCAAGCAGTACTGGAAACTGTTTGTGGCTGCTCTTTTGCTGGCCGCGACCAATCAGATTTTTTCGCTTCTCGACCCACTGATTTTTCGTTATGTAATCGACAGCTACGCCACCAAGTATCACCAGTACACGCAAGCGCAGTTTGTGCGCGGGGCGGGGCTTTTGCTGCTGGCGGCGGTGGGGGTGGCGTTTGTGTCGCGAGTGGCGAAGAATTTCCAGGACTATTTCGTGAACGTGATCGTGCAGCGTCTGGGCGCGAAGATGTACTCCGACGGGATCCGGCATTCGCTGGATTTGCCCTACCAGGTGTTCGAAGACCAGCGCAGCGGCGAGACGCTGGGCAAGTTGCAAAAAGTCCGCAGCGACGTGGAGCGGTTTATTACCGCTGCCATCAATGTGCTTTTCATTTCGCTCGTGGGCATCGTTTTTGTGATGATCTACGCCTTCCGGGTCCATTGGGCCATTGCTCCGGCGTTTCTGATCACGGTTCCACTGCTGGGAATTATCAGTTCGGTGCTGAGCAAGCGGATCAAGAAGATGCAGAAGACCATTGTTGCCGAAACCACGGCGCTGGCGGGTTCGACGACGGAGTCGCTGCGCAATATTGAGTTGGTGAAGAGCCTCGGACTGGCGCAACAGGAAGTGGGGCGGCTCAACGGGATCACGGGAAAGATTCTGAAGCTCGAACTCAAGAAAGTGAAGTATCTGCGCAGCCTGAGTTTCATCCAGGGGACGGCGGTCAACGCGCTGCGCACCAGCATTTTATTTTTGATGCTCTATTTGATTTTTCGTCAGGAGATCACGATTGGGCAATTTTTCTCGCTGATGATTTATTCCTTCTTCATCTTCACGCCGTTGCAGGAGTTGGGGAACGTCATCAATATTTATCGCGAAACGGAAGTCTCGCTGCAGAACTTTCAACAGATCCTCGACACCCCTCGCGACCCGAAGCCGGCCGATCCGGAACCGGTTGACGAGCTCATGACGCTGCAGTTTGAGCGGGTCGGTTTTCAGCATCAGAGTTCTTCGGCTCTGGCATTGGACGAGATCGGTTTCAGCGCGGCTCGGGGAGATACGGTTGCGTTTGTGGGGCCGTCGGGGGCAGGGAAGTCAACGCTGGTGAAGCTTCTGGTGGGTTTGTACGCTCCGAAAGCGGGGGAGATTCTTTACAACGGAATTCCATCGAATCGCGTGGATCTGGATCTGCTGCGGGAAAAGATTGGGTTCGTTACGCAGGACACGCAGCTGTTTTCGGGCTCGATTCGCGAGAACCTGCTGTTCGTGAATCCGGAGGCGACGGACGAGGAATGCATGGAGGTGTTGCAGCAGGCGGCCGCGCACAGCTTGCTTTCACGCGCGGACCGCGGATTGGACACGCTGATCGGCGAAGGTGGCGTGAAGGTTTCGGGAGGCGAGAAGCAGCGGCTTTCGATCGCTCGCGCGCTGTTGCGGCATCCGCAGTTGCTGGTTTTCGACGAGGCCACGTCTTCGCTGGATTCTCTGACGGAAGAGGAAATCAGCCGCACGATTCGCGAAGTTGCGACGAATCAGGAGGCGATCACGATTCTGATTGCGCACCGGCTGTCGACGGTGATGCACGCCGACCGAATCTATGTGCTGGAGCGTGGGCGCATCGTTGAATTTGGACGGCACTCCGAGTTGCTTGATCAGAAGGGTCTGTACTACGCGATGTGGCGGCAGCAGGTTGGCGAACGCGAGGCAGTCGCGCAGGCGAAGTAGATGCGGCCTCACGTGATCACGGGAATGTTGCTCATTCCTTTGGTGCCGAACAGGCGGCGATAGCGTTCGATTTCTTCCGGCGTGCCGAGCGCCTTCGCGTAGTTGTCGGAGAGCTTTACTGCGGGCTTGCCTTCGACAGTGGATACCTTACAGATCAGGCTGATGGGGTCAAAGTCGTTGCCGTCGGCGGGATTGCAGCCGCGGAAATCGTTGGTCAGCAGAGTTCCCCAGCCTGCGCTGAAACGAATGCGGCGGCCAGGGGTCCACTTCTTGGGATCGTGGAAATCGGCGGCGGTGCGGAAGTCGTTGATGGTCACGCCGCTCGCGAGCGCTCCTCCAAAATAGGCGTGCAGGCCGAGGATGTCATCGACGTCGAGGGCGTCGGAGGCGATGATGAGCTTGTCATGCGGGTCTTGACCGCGCCCCTTGAGCCACTCGATATACTCGTCGCCCGCGACGTAGGGATTCTTGCTGTCGATGCGCTGGCCCGTCCAATCGGCCGTCCAGGCGGGGGCGTTGTCGAGAAATTGCGAGGTTCCAAAAGTATCCGGCAGCATGATGCGGAGAGCGCCATGGTAGGTGGCCTGCCACAACTCGAGGACGCGGTACTGAGAAGCTTTCAGGGCATCGTCATCGGGCGCGAGTGCGGCGAGGACCATGGGGATCTCATGCGCGTTGGTGCCGATGGCTTCGAGATCGTGCTTGTGGGCGAGGAAGGCGTTCGAGGTTCCGGTAAAGGCGCTGCCGAGATTCGCTGCCATGGCGTTGACCACGTATTCCTGCCAGAGGAAGCTGTGGCGGCGGCGCGTTCCGAAGTCGGCGACGGCCAGCCCGGGGACGCCGCGCAGCCGCTCAATCTTGCCCCAGAGTTTTGTTTTCGCCCGGGCATAGAGGATGTCGAGACCGAACTCGCGCAGTTTTTTAAAACCGGCTCGGCTCTTGAGCTCGTCAAGGATGGAAAGCGCATAGAGTTCCCACATCATTGTCTCGGTCCAAAGGCCGTCGAAAGAGAGATGGAACTGTCCGTCCTTGACCGATAGTTCATAGTCCGACAATCGGAAGTCGCGCTCCAGCCATTCCAGAAAGGCGGGTTCAAAGATTCCACGGCGGCCGTAGAAGGTGTTGCCGGCGAGCCAGACCAGTTCCGATCTTCGAAACCGGAGGCGGCGAGCGTGCTCCATCTGATGGATAAGCTCCTCGCGCGGGAACATCTCCGCGAGGCGCACGGAAGTGGAGCGGTTCAACAGAGAAAACGACACGCGGGTTTTCGGGTAATGCTTCCAGATGAACTGGAGCATCAGCAGTTTGTAGAAATCGGTGTCGAGCAAGGACCTGGTAACCGGGTCCAGTTCCCAGTTGTGGTTGTGCGCCCGCTCCGCGAAGTTCACGATCATTGCGTACTATCCTCTGTGACAGGCCTGAGAAAATCAACCGCGGTGACCTGTGAGGAGCCTTTTTTGTGGCCGGGCTGACTTTGGGAAGGCAAACACGGTACTATCAAATTTCCGCATGAGACTGCCTCGGCCCTTCACCGCCGCACCCCGGAGCTGCGCATCGTTATTTCTTGCGATGGGGCAGGCCCACGGCTGGGCAGAGTTGTCTGGCCGCGCGCTGCACGCGCTGGCGGTCGGGGTTCTGCCCGCCATGTTCCTTCTGCGATCGACTCGCGAGGAAATTTACAACATTCTCTGGGCGCTGGTGTTCGGCTTTGCCACGCTGAATATTTTGAGCCTCGGGGCGCGCCATTTCGAGCAGGATAAGGCTGGCCTGAGCTTTGGTGAGATTCTGGCGATACTGGTCGTCGTGGTGGCGATCGTTCTGCTGGGTTGGGAGATGCTGTATCTGTTCCACATTCTGCCGATTCGCCTTACGCCGCGCTGACCCGGATTGCGGTATGATCGCGGTGTGGTGAAACGCGAATCCAATTTTGACGTGACTTGCCCCTGCTGCGGCGCGGTCATGAAAATCGACGCCGCAACGCGCAGCATCATCGCGCACACTGCGCCGGTCAAGCCGAAAACCTTCAACGACATGGAAGAAGCGGCTCGCGCCATGAAAGAACAGGACAGCCGGCGCGACTCGATCTTCCGCCAATCGATGGAAGCGCAAAAGCATGCCTCGGAACTGCTGGAGAAAAAATTCCAGGAGGCGGTGAAGAAGGCCAAAGAAACGCCGGACACGGGAAGGCCGATCCGGGATTTCGATCTCGACTGAGACTCTTTTACCGCAGAGATCGCGGAGTACGCAGAGAAAAACAATTCTTGTTGTCCTTTTCCTCCTCTTTCCGGGACTTGAATGACACGACCTTTTCTCCTCGGGCATCGCGGGGCACGAGCATCCCGTGAAATTCCTGAAAATACGCTGGCATCGTTCCAGCGCTGTTTGCATCACGGCTGCGACGGGTTCGAATTCGACGTGCGCCGTTCCGCCGACGGGCAGGCGGTGATCTGCCACGACGCGACCATCGGCGGAATGAAGATTGAGAACACGGCGTCGAAAAGCCTGCCGCTGCCCACACTGGAAGCTGTTCTGCGGCAATTTGCGCAGCGGGCGTTTCTCGACATCGAGTTAAAGGTTGCGGGGCTGGAGGCGCAAACGCTCGCGGAGTTGCGCAAGCATACGCCGCAAAAGGGGTACGTGGTTTCGTCGTTTCTGCCGGAAGTCCTCACGGCAATCCACGATCTCGACCCGGCGATTCCGTTGGGATTTCTTTGCGAGACCGAGGATCAGCTTCGAGGTTGGCGGCAAACGTCGGCGGAGTGGGTGATTCCGCAATTCAAACTGGTAGATGAGGAATTGGTCAAACTGGTTCATGCGGCAGGAAAAAGAATCATGGTATGGACGGTGAATCGCGCCGAGCGCATGCGTGAGTTCGAAGCGTGGGGCGTGGATGCGATCATCTTGGATGAAACGGAATTGCTGGTGCGCTCGCTGCGGTAGGCGCGAGAAAATCTGACGATGGAGCGCCGGGCGTCCCCGCCCGGCTGGACGGGTGAGACGCCCGTCCCTCCACGGGCACCACCGCCATTGCTCCTGCAATTCGTCTCATTTACATTGAACACGATGTCCACCACAGGCGAACGATTCGAGCGAGCGGTTCAGATCATGGCGCGGTTGCGGGCTCCGGGTGGATGCCCGTGGGATCGCGAACAGACCTTCGACACCATCAAGCCCTTCACGCTGGAAGAGGCTTACGAAGTCCTGGAAGCCATCGACAATCGCGACTGGCCGGAGTTGACCGGCGAATTGGGCGACCTGCTGTTGCAGGTGCTGTTCTATTCGCAGATGGCAAGCGAGGAAGGCCACTTCTCGGTGGATGATGTGCTGGACCGGCTTTCCAACAAATTGGTGGACCGGCATCCGCATGTGTTTGGCGAGGTGAAGGCGGACACACCTGCCGAAGTTCTGCGCAACTGGGAGGCGCTGAAGGCGGAGGAAAAAAAGAAACGGCTGGCGGCGCGCGGAGGCAAGAAGGCGGCGCAGCCTAACGATGCCGTCACCCAAAAAGCGCAAGGAGCGGGGCACCCCGCGCAGGTGGTCCCTGATCAGGCTGACGATGCGCAATCAGTGCTGGCGGGCGTGTCGTCGAAAATGCCGGCGCTGATGGAGGCTTATAAACTCAGCTCGCGCGCGGCCCACGTGGGATTTGACTGGCCCGAGATTGAAGGGCTCTTTGCCAAGCTCGAAGAAGAGACGGTGGAGTTGCGGGAGGAGCTGAAGGCTGTGCCGATGCTTCCCTTCAAAGGTCAATCGGCTGGGACGGGGATTGCCGGATCGGGAAAGCCGCAGGTTCCGCCCGAACTGCGCGAGCGCCTGGAAGATGAAGTTGGAGATCTGTTCTTCGTGCTGGTGAACATTGCGCGCTATCTGTCGCTCGATCCGGAGTCGGCGTTGCGGAAGACGAATCGCAAATTCAAGCGCCGATTTCAATGGATGGAGGAACGTCTGCGCGCCAGCGGGCGAGCGCCGCAGCAGGCGTCGATGGACGAACTGGAAACACTATGGCAACAGGCGAAGCAGCGGGAAAAACACGCGTGACCGGAGCGACCACCGGAACATCAACCGGAACTACGGCCGGAAAAACCACCGGCGAAGTGACCATCCGCAAGTGTGAAGCGCTTGCGGAGATGCGGGCCTGCTTTGCGCTGCAGAAAGAAGTATGGAAGTTCTCGGATGCGGACCTGGTTCCGGTGCGGATGTTCGTTGTGGCTTCGAAGATCGGCGGCCAGGTGATTGGGGCTTTCGTTAAAAGGGACGACGAAAGGGACGGCGAAAAGGAACTCGTCGGCTTCGCGCTCGCGATTCCGGGAATGCGGAACGGGCACTGCTACCTGCACTCGCACATGCTGGCCGTCCGCCAGCAATATCGCAATGGCGGACTGGGGCGGCGGATGAAGCTCTATCAGCGTGAAGACGCTCTGGCGCGGGGTTTCGAGCTGATGGAATGGACGTTCGATCCGTTGGAGATCAAGAACGCATATTTGAATATCGAGAAGCTGGGTGCGATCGCGCGACGCTACAACGTGAACCAGTATGGGATCACATCGTCGCCGTTACAGGGTGGTTTGCCCACCGACCGCCTGGTGGCGGAGTGGTGGATGAAGTCAAAGCGGGTCGAAGCGGTGCTGGCGGATGCTCCGCGCGCGAAGTTCGAATGCCGCGCGCGCATCGATGTGCCGGCGGAGATCTACGGATGGAAGGCCGAGGCGACGACGCGTGCGCAGGCCCTTGCATTGCAGGAAGGTAATCGTGAGCGGTTCAACCGGGCGTTTGCCGAAGGACTGAGTGTGCTCGGCTATGAACGCGACGAACGCGGGAATGGCCGGTTCCTGCTGGGAAACTGGGACGAAGCCTGGCGGTATTAGCCGGCTGCGGAGTAGAGACGCGGCTTGCCGCGTCTCCCGCCGCGTCCAAAGAAGACGGGGCAAGCCCCGTCTCTACAGCACACACGCTTGCTCTTGCCGGTTGCGCCCTTCTATACTTGCGGGTCTTACTCCTGGTTGCCTGCGGAAGGGTAAGTCTGGGCTCATCGATAACTAAGTCATGAAAATCGAATCCGTAACTCTCCGTGAACTTCACATGCCGCTCGTGCATTTTTTTGAAACGAGCTTTGGCCGCGTTTACAGCCGCCGCATCCTGCTGGTGAGTCTCGAGGCCGATGGAGTGCGCGGGTGGGGCGAGTGTGTCGCCGGAGAAGATCCGTATTACAGCCCGGAATGGACCGAAACCGCGTGGCCCACAATCAAGCATTACCTGGCGCCGCTGCTGCTGCAGAGCGAGTTGGATTCCGGCCGGGATTGTGCAGCGCGCTTTGCCAGAGTCCGTGGCCACCGCATGTCCAAAGCCGCGCTCGAAAACGCGGTGTGGGACGCGGAGGCGCGGCAGAAACAACAGCCGCTCTGGAAGTTGCTGGGAGGAACGCGGCGCGAGATCGCCTGCGGCGTTTCGATCGGCATTCAGGACACGCCGGAACAACTTCTGCGGAAGATCGAAACTGAGTTGGCGGCGGGATACCGGCGGATCAAGATCAAGGTGAAGCCGGGATGGGATCTGAATGTGCTGGAGAAGATCCGCGCCCGCTGGGCGGACATTGTTCTCAGTGTGGATGCGAATTCAGCCTACACCCTCGACCAGATCGAGCACCTGCGCAAGTTCGATGCCTTCAACCTGCTCATGATCGAGCAGCCATTGTGGAACGACGAAATCTATCTTCACGCGCGGCTGCAGAAAGCCATCCAGACGGCGATTTGTCTGGACGAATCGATTCTTAATGCGCGAGACGCCGATTTTGCGCTCGAGATCGGCGCCTGCCGGATCCTCAACATTAAGGTGGGCCGCGTGGGCGGCTTCAGCGAGGCGAAGAAGATACACGACGTCGCGCAGCGACATAACGTTCCTGTGTGGTGCGGCGGGATGCTGGAATCGGGAGTGGGACGAGGGCACAATATCGCTTTGTCCACGCTCGAAAATTTCCGCTTGCCGGGAGATGTGTCGGCATCGAAGCGTTATTGGAAAGAGGACATCATCGAACCCGAAGTGGAAGTCCGCGCCGACGGAATGATCGTCGTCAGCGACGAGCCCGGAACCGGCTACCAGGTGCGCGAAGACCTGGTGCGGAAGTTCACCGTGCGGGAAGAAACGTTTCGCGCCGGGAAAGCTTAGGAAGCTGGAGAAAAGGCCGATTGTCGATGCGCAGCCGCTGGAAGGGGCTTCCGATTTCCCGTAGAGACGCGGCAAGCCCCGTCTCTACAGGCGGAAGCTTCCATCGCTTGTGCACGTGCTTGCTGGCAGCAGAATGTGTCGGCCACGGAGGATTCTTCCTTCTTCAGCAGTTCCAGAGCCTGGGTGAACGTCAGGTCCGAGGGGACCTGTTTGAAGCCGCTGAAAATCTCCGTCGAGATGATGGAGAGATTTTTCACCAGCAGGATCTTGCCGGTGAAGCTCAAGGTCATGCCTGAAATTTCCCAGAAATTGTCGCCAACCTCCTGCTGCTGAACCAGGAAGTGGCCGCCGCGATCGAGGTGTCCGAGAATTCCCCACCCGAAGTTGACTTGCTTGAAGAGCGTGCCGTCAATGCTGGCAATGCGGTAACGGGCGGCGTCCACCAGCACGTAGCCCTCCATGCCGGTCAAGACCTCTTCCACGCGCGACGGCGGTCGGTAACGGGGATTGGGCCAGAACTTCAACTTGACCAGCGGGTCGCCGGCCCGGCCAATGCCTTCCGAGCCCTGTTCTTCTCCTGCGTACTCAAAGAGGAAGGCATCGGGAAGTGCGCGCACGATGCGCAGAGTGCGCTCGGCGTCCTCGCGTTCCTGCTCGCGTTTCTTTTTCAGTTCTTCGGGATGGCTGACGAAACGTTCGACGCGCGCCTCTTCCGCCTGGCGTTGTTCGGGAGTCAGAGGTTTGCCGTTGTAGGCGACCACCAAGCCGGCAGTAGCCTCCCTGGTCTCGACATAAAGTCTTGTGGTGGATCCCTTGGGCGTGGTCTTGGTGCCGCGAAACAGGAAGTGGGCGGTGTCGTCATTGGCCGCCTTAATTTCGTTCTGAACTGTTTTGTGCACCAGATCCGCCGGATCCTGATACGAAGAAACTACCGCTTGCCGCCCGGCAAAACTGGACGCGGTGAACAGCAGAATCCAAGCGCCGGCGTGGGCGATGGAGTGAGCGAGGGACTTGCGCGCGATAGAGTTGACGATCGCCATGATGATGCCGGGAGTAGGCACTTGCATCCCGTTTGCACCATGGTAGCAAACTGGAGGTTGCATCGGGGTGAAACCGCGCTTCCGGCCGCTGCTGTAAGTTCCTGATGGAGAATGATTTCCGGCTGCCCAGACGAGCCGCAAAACGGCGGATGATTTACAATCGGTTCATTCGCGGCGAACAGAGCGCGAGGAGATGGAGGCCAAAGCATGGATGCTCCGCAGACCGGAGAGTTCGCCCACATCGGCAAGTCGGTCGTAATCAAGGGAGAGCTCTCGGGCTCCGAAGACTTGTACGTGGATGGCAACGTCGAAGGCAAAATTGAGCTGCGTAACCACAGCCTGACGGTCGGGCCGAACGGAAACGTCAAGGCCGACGTCAGCGCCAAGGCCGTGGTGATTCAGGGTAAGTTGGATGGGACCGTGAACGCCTCCGATCGCGTGGAGTTGCGAAAGTCGGCGGTGGTGACTGGCGACTTGACCACGCAGCGCATCGCCATTGAAGAGGGCGCGTTCCTGAAAGGGAAGGTGGATATTCAGAAAGAGGCCGGAAAAGCGGCGGGGCTCGCGTCTTCGTAAGCAATGGCGGGCTCGGACGCGCGACCGGGCGCACTGGTCACTGTTCTATGGCATCTGTTTCTGACAACGTAATGAAATTCTTTCGGAGCTCTTCGAACCAGACTGCGGGTGCCGCAGTCCCGCAGAGGTTAACCCGCCGGTCGAGTGGCATGGGGGAGATTTCCCGGCTGCTGAATTCGCAGGAGTCGCTGTGCGTGCTCGACCTGGGCTCGACCTCCGCCAACAACATTCGCTTTTTCACTGGCAAGGGACACAAAAATTACAGCGAAGATTTGTTGCGGTCGTCCCTCGACCCTGCGCTGCGCATTCAAGAAAGCGCGGGAAACTCTGTTGTGGACAGCAAGAAGTTCCTGGACGAGAACCTGGTGTATGCGAACGCTCAGTTCGATGTGGTGCTGTGCTGGAATCTGCCGGATTACCTGGAAGAGAGCCTGGTGAAGCCGACCATCGACCGTTTGTGGTCGGTGATGAAGCCGGGCGGATTGCTGCTGGCGTTCTTTCACACTCGCGACGCGGGCCCGGACTCGACCTGCTATCGCTATCACGTGACTGACACCGACATGCTGGAGATGCAAGAGGTGAAGTTCGCGCTGCCCGGCCGTCCCGCGTCCGATAAGCAATCCCCGCGCCTGCAGCGCGTGTTCAACAACCGGCACATTGAAAACCTCTTCCGGGATTTCGCTTCGATCAAGTTTTTCCTGGCCCGCGATGCCATCCGCGAAGTGCTGGTTGTGCGCTGAGGTTTTTCTTCACCCACCCCTGAATATCAGCAGGCGCTGATCGCTTTACGGACCATTCGCGTCCTGCTTCAGTGTGGATTTCCTTGTAGGGAATGTTATGCCGCTGCAGGAAGCGTTTGGCTTCGCGGCAGTCGGGGCGCCAAAAGGCAGAGTAGACGAGCAATTCCATGGTTCCATCTGGGGATACTCTGATTAAGTCGGTTCACGGATAGCTTTGAAAGGGCATGGCTTCAGCCATGCCGTCAGAACCCGCTACACAAGCGGCTTTAGCCGCTGAGGGTCGCCCTCTCAAAGCATCCCGTCTCGCCAGCGAAGACTTAATCAGACAATCCCTGGATGCAAACCAAAGACCGTCGGTCGCAGCTGGGCGGTGCGAAGGTCAGTGGATGTCGGCTACTCCAGGCACGGGATTGGGGAACTTCACGAAAACCTCCGGATCGTGCCCGGGAACGATGAGCCCGGGGCGGGCAGCGATTTGTTTCATACGATCTTGCGCCCGCAGATTCGATGCGGCATCGACGGTGGTCGCGATCGGCGCATGCCGTTCCAGATTCTCATACAGGTACATATTATCGCTGGCCAGCACCACGGTTCCTGCGGTCGTTTGCACGCCTACGTATTGCGATTGATAAGTATGTTTGCCGCCGGTGTAGCAGGTTACTCCGGGAATAATCTCCTGGGCATCGCCATTCACCAGATCCACCCGCCCCTGCATATTCAGTTTCACTAGAGTGAGCACGTCCTCTTCATCAATACCGCCATGAGTGTCCTTCGACTGCCACGCTTCTCCGGCGTAGTACTGCAGCTCATCTTTCTGAATCCAGATGCGGGCGTTGGGAAACAGATCCATGCCGTCGGCGTGGTCCCAGTGCATGTGCGTAATGATGACGTCAGTGATGTCCTCGGGCTTCAGCCCAACTCGCTTTAGCGTATCGGAAGGCTTGGTGAAGTCATTCACATGCCAGTCTTTGAAAAAGCGATCGTGGTAGAACCCGGAGTCGACAAGGATATTGCGGCCATTACCCCGGACCAGCCAGATCATCATGGCGATGTCGAGCTTGCGCGCCGCTTCAGCGCCCGCCACCAATTCTGAAACGGGAAAGTCGGGTATGGTCGCGTAACGGATCGCGTAAACCTCATAGTGGGGTTTCGATTGCGCCACGGCCGTGAGTGCCGTGGCGAAAAGCAGCGCCAGGTGAACGATTTTCATGAACTTGAGAAAAAGAGATTTAACCACAGCGGGCGCAGAGATCACAGATAAATTTACATGTTGGGCATGCAGACCGGACATTTCTTCGCGTGAGACAGGCGGGCTTTGTGAGCCTGCTCATAAGCTTCCATTTTTTCTTTCTGCTGCTTCCGCTTCGCGCGCTCGGAGAGCTTTGGTTTGTTTTCATTGCGGTACAGAAAAGAAGTCCATGCCGCGTGTGCACGGTTCTCGCGATTTTTTAGCTCTTTGTAGGCGGCGCATTCTGACTCAGCCATAGATGTTTTGATTCACTTAAAAGATCTGACTAGCGTGGCTTGATGATACTTGAAAAGCTCCAGTGTCGCCGGGGCCTTGCTGGAATCTGGGTTGTGCCTTAATTAACCACAAAGGGCACAAAGGAGCACGAAGGAAAACCTGAGGGGATTCACACCTTCGTGTGACTTCGTGTCCTTTGTGGTTGATGAATCGCGGCCCATTCCTGTTTTCTGCGATCTCTTGCTAATATGAAGAGTCAGGCATCGGTTCCGCGCGACGTTTTCCCGCCAACCCCGCCAGGTCCGGAAGGAAGCAACGGTAACGGGCTCTTTCGTGTGCAGTGGTTCGCCGGTGCCTGACTTTTGTTTGCCCGCTGCGCGCTGCCTCTAGTGCCGTCACGGGTGATGAGTTTGACGGTGGAGGGACGGGCGTCTCGCCCGTCCAGCCGGGCGGGGACGCCCGGCTCTCCACTAGCAAGTTTTTGCCGCGACTTCTTTCATCATGACCAAACGTCTCTACTACGACAGTTCTGAAATGCACGAATTCGATTCGGTGGTCGAGGAAGTCGCGCCTCTCTCGCCCGAGCAATCGCGCCCGGCCGTCATCCTGCGGGAAACCGCGTTCTATCCCACTAGCGGCGGTCAGGTCCACGACACCGGATGGCTCACGCTCGACGGGGCCGAGCGCTTGCGCGTAACGGAAGTTGCGGATGCGGAAGACGGCAGGATCGTCCACTACCTGGAAGCGCCGGCGAGGCTGCCGCTTGCAGGCGCCGCGGTACATGGCAGCATCGACCCCGAGCGCCGCCGCGACCACATGCAGCAACATTCCGGACAGCATGTTCTCTCGGCAGCTTTTGTCGAGCTTTACCAGATGCCGACCGTCTCGTTCCACATGGGCGCAGACTATTGCTCGATTGATCTGGCGACGCCGTCAGTAAGTTCCGAGCAGATTGCCGGAGCCGAAAAGCGGGCCAATCAGGTTGTGTTTGAGAACCGTCCCGTGCGGATTCGCTATGTTTCGCGCGCGGAAGCGGAGAAGCTTGGCCTGCGTAAACTGCCTCCGGCGGAGCGCGGCGAGCTGCGTCTGGTCGAGGTCGCGGATTTCGATCTGTCGGCGTGTGGTGGAACTCACGTCAGCGCCAGCGGCCAGATCGGTTCGATCCTGCTGCGGAAAACCGAGAAGGTGCGGCAGGGAACACGAGTGGAGTTTGTTTGCGGCGACCGCGCAGTGCGCATGGCGCGGCGTGACTACAGTGCCCTCAGTGAGGCGGCGGCGCTATTCTCGGCGCAGCTCTGGGACGTACCGGACCAGATTCGCAAGAATGTTGAAGAGAGCAAGCTCGTGCGCAAGCAAAAGGACGATGTCCTCGATGAACTCGCCGAGCTTATGGCTTTGGCCGCCCTCGGGGCTCAACCGGAGACGAACAGGCGGAAGATCGTCGTGCGCGCGTTTTCCGATCGCGACATCAACTTCGCCAAACTGTTTGCGCAGAAAGTGACGCGCGCCGCGACGCCGGCCATCGCGCTGGTGGCGAGCACGGTGGATCCGCCGGGTCTGGTATTCGCGCAAACTCCCGCGCAGGCTTCCGGTGGCCCGCCCGGCTCGACCGCCGACATGGGGGCGTTGCTCAAGCAAGTGTTGTCGTCCGTCGGAGGCCGCGGCGGCGGCAGCCGCGATTTCGCCCAGGGCGGAGTTCCGGCGGGCTGCAATGTCAATGTTGAGCAGCTTTTGCGCGAGGCAGCGGTTACAATCGGAGCCTGATCCCGAGCGCACGCGCTATCTCTCGGGAAGAATTCATTCGATGCTGGAACCGCGGCTGATACTCGTCAACCTCCTGATCAAGCTGGGCGTGGCTGCAGCCTTGTCGAGCGCCCTGGTGCGCTCCAAAGAATTCAAGAGTCTGATCTTCCGCGAGCAGCGCGAAACCCGGCACAAGATTTATCTGGCGTTGTGGATGGCGATCCCCATCGCACTCGGCGTCTGGATACGATTCAGCGCCAAAAGCTTCCTCGCTGGCGACCTGTCGCTCGAAACCGCACTGCTGCTGGGCGTAATTGGCGGGCGCTTGTCGGGCGGGCTCGGCGGAGCGCTCATGTCGCTGCCCGCGGCGTTGCACGGAGAGTGGGCCAGCTTGCCGTTGAATGTGCTCGCCGGAATTATTGCCGGGCAGTTGCGCCGGGTCGCGCCCGAACAGGAAGATATTTGGTCGTTCTCGCCGTTCATCGACCTCACCCTCTATCGCATGATTCGCCGCAATCTGCCGCGCCCGCGCGTGTTCGATTGGCAGATTGCCTTTTTCGTGACCATCGTGGGCTTGCGTTTTCTGCAGACGGAAATCTGGCACTTCTGGCCGAACTCCATCTTCAGCCTGGAAAGCCCCGGCCTGTGGATTGATGGCGCCGGCGGAACTATGAACGGGTATCTGGTGGAGAGCGCGATTTACCTGACCGTGGTCATGGTGGTGGGCACGGAGCTGAAAATCTTCAACAGCGTTCGCATCCAGATCAAGCTGGAAGAGCAGGAACGGCTGTTGCTGCAGGCGCGCATGGCGGCGTTGCAGAATCAGATCAACCCACACTTCCTGTTCAACACGCTGAATTCCATTTCCTCGCTGGTGCGCTTCGATCCCGACACGGCGCGTGAAATGATCCTGAAGCTCGCTACCATTCTTCGCCGCCTGCTGCACAGTACGGATTCATTCGTTCCGCTGCGCGAGGAAGTGGAGTTCATCGACAATTATCTGGACATTGAAGTCGTGCGCTTTGGACGGGACAAGCTCAAGGTCGTCAAGGATCTCGATCCGGCGTCGCTCGAAGCCATGGTTCCCAGCATGCTGCTGCAGCCGCTGGTCGAAAATTGCATCAAGCACGGACTTTCTCCCAAGGTCGAAGGCGGCAGCATTACGCTGCGCAGCCGCCTGATCAAATCGCGGCTCGTAATCGAGGTGGAAGATGACGGCGTGGGCATGGGATCGGAGCAGCCCTTCGGGCAAGCTGATGGCTTGGGAGGTATGGGAATCGGCATGGCCAACGTTGCGGAGCGTCTGAAGGTGCTCTACGGCGATGCCGCCAGGATGATGATCGAAAGCCGCGAAGGCGGCGGCACGGTGATCCGCTTGCGCCTGCCCATTCTGCCCAATCCGGAAGAGCTCATGACGACTTCGACGATTGCGCCAGCACCTTTCGGTAAAAGTCTTCGTAAAGCGGAATGATCTTGCTGGCACAGAATTTCTCGCTTGCGGCGGCACGCGCCCGTTTGCCCATGGCGCGCAGGGCGGATTCATCACTCAGCAGATCGATGGCGTAACGCGCCATGGTCTCCACGTCGCCGACATCGGCCAAGTATCCGGTCACACCGTGCTCGATCAATTCCGGCACTCCTCCAGTGCGCGTGGCAATGGGAACGACCTCACAGGCCATGCCTTCCAGCGCCGCGAGTCCGAACGTTTCCAGTTCGCTGGGCATTAACATCACGTCTGAGATGGCCAGTTTTTCCCGGATCTGATCCTGTTTCCCCAGAAAAGACACGTGCTCGTGAATGCCTTTCTGCACCGCCAGCCATTCCGCCTGCGAACGATCGGGCCCGTCGCCAATCAGCACCAGCTTGGAAGGGATTTTCTTGCGCACCCGGTCAAAGATTTCGATCACATCCAAAACGCGTTTCACCGGGCGGAAGTTGGAAAGGTGTACCAGCAGCCGCTCGTCGTTGGAGACATACTCGCTGCGCTTTTCCAGCCATTCCGGTTTGCGCAGATACTCGTCGCAATTCACGAAGTTCGGGATGACTTCGATCTGGTTCTTGACGTCGAAAATCTTGAGGGTGCGGGTGCGCAAATACTGCGAGATTGCCGTCACGCCGTCGCTCTGCTCGATGGAAAAACGCGTAATCGGAAGATACGAGCGGTCGAGCCCGACCAGAGTGATGTCGGTGCCGTGCAGGGTGGTGACAAACGGCAAGTGCTTCCGCGGCGGCGTTGCCGCCAGCATCTGCTTGGCCAGCATCGCGCTCACCGAGTGCGGGATCGCGTAGTGCACGTGCAGCAGATCGAGTTCGTAGAGCTGCGACACCTCGGCCATGCGCGTCGCCAGCGCCAGATCGTACGGAGGATATTCAAACAGCGGATAGCGCGTGACCTCGACCTCATGATAATGAATGTTGGGTTCCGGCCCGGTCAGGCGAATGGGCTGCGAATAGGAGATGAAATGAATCTCGTGACCCCGGCGAGCCAGCTCAAGCCCCAGTTCGGTGGCCACAACTCCGCTGCCGCCGTAGGTCGGATAACAAGTGATGCCAATCTTCATGCGCCTCCCACGATACCATTATTGGATTCGCGGGATGGGCTGGGGATGCAGGAGGAGGAGTCAGTTTGCGCTGGTACCGTTACCGCGTGATGAGTCATACGATGGAGGGACGGGCGTCTCGCGAGCCTGCCCTGAGCGAAGTCGAAGGGTCCAGCCGGGCGGGGACGCCGGGCTCTCCACCAGCAAGCTTGAATCGCGGTCGCGGTTCTAGTCCTTGCTCGGCTTCTTCGGTGTCAGATCGCAGGCTTGTCTGATTCGATCCAGATTCAGCCCGCCAGGAGAAAACTCGGCGATCTGCCGGCCGCTCCGCGTCCGGAGTTCCACCTTGAAAACCTGGGCGCCGATCATGCCCCGAACCGTGCCTTTGTCCATGGAGAGGAAGTGGCCGCGCATCCAGTTCCAGCCCTTGAAGTAGTGCGCATCGTCAATGCGGACCATCACTTCCAACTGCGGCTGTCCCCAGAAGCCCGGGCGGTTCGGGGGGCCCAGTTTGACTCCGGGATTGAAGTCCGCCAGCTTGAGCTTGCCGTCACTGCAGTACAGAGTCACTCTGGGCTTATACTCCGGGTCTTCGCGAAAATAATTATCCGACTGGATCTCAAAGCGCACTTTCTTCGCGCCCGTCATCTTGTCGTCGGAGTGGAACTCCAGCCATTTTCCGCCGGCGCTGACGCCATCCGATTCGCCCTGATAAGGAGTCATGGCGCCACTCTGGCCGCAAGCCAATGCTGCCGCGCCAACCACAAAGGATAAAAGAATGGCTTTCGCCGCCAACCTGGAACCAATTGCTTCACGAAACAAGCGCGATGCTTTCAAGGTCTCCTCCAGACAATCACACCCCTACATACTATTGAACCCAGAAGCTGCCGAAAAGTTGTATCGAATGGTTCAAAGAGTTCGCGCGCGATTCATAGGGGAGTCGTTCGGTGTAGATGTATAACGATGTGCGTCGCGCGACATCTCCACGCGCCGAAATCCTGGAGTTTGCGCTACTCGCTCAGAGAGCCGGAGTGACACCGAAATTGATACCGGCAGTGCGGCGGCGAAAGCTCAGGTGAGTCTAGAGCAAGTGCAGTAGAATTCAGTAGTTGCATCGCGTTGCCCGGATGGCGAAACTGGCAGACGCACGGGACTTAAAATCCCGGGTCCCTAACAGGACGTGACGGTTCGATTCCGTCTCCGGGCACCACCGATCTCCCGGCTCTCCACAGGCTTACAGGAGCGTCCGCGCCACACTTGCTAAATTTCGGACCGCGCCGCGCGGGTCATCAGTTCTTCGATGGCCTGTTGCGCCGACTTGCCGTTTTCGAGGATGGCGAACACCTGTTCGGTGATGGGCATCTCGACGTTTTTCTTGCGGGCTAAACCAACCGCGGCTTTGGTGGTGAAAACCCCTTCGGCGACTGCCCCGCGCATGTCGGCGATGATGTCGGGCAGTTTGCGGCCTTTGCCGAGTTCGACGCCGACGCTGCGGTTGCGCGAGAGATCTCCGGTGCAAGTTAGAACCAGATCGCCCAGCCCGGCGAGTCCGGCCATGGTATCGAGGCGGCCGCCGCAGGCCACGACCAGGCGCGCCACTTCGGCGAGACCACGCGTGATCAGCGCCGCTACCGAATTGTGGCCGAGGCCCAGGCCATCGCAGACGCCGGCGGCGATGGCGATAATGTTCTTCAACGCGCCGCCTAACTCCACGCCGATCACGTCGTCGTTGGTATAGACGCGAAAGCGGGAATCGGTGAACGCTTGCTGTACGGCGCGCGTCACTTCTCCGTCGACCGATGCCACGGTCACAGCGGTCGGATCGCCGCGCGCCACCTCTTTGGCAAATGACGGGCCGCTCAGCGCTGCCACGCGAGGCGTGAACTTGCGGCTTCGCAAGACGTCGGCGATCACTTCCGTCATGCGCAACAGAGTCCCGTCTTCGAGTCCTTTGGTGCAGCTGACGAAAAGTATCTCCGGGCGGAGCGCCGGCGCCATGCGCTCGAATAGATTTCGACAGTGCTGCGAGGGCATAACGCTGACGACGATCTCCGCGGCGTCGAGCACGACGTTCAGATCGCTGGTCGCTTCGACCGATTCCGGCAGGATGAAGCCGGGCAGGAAGCGCTCGTTGATTCGGCTTTTTGCGATGCTGTCGGAAACTTCCAGTTCGTTGGCCCAGAGCCGGACATTGTGCGGGATATGGTGAGTCCCTTTACGTCCCAGGACGATTGCCAGGCCGGTGCCCCAGGCGCCTGCTCCGATGATGGCAATGCGGCTCATCTGCGGGTTGCTCCTGACGTTCCTGATCTTGTTTCTGATTTTGTTCCTAACTTCGATTCCGTTCCATTGGCGAGACGGCCGATGTTTTGGCGGTGCTTCCAGATGACGAGCGCCGAAACCAGCGCGATTAAAATCAGTTGCCGCGAGTCCGCGTATTCGTGGAGGGCCCACGCCAGCAGCGGAAAAGCCGCCGCCACGGCGACGGACCCGAGCGAGACGTAACGGAAGGCAACGGCGATGAGCAGGAACAGGACTACCATGCACAAAATGGATTTCGGGGTGAGCAATATAAAAGCTCCGAAACTGGTGGCGACGCCCTTGCCGCCGCGGAACTTGAGCCACACGGGGAACAGATGGCCGAGCACGGCGAAGAGCGCCGCCGTCGTCATGATGAGCTGCGGATGCGGTCCGCTGAACAGCACCCGCGCCACTAGAATCGCAGCCAGACCTTTGGCGGCGTCGAGAACGAGAGTCGCAACCCCAAGCGCAGGCGACTTGCGGGCCACGTTCGTCGCGCCAATGTTGCCGCTGCCGCTCGTGCGCACATCCTCGCCCTTGAGAATCCGCACCAGCAGATAGCCAAACGGGATGGACCCCAGCAAGTAGCTCACGGCGGCGGTGATGAGGTACGGATTCATATTCGTTGCTGTCGATCCAAACTTGCTGGTGGAGCGCCGGGCGCCCTCGCCCGGCTGGACCCTTCGACTTCGCTCAGGGCAGGCTCGCGAGACGCCCGTCCCTCCACCGTAGGACTCATCATTCACCTGCGTTGGAGCGACCCCAGGGGAAAGCGTTGCAGCTTCGTGTACTTCGATCCTCCCGGTGAAAGCTGACTCTGATAAAGAATAAACTCGTGGGCCGTCATTGTACCGAAATCAAGCTCGCCCATCGCGGCGAGGCGCTTTTCGAGCACTGCGAAGGTTGTGTTGGGGGCGTCGCCTTTGCGCCATTTCGGCGAGCCCGATCTGCCGCCGCCGCGCGCCAGAGTGAGATGCGGACTGAAAGGCCGCTCTTCGCCCGGAATGCCGAGTTCGGCGGTGGCCGCATCGATGCTCCCGGCCAGTTCCGCGAGTTGCGGTCCGGCGTGGATTCCGATCCAGAATACTCGCGGAGCCTTTGCGCTGGGGAAGAATCCGTAGCCGGCAAAGCCAATTGTGAACGCGCTGCTTTCGATCCGTCGCACACGTGCAGCGACGGCCTCGACATGCTCCGGCGCTTGTTCTCCAATAAACTTCAACGTAATGTGCAGCGACTCCGGACGCGCCCAGCGGGCATCGGGCGCGAAGTTCTGGACGCCTTCGAGGAAGCGCGCGATCCGGGCGCGGACTTGAGGGTCGAGATCGATGCCGATGAATATTCGCATCTTTTATATAACAGCGCCTTACAACAGCGCCCGGCGGATCATCTCCAACGCCTGTTGGGTTGCAAACTGGCGGATGCGCTTGCGGTCGCCGGGGAAATTACGCTCAACCACCTGCGTGCCTTCTTCTCCCGCGAGTGCGATGTAAACCAGACCCACGGGCTTCTGCTCGCTCCCACCGCTCGGGCCGGCGACTCCGGTGATTCCGACTCCGTAACTCGCGAGGCAGCGCTTGCGGATGCCTTCGGCCATGGACGCCGCCACTTCGCGGCTCACCGCTCCGTGCCGGTCGATCAGCGCCTTGGGAACGTTCGCGAATTGCGTCTTAAGTTCGTTCGAGTAAACCACGGCGCCGCCTAGAAAATAGCGCGAACTGCCGCTGAGCGAAGTGATGCGCTCGGCCAGCAGGCCACCAGTGCAAGATTCGGCCACGGCCAGCGTCATGCTCCGCATCTGCAGCAGATAGCTGACGATCTGCTCGATGGTTTCCCCCTTACGAGAAAAGACGGCGTCGCCCAGTTCGTCCTCGATCTTTTCGGCGAGCTCTTCGACGCGCGCCTCGGCCTCGGCTTGCGAATCTTTCCGGCAGCGCAGGTGGAGTTGAATCTCGCCCGCGCCCGCCAGGATGGTGGTCTCGACGTCGGCATAAGTTTTGTGGATGGGCGCGACCCGCGCGTCCACTTGCGATTCTGGCATCATCGCCATCTTGAGCGTGCGCGTGGCGATGTGCTGGGGAGGAATGCGGGCGCGCAGTCGCGGGATGCATTCCGTTTCGAACAGCGCCTTGAGTTCGTAGGGAGGGCCGGGGAGCAGCATCAGGAGCCGCTCCTGGCCGTCATACTTTCCGCCGATCCATTGGCCGGGCGCGCTGCCGAGCGAATTCGGCAACGCCGTGGCGCTGGTCAGGATGTCGGCCTGCTTGGCATTGTTGGCGGACATCTTCATGCCGCGCCTGGCGAATCGCTCTTCGAGCCTCGCGATGATCTGGGGATCGCGTTGCAGTTTCAAACCCAGCGCATCGGCCACCGCTTCGCGCGTCAAGTCATCTTCAGTGGGGCCGAGGCCGCCCATGAAAATGATGATGTCCGAACGCCGCATGGCGAGTTTGGCGGCCGCGGTCAGTCCTTCGGCGTCGTCGCCCACAATGCACTTGAAGCGCACCTCAACGCCCAGTTCATTCAGTTTTTCCGTGAGGTAGAGCGAGTTGGTGTCCTGGCGATGGGGAGTGAGCAACTCAGACCCGACCGCGATGATCTCGGCGTTCACGGGTAAAAGTGTAAATGATGAAGGAGATGCAGACCCTTCATAAATTGTCATCCCGAGCGAAGCGAGGGATCTGCATTTTGCGGCGAACTACAGATCCCTCGCTTCGCTCGGGATGACAAGGTCTGAAGAATTGAAAGCCAAAGAGCGGGATCTCCCTTTCGCTACCGAGCTGCGGGCTGCGAGCTTCATCTTCCCGGTTGCTGTTGCGTCATGCAGTGCAGCGCGCCGAATCCCCAGATCAGATCGCCGGAATAGATCGGTACGATTTCGCGTGTTGGGAACAGCTCCGCGAGCGAGTTGAGCGCAATGCGGTCGTTCGGATCGTTGAAGACCGGCGCCAGCACCGCTCCATTCGCGATATAAAAATTGGCGTAGCTGGCGGGCAACTGGCGGCCTTCGAACATGACTGGACGGGGCATGGGAATTTCGACGATCTCGAGTTTCTGTCCGTCGGCAGTGCGGGCGGCTTTCAGGCGGCCCAGGTTTGCGTAGAGGGCGGGGTAATTTTCGCTCTGCTCATTCTGTTCGATCATCGTGACCACGGTATTGGGAGCGACGAAGCGGGTGATGTCATCGATGTGGCCGTGAGTGTCGTCGCCGGCAATGCCGCTGTCGAGCCAGATGACGGACTGCGCGCCAAAATAGTCGGCGAACAGTTGCTCATAGGCCGCGCGGTCCATGGGCTGGTTGCGTTGTTGGGTGGTGGAGAGCAGGCATTCCTCGGTAGTCAGCAGAGTGCCGCAGCCGTTAACGTCGATTGATCCGCCTTCGAGCACGACGCGATGCTTTTCATGGATCGGATGCACAACGAACGGCTGCACGACGCGAGCGCCGGCGGCCTGCGCCATGCGTTCTCCATTTTTTTCGTCGAGATCGTAATTCGGATACTTGGCCCAGGCGTTGAACTGAAAGTGCAGAGCGAGCAGGCCGAAATCCGCGTGATCGGCGGGTGGAGTGAGGAAGATGCAGCCGGAGTCGCGCGTCCACACGCGGTCGGTGCGCCAGCGGTGAAAGCAAACATTGTCGGCGAGAGTGTCGGAAAGCGCACCCGCCTTTTCGAGCACCTTGCGCGCACGCTTTTCCCAACTCGCGTCATTGACGATGAGGTCCACACGCTCATGCCGCGCCAGGTTGCGGACGATCTCGGCATAGACCCACGGGATCGGTTCGAACTTGCCCGGCCAGTCGCCGCGAAAATGCGGCCAGGCGAGCCATGTGGACTCGTGCGGCTCCCACTCGGCGGGCATGCGATATCCCTGTGCGGCGGGAAGAAGTTTGGCGCGCGTGGTAGATCGTTTGGGCATTCTTGGCCCGGTCATTTTCCGTCAATCATGCGGCTGGTGATGGGAGCGTAACTGTCGATACGGCGGTCGCGCAGGAAGGGCCAGTTGCGGCGAATGTCCTCCAGTTGATGCAGGTCGACTTCGCCGAGCAGAATTTCTTCCTTGTCGTGAGAAGCTTCGGCGAGCACGCGTCCGAAGGGGTCGCAGAAAAACGACCCTCCCCAGAATTCGAGGCCTCTGCCGGGCACCGAATTGCCGCGGATGTCGCCGGTCTCGAAGCCGACGCGATTGACCACGCCGACATAAACGCCGTTCGCGATCGCGTGCGCCCGCTGGATGGTGCGCCAGGCATCGTGTTGCGCCTCGCCGAATTCGGCTTTCTCCGCGGGATGCCATCCGATCGCCGTGGGGTAAAAGAGAATGCTGGCTCCTTGCAGTGCCGTGAGGCGCGCGGCTTCGGGATACCACTGGTCCCAGCAGACGAGCGTGCCGAGTCTTCCGGCGGAGGTGTCGAAGGCTTTGAAGCCGAGATCGCCGGGAGTGAAATAAAACTTTTCGTAGTAGAGCGGATCGTCGGGAATGTGCATCTTGCGGTAAATGCCGACGAGCGCGCCATCGGAATCGCTGCCGGAATCAAAGACCGCGGCCGTGTTGTGATAGAGCCCCGGCGCGCGCTTCTCGAAGAGCGACGCGATCAGCACGACTTTATTCTTCAGGGCAGCGGCAGCAAGCTTCTCCGTGCCCGGGCCGGGGATGGGCTCGGCGAGATCGAATAGAGCGGCGTCTTCGCGCTGGCAGAAATACTGTGTCTGGAAGAGCTCGGGCAGGCAGACGACGTCGGCGCCCTTTCGTGCTGCCTCCGCAACGCGGTCGAGCGCCTTGGCCAGATTGTCGGCCGGCTCGGGGCCGCACGACATTTGGACCAGGGCGACGGTGAACTTGTCTCGCACTTTTTCTCCAACCTGGGGAGACGCGGCAACCGCGTCTCTACGCATCTGCAGTCGCGCTCTAGGATATCAAAGTGCGCAATGCGGGCGTGAATGTTGCAACACCGCGGCAGTGGGTTGTTTTGAAAATCAGCGGGAGAATCGCCTGAAAATTAGGCGTGATAAGTATTGGCTGACCAGAAGGACGATGAGTGCAATGATGGCCGAATGCCAGCCAATTGGTTGAGAACCGTCGGGATAGCGGACTTCCCATAGCGGAATGGGGGAGTATAGCCACCCCCACAGGATGACGATGCAGAGGATCAATCCAAATGCGATCTGCATTGCCAGTGTGCCCCTCTTCACGCTGCCTCTCCCTTCGCCTTCTGTTCTAATAATCCCACCAATTCTTCCAAACTCCAACACCGCAGTGAGGGCAATTCGCCGCGTTCCCCTTACATCTAGTAAATTGTTTCTTCGGTCAAAATTGGTTTTTTTGTTCGGGAGGTTCGTCCTTGAAGCACAAAAGTGGCGCGAAGCACGGCAATCATGAGGAAGGCGCGGGCATCGACCGCAAGCTGCACGATCCGGTGGCCGACCGTCTGATTCCGCTGGAGCCGCTCGATCTCGGCAAGATTCGATCCATTGACGACCTGGTGCGCGCGATGTCCAGGACAGCGTTCACGGGCCGCCAGCTCGGGGAAGCCGCCGACGTGCTGGAGGCCATGGCGCGCGACAAAGACTGCTTTGTCGTCATGACGCTCGCAGGCGCGATGACCGTGGCCAAGCAGGGCCTGGTGATTGCCGAGTTGATCGATCGCGGCATCGTGAATGCGATCGTTTCCACCGGGGCGCTGATGGCGCATGGACTGGTCGAAGCGACCGGGCGCGCTCATTTCCGGCACAATCCCGACCTCAGTGATGAGGAACTCTACGAGGCCGGATACAACCGCGTCTATGACACGCTTGAACCCGAACAGAACCTCGACGACGTGGAGCGCGTGATGGCGGCGGTGTTCGGCGGCTGGGACGCGGACGAGGCGATGTGCTCGTATAAGCTGAACCGCGCAATTGGCGCGCATCTTGCGAAGCGCGCCAAAGGAGAACGCGGCATTCTGAAATCTGCCTACGAAAAAAATGTTCCGGTATTTGTTCCCGCGTTCTCCGATTCCGAGCTGGGTCTGGATTACGCGTTGACCAACCGTGAACGCGACAAGCAAGGGAAGGCGCGATTCCGCTTCGATCCCTTTGAAGACCTGGAGCACTTTGCCGCAACCCTGCTGAGTCAGAAGCGGCTGGGAATCTTCACCATTGGCGGAGGTGTCCCGCGCAACTGGTCGCAGCAGTTTGGGCCGTTCATCGAATTGCGCCACCGCCGGGGCGGGGAAGACCTGCCGCTGAAGCGCTATCACTATGGGCTGCGCATCTGCCCGGAGCCGGTGTATTGGGGCGGGCTTTCGGGCAGTCCCTACAGCGAGGCGGTTTCCTGGGGCAAGTTTGTGCCTCCAGCCGAAGGCGGGAAGTTTGGGGAAGTTTTCGTGGACGCTACAGTAGGTTTGCCGCTGATCGTAGCCGCCGTGCTGGAGCGGCTGAAGAAGAAACCGGCAGCGAAAAAGGCAATTGCCGGAATCGCGGGAAAGTAGAGACGCGGCTTGCCGCGTCTCGGATTGCAGAAAAAGCCCTGTTGCGCGCAGGCCTCAGGTTTGGCGTAAGGGTTTCGTGGAAGAGCCGGCCTTTAGGCCGGCGTTACGGCGAGAAATGAAGAGGGCTTTAGCCCCCGTGGAGGACGACCACCGGGCCTAAAGGCCTCGTCTGAGAATGCCGAAACGCGGCCCTGAAGGGCCGCTCTTCCACGCGATCCACACATTCGTGAATTTTTCCGCAGCCGGTGAAGTCGTGCCCTTCGCAGAACCTGCGTGAATCAGAGATCTTCAGTCGCCTGAGACGCGGCAAGCCGCGTCTCTACGCCACGAGTTCGATCAGTCCAAGGGCAATCAGTCAAAGATGAGGACGGCCGAGGCGATCACCGTCGTCCACAGCCCGCGTTTATCGCCTACTGCCGATTGCGTGACGTTGGCGGTGCGGACGATCTTATTGGAGATGCGATAGATCTCCTTTTTTTCGTCCCACGATCGGTCGGAATCAAACTCCACATTCAGAGTCGTGGCCAGCATTTCGGCGGCGAGTTCTTCCGCGTAGTCTCCGGCAGCGTCTTCGGTCTCACCGAACGAGTGGTGCTCGCTCAGATATCCGTAGGTGTTGCGATCGGCGGGAATGGCGACGCCAATCGAAGAGGCCAGCAGGCGGTGCGGTTCATGGGTGGAGTTTTCGGCAACCACCGCAAATACGACTTCTCCGGGGTGCAGATACGTGAGTCCCTGCGAGCGTGGGAACAGCTTGCAGTTGGGCGGAAAGATGGAAGAGACACGCACCAGGTTTTGCGCCGCGATGCCGGCGTCGCGCAAAGCGAGTTCGAAAGAGGTGAGGCGCTCCCGATGTTTCCCCACTCCCTTGGTGAAAAAGATCTTCTTGGGGACCATGTCCTTGCCCAATTCAGTTCCCTCCAGGAAATTTGAGTTGAGCGGCAAATCTAACACAGCGATTTGTGAAGATTGTATGAAAAAAACAGGAAGAGACAAGTTTTCCCCGGAGCCGCCCACTGGGCGGCCGAGGGGGCGGAGGCGATGGCCATGAGACGGCAACCGCTTCGCGCAGGGAAAAGTCCGCGCCCGCGGCACTCAAGCCGCGCGCGCGCCCGCTTTGCCCGCCGCCAGCGGGATCATTGCCGGTTTCACCAATTCGCGGAAATCGGCAAATTTCATGCGCACCAGTTCACGGTGCGAACCGGCGTTGAAGGCGATTTCCTTGTCCTCGGCCAGACTCTGATCCACGAAAACATCCATTCCGTAGAGATTGCCGAAGGGTGGCATGGACCCGGTTTCGCAGTCGGCGAAACGATCGCGAAATTCGTACTCGCTGGCCAGTTCCACCGTGTCTGCCCCCAGATATTTTTTCAGCCGGTACAAATCCACCCGGAACGAAGCCGGCACGACCGCCATGGCGAGACGTCCATCCACCATGACCATGACAGTTTTCGCAAGCTCTTTTCCCGGTGTGTGGGTGAGGGCGGCAATCCCCTGGGCCGTGTAGGCCACCGAGTGCGAGATCACCAGGTATTGAATGCGGTTACGATCCAGGAATTCCCGAAGCATGGAAAGAGGCACAGACACCTCCCGTCCGAACCGCAAGCAGGAACGCTTCTGAAGGACTGCCGAAGCATGCTCTGCGGGTCGGCGCCGATTCAATTATGCGCTCGTCAGAGGCCGGGGAGTGAGTGAAATTTCCGGAAAGTGCATATTTCGTGGAAGTGGAGAGGAGGTTGGCGGCTGACCCAAAATGGGAAAACGCAGAGCAAAAACTGGGAAGGGCTAGCGAAGAATGTTCACTTTTGGTCACGAAACGGCCCGAAAAATGCCCCGTGAGGGAACAGCGGGTCCTTACGCGGCCTCTTTCGTAACCAGGGAGTGCGCCGCCTCTCTTGCCTGCGATCCCACGATCTTCATTTCGTGCCAGTCGTAGCGGAATTCTTTGCCGCAGTCCAGGCACGCGACGTAGGTGCCCGTCCGCTGAGCCGTCGGCGTGCGACGCGAACCGGCGCGCACCGTGATCGGAAAACTGTAACGAGCGTGCCGGCAGCCAAACATGGCGTCCATCAACTTAGAAAACATCGGGTAACCTCCACAGAATAAAAAGCGACAAAACTGGCTCGTCCCCTTCGCCCTAATGTTAAGACGAGCTCCAGGTACTTAGATTCCAGTAGTGCGGAAAAGGTTCGCGGCCACTGATAGCACAGCAGGTACACTCATAGGTGCTCCGGAATGAAACACTTGCGAGCATTCAGAGGAACGACCGCATAGAACGACAGGAAGAGTGGGAGGAGCAAGAGGACCAGGCTCGGCGACTCAGCTGCTCGGCGGGTCGGACTTCTTGTGCTGCGAACACTTGGTCATGATAGCCGACCGGAGCCGCACGCGCAGATCGTCGGGTAACTCATAGAGCTCCGAGTCGCGGTAGATTTCGATGGTTTTGCGAGTGGTATCGCAGACGACGTAGCAGTTGTGGCACCACGCCAGGTGATCGTCCAGTTCGGACTTGGTCCGGGCGTCCAGCGCGCCATCGAGGTAGTTGGTCAGTTCGTTTAGAAACTCAGAGCACTTCACTGGTCGCCATCTCCACTAGCCCGTTTCTGGAAGTAGCGGCTTAGCCGCTCGCGCAATTGCAGGCGCGCGCGCAGCAACCGCGACTTCACCGCCGGGATGCTCAGCTCCAGCGCCTGGGCCGTCTCTTCGGTCGAGAGGCCTTCCACGTCACGGAGTACGAACACCGTCCGGAATCCCGTCGGCAACCCCTGAATGGTGCGGGTCAGAATGTCTCGCAACTCCGCCTGGTTGTACATCTGCTCGGGATTGGGACTCCAATCCGCAACCTCACGGGGCAGCGAGTCATCCTCAGTTTTTACTTCTTCGTCCAGAGAGACCGTGCGTTCCGGCTTTCTCCGGCGCAACTTCATCAGGGCTTCGTTAACCGCAATCCGCACCAGCCAGGTATAAAACTTGGACTGTTCCTGGAACTTCGCCAGGTTCCCATACGCCTTGAGGAACGCTTCCTGTACCACATCTTCGGCGTCCTCGCGATGCTGCGTAATGTGCTGTGCAATGCGGAAAACATTGCGATCATAGCGCCGCACTAATTCTTCAAACGCTTGATCGTCGCCGCGCTTGGCACGCCGGACCAGCGCCATTTCTTCGCTGACCGGTTGCTCTATGTTGGGTTGGATGGTACTCATTCGTAACTTGATGCAGATTTTTCCGACCGCGCCAGTGAATCCGCAGTGCTATTGTACTTGCTGGCCGTGGTTTTCGGTGCGTTGTTTTGGCGCGCCTTTGCCAGAAAAGTTCCCCCGCTTGCCGATCGGCTGCTTCGGGCACCAGTAGGGCACGTACCAAGGTGTCCGGAGAACGCCTGTAAGGGGCCATATAATCAGAGGTTAGAAGGGTTACTCCCTTCGCCCCCCAAGAGAGTTTTACCTCGGAGTACGCATGAAGGAGCGCGGTTGGATTGAACCAATTGTGGAACGGGTGGTGGGCCAGGTCTTGGACAGCCATGCGGCCCAACTACGCACCGAGATTGTCCGCCGGGTAATGGAAGAGATCGCAGCCGAGTCTGCGACCGCCGAAGCAACCGCCCACGATGCGGCTTCTGCGTCCGGTCCGGCGGATCTGGCGCGCGCCGTTGCCGAAATCCAGTTGGGCTCCTCCCAACGCGAGATTTTGCGCGCCTTGCTCGATACCAGCGCTCGCTATGCCGCCCGAGTCGCGCTCTTTGTCGTCAAGGGCAGCCATGCCGCCGGATGGCAGGGACGCGGCTTTGCCAATAGCGATGCGGTGAAAGATTTCGCTCTCGATGAAAACGCTCCCGCCGTCGCTCGTGCCATCGGCGATCGGGTGCTGGCGAGCGCGCCGGTTGCCGACCTCGACTCGCGTTTCCTGAGGGAATTTGGAACGCCAGCGAGCGGAGAAGGCCGGATTCTCCCTTTGATTTTGAAAGACAAAGTTGCCGCGCTGGTCTATGCCGACAGCGGAACCGGTGCGGCCGGTTCGCTCGATGCCGGCTCGCTCGAACTGCTGGTGCTTTCTACCAGCGCATGGCTCGAGGTCAACTCGCTCCGCAAGCAGGCGCAGAAGGAACCGTCCGCGGCGCATGTGGACAGTCATAGCGTCGCGCCGGCTGAGGCGCCGTCATACCAGGCTCCGGTGTACCCGGTGCCGGCTTTCAACGATCCCTTCGCCTCGCACGCCCCTGCATATGTTCCTGGCCACGTCATGGCCGCGGCAGCGTCGGCGGGCGAAGCCTCGGCGCCAGTCGCCAGCGCCGCAGTTGAGGCTCCAATTCCAATTCCAATGACGGCCGCCGAGGGCGCGACCGCCGAAGCCCACAGTGTGATCGCCGAAGTTCAGTCGGCGGTTGTTGAAATGGACCCTGCGCTGGCCGAGCCGCTGCCAATCGGTGATGCGGAGACTAAGGCAACACCCGAGACGCCACCGGTTTCCTCAATCTCGCCCGAGGATCGGGAAATTCACCGCAAGGCTCAGCGTTTTGCGCGCCTGCTGATCGACGAGATCAAACTCTATAATCAGGCAAAGGTCGCGGAAGGCCGGAAAAACAGAGATCTCTACGACCGTCTGAAAGAGGCGATCGAAAAAAGCCGTGCGACGTACCAGAAGCGTTACGGGAACACGGTTGCGGCTTCCAGTAATTACTTTCAAAATGAAATAATACGAAGTCTCGCAGAAGACGATCTTTCCATCATGGGTGCCAACTTTCGGCACTAGGTAGGGTTTGAGTGCGCCGTTTTGCAGTTGTGGTTTTCGCTGGAACTTTCTCCCTGCTCTGGCTCGGCTTTTTGCCCCCCGCAGTCGCCCAGTCCAACTCATCTCCGCCAGTTCAGAGCGCGCCAGCTAAGCGCACGTCGGTCAAAAAAAAGACCGCCGCTTCCACCAGCACTAAGAAAAAGCGTAAAACCATCTCTCCGCGCGTGCGCCGGGTGCGGCGGGCCTTTGTCGCCTCCGCCAATCTTCGTCTCATGGCGCAGCAGTTGTTGCAGGACCGCACGCCCACCGCCTATGCCGGAGTCGAAGCCTATGCGCGCCGTCACGCCAAAGAAGATGCCGGAGCGCTAGCCTGGCTGGTCGTCGGCTATGCGCACACGCTCGATCGCGATTATGGCAAAGCGATCGACCCGTTCAACCGCGCCAAGGCCGGCGCCGGCGAACTCGGAGACTACGTTGCCTGCTACCTGGGCGACGCTTACCTGAAAACGGCGCACCATGCCGAGGCGCTTTCCACTCTCGTGGATTTCAGCAAGAACTTTCCCGATTCACTTCTGATCCGCGATGCCGGCCTGGTCTATGCGAACGCGCTGCTCGAAGAAGGCCGGGCGCAGGAGGCAGCGGCTCTGCTGGAAAAAGAACGTGCTCCGGTGCGCAGCGATGTGGAACTCGCGATTGGGCGCGCCTACGAAAAAGCTGGCGAGAATGAGAAAGCCGCGAGCGCTTTCCGCAACGTGTACTTCAACCTTCCCACCAGTTTCGAATCGGATGCGGCGGGAACGGAATTGCACAAGCTCGGGATCTCCGGTTCTCTCGCCGAGCGCCGCACGCGCGCCGATCTGCTGTTCAAGGCCAAGCGCTATAGCGACGCGGCCCACGATTACCACGATCTCGTCGGAGAAGTCAGTCCGGCGAACCGTCCGGGGGTGCAACTGGCGCTGGCGGGAGCGCTCGAAAAAAGCGGCGGCAGCAACAGCAAGGAAGCCCGCCACATTCTGACTGCCATGGGAGTGCAGAACGTCGGCGACGCTGAAGCCGAGCGCCTCTACCTGCTGAGTGAGACCGAGCGTTCCACCAGCGATGAAGAGGCCGTGCAACGCACCCTGAACGAGTTGCGGCAGTTTGGTCCGGCGAGTCCGTGGCTGGAACAAGCGTTGCTTTCGGCCGGCAACATGTACCTGCTGAAGCGCGACTATGATCGCGCCATCGAATACTTCCGCGAGTTGCAGCAGCGCTTTCCCAATGGCGCGCGCGCATCCTATGCGCACTGGAAGGCTTCCTGGCTGAGCTTCCGGCAAGGCCGAACCGATGACGCTCGGCAGGGTTTTGAACAACAAATCGCGCTCTATCCCGATTCCGCGGAAATCCCTGCCGCTTTGTACTGGCGCGCGCGTCTCGCCGAAGAAGAGGGCAACCCGGCGATGGCGCGGGCGTTTTATCAAAAACTCTCCGATCGCTTCCGCAACTACTATTACGCGGAGTTCGGACGGCAGCGCTTGAAAGGCTTGCCGGGCGCAGGTGACGCATCGTCGAAGCAAGGCCCGTCGAAGCAAGGCCCGCCGCAGGAAGACGCGGCGCACTACGCGCTGCTCGACCACATTTCTCCGCTTTCAAGCGCGGGAAAAATTACCGCAACCGCACCGCCCGACGACAACCTGCGCGTCGAGCGGGCGCGTTTGCTCTCGAACGGCGGGCTCGCCGATGCGGCGGTGCGCGAGTTGCAGGCCGCCGCGAGCCAGGAGGGAGGAACCTGGGCGCCCCCCGAGATGGCGCGCGTCTATCAGGACCTCGGCCGCTACGATCGCGGCATTGAGATCATGAAGCGAGCGACGCCCAACTATTTCGCCGTCGACATTCCCGACCTGCCCCGCCCCTACTGGGAAGCGCTTTTTCCCAAAGCCTACTGGACCGATCTGCGCAAGTATTCGGTGCTCAACGGGCTCGATCCCTACCTGGTCGCATCGCTCATCCGCCAGGAGTCCGAGTTCAATGCGCTGGCTCTCTCGCGCGCCAACGCCGTGGGCCTGATGCAGCTTCTGCCGGTTACCGGCAAGGCCGTCGCGAAACGAGTCAAGCTCAAGGGCTATAGCGCGCCGCAACTCTACACGCCGGCCGTGAACCTCCAACTCGGTACGCGCTATTTCAAAGACATGGTCGACAAGTACAACGGACAGTTCGAGTACGCCCTGGCTGCCTACAATGCCGGCACAGACCGCGTTGGAGACTGGCTGGGGCAGGGCCACTACCGCGATCCCCAGGAGTTCGTCGAGTCCATCCCCTTCACCGAAACCCGCGAATATGTGCAAGCCATCCTGCGCAATGCAAATGTGTACCGCCAGCTCTACGGGACGCCGTAGCAGGTTTGCGTAGGGACAGCCGCCCTCGGCTGTCCGGCTGGGCGAAGCCCCGCCCCGCTTTCGTATGGACAAGTAAAACTCCAGGGGAGATGCAACGCACAAACCCCCGACCACTTGCTTTGAAGGGGCGCGGCTTCAGCCGCGCCGTAAATGCACCGCAAAATCAACGGCGGCTTTAGAGCAAGCGTTAGAGCAAGTACATGGTTGCCGAATGTGTCCTGAGTTGTTGTCAGGGACTCAGTTGCGGCCTATTGATTGATCGAGGAGCCGGTAGAGCGTCGGAGCATTGAGAGTCCCGCCTCCGTCGCCGTGCCATTGGCCGTTCATTTGTTTACCATCGCCAGACAACGTTCCTTCATACCGGTAATTTGCACCGAAGGCGTTGACGGTCTCGAGGACGATAGTCCTCGGTGTGGCGGACAGAACTTTCAACTGTTCAGCATTCCGCTGGTCAATATGGGTCGCCTGGGCCCGCGGATCGTATCCAGAGAGGATACGGTCGAGCCAAGCAATCAGGGTTCCGCCATAACCCTGCCTAATATGCAGAGTGCCGGGCGCACTGCGAAACCTGGCTGTCCGATCTGGATATCCCTCCCAGTCTCCCACGAACGCGCTTGGGCGGACTCCTTCTCCCGGACGAGGGCGATCGAGAACCACCTCGAGCGATTTGTCGCAAAGCGACCAAGACCCAGTCCAGTGCCCGGCAGTGTGATCGAACCTGACATCTAAATCGAACGGAGGGATATCTGTCCGATCTTTGAAGTGGATGATGAGCCGCTTACCATCGAAAACTGTCGATCCGTCGAGACCTGTACTTGGAGAAAAGTATCCACCATGCTCTTGTTCTCCCTGACGTTGATAGACACGGATATCGATGGACTGCGATGTAGTGTCCTGCTGTCCACTTTTCTGGGTCAGGAGAGTGTTCGCGGTAATGAAGACGCCAGCCGCCCCGATGCGATTTCTGCATTCCCATGGACCCTCGAGAGCTTGTAAGTCACGGGCGGAAATCTGCGCCTGAAGTGGGTAGGCGAGAAAACCGGCCCAGAGGAGCATTGTTAGGATTGGGACGCGATTGTGCACTGCCATCGGAGCATTATATGGGACAAATTGGCACCGGCAGGCGATCAAACCCTACGCCGACTGTTGGCTGGGCGACTTCACAAACAGGATTTCAAACACCAGCAGTCCCGCTCCTACCACAATCGCGCTGTCGGCCACGTTGAAGGCCGGCCACTGGTGTTGGCCCACATAGAAGAGCAGAAAATCCACCACGTGGCGGCTGATGAGGCGGTCCCACAAATTGCCGACCGCGCCGCCCAGAATCAACGCCAGCCCGATTCCCGTGGAAGTCAGGCGGTGGCTGTTTTTCCAGAGCAGCAGGGAGACGATCAGCAGCGCAATTATAGAAAACAAAATCAGCAGGCCGATTTTCCATTGCGAGGGAGAGTCCGCAAAAATACCGAACGCAACGCCCGGGTTTTCGGCGTGGATGATGCGAAAGAATCCTGGGATGACCGGAATGCTGTCATGCAGGGAAAGGCGGTGTGCGATCGTCCACTTGGTGGCGCGATCGAGAGCGACGACGAACAACGCGATCAGGAAATGATATTTGCGCATGACCCGGAAAAAACTTCTTGTGTTCCTCTCTTATATCGCGCCCCGTAAATTCGCGACATAAGTTTAAGTTGTCATCCTGAGCGAAGCGAAGGATCTATGCATTCCGCGGCCAAATACATAGGTCCTTCCCCTTCGACTGGCTCAGGGTCAGGATGACAGTATGCATTTATGCCACGAGCTTGCGGGACACAACACTAGCTTATCGCGTTTGCGGAAGTTGCGGTCACGCCCCTGTAATTTCTTTGAGCACGGCGCTGCAGCGCTCGCACACCGTGGGATAGTTCTTGTCCTCGCCCACGTGGGTCGAGAAATTCCAACAGCGCTCACACTTGACGCCTTCGGCGGGATCAACGTTCACAATTATCCCGCCCGCTGTACCATCTTCAGACGTCCAAGGCTTCAGAGTGACCGAGGAGACGATAAAAAGGTAGCGTAGTTCGTCCCGATGCTTCTCAAGAACTGAGTGGGTCGGCTCTGATGCAGTAATGGTCAAACGCGCTTCGAGACTTCCCCCGATTTCCTTGGCATTCCGGCGGAATTCGAGGGCCTCAAGTACGTTATCGCGAACGCGCCGCAGCGTGCTCCAATCATTTTGTTGGGGAAAGTCGAACGGCTTGGTGAGGTTGGTAGGATCGCCGAGAATGTCGTCGGCGGTTGGGAATATGGCCAAGTGCACGCTCTCGGCGCGTTCCCCAACCTTCGGCAGGTACTGCCAAACCTCCTCACACGTGAAACTCAAGATGGGCGCGAGCAACCGGACAAGCGCTTCGCCGATACGCCAGATTGCGGTTTGCGCCGAGCGGCGAGCCTGCGCCTTAGGCGCGAAGGTGTAGAGGCGATCTTTGAGAACATCAAAATAGAAGGCGCTGAGGTCCACAACGCAAAAGTGGTTTACGCCGTGATAGATCCTGTGGAAGGCGAAATCGTCGTACCAGCTCTTCACGTCGGCTGCAAAGGAGCAGGTTTGGCGCAGCATGTGCTGGTCGAGCCCTTCCATCTCCTCGAAGGGAACCGCGTCTTTCACCGGATCGAAATCGTAGAGATTGCTCAAAATGTAGCGAAACGTGTTGCGCATCTTTTTGTAGTTTTCGCCCACGCGCTGCATCAGGGCTTCGGAACCGACGACGTCTTCGCGGAAGTCCACGGAAGCAGTCCACAGGCGCACGATTTCTCCGCCGAGGCGGCTGGCGATGTCCACCGGATCGACGTCATTTCCGCGCGACTTCGACATGGCCTGGCCTTTTTCGTCGAGGGTCCAGCCGGGCGTGACGACGCCGCGATACGGTGGCGTGGCGCGCGCGCCCATGGCGCAGAGCAGGGAAGACTGGAACCAGCCGCGATACTGGTCGCCGCCTTCGAGGTAAAGATCGGAGGGCCAGGGATATTCGGGCTCGTCGGCGACTAAGGCTAGATAGCTCGCGCCGGATTCCAGCCAGACGTCGAAGATGTCGGTTTCCTTTTCGAACTTCGCGCCGCCGCACTGCGGGCACTTGGTTCCGGCGGGAAGAATCGCGTCCGACTCCGGCGTAAACCAGGCATCGGCCCCCGAGCGGGCGAACAGTTCGACGACCTTGCGGTTGATGGCGTGGTCGTTGAGCGGCTTGCCGCAGCTTTCGCAGAGAAAGACGGCGATCGGAACTCCCCACACACGCTGGCGCGAGATGCACCAGTCGGGGCGGGTTTGAATCATGTTGGAGAGGCGCTCTTCGCCCCAGGCCGGATCCCATTTCACGTTCTTGATCTCGCTGAGCGTTCGCGTGCGCAGTGTGTCTTCCTTTGACTTGCCGCCAGGCATGGGCGTTTCCATGGAGATAAACCACTGCTCGGTGGCGCGGAAGATGACTGGATTGTGGCAGCGCCAACAGTGAGGATAGGAATGCTCGGTTTTTTCGGTGTGCAGCAGCGCGCCGCGGTTCTTGACCAGGTCGATGATGGGCTGATTGGCGTCCCAAACGCGCTTGCCGTCGTATTCGGGCAGGCCGTTGCGCAGGATGCCTTTTTCGTCCACGTTGCTGGTGGCGTCGAGGCCGTATTTAACGCCGGTGGCGAAGTCCTCGGCGCCGTGCGAGGGAGCGGTGTGGACGACGCCGGTGCCAGTGTCCATGGTGACGTAGTCGGCGAGCACGCCGAGAACTTTGCGGTCGAGGAACGGATGCTGGAAGTTGAGACGCTCGAGCTTACGGCCGGGGAAGTGGGCGAGCTCGCGCGGGCTGGCGAGGCTGCACTTCTCGGCGGCGTCTTTGGCAAGCTTGGAGGCAACGATGTAGGCCTCGCCGCCGGATTCCAGGGCTACGTACTCTTCGTCGGGATGGAAGGCCACGGCCATGGAGGCGGGCAGTGTCCAGGGAGTGGTGGTCCAGATGATGGTGGAAAGTTTCTTGCCGGCGAGCGCGGCGTCGAGTTTCGCGGGATCGTCGCGCAGCGCGTATTTCACCCAGACGGTCGAGCTGGTGTGGTCTTCGTATTCGACTTCGGCTTCGGCGAGCGCGGTCTCGTCGTGCATGCACCAGTAAACGGCGCGCAGGCCCTTGTACACGAATCCGTTTTCGTAGAAGGAGTAGAAGGTTTGGAGTACCACCGACTCGTATTGCGGCGTCATCGTCGCGTAGGGCTGGTCGAAGCGGCCGAAAACGCCGATGCGCTTGAACTGCTGGCGCTGCAGGTCGAGGAATTTCTGCGCGTATTTGCGGCACTCGGCGCGGACGTCGCTGGGGTGCATCTCGAGCTTCTTGCCCCCGAGTTCTTTGTCCACCTTGATCTCGATGGGCAGGCCGTGGCAGTCCCAGCCGGGGACGTAGGGCGCGTCGAAGCCGGACATAGTTTTGGATTTGACGATGAAATCCTTGAGGCACTTGTTCATCGCCGTTCCGAGATGGATCGGTCCGCTGGTGTAGGGCGGGCCGTCGTGCAAGATGTACTTGTCCTTGCCCTTACGGGCTTGGCGAATGCGCTCGTAGAGGCCCATCTGCTCCCAGCGCTCCAGCATTTTAGGCTCATTCTGGGGCAGTCCCGCCTTCATGGGGAAACCGGTTTTGGGCAAATTGATAGTGGATTTCAGGTCGATCGGCACTCGCAAGGTTCTCCCAACTAATTGAATCTTTTCATTATATAGGGGAGCGCGGAAGGACACGTCTATGGGGGCGGCCGCACGGGCAACGAATTCAAAAAGTACTGTTTCCCGTCCGGAAAAAGCGTGTACAATTTTCAGCAGAGCGAAGCCTGCGCGCATCTAACTGACTGGGAACAATTGCGGCGGCAAGGTTCGTCCGTTTTACAAGCGACCTTTGGGGAGCCCTCGTGCATCTAAAGCAGCGGCTCCATGTCCTGTGAAGTTGGGGTTACTGCTCGGGAAAATATGCCAGAACTCGAAACACCGCAGAATTCGCAAACCCTGGGTCCAGAGCCCGAGTTGCACCTTCTCCTAAGCACTCAGACTCTGGACGAGCCGCTGTGGAAATCCCTGTTTCGCAACCTTGACGACTTCTTCTTCCCCAAAAAACTTCCTCCGCTGGTCCTGACCTCGAAGCCCATCCCGGTGCGCGACATCTGGGGCTTCTACAACTACAAGGGACGCGGAGCCTTTGGCTCAACCGTCATCCACGTGCTGGCGCTGGCCCTCATCATTGCCGCTACCTACCTGGGACGGAAGATGGTCGACGTCGCCAAACCGAAAGCACTCGTCGAATTGATTATGCCCGATGACATGCCCGTTCTGCCGGTTTCGAAGAGAGTGAGCGGCGGCGGCGGTGGTGGTGGCGATCGCGACAAACTGCAGGCATCGCCGGGGCGTTTGCCCAGGCAGTCCATGCAGCAGATCACTCCGCCCATGGCGGTGGTGCGCAACCCGAATCCGAAACTAGAAGTCCCCCCGACGATCGTGGTTCCCCCCGATATCCACCTGCAGCAGCCCAACCTGCCCGACCTGGGCGATCCGCTTTCGCATCTGCCGTCTGTGCCTTCGAATGGAACTGGCTATGGCGGGGGCATTGGCTCCGGTCACGGTGGCGGCGTCGGTTCGGGCGAAGGTCCCGGATTCGGTCCTGGTCACGGTGGGGGCACCGGAGGTGGAGCGTTCAAGGTTGGCGGTGGTGTTTCCGCTCCGAAAGCGATTTATGCGCCGGACCCTGAGTACTCGGAGGAAGCCCGCAAGGTTAAGCACATGGGCACAGTCGTATTGTGGCTGGTGGTTGGTCCGGACGGTAAGCCGCGCGACATTCGGGTGGCTCGCACTTTAGGCTTGGGCCTGGATGAAAAAGCCATCGAAGCTGTAAGAACCTGGCGCTTCGATCCGGCCATGAAAGATGGCAAGCCCGTGGCCGTGCAGATTAACGTCGAAGTCAATTTCCATTTGTACTGAGCCCGGCTGTACCGAAAAGTTTGGGAGCCCAGGAGACGGCCGCGCGAGCGGCCGTTTTCGTTTAACAGCCTGTGGTCAACATGGCGATATCCTTTATGATTTGTCATCCTGAGCGAAGCGAAGGACCTGCTTTTTGCGGCGAACTGCAGGTTGTTCGCTTCGCTCAGAATGACAATTTATGAAAAGTTCCGTCGCCTATTCCTTCAAATCCACGTGCAGCACATCTTCCACCGGAAGCCCGAGGAACCGCGTTCCCATCTTCCTGAATTTCTCCGCCGAATCCGTCGCAAAGAACTTGAGCTGGGGAACGGTTCTACGCTCGCTCCTTGTTTGAGCTGAAGACGTCTGAGCGGAAGACGGCGGCTCAATCTGCAGTTGACGCGCCACGTCGTGCGCAGTCGACTCGGCCGAGTCCACGATGGCGACGTGCTCCGGAGCCACTCGCCGCAACAGTGGCTTGATCAGCGGATAGTGGGTGCAGCCGAGCACCAGCACGTCGGCATTGCGCGCGTCTTCCGAAAAGGCTTCCGACAAATAAATCCTTGCCACCTGCTCAGTCACCGGATGTTCCACCCAACCCTCTTCGACCAGCGGCACAAACAGAGGACAAGCCTTCTCGCGCGCCGCGACTTCGCGGGCTTCGAGCGCGCGCCGGTAGGCATGGCTGCTGATGGTCGCCTCCGTGCCGATGACGACCACCTTCCGCTTACGAGTGACCGCCGCCGCGGCTTTTGCTCCCGGTTCGACGACGCCGATCACTTCCACGTCCGCCGCCGCTTTAATCTCGTTGAGCGCCAGCGCGGTCGCCGTGTTGCAGGCGATTACCATCAGGTCCGCTCCCTGATCCTGCAAATAGAGCACCGCGCCCACCGCGTAATGCGCGACCGTGGCCGCTGACTTCGATCCGTAGGGAAGGCGCGCCGTGTCGCCGAAGTAGAGATAGTCGGCGTCTGGAATGCGGTCGACCAGGGCCCTGAGAACCGTCAGCCCGCCAACGCCTGAGTCGAACACGCCAATCATCGGTCGGTGTGGCGAAGGCCTGCGCGTCGAAGCCATCTTGCGCGTCATACATTCGCATGATACATGGCTCCGCCGCGCGGTAGCTTTATAGCGAATGCAGAATTGCTGCGGCCGCAGGCAACTGCCGGGCTTCGCCCGGCTTGGACGGGCGAGGGCGCCCGTTCCTACACGAGCGATTCAGCGCGGAGCGCTCGCGGCCGCGACCTTTTCGTTGATGTCCTCAAACGAGAAGGCGATCGAAACATTCGGATATTCTTTCCCGCCGATCTCCACATACGGATACACAAAATAGTTCAGCGGCGCTCCCTCCTGCGCCGGCGCGAGTTTCAGATCGCGTCCCTCGGTGAACTGCACCCGATTCACATCGTGCGCGCCGAAAAAGTAGTCATGCTTCTCCTGATGTTTCCATGCCTCCGAAATGTCGACGGGGACCCAGCCGGTCGAATCCAGATAGAATTCCGCCCAGCAGTGGTATCCCGGAATCTCGGCGGAGTGCTTATCGGCCGGAATCGGAAAACCGATCTGAAAGCGCGCCGGAATCTTCTGGGACCGTGCCATCGAAATAAAAACCGAGTGAAAATCGGTACAGTTGCCATGCTTCGAATCGCAGGCCCAGAGCGTGTCGCCGTGTCCCCAGCCGGTGCCGCTCTTGTCGTATTTCATGGTGCGAAAGACGTATTCGTAAATGTCCCTGGCTTTTTCAAGCGGCGTGCTCGCGCCTTTTGTTTCCTGCGCGGCCAATTGCGCCGGAACTCCCGTAACCGGCACTAAGCGGTCCGCCTCAAGAAATAGTGCCAACATGAGCCGTGGCATCTTGCTAAAAGGCGCGTCAGAAACCGGCCTTCCATTCACCAGCACGACGTGCTCTCTCCGCACCACGTCGTAGTCCACGGAGAACCTGTACTCGCCTTTGTCCGCCTTCGAAGTCTCGGCGTACAGAACCTCGTTCCCGTATTCCGGCTGGTGAACCTGCTTGAGCGGCAAGCCGCCGCTCTTGGAAGTGACCTTCACATCCTGGAAGGCGTCGGAGTGGGCCAGCGGAATCCAGACCCGCACACGCTCGCCGGGGCTGACATTTTTCACCGTGAATGTGTAGTGGAAGTTGAAGTGGCGCTCCTTCTGAGCAAGAGCCGGCAAAGACGAAAACACAAGCACCAGGGCAAGCAGAGACCGACGCAGCATGACGCATCCTTTCCATCAATGATTGGTCGCTGAGAAACGCTTACTGATGAGCAGGGAAACGGCCGACGGACGTTTTAGGCAGGACTATCGTCAAGTAAAACCGCGGCCGGAGATTCGAGGCGTGCACCGCATAGTTCGGAGTATAGTTTCGCAGTCTGCCGGTTGAACGAGCGTCCTGTCAAATCCCGCCAGTTGCCTCAGCCAACCGCCGCCCGTTATCCTTCTCGCCATGCCCAGCACTCTTGTTGAATGCGTTCCTAATTTTTCGGAAGGCCGCGACCCGGCCAAAGTCGATGCCATTGTCGAAGCCATGAAGATTCCCGGCGTCTATCTCCTCGACCGGGAGATGGATTCCGACCACAACCGCTGCGTCATCACCCTGGTCGGCGAGCGTGAAGCCATTCAGGAAGCCGCCATTCGCGGGGTCGGGAAGGCCGCCGAGTTGATCGATCTCACCCAACATCAGGGGGCGCACCCGCGCATGGGCGCAGCCGATGTCGTGCCCTTTATCCCGATTGACGGCGTCACCATCGAAGATTGCGTCGCCATGGCGCGCCACGTCGGAGCCGAGATCTCGAAACGCTTCCAGATCCCGGTCTATCTTTATGAAGCCGCCGCAGCCACGCCCGAACGGCAGAACCTGGAGAATATTCGCCGCGGTCAGTTCGAAGGCATCCGCGCCGATATTGCAACCAACCCCGCGCGCAAGCCCGATTTCGGCGAGCCTCGCGTGCACCCCACTGCGGGCGCCACGGTCGTCGGCGCGCGCAAGTTTCTGATTGCCTACAACGTCTTCCTGAATACGCCCGACGTCGAGATCGCCAAGAAAATCGCGAAAGCCGTGCGCTTTTCGGGCGGTGGCCTGCGCTTCGTCAAGGGCGCCGGATTCCTGGTGCGCGGTCTGGCCCAGGTCTCGATGAACCTGACCGACTTCGAGCAGACTCCCATCCACCGCGTCTTCGAATTCGTGAAACGCGAAGCCGCGCGTTACGGCGTCATCCCAGTTTCAAGCGAGATCGTTGGACTGATTCCGAAGCGGGCTTTAGAACAGGCCGCGGAATGGTTTCTGCAAATCGAAAACTTCGATTCCTCGCTCATCCTGGAAAACCGCTTGGCCGCGGTGATGGGCGGCAAGATGGCGGTCGGCGGTTTGCGTGCCGGAGTCGAGCCCTTCATCGAACAACTGGCCGCTCCCACGGCGACTCCCGGAGGAGGCAGCGCTGCCGCTGCCAGCGGCGCCATGGCTGCCGGACTCGCAAGCATGGTCGCGTCCATGTCGCGCGGCAAGAAAGCTTATCTGCAGTACGAAAGCCAGCTCAGCGAAGCGATTGCCGGACTCAGCCAGCTTCGCGAAGAACTGAAGTCCGCGATCGACGCCGACGCCGAGTCCTACAACGTCGTCATGAAGGCCTACAAGTCGGCCAAATCGTCAGATGGCAAGGCTTCCGATGGCGCCGCCGCGATTGGCGCCGCGCTCAAACAAGCGACCAGCGTCCCTCTAGGCGTCGCCGAAAGAGTAGTCGAAGTGGCGAAGATTGCCACCAATTTAAAGCCGATCACCAACCCGAACATGAAGTCCGATCTGACGACCGCGATCGCGCTGGCAAAGGCCGCACTCGAAGGCGCGCTCGCGAACGTCGAGATCAATCTCGATTCGCTGAAGGACGAAGCGTTCGTGACCGAGACGCGGAAGCGCGCAGCGGCGCTGAAAGGCTAGACTTGATCCGAACGCTCATGCTGGCGCTGACCATAGCCCGCGCTGCCGGCGACCCTCAGCCCGAGCTGTTTGTTTTCCACGTAAACTACCCCGGTTCCAACGTTCTAAGACCAAGCGGGGAGGGGACGCGCTTTAGTTACGGTCCTGCCTCATGGATTAGGGACTAGAATAGAGCCAGAACAGCTTCAAGCACCGCCAAAGATCGCCAACGTACGGTTTGCGGCTTGCATCTAAACTCTGCAGACCCATTTTGAGGACGTCGTTTAGAGGACTGCATTTTGAGGACTTCTATGAAAAATCCGTGTCTTGCGGTTTTGCTTCTGTGCGCGACGGCTGGCTATGCCATGCCGATCGCATCGTCGGCGCGTTCCATGGTGCCTTCTGAAATTCAGCAGCTGATCGGCGTCGACTACCGGGCGCTCAAGGATTCGCCCACCGCGCAGGCGCTCAAGCAACAAGTCCTGCCCGACAATCTGAAGGAACTCGAGACCGCACTGAAGGGCATCGGCATTGACGCCGAGCACGATCTCGACCAGCTCAATTTCGCTTCGTTCCGTACCGAGAAGAAGGGCATTCAAACCATTGGCGTGGCGGCCGGATCGTTCTCCGCCAAAGCCGTTCTCAAGAAGATGAAGCTCAAGAAGATCACGGCCAGCAAATACGGCACCACCAGCATTTACCCGATGGACAACGGTTTGGTGATGACCTTCCTGGACGACAACACGCTGGCCTTCGGCACTCCAGCCTCGTTGCACAGCGCGCTCGATACCCGCGACGGCAAGCGCCCATCGCTCGATTCCAATTCGGTGATGACCGACCAGATGGCCGCCGTCGATAGTGCGCCGCTATGGAGCATCCTCGACCAGCAGGGAACCCAGGCCATGATGTTCTCGGTGATGGGCGATGCTGCGAAGATCGCCGACTACGAGAGCCTCAAGAAGCGCATTCTGGCTTCTCGCTACACCATGAACTTCCAGAGCGGAGTGAATTTCGATTTGAGTGTGCTCACGGCCGACTCGATGACGGCGGCTACGCTCTCCACGGTCGTCAAGGGCGTCATGCTTTACAAAAAGCTCAATGCCAGCCCGATCGAAAAGACTGCCATTGACTCGACCACCGTGGATTCCGACAGCTCGAACCTGCAACTCCACTTCAAAAGCGACGATCAGAAGTTCCAGTCCTTGTTGCACGCGCCGCTGTTTGCCGCTGTTTCGCACTAGCGTTTCGCGCGAATCCGAAGAAGAAAAAGAAAAATGTCCCGGACATTTCCTCCAGGACGTTTTCTTTTGTGCTGAGCCCGATCTCGCTGCAACGTTGGGAATATCTTGGGGAAGACGAAGTCCTCCGAGTGATGGATAGCGCCAGCGATAAGCAGAGACATTAACGCGGCTCCGTTTCATCGTGTCCCTTTTGTTACGTGTTTAGAGAATTGACCGCAACGAATTCATTGAATGTGTTACCAATCTACTGCCTTCTTGACAACGTTTTATGCGCACTGTACAAAGCGCCGTGGAGCAGTAGCGGCGCGCTCGGCCGACAAGAGCCTCAAGGGCCGTATCGTCAAATAGGACTGCAAATAGGTGAGTTGCTATGAACTCGATTTGATGGTGGAACTGGCGGAGCAAGCGGAAGGCGTTTACGGAACGCGAATGACGGGAGGCGGGTTTGGAGGTTGCACCATCGCGCTGGTCCAGGCCGGTTGCGTCGAAGCGTTCAAGCGGACGGTTCAGGAAGGCTATGAACGCTCGACCGGCTGCAACCCGGAGATTTACGTCTGCTCCGCTGCCGATGGGGTTGGCCAGGTCGCCTGAGAGGTCGCCTGAGAGGTAGCCTGAGAAATGGGCACGAAGCCAATGAGAGTTCTAGTTACAGGGGGAGCGGGTTACATCGGCAGCGTGGTTGCCGAAGAGCTGTTGCAGGCGGGACACCGGGTTGTGGTCTTCGATAACCTGAGTCGCGGCCATCGCCAGGCAGTGCCGAAAAACGCTGAGCTGGTAGTAGGTGACTTGGCGGATCGCGATTGCCTTGACCAGCTATTCCGGTCTCGCGCGATTGATGCCGTCATGCATTTTGCGGCGCTGATCGAAGCGGGCGAGTCGATGAAGGCTCCCGAAGAGTTCTTCCGCAACAACACCGCGAATGCGCTAACCCTGCTCGAAGCGACGCTCGCCGCTCGGGTAAAGCGTTTCATTTTCTCGTCGACGGCTGCGCTGTTCGGGAATCCCGAGCGCACTCCGATTGAGGAGGACGATCTCGTCCATCCGACCAATGCGTACGGCGAATCGAAGTTGCTGGTGGAGCGCATGCTCGGATGGTTCCATCAAATTCATGGCCTGCGCTATGCCAGCCTGCGATATTTCAATGCGGCCGGCGCGTCCGGTCCGGACAACGGGGAAGCGCACCAGCCGGAGACACATCTGATCCCACGGATTCTGCAGGTCGCTCTCGGCCGCGCCGAACACGTGAACATTTTCGGCACGGACTACCCCACGCCGGACGGCACCTGCATCCGCGATTACATACATGTCAGCGATCTGGCTCGCGCGCACCTGCTGGCCCTCGCAGCGCTGGCGCTGGAGAATGGGCTGGAGAATTCCAGTCCGCTAATCTACAACCTGGGCAACGGGCAGGGCTTCAGTGTGCGCGAGGTGGTCGAAGTGGTGCGGAAAGTTACCGGGCATCCGGTTCCGGTGATCGAATCGCCTCGCCGCGCGGGGGATCCAGCGGTGTTAATTGCCAGCTCAGAGAAGATTCGGCGCGCCCTGGGTTGGCAACCGAGATTCCCAGATTTAGAAGCCATTGTGGAAAGCGCGTGGCAGTGGCATCGAACCCATCCTGACGGATACCGAAACCTGGCGGATGATAGTGCTAGCCTCCCATAAAACGGACAACCCATCACCTTAACCCATGAACTTCTTTGAGCTGACATCGCATCCGCGTCGCCGCCTCAATCCGCTGACCCGGGATTGGGTGCTGGTGTCACCGCATCGCACAGAAAGGCCCTGGCAGGGACAGGTCGAAGGCGCTCTACCGGAAGCGCCGGCAACTTACGATCCCAACTGCTACCTTTGCCCCGGCAATGACAATCGCTGACAGAATGGTACTAGTCCCCCGGACCGCCACCCGCTGGTCCCAACCAGGGATTCACCTGCCAAGTTCGATAGGGCGATCGCGGCATATCCACAAGCGGTGGAAGTTCATGCGGCGCAGCGGCTGCGCTCGGGCTTAATGGCATAATTTCCCTGCTCCCGGCCTGATCCGAACCCGCGTAGGTGAATTGCGGTACGATCTGCTGGAGTTGGGCGAGGATGGAGTCTCGCTTGCCGAGCGACATGGCGACATAGAGTCCGTCCAGACCGCGCTTCAACGCCGGCCACGCGAGCTTTACACTTTCCGTACAGGCGATCTTGGCGCAGGCGCTCGGCAAAACCCGCTCGTCGGGATAGAAGAGCTCCTCGAAAAGTTTTTCGCCCGGACGGAGGCCGATGAACTTGAATTCCTGGCGGGATTTGCCGGAGAGGCGAACCAGGGTTTTCGCCAGTTCCGCGACCCGTACCGGCTCTCCCATGTCGAGCACGAGGATGTCGCCGTCGCGACCGATCGCGAAGGCCTGCAACACCAGGCTAACCGCTTCGGAAATTGTCATGAAAAAGCGGGTTATCTCGGGGTGAGTGATGGTGATGGGCTGGTTTTGACGGATCTGTTCCTGGAAGAGCGGAATCACGCTGCCGTTCGATCCGAGGACATTGCCGAACCGGACGGACACGCAGCGCAGCCGCTCCCCGGGCCAGGCGGCGAGAATCAATTCCCCCACCCGCTTGGTGCAGCCCATGACATTCGTCGGGTTCACGGCCTTGTCGGAGGAAATCATCACGAAGGTTGAGCAATTCGCACTCTGCGCCACGTTCAGCAACGAGAGCAGGCCGAAAACGTTGTTGCCGACCGCCTCTTCCACATTGGATTCCATTACGGGCACGTGTTTATACGCGGCGGCATGAAAAACAATCTCGACCCCGTAGGTCAGGAATATTTTGCGCATGCGCTCCGGGTTGCAGAAGTCGGCGACACAGAATACCTTGCGGTCGTCGCCGCCCTGGGCAAGCTGATGCTCCAAGTGAAAGACCCCGGTTTCATTCTGGTCGAGGCACAAAAGAAGCTTCGGTTTGTACGTCCTGATTTGCCGGCAGAGTTCGGAGCCGATGGATCCCGCGGCGCCGGTGACCATGACCACGCGGCCCCGAATATGCTCGCGCACCGATTCCAGATCGAGGTCGACAGGGATACGCCCCAGCAGATCCTCGAGTGAAACTTCTCGAACCTGCTGCAGGGTGACTCGACCCGCGATCAGTTCCGCCATTGCGGGGACGGTGCGGAAGGCAGCGCTCGCCTCTTTACAGATTGCCACTAGGCGGAGCATTTGGGTCTGGGTAGCCGATGGAATCGCGATGAGGACTTCGTCGATTCTTTGCTCGCGGACTATTTTCGCCAGCGCCTCGACGGGGCCAAGCACAGGCACACCCAGAACCCGCAGCCCCTTCTTGAGTGGATCGTCATCGACACAGCCGATCACGCGATAGCCGGTCCCCACTTCCTGAGTTTCGCGAATGATCGTCTGCGCGGCGTGTCCCGCACCCACCAGGAGCAAACGTTTCGAGGTCGAGTCTGCCCGCACGGTTTCCGCCAGCATGCGGGAGAGTACGCGTACGCCGGTCAAGAGCGTAAAGGTGATCAACGCCTCCAAAACATAAACCGACAGCGGAAAGGCTTTCAGTCCCATTCCATAGCGCACGATGACCAGGAACGCGAACGAACCGCTGAGGATGGCTTTCAAGACGTCCACCGCATCGCTGATCCCGGTATAGCGCCACCATCCATGCATGAGATTGAAAAATGGCATGACCGCGAGGCGAACGATAACCAGTATGGGAGCCACGGCCCACAGCAGGCTCGGGTCGGGCATACGGAACTCGTAGCGCAGGAGCCAGGCACAGACCAGAGAGCAAAGGATAAGACCCACTTGCAATACCAGCACCAACAGAGACCGGCAACGTAAGAGCGCAGGGGACTTCTTACTGATTTTTCTCATAGCACGACTAGGACACTTCCTTAATTGTGGACAGTTATTTTGTTGATCGGCATTAGCGGGCAGTTCCTTGAGCGGAAGGCCTAATTTGGATTGGCAGGGTAAGGCGGCGCGGCAATTTCTGGCGCTGGAGGGCCCGAATGGGAGACGAATGGCGGGCCTAATGGTGCACGCCTTCCGCCTTGATCACTCTCCACAGGGTGAGCGCGATGATCTTCAAGTCCAGCGGAAGCGACTGCGCCGCCATGTATTCGGCGTCGTAACGAACCTTGAGTGGAATCTCCAGCTCATCGCGGCCATTGACTTGCGCCCAGCCGGTAATCCCGGGAACCAGTCGATCGACGCCGTGCCGGGTGCGAAGCGCGACCAGATCGTCCTGGTTGAAGAGCGCGGGACGAGGCCCCACCAAACTCAGATCGCCCCGCCAAACGCTGACCAGTTGCGGCAATTCGTCGAGGCTGGTCTTGCGCAACAGGGCTCCGACCGGGGTTAGATAACGCTCCGGCTGCCGCAACAAATGGGTCGCTACCTGCGGCGCGCTGACGCGCATCGTCCTGAACTTGGGCATGCCAAAAAGACGATTGTCTTTTCCCACGCGCCGCGACCAATGCAGAGCGGGGCCGGGAGACGTCAACCGTACCGCGGCCCAGCACAGCGCAAACAGAGGACTGGACAGGACGAGGAGCGTTCCGCCCAAAACCAGATCCATCACCCGCTTCCATGCCGGCAGTTTGTAAGCCGAAAGAACGGGAGTGGTCGTGACTACGGTCGTGACCATAAAAAAATAGAGCCCCTCCATCCGCCGGAAGGCTATTTTGTTTTCGAAGAAGTTGGGTTTTGAAAATGCGGAGGCTACGAAGCCGAAGCTCGTGCCTTTGGAGGCGCGCCCGGTCCCTTGATCACGCGCTTATCGGAACTCAGGTAGAATTCCGCGCGCTTGAAGTAAGCGCGCGCCTTCACCGCGAGACGAACCAGGAGCTTGCTGGCGCGGCTCTTGCCAAAGTAGTCGTAGGCTTCGTTGAATTCGATCAGCGCGTCGTGCAGCTCGCGAAGAGAGCTTAGCGCGTTCTGATTGACGCTTTGACTTCCAAAGTGGACGACCTCCGTACAAGGCGTGTAATGCACCAGGCAGCCCTTTTGTTTCAGCATGAAGTTGTAGGCCAGATCGGAGACAAAAAGGCGGAAGCGTTCATCGAGCATGCCCGCATTCTCCCAGGTGGAGCGCCGGACGATGTAGGCGGTCGTACCAATGCTATCCACCGGCTGCGCTTTCGAGTAGTCGAAGCCGGTGGCATAGTAACGATCCGTGAGCCGGCTCCGGGGAAACAGTTTGTGCCAGTTGAGGGCTTGCAGCACCATGGTGGCGGGTCCGGAAAAATGGCGGATGCAGTGCTGCACCGAGCCGTCGGGGTTTAGCAGTTTCGGCCCGCAGGCGGCCACCTGGGGATTCTCGTCCATATACTTAACCAGAGCCGCGAAAGCATTGCTGATCAGCAGGGTATCGCCGTTCAAGAGGCAGGCATAGCGCGCCCGCGACATCCGCATCCCGACATTGTTGTTTCGGACATAGAACTGGTTGGCCTGGTTGCGGACGAGGATGACCTCGGGGAACGCTTCGGCCACCATGTCCGCGCTGCTGTCAGACGAATTGTCGTCGATGCAGATGACTTCAAAGCGGATGCCGCGTGTGTGCTCGTAGATGGAGGAAATGCAATCCCGCAGCAAGCGCCGCGTGTTGTAGCTGGGGATGATGACGGTAAGATCCAACCTAGGTTCCATCTATTTCTCCTGGTCGTTACTTCGCTATTTCGATTTCGCTATTTCGGCGTGGTTGTTTCGCTACTTTGCGGGCGGGAATGCCAACTACGGTGCTGCCGGCTTCGACCGAATCCACCACCACCGAGTTCGCGCCCACGGTCGCGTTGTCGCCAATGTGGATGCCGCCCAGAATCTTCGAGCCTGCGCCGAGCGCCACCTTGTCCCCGACCTCGGGACGCAGTCTGAAATCAAAACCCATATCCAGTTCTTTGGCGCCCAGCGTGACGCCCTGGAATATGGTCACGTTGCTGCCGATGCGCCAGGCTCCAATCACGGTGCCCGACGGGTGGGGGAAAAAAATCCCCGGTCCGATCTCGCAGCGCGGCGAAACTTCCAGGCCAAAGAGCACAATATTGAGATAGGTCAGGAGTTCGGGCAGGACAGGAATCCGCCCGAGCATGGCCGCCCGGCTCACGCGGCAGACGACGATGGGCAGAAACCGGTGGTGCAGCAGGCGGCGGAGGAACCCGCGCCAGCCGGGCCGCGCAACCGGCCTGCCCTCAAGCTCAGCCTGACGGGCGAGATCGCTATACAGAAGCTGCTTTAGCATTGACATGGGCGGGCACTTCGGCTGGGATTTTGGCCGGGACGTCGTCTGGGAAATGGACCGGGAGAGGGGCCGGCATAAGGCCACGCGTCACCAGTTCCGCGGTGGCTTTGTCCAGACGGTCCGGTTCCACCGGTTGGGTTTTCACCCATTCGACAAAGCGCGTCAATCCCTCGTCGAGCGAGACCTCCGGCGCGAACTGAAGGCAGGCGCGAATCGCCCTCAGATCGGCGTATCCGTGACGGATGTCGCCCAGGCGATACTGGCCGGAAATGAGTGGCTCGGTCTTCGCGCCAAAGCGCTCCTGCAGAAGAAACGCGACCTGTTCAACGGAGGTGGGCCGGCCGGAACCGACATTGAGCGTGGCCCCATCGGCTCCGTCCGAGGCGAGTCCTAACCCGACCGCCCGCGCCACGTCGGAAACATGCACAAAGTCCCGGCTCTCCTGGCCGTCCTCGTACAGGTGGATAGTCTTTCCCGTGCGCAGCTGGTTGGAGAAGATCGAGAGAATGCCCGTGTAAGGGTTCTTGAGCGACTGACCTTCGCCATAGACATTCTGAAATCGGAAGATCACCGCCGGAATCCCCAAAGCCTTGGCGGCCACCCGCACCAGGTCTTCCTGTGCCAGCTTGGTTGCGGCGTAAATCGACGCTGGCGCAGTCCGCGCTTCCTCCGGTGTAGCGGTCGCATCGATCGGGCGCTTGCAGGTTGGGCAGTTGGGCTGCCACTTGGCCGACCGGAACCTTTCCTCAGACCGCGCCGGTGGATACACCAGGCCACAACGCCCGCAATGATACGCGCCTTCTCCGTACACCGACCGCGAGGAGGCGAGAATGATTTTGCTCACGTCGTGCTTGTGGTTGGCCAGGTGGTTGAGCAACGCGGCGGTGCCGCCAACGTTGGTTTCCGTGTAGCGGGAGATCTCATACATCGACTGCGCCGTGCCGGTTTCGGCCGCCAGGTGGACGATCGTCCCGATACCATCGAGCGCCGCCGCCCAATCCGAAGGCTTCGAAACGTCTCCGCGAAACACCTCCACCTGAGGGCTACGCAGCAGCGGGAGCGCGGCGAGATCGGGAATGGCGCCGTGAATCTGCGGGTTTAAGTTGTCGAACAGCAAGACTGGATGTCTCTGCTCGACCAGTAGCTTGGCGACTTCGAGTCCAATGAATCCGACGCCGCCGGTAATCAGTACTTTGTTGGTGGTCAATCAAATCTCCCGCGAGATATCGCAACGCGCGTGCGTAACGATACCCTGAGAACGCGAACGGGATATTTCACTGTTTCCATGTAACTGCCCACGAGATACTGCACCATGCTAATGGTGCCCTCATTTATCAGTTTCTTCAATGCGAGCATTCTCGACACATGCATTGCCTTTACATCCCCGCTTAGGCCCGATACCCCAATGCTGCGCTTGAATGCACCTGCAAGGACACGCCTAATGTAGGCGGCTCTACATCCACGCCTTGAGAGCAACTCCATATACAACTTAAAGTCCTCGCCTCTACGCAACGACGTATCATATGACACCATCTTCTGCTTCAATACCATCACTGAACTTGTATTATCGTTCCGGAGCAGGGGAGTCCAGGAGGTAAGCGAAGAAAGAGATAGCGACGACATGTCATGACTATCCTCGCCATCGCATCGTAAACAATTCATATCGTCACGATACTGGTGCATCGAAAAGTCAAGATTACACTTCGTCATTAGCCCATATTGGATCGCGAGCTTGTCCTTATACCACGCGTCGTCCGAGTCAAGGAATGCTACGTAACGGCATAGGGCGACCGCGATGCCCATATTTCTAGCGGCGGACACGCCCTGGTTCTTATCCATGTGAATAAAGCGAAGCGATATGCTATCGGGATAGGAAGCTGCGATCAGCCCGGACTGTTCCCAATCGTCACTACCATCATCCACAACGATGATCTCCCGGGGAGGCAGTGACTGGCCATGAACCGAGTCCAGCGCCCTTTTGAGTGTGCCCGACGAGTTATAAGTTGGTATAACAACGCTTACATCACAACTCATTGACTCCCCCAAACACAAGTTGTACGAGGAGGAAAGCGAATCCCAGGCAGCGCTTCGACGTTCCGGGCAATGGAGGGCACGAGATCAGGGGCAGGCGACGGCATCCATCTGGGGCCGAGTTCGGATGCCCAGTTCTTTGGCCGTTTTTCCGACAAAGCACAGAGCGGTCAAGAATATTGCGTAAGAAAGAAGCGTGTTCACCGCCGCTCCCCGAGCTCCCTGACTGGGAATGAAAGCGAGATTCAAGACGATGTTGCTGGCCGCGCCGATTCCGGTGCAAAGCAAGATCTTCTTCTCCATACCCCAGGCGATATAGGCGTTGCTCAAATAAGAAGTCATGAAATCAAGCGGTATGGACCAAGCCAGCAAAAGCAGCAGCGGGCACGCCGCCAGGAACTGATGTCCGAACACAATGGTCAGGACCATCCGGCGGGAAATCGAAATGACGGCCGCGATTAGAATCCCAGCCCCGACGAGTGGCAGCAGGATGCGCGCCCGCAGCATTCGCGCGCGGTCTTCGATACCGTGCCGGGCAAACTGAGGATAAAGAACCTGGGTCAGCAAGTAGTAAGTGGCCAGCACCTGATTCAAGACGCGGTAGGCAGCGCCATAGAGACCAACCTGTTCCGGGTTCGACATCAGACCGAGCATCAGAACATCGATGGTGTTGAATGCAAGGTTACACAGCCATGCCAGCCCCATAATGCTGGTGCGCCGCCAGGCCAGCGATTCGCGAACCGCGCTCAGTGTCCCGCCCTGTACTGGTCGCGGCGGCTGCCTGCTCCACCACACCCATGAGATCGCACCCTGCAGGAGAAACCCAAAAGCGTTGCCGGCAACTGCGTACCAAAGAACGCGTTCCCCCTGCGGTCCTCCGATCGCAAGAAACGCCAGGATGCTGAGGGGAACAATGGATTTCGCAAAGCCGACCAGACGGAGTTTTTCCTGACCCCATGCCGCCCAGTCGAGAGAGATGGCGTACAGCGCGCCCACCGCTGAAAAGGCAAAGAGAAATATCTTCATCTCCACGGGCAGTTTCGCGCATGCGGAATAAATCACGATCAAGGGCAGGACCACACCTGCCATCCACAGACGCCGCCGCTGCACGCGATCGACAATGTCGCGCGCGGCCTGAGGATACAAGGCCAACAGCCGGGCTCCCACATGCCGCAAGCCGAAGTCGATCAGCGGCTGCAAGTACTGCGTCACCGTCTGGGCCAGCGCATAAACGCCCAGAACCACGACCCCATACCGGTGGCCGAGCAACACCACGATCGCGATATTGCATAGTCGGCCCACGAGTTCGCCCGACCCGAGGTGAAAAATATTCCTGAACAGCCCGCGGAATGGAATCTTCATGATGGCTGGGGCAACGACAATTGTGGCGATGACTATCGGCTGGCGGGACTGGCGCCGGTCGTTCGATCGCGCGCGCCAGAAACATAGCCCACCAATTGACCCGCTCCCCGGAGGACATATACCCGTGTCCTGGCCAAGTCACCGTGGCACAGGCTGACGGCGGCGCCACCCAAAGATCGAATCAGATGACCGCCTAACCGGTGCAGCGGATAGTGATGCATGCGCTGAACTCGGCCCTCGCTTAAGGCATACGAGTAAGTAGTTTTTCTCAGGCGCTCGATCGAATTGATGGGTGGGTGGTGCACCGTCAACGAGGCTTCGTACCACATTTGGAATCCATTCTTGAGCGCGCGCATGACATAGTCTTTTTCCTCGGCCCCCTGATATTCCGAGGGAGCCCCGACGCCGAAGTCCTCGTTAAAACCACCGACTGCGGCCGAGACCGACCGTCGCATGAACAGAGTCCCGGAGGTCACGCACCTCCAGATATCGCCTTTTGTGCACCGGCGAGACTTCGCCGGGAAACTTGATCCCGAGGTTTTGTTCTCCGCGTCCCGCAGGGTTGTGCCCAGCAATCCGAACCCGGAATGCGATTCGAACCATGCCGCGACGGATGCCAGCAGGTGCTGGGGATACCAACAGTCATCGTCGGGAATAGCAAGGATGTCACCCTGGGCGACGCGAAGACCGACATTGCGAGCCCGTGAGAGCCCGCGTTCCGACTGCAAATGGCAAATCGCGAGGCCGTTATGGGCGCTCAACAACGGCGCTAAGCGATGGTCAGAGTTCTGGTCAACCACGATGACTTCAAAATCGCGGTAACTTTGCTCATCGAGACTCGAAAGCAGGCGGTCCAGTTCGGCCACGCGGTTGATGGTAGCGACGATCAGGGAGATCATGCGTTCCTCCGGATAATTCTTGGATTGCCAGTTTCTGAATTCGCAGTTTCTACATGCGGTGGTCGAGCGCATAGTCGCTTTGCCATAAAACGCAGCCAATTCGGACGATGGTCTGGTAGAGCGACCATCCCATCCGCAGCAGGAGAACGGAGATTCCAACTCGTACCGACACTGATACCCATTCCAAGAGCCCGCCTCGAGCCATAAAAAGCACGTCAGGCAGAATCATCGCAACCAGGAAGAGCCCGAGAGGATTTCTGGCAAACCGATACATCACGTGGAGCCCAACGCCGAGCAATCCTGAGATGAGCGCGACTCCCCAGAGGCCGCCCACCAGATAAGCTTCCGCCAAATACGCCGAGCCGGTGCCAAATCCCAATTGATAGTCCGTCGGATTCAGAAACATCGAAAGATCGTCGGCAAAATGCCTTCCTACCATGTAATTCGCCTGGTCGGGTGCGACGAACGCCGACTCTAATTCGCCGGCAAGATAGGAAGCGACATAGGGAGCAAAACGCCGCCGATAGGCAACCGCGACCTCCGTGACATTGAGTGACGCGCCCTGGTCTGCCATGAACTGGGCAGGACCGGCGAGCGGGCGGGATTCGCCATTCTGGATGCGGAGCGAGCCAATCAAGGCGCCCACGAGGACGAGCCCGACTCCGACCAGCGCCATCGCGTACAGGCGGGCGAGCTTACCGGACTTTACCTTGGCGACATACCAGAGCGAAAGAACCAGACTGAGAATGGCGCCGCGTGAACCGGTCAGCAGAACCGGCGCCGCAACCATAAAGTACACGGCCACCGCGGTGCGAAGGAACTTCTTCCGCCGCTCCAAAACGAAGATGCCGACGAGCGCGGGCAGGCTGATGAGCGAAATGGCGCGAACCGCCATGGGGATGCTCGAAGCCAGACCGCCGTGGTCAATAAAGAGCACGAGATATCCACCGTGGTCCTTGGCGTATTCGTAGTAGCGGTAATTCTTGAACAGTTGCACGGGCACGCTCAACGAGAGCAGAACGTAGAGGTAGGGCAAGTAGCGACCGAAGCATCCGTTGCGGGGCGGAGAAAAGGAGCGGTAGTTCCATCGGCAGGGCGCATAGATGAAGATGGCGGAGAGTGCAAGCGACAGCAGCGCTAAGGCCGCCACCTTGCGGGACACGCCAAATTGATACCACGTCAACAATGTGACATGGAATATGTCAGATTCTCCTCCGGTACAGTACGCCAGTAGCCGGCCGGCCTGGAACAGCGTCAACGTGCACAGGAAGAAGAAACAAGGATGCCGTCCACCATCGAACCGTTTCCACGCGAGGCCAATCAGCGAAACCAGCATTAGCGCTGTGAGAACCTCGGCTCCCTCGCAGCTAAGCCAACCCATGAGGAAGCAAAGTGTGGCGGCAGCGACGGCGGTCAAATATCCGAGCAGCTCGAGTGCGGCTCCGAACTGGGGAGATTCAGCCGCGCCGGCTGGGTATGTTTTCGGGGAAGAGTTCATGGCATGGGCATGGGGCTGGGCTAAGTGCGTGGCTGGAAATGGGGCTGAAGAACGGCTGTCTTCAGCATGGTCAAACGGTCATTGACATCTGGGTTCAAACGCATGCGGCCGAGGGCTTCGGACGACAAAACGTACCCCACCGAACCGAAAAGCCCTAACAGGGTTACGATCACGACGATCAAAGTCCGCGGCGGCGAAGATTTCCGGTCGGGTTCGATGGCGGGATCGAGGACCTGGATCACGGCAGCCGTTTTTGCCTCATCGAGCCGGGCGACTTCATACTGTTTCGCCAGCAGTTCGAAGATGGTCTCGGCGTACTTCACATCGCGCAGTTTGCGGACATACTGCAGGCCGGCCTCGGGGACGTTGCCGGCCGGAACATTGCCGGCCGAGACCTCGACCTTACCGGCGACATCGCCCGGGCCGCCGCTTTGCTTTTCGAGCCGTGCCAGTTGCGCGCGCAGGCCGGAGAGTTGCTGTTCGCCGAGCATGACGTCGGGATTCTGCTCGGTCGAAAACAGCCGCATGGCGTGCAATTCCACTTCTTTCGCGGCCATCAGCGCCCGCAGTTTGACCACCGACTCGATAATCGCCTTGGCCTGCCCATCCAGTTGGATCAGTCCGGTCTTCTGCTCGGTCTCTTTCAGCGCCTGTTCCGCGTCGGCCAGATTGTTCTTGGCCAGTTCCAACTGCCGCTCGAAAAACAGGCGCCGCTGTCCGGCTTCGGTCACGGCGAGGTCTTGCGTCAGCTGGCGCAACTCGTCCACGTAGGCGTTGGCGATTTGGGACGCGCGGCTGCGGTCTTTGTCCTCGACCGAGATGCTGACGAAGCCCTCCTTGCCGAGTACGATACTGCTGGCATTTTCCAGGTCATGGCGGGCGTCCGACATCTTTTTGTCGCGATAGACCCGGAGCAGATCGAAGCGGCGGATCAACCCGTCTTCCGACGTGCGGCTGCGCAGCATGCCGACATAGAGGTCGTTCGGATTCTTCAGCCCCAGATCTTTCTGGGCCATCGCCGCCATCGGCCCCAACGCGCCCAGTTGCCCGATCATCGAGGCAGCCAGCGACTGGCTTTGCTGCGGCGGCAGAATATTGGTGGTGGCGGTGTAGCGATTGGGCAACAACAGCGAAACGATAGCGGCCAGAAAGCCTGCGGCCAAAGTGGTCCGCAGGATGAGCTGCTTGCGCCGGGAGAGAATGATCAGCAAATCGAGCACGTGGCACTCGTTGGGCTCGCCGCGGACGGCACTCGTTGCCGGCCGCAAACCGGGGGTTTCAAGGCCAAGGGTTTCCGCCTCAAGCGGGTCATCTGCCCTGCTCTCAACGCCCATTTTCTCAGCCTCCATGGTCTGAGCGTCCGCGGGATTCTCCCGGCGTGCATCCGCAACGCGAGTTCTGAGTCCGGCCGTGGTCAACCCGTTCATTGACTGACCCTCATTGAATAACCTTCACGGCCGCCGCGCCCAGGGCAAATTGCGAGAAGACCTGGCTCCAATCTCTCAAGCCCCGGAGGAAGGAGCCGTGGGACAGGCGCTCCGGCACTACGATGGCATCGCCCGGCATCAGGCGAAGGGAGGCGAAGCCTCCATTCCACAATCCCTTGACCGACTGCCGGCTGAGGACGGAGCCGTCGGCCCGAATGACAAACATGCGGCCCGTGTCCGCATCCCGCGTGGGCCCGCCCGCCCGCTTCAGGTAGTCGTCCACCCGCGCCTCACGCCGGTACAGGAACGAGTTTTTGTTGTACACCGCGCCCATCATCTCGACCGTCGACGGGCGGTACGGAACCACGAAACGGTCGCCATCTTCGAGGGCGATTTCCGGCAGGTCGTTCACCCCCGTCGAGTTCGGCGTCAGATCGAGGACAACGCGTCCGGTCGCCTTGATTTCCCGGAGCTTCCCCACCAGTTGCCGCTGCGCTTCGAGTTTCGCGCGGTTGTCGGCAACTTCGTCGGGATTGACTCCCGAGGGCGCCATGGCATTGCGGGAGATGTCTTCCTCCAGTTTCTCGATCAGCTGATCCAGCCCCTTCTGCTGGTCGATGCGCGCCGATTCGCGCGTAAATTCAGCCCCGTAAAGATAGGCGTTCGAAGTAAATCCGCCGACGCGTTCGACCAGATGGCGGACGGTTTCGCCCGCTTCGGCCTGGTAGACGCCGGCGGTTCGAAACTCCCCCTCCAGGCGCACGAACTTGCTCTGTTTTTCGAGTGGAACCGCGAGATCGTTCTGCGAGAAAATGGTAATGACATCGCCCGGCTCGAGCGCCAGGTTGCTTTGCTCATCTCCCTCGAGCACGAGTTTCCCCAAATTGAAAGGGACCAGCCGCGTCGTCAGGTCCTGCGGGTTCAGCCGCTGAATGACCGCGTAGTCCCAGTTAATCTCCGGAGCATTGTGCGCGATCTGGTTGCGCAGTTTCGCGGTCGTGGCCGCGGTGGCCGCTTTTGCCGAGGCCGGTTGCCTCTCGAACTGTTGGTCATCTCGCTCGCCCGCGTTCGCAACCGGGCTGGGTGCGCGCCCGTAGTCGCGGATCGTCGGGGGGCCACCGCGCTCGCCCGGGTTCGCGACCGGGTTGGTGGCGCGCCAATAGTCGCGGCTGATCCGTTGCTCATCTCTCTCGCCGGCGTTTGCAACCCAGTTGGTGGCGCGCCAATAGTCGCGGGTGACCAGAGCGTCCTGGTTCGGGATCACATCCTTCAGACGCATGCCGCTATGCCATTCCGTGCGCCCGGGATGAGCGACGTTTCCCCGCAGCGTCACGGAGTTTTGAAATCGGGGAGAGAGCGAGAAGATGCGGACCACGTCCCCGTCCTTCAAGGGCCGCTCCAAACCTCGGCCATCGAGAGGAAATTCTTCGACCCGGCGGGTGTTGTGGTTTTCGATGCGTTCGACCACCGCCTTTTGCCCATCCGCCGTGGTCGCGAGGCCCCCCGCCATCTCGATCGCGCTCGCGAGACTCGTCCCCTCCCGCAGTTCGTAAATCGCGGGCACATTCACGCTGCCCGCGATGGCAATGGACGGCCCGGACGGCGGGATATAGATGACATCGCCGGGCAACAATCTCGCGTCTTTGGATTTGTCCCCTTTCAAAAGCAGGTCATAGAAATCGAACTCCGTCACCACGCTGCTATTTCGCTTCAGTTGGATCTGCCGCATGGAGCCCGTGCCCGATGGTCCGCCCGAGGCGAACAGCGCGTTGACCAGCGTGCAGAGTGAACTGACGGTGTAACTTCCGGGACGCCGAACCTGTCCCACGACAAACACTTGAATGGATCGCAGCTGTCCCAGGCTGACCGTCAAGTCGAAATTACGGAACACTCTCCCAATCGCGGTCCGGAAATACTGCGGCAGTTGCTGGTATTTCAATCCGGCCACGGCCAGCGCGCCCACCTTGGGCAGGAAGACCGCGCCGTCGCGGTCGACCACCAGTTTGCCGTTCAGATCGATCTGTCCCCAGGCCCGGATCAGGATCTCGTCTCCCGGTCCAATCATGTAATTGTCGGTCACCGGAATCCGGTCGACCGGCGCGAAAGTTGTGGGGACGTGGTCGAACAGGTTGTGTCCATAAATGGGCAACCTGCGGCCGACGGAGTTGGCGACAAATTCCTGGAATTCGCTGGGTGGCGGCTCTGGAATCGCATCCGTCTGCAAAGGGAAAACCGGCTTCCGATGCCGGGCCGGTTCTGCATTCTGGCCGCGCTCCTCATTGTTATTGTTATTGTTGTGGTTGTTGTCAATGTCCGGCAAGGTCCCATTGGACCGCGGTGCCGTGGCCGCTGGATTCCCGGCTCTGCCGGGCATCGGATCGTCATTGCCTCCGGAGGGTCTGGGGTCGGTCGGGCAGTCCTGCTCCACACATTGCGGATCGCCGGCGGACGGCGTGCGCAGTGTGGTTTGAGCCCATCCAAGACCGGACAAGACGAGCCAGCCGAACAGCGCCGTTACCATCCAGCGCGGCATCGGGCTGGCCGGCATGACAGCGCAGCATCGTTTGCCCAGCTCGGACGATTCGACTCGGGACCTACATCTTCCGGAAATCGGTTTATCGGAGGTCATGGTTTCGGCAATCATGATTTCTGAGGTCGCTATTTCGAAGATCATTCTGTCTGAGGTCATTGCTCTTAAGTTCATTGGAAGTTCAGCACCTTGCTCCACTTCGGATGGTAGGTGAACTCAATCGAGGCGACCGTGTTCGGTCCGGCGAGCGGCGACAGAACCGGGAAGTTCCAGCGTTCGTACTGGAGAGATGTGGCAATCTCCATTTCCGGGCCCAGCCGAAAAGTCGTCCGGGCGGAGAAATCCTGAATGTTGCCGCCCGCCGGAATGAAATCGCGGTCCACATAGGCCTTCCGGTATCCCACCTGCACCGAGTTGCGGGGCGAAAGCCAATAAGTACTCCAGAGTTGAAGACCGTGGCCCTCCCTGCCCACCCAGGAACCGAGCAAGTGCCCGTCGTTGGTGTAGGAGTCGTGGTAGGCGCCGTTGTAGTAGCTGTATTTGCCGGCCCGGTTGGAGAGTGCCGGAGGGTCCGACCACGCCATCTCGGCGCGGAAATCGAGCTTCGGGATGCGGGGAATCTGCGGCAGGTAAATGCCCGGATTCATCAGCGAGCGCTGTGGCGCCCCGAGCGGCGACGTGTCGTCGTCGGTCATGCCGTCGTTGTACAGGACCAGCCATTTCCGGAGGCCGGGAATGCGATAGCTGAAATCGAAACCGCCCTTGCGGTCGCCCACGTCGGCGGCGCTGCCGGGGATCGTGGTTTTGTTGTCCCCGAAACTAATGAAGCCTCTCCAGAACATGCGGAGTGTAACCGGCCGGAAGACGATGGTGCGCGAGAACCCGAATTCCAGGTTGGGCGTCGGTTTGAAACTGAGTTTCTGGCCATCGATCCCCGGAAGCGGCGGGTAATGGTGCCCAGCCATGAGTCCGAAGAAGAAGTCCCAGCGCATCGGTCCCAGCCAATGGAAGAAACTGGGCAGTCTCCAGGGAGACGGGTTGGTCAGACGCAACATGTCCATGGGTGCGGCGTTGTCGCTGAAGTTCGGCGGGCCGCCGTGGCTTGGCCCCCACCACAGACTTTGCCGGCCGGCCGAGATCTGAACCGTCTTGAAGTTAAACGCGGCGTATGCGTCCAGGAGTCGAAACTGATCGAGGACGGTCGTATGGATCGGAAGTTGCGGCGGCGTCACGTCGATGGTGCCGAGCATCTGCTGTACCGCCTGACTGTAAGCGGGAAGCGGCGCCGCGTGCTGATACTCGCCGCGCACATAGAAGGCCACCGGCCCCGCCGATCCCGACGCCGAAGCCCCGCTCACCAGGTTCGACCCCTGCCCGTAGAGACGGCCGTAGTCATTGATGAGGGTCTGGCCAAAGTGATAACCGTCGTCGAGCGGCGTGCCGGCGATGCCGGTGTAGCGCGTGTAAATGCTCTCTACCCGGATCTCGGAAGTTCCGGAACCGTTGAAGCGCCCGAGTTCGTTCGCGAACTCGGTCTTGAGCGCCGCGTGGAGCCGGTACGCCTCCGATCGGCGGTCACCATCGACGCCCAGGTCCTCGCCGGCGGCCGCGATGATCCGGACACACTCCATGCGCGTCCAGGGCCGTAGATTGGCATAGGCGCTCGGCGCATACCCCAATGCGGCCAGGCGATTGAACGCCGCATAAACCCAGCTGTCCAGGGGAACGGAGGGCGATCCGAGTTGGGCCGGAGTACGCGCGCGCGGCGCTTCTTTTTCCTCGGAAGCCTTCTCGAAGGCGTTCCCGCTCGCACCTGGCAAGTCCGGGTCGTGATGCGCCCGGTACGCATACCGTCCGATCAGATAGCCGAGGGCGCTCCCGACGGCCACGTCGGAAGGGAAGTGCTGCCGGGCCGCGATCCGCGAAAGAGTGATTCCCGAGGCGGCGCCGTAAGCCAGCAGTTTGGTTAACGGTCCGGGATACTCGTGGGCGATGACGCTCGCGATCGACCATGCGGCCAGGGCATGTTCCGAGGGAAACGAGGCGCCGCCGGCTCCGAAGCTGCCGGCGTTCGCCTCGTTCGGACGCGGTCTCTGGAAGGCCAGTTTCATGGTCTCGCCCACGATTACGCTGTCGACCGCCGCTTCACCCGCCAGAAAGCCGGTCTCGCGGCTGTGGTCGTCGTGGGTGGTTGCTCCGCGCAGGTACAAGCTGGCGGCGCCACCGACCATGGCCGCGAGTCCGTAGTTGCTAAGACTGTTGCTGTGCGCCACCGGGGTGCTTCCAAAATGCCGCATGATGTCTTGGTCAGCTGCCACCAGGCCGAGGGTGCCGATGCCCAAGGGCACGAGCCAGTTCTTATCTTGGGCATGCAGATGCAACGGACTGGTCCAGATCGTTTTCTGATCCGCTACCAGACTTCGCTCGAGGTGCGCCAGGCGGAAGCCGCCCGCCGCGCTTTTCTTTGCCGCTCGATCTCTTTCAGCGGGATCCGCTCCGGGCGGCTCCGCCGAATGACTGTCTTCTCTTTCTGGGCTGGTACGCTGGCTGGCACTTGGTCGGGTACAGGGTTTCGGAGTTTCGGGATCGGATGCCCAGCCAGAGCTTGCCGCCCCGGCGACGAGCAGAGCCACGGCCACAGGCTGGCAAAAATGCCCCCGGAATTTGTCGAGAAAACGCACGCTCTAGAGTGAACCGCACGCCCGGGTTTGCGGGCTGGGCTGACCGGCGCAGGCGGGCGGCAGGACTGCGCGCCCAGCGTACTTCGGCGCCGGTTCCAAATCGTCCGCATCGACCTCCACCGCCACGCTTTGCATAATCACATCGAGCGCGAGTACAACCCGGAAGTTGTTTTTCTTGCGGACCAGCACGCCTTCCAGCCCCGTCATCGGTCCGGCCTTGATGCGCACCCGCTTACCGACGACGAGGTAGGGGTGGGGCTCAATCTTCCGCTGTCCGACGCCGGCGCGGAGCGCCTCGATTTCAAAATCGGGGAGCGGCGCGAGGGTTCGTCCAAAACCAACCAGCGACACGACACCCGGCACTTCGAGCACGCGCACGCGCTCGCGTGGATCGATGTGCACAAACACGTAATTGGGAAAAAGCGGCAGATCGAGGTTCATCTCGCAACGGTTCTTCCACCGGTGGAGCGCTGCATACAGGGGCAAGAACGATTCGATCTGGCGCCCGGCAAAGTGCGACGCCACCCGTTTCTCGTGATGCGAATGGGTGTAGGCCGCAAACCAGTTCGCAGAAAAGTCCTGCGCCGCGCCCTGCCCACGCATCTTCTGTTCTCTGGTTTGTGGTCTGGCTTCGAAACCCGTCTGCATGATTTCCGTTTCCCTTCGAGCGAAGCTTCGCTAGCCCCGCTTAGCGAGGTTCCTTAGAACTCTCATATTTTGGGGTGACTGCCCACGTCCTCCATTGCAAGTACCCTGCCAACACTGCCGCGCTTCCTCGACGGGTGCTTGTCTTTCTGCTGGTTGAGGTTACGAGTTCGTTGGGCGCCATCTTTCCTGCAATTCCCGGTGCGGGAACCTGAATCGGGTTTTCCGTTCTAAATCAGCACCCGTCGCCTGGAGGTACAGCCTTTCGGGGCACACACGTTCACGGATTGACCTCGCAGCCGTTACGGGATCGGGCCGCGAGCCCGGCGGTTCCGTGTCCGGTGGTCGTGAAAGCACGTCGCTGTGAAAGAAACAGGACTGCGCCTTATCCGCCGGCAACAGCATGGGCAGCAACCATGAAATGGATGGTGCGGAAATTTCGATTCGTGGAATAGAAACTATTGATCCAAAACGGTGCCGAAGTTTGTTGACCGCAGGGGTCGTTCAACCTAGAATCCGATTCACCATGTTGAGCCAGAATCTCCAAGCCATGTGCATGTGCACCTGTTGTTGTTGTGCATCTGTGTGCTCTGGCGCGGGGAGGCTGCCGACCTAAAGGATTTGTTCTAATACCGGCACTTATAACCCACCGCCAGATGAACCTGGCGGTGGGTTTTTGTTTTCTGGGACAAACAGTCTGGGACAAACAGTCTGGGACAAACAATCTATGACAAATACAGCGAAGGAAACCAAAACACAGAGAGTCGAGCGCCTCAAACGCTCCAAGAATCCATGGGAAGGTCTGGATGAAATCCGACGCTTCGCGCGGGAGGGATTCGAGTCCATTCCACCGGAGTGGCTTGGAACCTACTTTCGCTGGTGGGGCGTGTACACGCAGGGGGATGGGGCGGGCGTAACCGGCGGTCAGGGCGGGGAAGGCAGGGCACTGCAATGCTTCATGATCAGAATCCGGATCCCCAACGGTCTGCTCGGTTCCGAACAACTGCGAACCATTGCCGAACTCACCCGCCGCTACGCGCACGGAATTGCCGACATCACCGTGCGCCAGAACATTCAGTTGCACTGGGTCACGATCGAGGCGCTTCCGGAACTGCTCGAAGCGCTCGGGCGAGTGGGACTGAACACGACCAGCGCCTGCGGCGATGTCACGCGAAATGTCACCGGCTGCCCGGTTGCGGGAGTGGACGCGGACGAGATTTGCGATGCTTCTCCCTTAGCGCTCGAAGCGTCGCGAATGCTGGCGGGGAACGCGGACTTCTACAACCTGCCACGCAAATTCAAGATCTCGATCACGGGATGCCGCGTCTGGTGCCCGTATCCGGAGATCAACGATGTGGGGTTGACCGCGACGACGCGCGTGCTGCGCGGGGCGCCCGAGGTCGGTTTCTCCCTGCGCGTTGCGGGAGGGCTCTCAGCCGAACCCTACCTGGGGGCGCGACTGAACGCGTTTGTCCGTTGGCACCAGGTGCTGCCTGCCATTAAGGGGATTGCCGAACTGTTCCGCGACTCGGATGTGTTGCGGGAACATCGTGAGCGGGCGCGGCTGAAATTTCTTTTCCTGCGGCATGGATGGACGGCGGATAGTTTTCTGGACGAACTGCAGCGGCGGATTGGATTTCAATTCGATGCCGCTGTCGAGGAATCGCCGCCCGCCGACGTTTATCGCGACCACGTGGGTATTCATCCGCAAAAGCAACCGGGCTACTGCTACGTGGGAGCCGCGGTGCTCCGCGGGCGAATTACCGCCGAGCAAATGCACACTGCCGCCGATCTTGCCGATCGCTTCGCGGCCGGGGAACTGCGCGCGACCAACATGCAGAACCTGCTCATCGTGAACGTTCCCCGGGTTAATGTGAATGGCTTGGCCAAGGAATTGGATGGCATTGGATTGCGGGTGGGCGGCTCGCCGTTCTGGCGCGGCACCGTCGCCTGCAGCGGCACGGAATTCTGCAAGCTGGCTATCACGGAGACGAAGAGCTTTTCCCGCTGGCTGGTGGAAGAACTGGAAGAGCGTCTGCCTGGTTTTGATCAGCACCTGAAACTGCACGTTACGGGGTGCCCGAACAGTTGCGGACAGCACTGGATTGCCGACATTGGCATTGATGGCAAAAAGATGAAAGTCGAGGGACGTCTCGTCGATGCCTATTACTTCTGCCTAGGCGGAGCACTCGGTCTGCATCAGGCGACCGCGCGGCCCGTCGGATATCGCTGCCCTGCGACTGAGGTTCCGGATGCGATTGAGAGATTGCTCCGGCAATATCTCAGCGCGCGCGAGGCAGGCGAGAACCTGCGTCAGTTCTTTGCCCGGCACACGGACACGGAGTTGCGAGAATTTCTGGCTGGCGAACCGGTGGACGCGGTCGACCGCGATGTGCCGGCGGTGAGTGCCAGAGGAGCTGTAGCGCAGGCAGCCGGAGGAGATGGTGACTAGTCTCTTCCCAATGTTTATGAAGCTGGCAGGGAAGCAGTGCCTGGTCGTGGGCGCGGGGAAAGTCGGCGAGCCCAAGATCGGCGGGCTCATCGACACGGGCGCGCGCATCGACGTGGTTGCGATCGCGGCCAGCGGCCAAGTCCGCGAATGGGCGGACGCAGGGAAGATCGAGCTGGAACTACGTGCTTTCTCGGCGAGCGATCTCGACCGCAAGTTCCTTGCGGTGGTAGCAACGGCTTCAAACACCCTGAACCTACTCATCTATCGCGAGGCGCAGCGGCGCGGAGTGCTGTGCAACGTGGTGGATGTTCCGGAATATTGCGATTTCTTTTACCCGGCGGTGGTGCGGCGCGGCGACCTGCAGATCGCGATTTCAACCGCTGGGCGGAGTCCGTCGCTGGCGCAGAAACTTCGGCAGCAACTGGAACGGCAGTTCGGCGAGGGATACGCGGCGTGGGTTACGCAGCTCGGCGAGACGAGACGGCTCATTCTGGCGAGCGATCTCGATAAAGAGCGCAAGTCGGAGTTGCTGCACTCGCTGGCGAGCAGGGAAGCGTTCGAAGCGGCGCTGGCGGAAATTCCGGAGTTGAGCGCGAAAAATTGAGCGCGAAAAGTGAGGGAGCATGAAGGGAAAGGTTTATCTGGTGGGCGCAGGGCCGGGTGACCCGGAGTTGCTGACAGTGAAGGCGCTTCGCCTGCTGCGAAGCGCCGAAGCCGTTTTGCACGACGACCTGGTCGCGCCCGAGATACTGAAGTTGATTCCGTCAACCGCCCAGATCCACAACGTTGGCAAACGCTGCGGGAGAAAGAAAATCCTGCAAGGGGAAATCAATTGTCTGATGGTCGCGTTGGCGGCTTCGGGGCTGCGCGTTGTCCGCCTAAAGGGTGGCGACCCGCTGATCTTCGGACGCGCCGGGGAAGAGATCGAAGCGCTGCGCGGAAACAATATTCCTTTCGAGATCGTTCCTGGCGTGACCTCCGCCATGGGCGCGGCCGCAGCGGCCCAGATTCCGCTGACGCATCGACGAGCGTCGGGGGCGCTGGTGCTCCTTACCGCCCACCGAGCTTCTGAACGAGCCTCCGAAAAAGATGCGACGGATTGGAGCAAGTTTGTCGCGAGTGGAGCGACGCTTGTGATTTATATGCCGGGACAAAACTACTCGGATATCGCAAGGAGGCTGACGGTGGCCGGGCTTGCCGGTGAGACACCTTGCGCCGTCATCTCGCGCGCCACGACCAAACATCAGCGAACGCATCGCACAACTGTGCTCGATCTGCATCGCGCGCCGCAACTCGCCGCGCCAACGCTGCTGGTCGTTGGTGAGGTCGTGCGCGTGGCCGATCCCGCCGCAATGGTGGATGAATTTGTGGTGCCAGACCTGTCGCCGGGGAAGGACAGTGTGCTTTCGGCGGCGCTTTTCAAAACATTCCTCTCGCAGGCGCCGCGCCTGGGAGCAGACGAGGAGCCGATGGCTTGAAAGACAAAATCGCAGACGTGCAGTTGAACGCAGAGAGTTGGAGTCCGCAGCAGGTGCTGACCTGGGCGTTTGAAACCTTCGGGAATGCGGTGGCCATCTCGTCGGCGTTTGGGGCCGAGGGCATGGTGCTGATTGATATGGCCTCGCGTGTGCGCAAGGATTTTCGCGTCTTCACGGTTGATACCGAATTCCTGTTTCCCGAGACGTACAGCTTGATGGACAGAATCGAACAAAAGTATGAAATCAAAGTTGAGAGAGTTGTTTCGCTGCTTTCGCCCGAGGAGCAGGAGCGGGTTCACGGTGCGGCGCTTTGGGCTCGCGATCCCGACCAGTGCTGCAACTTGCGGAAGGTTGAGCCGCTCCGCCGCAAGTTGAGGGAACTGAGAGCATGGATCACGAGCATTCGCCGCGACCAGACCTCGTCCCGTGAGGGCGCCCGCAAAGTCGAGTGGGACGTGAAATTCGGGTTAGTGAAGGTGAATCCGATCGCCGACTGGACTTCAAAACAAGTTTGGCGCTATCTCCACGGACACGGCGTGCCTTACAACTCACTCCATGATCAGAACTATCCGAGCATCGGTTGCACGCATTGCACGCGGGCCGTACGGCCGGGGGAAGATGCCAGAGCGGGACGCTGGCCGGGCACTGCCAAAACTGAGTGCGGTCTGCACGTCATCGAGCCGCTGACGCCATTGCCGGAAGCGGACGCGTAGGGGCCAGCCTCCGGCAGATCGATCCCTTGATCTTTTATCCTTCCGATGATTCGCCTTCATCCCTGATAAGATTCTCCCCCTGTGGTAAGCAACGAAAAAGCTGGCTACAACCGCTTCCTGCTGCTGGTCGCGGGACTTGGCGGATTGCTCTACGGCGTGGATGTCGGCATCATTGCGGGGGCTTTGCCTTATCTGGAGGCCACCTCCGGGTTGAATGCGGGCCAGCTTTCCATCGTCGTCGCTGCCGTGCTCCTCGGCAGCGTGATCTCAACCCTGTTTGCGGGCGCGCTGGCAGACTGGATCGGGCGCAAACCTCTGATGATGCTCAGCGGATTGCTGTTTGTCTGCAGCATTCCCATCATTGCGCTCTCGCATGGTTATGAGTCGTTGGTTCTTGGCCGCCTGCTGCAGGGCATCAGCGCCGGCCTGATTGGTGTCGTTGTCCCGCTGTATCTGGCGGAGTGCCTGGCGGCGTCGAACCGCGGCAAGGGGACAGGCATCTTCCAATGGCTGCTGACACTCGGCATCGTGACCGCGGCCATCGTTGGCATGTTCTTCAGTATTCGCGTCGAAGAAGTGGCCAGGCTGGGCGATCCCGCAAGGCTCTTCGCCTTCAAAGACACGGCCTGGCGCAGCATTTTCTGGGTTTCGCTGCCACCCGGCATCTTGTTCGTGATCGGCAGCCTCCTGGTGTCGGAATCCCCGCGCTGGCTGTTTCGCCGTGGGAAACGGGATGCCGCCTACGCCGCGCTTCTCCGCTCGCGCACTCGCGAGCAAGCGGACCTCGAGCTGGCGGAAATGGAACAAACTGCCGCCGCTGAAAAAGCCAAGACCGCAACTGGGGCGAATGTTCAGGAATCGCTTTTGCGCCGCAAGTACGTAATTCCGTTTGTCCTGGCCTGCGTCATTCTCGCCTGCAACCAGGCTACTGGCGTTAACTCCATCATCGGCTACAACACCAACATTCTTTTGCAGAGTGGTCTATCCGATGTCCAGGCTCACTGGGGCTACGTTCTTTTCACGATCGTGAATTTCCTGATGACCATTGGCGGCGTCCTGCTGGTGGACCGCAAGGGACGCAAGTTCCTGCTGTCGGTTGGCAGCGCCGGCATCATTGTGTCGCTCCTCTGCACCGGCGTGCTATTTCGCCGGACGGAGAGCCTGCGCGTGGATTCTCGGGACGCGGTTCAGTCCTTGGTTGACGCCGACCAGAAGGTTACGTTGCTTTACGACGAGAAGGCTGCGGATGCGCTCCTGGCTGCGAATGGAGACGCGGGCAAGTCGCTCAGTCACCGACCCACATCTCTAGTCGTCATTTATTCATATGGAGGTTTTCGCGCCGCGACCAAGGTTGCGCGTTCCGACGACAAGTCCGCCAAGCCCATTGCGATCACGCGCGAAAGCTGCGTGCCTGCCAATAAAGTAGTAGCGTTTTTCTCGAATCCGTTCAGCGATCTCGATGCGTCGCGCAAGGCTTCGCTAAGAATTGACAACGCGCTGATTACTCCTGTGGCGACCACTCACAATGGCTGGCTGGTGGCGATCAGCCTCTTCGTCTTCATGGCGTTTTTCGCGATCGGTCCCGGAGTGTGCGTATGGCTGGCACTTTCGGAGTTGATGCCGACCCGCATTCGCTCCAACGGCATGAGCATTGCCCTGCTGATCAACCAGGCCGTTTCGACGACCATTGCCGCGATGTTCCTGCCGACCGTCGGCAAGCATGGTTACTCAACCATGTTCTTTGGCTTTGCCGGCTGTACCGTAATCTACTTCATCACTGCCGCGGTGTTTCTGCCGGAAACGAAAGGGAAGACGCTGGAAGAAATCGAGGCGCATTTTGAGGGAGCTGGGGGAAAGGCTGGTCTCTCAAGTGCGTGAATCGTGCCATCTACCGATGAACGGTGATGGAAGTTGTGCTCTCGCAGCGGGGTTTTCAATCTGTTCGCCGCTCAAGACATTTCATGCCTCTCGACTGCTTACCAGCACGTGCTCCAGTCCCTTGACGGCTCTCATGTACTGAGCGCGCTCGAAGGCTGCGGGATCGGGGCAGCGGAGCTGGCTCATGCTGCCTTGCATCTGTTGCACCGACTCATATTCGTGATCTGCCATCCACTTTCGAACGCCTTGCTCTATATGGCGAAGATGCCCGATTCCATTGCGCAATAGAGCCGAGCACAGCATCGTCACATCAGCCCCGACCATGAGCAGCTTGATTACGTCTTCGGGGCCGTGCACCCCACTGGTCGCGGCCAGGCTGGCCCGGATGCGGCCATAAAGAATGCCGATCCAAGTCAGGGGCAACCGTAACGCCTGCGGGCCGCTGAGAAGCACGTTGGGCTTAATTTCCAATTCTTCCAGGTCGATATCGGGCTGGTAGAAGCGGTTGAACAGCACCAGGCCGTCTGTGCCCATCTGATCCAGCCGCTTTGCCATATTGGCCAAATTGCTGAAAAAGGGACTGAGTTTGGCGGCTACCGGAATGTTAACCGAAGTCTTTACTTCTCGGAGAATGTCAAGGTAGGCCTCCTCGACGTCGGAACCTAGGATTTCCATGTTCGTCGGAACGAAGTAGAGATTGCACTCGATGGCGTCGGCTCCGGCTTGCTCGATCTGCTTGGCATACTTGGCCCAACCGCCCAGGGTCGAGCCGTTGAGGCTGGCGATAATCGGAATGTCCACCGCTTCCTTGGCCTTGCGAATGTGATTCAGATAGCCTTCGGGTCCGGCGTGGAATTCGCTGGACTTAGGAAAGTAAGTAAGCGACTCGGCAAAGCTCTCGGTGCCGGCGTTGAGATCGCGTTCCAGTTCCAGGTTCTCCTGACGCAGTTGCTCTTCGAACAGAGAATAGAGCACGACGGCCGAGACGCCGGCATCTTCGAGGCTGCGGATGCCGCCGATTTCATGGGAGAGCGGAGATGCGGAGGCGACCAGCGGCGTGCGCAACTGCATGCCAAGATATTTGGTGCTTAGTTCCATGATGTTCCCTCTTCGTAGTGTGACCCGTTATTTGTTTCCGGCTTCTACTGGCACGGGCGGATCGTGAGGCTTCTCCGCCGAAGCCGCAGCCTGCTCTGGTTTGCGCTGCGCCAGATACTCGTACAGGCGATAGCGAGTCTCAGCATCCTGCTGCGCCTCCTGCCACAGCCGCTTGGCGTCTTCCGGTTTACTCTTGAGCAGCATTTTGAAGCGCGTCTGCTGCTGCAGGAAGTCCCGGACCTTGCGCGTGGGGGTGCGGGAATCGAGTATTAACGGATTCTCGCCGGCGAGGGTACGCTCCGGGTTATACCGATAGAGCAGCCACTGACCCGAGTCCACCGCGACTTTCTGGTCCGACATTGCCGTCGTCATGTCGATGCCGTGCGCGATGCAGTGCGAGTAAGCAATGATGAGGCTGGGGCCGTCGTAGGTTTCCGCTTCCAGGAACGCCTTGAGCGTGTGTTCGTCCTTCGCGCCCATGGCAACGCTGGCCACATAGACATTGCCGTAACTCATGGCCATTAGTCCCAGGTCCTTCTTGGGCCCCGGTTTGCCTCCCGCCGCAAACTTGGCCACTGCTCCCCGCGGCGTAGCTTTCGAGGCTTGGCCGCCGGTGTTGGAATAAACCTCGGTGTCGAGCACCAACAGGTTTACGTTGCGGCCGCTGGCCAGCACGTGGTCCAAACCTCCGTAACCGATGTCGTAAGCCCAGCCGTCGCCGCCGACGATCCAAACGCTCTTCTTCACCAGCATGTCGGCGACGGCCAACAGTTGCTTTGCTTCCGGCGAGTTCAGACTCTTTAGCTTTTCCTTCAGCAACTCGACGCGCTGCCGCTGCTCGAAAATGTCTGCCTCGTCTTTCTGCGGCGCCGTGAGCAGAGCGGCGGCAAGGTCTTCACCTATGGTTGCCGCGAGCCGCTGCGCCAGTTCACGCGCGAATTCGGCCTGCTTGTCAATGGAGAGCCTGAATCCCAGGCCGAACTCAGCATTGTCCTCAAACAGAGAATTCGACCAAGCCGGCCCGCGGCCGTCGGCATTCTTAGCCCAAGGCGTGGTCGGCAGGTTCCCGCCGTAGATCGAAGAGCAACCAGTCGCATTGGCGATCACCGAACGATCCCCAAAGAGCTGGGAAACCAGCTTCAGATATGGCGTCTCGCCGCATCCGGTACAAGCTCCCGAAAATTCAAACAAAGGCTCCTGCACCTGTTGCTGGCGGATATTCGTGACTTTGATTTTTCGGCGATCCAGCTCTGGAATCTTGAGGAAGAATTCCCAGTTCTCCCGCTCCGGCGCGCGCAGCGGCGGCTGCGCCACCATGTTGATCGCTTTCAGGCGAGTCTCGCTCTTGTTCTTTACGGGACAGATATCGACACAGATGGCGCAGCCGGTGCAGTCTTCGGGCGCAACCTGGATGGTGTACTGCAGACCTTTCCATTCCTTGTCGCGCACCTCGGTGGACTTGAAAGTCGTGGGCGCGCCCGCTAGCTGCGCTGAGTCGTAAACCTTGATGCGGAGCACGGCGTGTGGGCAGACCATAGCGCACTTGCCGCACTGAATGCAGATCTTCGTATCCCACACAGGAATCTCGAGCGCGATGTTGCGCTTTTCCCACTTGGCGGTGCCGGTAGGAAAGGTTCCATCGGGCGCGAAAGCGCTCACGGGGATGTCATCGCCGTGGCCGGCGTAAATTACGCTGAGCACATCGCGCTCAAACTGGGGCGCCTGCGGAGAGAACGCGGGTGGCATTTCGGTCTGGCTCGTGACTTTCTCCGGCACGCTGACTTCGAAAAGATGGGCCAGTGTTTCATCTACGGCGCGCAGGTTTTGCTGTACGACCTCCTCCCCTTTCTTGCCGTAGGTGTCGCGGATGGACTGGCGAATGGCCTCAATGGCTTGTTCGCGAGGCAGAACCTTGGAGATGGCGAAGAAGCACGTCTGGAGAATGGTGTTCATGCGCGAACCCATGCCGGTCTCGCGAGCCACCTGATAGGCGTCAATTACGAAAAACCTCGCCTTCTTGGCGATCAATTGCGTCTGAACTTCGCGCGGCAGATGGTCCCAGACTTCGTCCTTGTTAAAAGGACTATTGAGCAGGAAAACCCCGCCCGGAACCAGGGCGCTGAGCATGTCGTAGCGCTCGAGGAAAATCCACTGATGGCAGGCCACGAAGTTGGCCTTGGAAATCAGGTAGCTGGAGCGAATCGGCTGGGGCCCGAAGCGCAGGTGCGAAACGGTCATGGCGCCCGATTTCTTCGAGTCGTAAACGAAGTAGCCCTGTCCGTAGTTGTCGGTGTTTTCGCCGATAATTTTGATCGAGTTCTTGTTCGCGCCCACCGTGCCATCCGCGCCCAGGCCGTAGAACATGGCTCGCACCACGCTGTCGGGCTCGACGGAAAAATCGGCATCGTAATCGAGGCTGGTATGGCCTACGTCGTCATGAATGCCGACGGTGAAATGGTCTTTTGGCTTCGGAGCCGCCAGGTTGTCGTAGACGGCCTTGACCATCGCGGGCGTGAATTCTTTGGAGGAGAGGCCGTAGCGTCCGCCGATGGTTTCCGGCGCGGTCTTCAGCGTTCCGTAGCCCAGCTTGATTCCTTCTTGAAGCGCGCTGACCACGTCAAGATAGAGGGGTTCTCGGCCGGCTCCGGCTTCCTTGGTACGATCTAGGACGGCAATCTTGCGCACGGTTGCGGGAAGGGCTTCGAGGAAGCGCTTGACGGAGAACGGGCGGTAGAGGCGGACTTTGAGCAGGCCAACTTTTTCTCCGTTGCGGTTCAGATAGTCCACTGTCTCGTGGGCGGCGTCGGCGCCCGAACCCATCATGACGATGACGCGGTCGGCATCGGGTGCGCCTGCGTAGTCGAACAGGTGATAGGAACGGCCCACGACCTGGGAAAACTTGTCCATGACCGCCTGGACCTTATCCGGGCAGGCGTCGTAGTAAGGATTGCCGGCTTCACGCGCCTGAAAGAAGACGTCGGGATTTTGTGCGCTGCCGCGCAACACGGGATGGTCCGGAGAAAGCGCTCGCTGCCGATGCTCGAAGACGCGATCCATGTTGATGAGGGCGCGCATGTCGTCTTCGGTGAGCATCTCGATCTTGTTGACTTCATGCGATGTGCGGAAGCCGTCAAAGAAATGCAGGAAAGGGATGCGGGTTTCGAGAGTGGCCGCATGCGCGATGAGCGCTAAGTCCATTGCCTCCTGGACCGAGTTCGAGCAGAGCATGGCGAATCCCGTGGTTCTACAGAACATCACATCCGAGTGGTCGCCGAAAATCGAGAGCGCGTGGGTTGCAACCGTGCGCGCGCTGACGTGAAATGCCGTAGGCGTAAGTTCGCCTGCGATCTTGTTCATGTTCGGGATCATCAACAGCAGGCCCTGCGACGCCGTGAAGGTCGTGGCCAGGGCTCCGGTCTGCAGCGCGCCATGAACCGCTCCGGCGGCGCCACCTTCGCTTTGCATTTCGATCACGTGGGGCACGGTGCCCCAGATGTTGGGTACAGCTTCCGACGCCCATTCGTCCGCCCATTCGCCCATGTTCGACGATGGCGTGATGGGGTAAATGGCGATGACCTCATTGAGGCGGTATGCGACATGTGCGACTGCTTCGTTGCCGTCCATGGTCTTGAACTTACGCTTCATGACATCCCCTTCTGGACTTCTCCGTAACCTCGACGGACCGCTCTGACGGAACGGTTATATAAAGCATGACGGAACTAGGTGGTATTGTCGTGAACCCGGCTCACAGGGACGTGTGATTCTCGTCACAAACGAAAAGAGTGAGAAACGGGAACGATTGAAACTTAGAATGATGCCGATTTCGGTTTCTTTGACTCTGGTCACAATCGCCTAAATTACTCACAGGTCCAAAAACGCTCGGAGCGAAGTTAGATCTTCACCCGCGCGAAGACGAAAGCCAAGGCGCCTCATGATGATCTGCATCGCCAGGTTGTCAGACAAGATTTCTCCGGACACGTTGCTTAGCTTTTCATCCCGGGCAATCTGGACGACACGACGGAGTAATTCTTCTCCCAAACCCAGATTTTGATACTGATCTGAAACCAGCACAGCGACTTCCGCTTCATTCCTCGCGTGAAGTTTGTTCATACGCCCAACGGCGATGATCCGGCGCTCTCCCGTGCCGGGATCGGTGCGCTCGGCGACCAGCGCCATTTCGCGGTCGTAATCGCCGAAACAGATGCGCAACAGTCGTTCATGCGCCACACGCCTGCTCAGGCTGAGGGAGCAGAAGTAGCGCAAATAGACGCTGCGATCGGAAAGCGTTTCGTGAAACTTAACCATCAGCGGTTCGTCTTCGGGGCGGATCGGGCGGATGGTGACCTGATTTCCATCCTTCAGTGTCCAGGACGAGACATACTGTAAGGGATAGGGACGGATCGCGGGCTTGGGCAACTGGTCGAGGGTTACGGCGGGCCCGTGCAAAACGATTCTGGCATCGAGGGCCAGCAGGCGCTCCGGTGAAGCCAGCAGAGGATTGATGTCAATTTCCGCAATCCACCGCTGTTCGAGCACGAGCTGACTGAAGCGGACTAACACATTCTCCAGGGCCGCCATGTTGACCGGCTTGCGTCCGCGGACTCCCTGGAGCGCGGTGAAGATTCGTGTTTGCTCCATCATTCTTTGCGCCAGCGTCGTGTTCAGCGGTGGAAGCGCCAGGGCGCGGTCGCGATACACTTCCACCAACTGGCCCCCGGAACCGAACAGGATGACTGGCCCAAACTGCGGGTCCACGCTGCTGCCGAGGATTAATTCGTAGCCATCGAGCTTCACCATCGGCTGCACCGTGACGCCGGAGAATTGGTCAGGGCCAACTTTCTCCGCCACGGAAGACTGGATGGCGCGATAGGCAGAGCGGACCGCCGCTTCATCTTGCAGGTTCAGTTTGACTCCGCCAACATCCGTCTTGTGCGCGATGGTTTCGGAAAAAACTTTCAGCACGGCCGGAAAGCCAAGTTCCGAAGCAATCGTGGCTGCCTCGTCCGCGCTGGCCGCAGTGCGCGTTTCCACCGTGGGAATGCCGTAAAGCGACAACAAGCGCTTCGATTCCAACTCGGTGAGCAGAACGCGGCCCTGCTTTCGCGCATGGTGAATAATTTGCTCGACCTGAGTGCGCGATGCGCCCTCCGGCTCAGATTGGTCAGTCAGTATGGGAGTCTCGTATAACCCGCGCAGGTTGTACGTGTACCGCCACATATACGTGAAAGCCCGCGCGGCTGCGTCGGGATAACGAAACGTTGGAATGCCCGCCGAATTCAGGGCGGCTTCGCCGGCGGTAACGCTGTTCCCTCCCATCCAACTGGCGAGCACGGGCTTGCCATATTGTTTGGCGTAAGGCTTCAAACGTTCTGCAATCTGCGAAGGGTCGGTTATTCCTTGCGGGGCACAGATGACCAGGAGCCCATCGCTGTTCGGGTCCTTCGAGGCAATTTCGAGGGCGCGAGCATAGCGCTCAGAATCGGCATCGCCGAGAATGTCAATGGGATTGTTATGACTCCAGTGGGCAGGGAGGAATTCATCCAGGCGCCGCAGGCTTTCTGGGGAAAGCTCAGCCAGTTCTCCACCATTGGCCACCAGCGCGTCCGTGGCCAGGACCGCAGGTCCGCCCGCATTGCTCAGGATGGTAAGCCGCGGACCCTTGGGGCGGGGTTGCCTGCCGAGCGCTTCCGCCATATAGAAAAGGTCCGCGATATTGTGCACCCGCAAGACTCCCGAGCGGCGGAAGGCTGCGTCCAGCACTTCGTCGCTGCCGGTGAGCGCTCCCGTGTGCGAGGCTGCGGCGCGCGAAGCCTCTTGCGATCGGCCGGCCTTGATCGCGATAATCGGTTTGGTGAGTGCGACTTCACGGGCGGCGGACAAGAACGACCGCGCGTCCCCCACCGATTCCATGTAGATGAGGATGCTCTTGGTGTGGGGATCGTCGCCAAAGTAGTAGATCAAATCGCCCCAACCAACATCCAGCATCGAACCGGTCGAAACAATGGCGCTGAATCCTACTTCTTCGCGGTGGCTCCAGTCCAGGATCGCGCTCAACAGTGCTCCACTTTGACTCAGGAACGCGACGTTGCCCGCCTGGGCCGCCTCTTTGGCGAAGGTGGCATTCAACCCGATCGCCGGGTTCATAATGCCCAGGCAGTTTGGGCCAATCAAGCGTATGGAACTGCGCCGCAACTGCTCTTGAATCTGCTGTTCGAGGGCAGCGCCTTCCGCGCCATATTCCCTGAATCCAGCAGAAATCACAACCGCGCACTTGGCGCCCGCATCCACGCACTCTCCAATGAGCTGCGGGACCGTCGCTGCCGGAGTGGCAACTACAGCCAGGTCCACCGGGCGGGGGATGTCGCGAATGCTCCCGTAGGCTTTGAGCCCCAGCACTTCTGGATGCTTCGCGTTGACGGCATACACTTTCCCTTGAAAACCGCCGTGCAGCAGGTTCTCCAGAACGGTTCGGCCTACGGTGCCTTCACGACTGGTCGCACCGATGACGGCCACCGAGCTTGGAGCGAACATTGCCTCCAGGCCGTATCTCTCCGGCGCTGTCGGTTTCTCTTCATGCGGCGGTCGTCCTACGAGACCAGCCTCGGTCGAACCCATAAAAGCTCCTCGCCCCTCAATCTTGCCGCGGCGAAACCGCCATCTCAAGGATAGATTATCGGCGAATGTTTAGAATTCTTTTCAAGCCCACAGCGCTTCAGGCGCCGGGACACCGCTCAACCGCCAGCCGTAAGCATGTAGCATGTGCCCCAATGTGCTGGGCCGTGGTGTGAGCTGGTGGGGTCGGCCGCAGACCACCGTGCGCAGCATCATCCCTACCGCTCCCTTCCAAGGAGCGACGTAGTGCTGGCTTACTTGGTCTATCCGCCACGCACGGTAAGTACCGGGCACGCAGCCTGAGTCAATAGCTGGGCCGTGGTGCTAGCCAGGTGTGTGCCAAGCCCCAGCTTGCCATGCACGGGGCGCGCACCGAGAACAATCAAATCTGCTGCCTGATCTCCCGCGACTTCCAGAATTCGCTCCGCCGGCGGGGCGAACGGCCGGCCGAACTCAAGCAAGCATCCCGCATGACACCACAGCTCGGCTTCAGGTGGCACCAGTTCTTTGAGGCGGCGCATTAGGGACGCCTTGACTTCCTCCAGGTCCGCAATGCCTGCGGCGGGTTGCTCGACCACGTGGAGCAGTGCTAGTTGTGCCTGATCTTCCTCGGCTAGGGAGACGGCATAGGGTAACGCGGCCAAGGAGTCTTCACTAAAATCGGTTGCGAACACAATATGCTGAAATTGAATCTCACCGTCCGGTTTGCAGGGCACATGAGGTCCCACGCTCAAAACCGGACAAGTAGCGCGCCGGAAAATTTCCTCGGCGACTGATCCCAGGAATAGTTTGCGAACGCCTGAGCGGCCGTGGGTGCCGAGCACGAGCAAATTAATCTCACGCTCTTCGATGATCTGGGCAAGCACATCCGCGACCTGGCCTCTCGACGTAAGTACATCGTGGGGGAGTCCTTGGAACTGTTTCTCAAGCTGGTCGATATATCCTTGTATCCTCTTGTCTTCTTCCTCGAGCACCGCCGGCCAGCTTTCCGGTGACATGAATAACAGATCGGCCTCGTCGGGCATGACATGGGCCGCATGTACCGTTGCCCCATACCGGCGCGCGACCGACAAGGCATAGGGTAGCGCTGCATTCGAGCATGGTGAAAAGTCAGTGGCAAACAAGATGTTATTGAGGGCAATCCGCTTACCCGCTTCCACGGTATGCATAAGACACCTCCAGAGAAACGTTTCTGCGGGAGAAGGCGGCCGCATCCCTGGGGGCTGTCACCTTCTCGGTGATGGCCAAGCCGTCGCAGCTCTGACCAGCACGACAACCATTGCGCTTACGTGTTTCATCTATAACCGTTCCCTTTGTCGGAAACTGACAAAGGTTGGCTAACGTCCACTCGTGCTTCACCCACCTGCACGCGTGGTTCAAAACGCTGCTCGACCGAGAGAGCGCGAGACACCAGGCATAGCCCCTTGGCCTTATGTAAGAGCTTGAGGGCCCGTGCCCGCTCCTCTTCTTGCGGAATCGTCAGATTCGCGCGAATGAGCACTTCGCCGAAGTTGTAGCCGGTGTCAGCCTTGCTGATCGCGCCTTCCACTTCCACCTGCAGGTCGGTGTACTCAAGCTTCGAGTATTCTGCGAGCGTCCGAAAGGTAGTCGTATAACAACTGGCGATGGCGCAGAGCAGTAAGTCTTCTGGTGTCCACCTGCCTTCCAAGCCGCCAAAAGCAGGCGGCGAAGTGAAATGGATCGCATTGGGCGCGGAACTGGATTTTGCTATGCCAGTCCGGCCAGAGGCCCACCACCCAACTACTCGAAACTGATGTACTTCTTCCATGGTGTTATCACCCTCCTTGTTCCCGCACTTCAAAGTCACAGCAGCATCAGGACCTCAGTGGGAAAGTTCGAAATTCACCGTGATCTGGTTTCCACTTCCACCGGTTCACCATTCAGCAGGAATGAACGGTAGCCCCACTTCTTGACGGCTTCTATCGCAGCCGGCACTAGCAGGGGATCCCACACCTCGACTGGCTTCTTGACCTCCGGCTCTCTGACTTCGGTTGCGGTGCCCATGGAGACCTCCATCTGCACAGCTTCCATAACCCCGGGTGCATCTAGATTGTTGCTCGCAGAGAGCTTTGTGGGCCATGTTTGAAGTCACGGCCTCTCGTGATCCTGATCACGGCGCGATCGGTGATACAATTTTTGCGGAAGACGATTCCGAATGCGCGCTCCCTACGGGCTGAATATCCTCGACAACTGTCTCACCTGCCCGATGCGGGAGGAACACCTATTTTGCAATCTGCCGGTGGCCGCGGTGCAGAGGTTGAATGAGATCAAATCCACCGCGGTCTACCCAAAATCCGCGATGCTGTTTATCGAGGGACAGCAGCCACGTGGGGTATTTGTGCTCTGCACGGGGAAAGTGAAGCTTTCGACGTCATCGGCGGAGGGCAAAACCGTCATCACCAAAATCTCGGAAGCGGGAGATGTTCTTGGGCTCAGCGCCACGATTTCCAATCGGCCTTACGAAGTGACCGCCGAGATGATCGAGCCTGGCCAGGCAAATTTCATTACCCGGGATGCCTTGCTGCACTTCAT
>JBEKDG010000005.1:0-115300 GCA_050014475.1 Terriglobales bacterium | reverse complement strand
CCCCCCTCCCCCCCCACCTGTTCTTCGCAAAGTATTCACAAATAATGACTTAACTTCAAAGTATTCAGGAATAAGGACTTAGCTCGACTGTCCTCACTTTGGGTGCGGCTGGTCTATCCGGCGTCAGAAAGAATTTAATATCCCTTCCTTTAGAATCATAGAGTTGGCGGGAAATTCCTTTCAAATCTTTGAGTTTAAAGGAGTTATACGTAAAATATTCCGGAATAAGGAGTTAGCTTGTTTGGCTCACTCGCAGGATTTTGGCAGGGGGCTTGACAGCTAACTGCCTCAACTTCGTGTTGTCAAAGAGCGCCGACTAGTGGTGCTGGGGCAGCTTCGAGGAGCGTCTTGGTGACGGGCACACCTCAGGCCTGCCACACAGGTCGATCTCCATTGTCGCCGACGGGCGGTTAGAGGTCTGTGATCGTGCTCACTGGGCGTTTGTGATGAAAAAAGTCAAAGGCCCCGCCCTTCGCTTCGCGATAGGACGGGCCACCCGCCCGCGTTATACTTCCCCGTTAAAGGCCCACCCGCCAGAAATAGGTAAAGGCCCGATTCGCGGTCGGGCCAGTCGAGTAAAACCAAGATGCTAAACAAAATTTTACTCCCGTTCTCGCTTGTGTCAAATCTCGCCACACTTCTCGGCCTCTGGATCGCATACGCATCTGCCCCAGCATCCATTCAAGAAAAGGTCGGCCGCCTACTCATCGGGTGTGGGGCAATTGCTTCAATCGTCGTCTACGTCACATTTGCAGTGTTCCTGATGAAGCCCCGGATCGATGCCCAGGGCAAACCGTCCGAAGCAGCGCCGAAGCCAGAGCCGACAGAGCCGCCGGAGAAAACATGGGGCGAGATCATGGCGGAAGAGGACGCTAAGAACATTCAAGAACGGGTGCGGGAGATCATTCAACGCAAGGAATTCCACTATGACCCCGCATCAGACCCCTACATCGACATCATTACGGAGTTGTGTAATGCCTCTGTTTTCGACCTCGTGAGCTTTGGTGAGATCAGCGGCCATGGCACCTACGCTGGCAGTCAACTGGCGGCAGACCCGCGCGTTCTGGCATCGGTAGAGCCGGTGATGGTGAGGATCAAACATGGAGATAAGGCAACATTGACAGTGCGACAGTTCCTATCCTCTGGAGTGGCAGACACCATGGTTGCAAATCTCAATCGGGGCGTGTCGCTAAGTTTCGAGGGTGTCTCAGTTTCCTTTAAAATGCGTTCTCCAACTGGTCCCTCGCAGACCTATAGGTGGTGGGGACCTCGGTTTACGATTGAAGAAGCCACACGGGTATGAGGAGGCTGGCCCACCCTTTCGCTCATTTCAAATCTCGAGGGTGCCCCTCGGAGTTCGAATGGAAAGGGTGGGCGAGCCCCCTCTGCGGGAGAGTCGCACCCACCTGCCTAGTTCCACCGATACTCCTTTGGCGTGCCGCCAGCGGTTGCGTCCTGTAACTCTCGCAAGGTTTTCCCTAACTTGTTCTTCCACCTGATACGGCCATTCGTGGACTTACCTAGCAGAGCACTCGCCGCAGCGGTCGGTGAATCGAATTGGTGGTCCTTCGTGAGCTCCCAAACTGTGCCCTTGTCCGCGAATACTCCTTGCTGCAAAAGAACTCTGCGCAGATCGCGAATGTATTGATGCGTGGAGGGCACAACAGAAGAGACCGCCTGTGAGCCCTTCTTCACCAAAAATCCTCCCGCCGTATCGTAACCCCGGGCCCTAATGCCTTTGCCGATTAGTTCGAGAGGTTCAGACTGACTTCTTAGAGATTCAGCCTGTTCGAATGCTTGAACGCCTATGAGGGGAAGACAAAGCAGCATTTCCGCCAGAAATCCCTCGGCTTCTGCAGACTCCGCCTCTGACAATGTCGGCAATTCAGGCGTATTCGAATTGTCCAACTCCGCTCTCTGGGCTTTGCGGGCGAGCGCGACCAAACGAGCTTCCAGATGCTGAATGTGGGCTTTGTTGAGGTTGTCATCTTTGGCACAGAACAGGATAAGGCTGGTCCAAAAGTCCTTTTTCGCGGCGTGGTTATCGAGCCGGGGTCCAACTGGATCACCTTCTCCAACATAAATCCGTGTTAACGCGCTGTCCTCCGAGGGTCCCGTGAGAATGTATACAGCTGGTTTTGCAAACTCATTTCGTGATCGTGCAGCTCGTAATAGGGCTCGAGGACAGACGACGCCCTTGCCACTCCAATTGGACTTCTCGACGAGGCGTAGGCCTTCCATCTCAGCGGCCGCCGCAAAAATCCTAATCGTGAATCCCAGAGTTAGAGTCATTTCCAAATCATATAGGCGCACGCCCAGCCTTTCTTTCTGATCTTACTCCTGAATGTACCCCGCTCTTGTCGTTCCGTCAGAACCCACGGCGGGCGGCCGAGCCTTCCGATGGCAAACCGCACAGTGGGTGCGCCGTCCTTCGCGGCTTTTCGCGAAGGTGGGGCGGCATAGATACTTGACATAAGAGTTAAGGTTCTCTCACTGCTCCTCGCGCACGTTCGGCAGCCAGCGCAGCATGTGATGCTGAAGTTTGGTTACCACCCAGTTCAGCAGGATCCCAATCGTGCCGGCAATCATGATGGCCCCGTAGGTTTCCGGGATCCGATAGCTGGACTGGTAAAGATAGATGCCGCGCCCCAGTCCGCGTTCACCCAGGCCGATGAACATTTCCACCGCCACCACGAGCAGGAGGGAATACGAAACCGCGGTCCGTATGCCATCGAAGATGCTGGGCAGGGCCTCGTAGAAGAGCACGTCGAAAACCGTCTGTAAGGAGTTCAGGTTTAACAACCGAGCTTGGTAGAGGCGGCACTGATTGGCCAGTGCTGCGCCCGAAACCGCATTTACCAGAATCACCAGCAGGCTCGGATAGGCTGCCAGCGCCACGATCGACGTCTCTCCGACTCCGGCCACGATCAGGAACAACGGGAACAACGCGGAAGCGGGAACGGAGCGCAGCGCGTGCAATGGTCCTTCGACAACCTTATAAGCACGCTGGCGATAACCCAGAAACAAGCCCGCCGGAATACCGAACACGCAGGCAATCGCCAAAGCCGCCAGCACACGGCCCAGGGTCCAGGCGATATCCGCCAACAGTCTCTCGCGCAGCATCCCCGGCACAGCGCGGACCACGTTCCAAGGCGCCGGCAGAATGATGGGATCCACCAGGCGCAGCGCGGCGACGATTGCCCACACTGCAATCAGGCCGCCAACGAACGACAACGCGCGCCAGTTTCGCCTAAACCAATCCATCGCCTAAGAGCCTGTGGTGAATGTGGAATCTCGCTCTCTAACACCCAGTCGCCAGATTTTGTCATCCCGAGCGAAGCGAGGGATCTGTAGTTTCGCCGCAAAATGCAGATCCCTCGCTTCGCTCGGGATGACAATTCATAAAAAGTCTCGTGTGCCACTACAAGCCCGACTTACGCCACAGGCTGCTAGACCAATCCATCGCGGATACCGTTAATCAGCGCCTGCTGCATGGCGTCGTAATCGGGCGTGTTCTCCTCGCGTGGAAAACCCAGGTGGAAGTCGAGATCGGACATCACCCGCACCGGCCGTCTGGCAATAATGACGCACCGCATACCCAGGGACAGCGCATCGGAAACATTATGGGTAATGAGGACCAGCGTCATCCGATCTTTGAGCGCAAGCTCGTGCAACGCGGATGTGATCTCCGCTTTCACCTTGCCGTCGAGAGCCGAGAAGGGTTCATCCAAAATCACCAGTTTCGGTTTCCAGGAGAGGCAGCGGGAAAGCGCCAGCCGCTGTAACTCGCCTCCGGAAAGCTGCGCTGGATAAACGTCGGAAAGCGCGCTCAGCCGGAACAAGTTCATCAGGTAGCAGATGCGGTCGCGGCGCTCGTGGCTTTCCCACCCCAGTTTCTCCAACGGATAGCGCACGTTCTCCAACACTGTCTGCCAGGGGAAGACACCGTTCATCGGGTGTTGGTCCACGTACACCAGGTCCGACGGCCTGGTGAAGTTGGGCGACCGCCGGACACGTCCCTTTTGTGGGGTGAGGATGCCGGCCATGATACGGCCCAGCGTACTTTTGCCCGCGCCGCTTGCGCCCATGATCGTTACGATTGAACCCTGTTCAATGCGTAACGAGAAGTCCTTGTACAACGCCCCATTGATGCCGTTAAAGCGGGCGACATAGGAAAAGTCGATGTCCTCCAGTTCAAGTGCGCTGCGAGTGGAAAGCGCCGGACCGGTCATCGGGTAGGAACCACCAGGGTAGGATCCACCAGTCTGTGGGCGTCGATTCGTTCCGGAATCTCGCCCGTTTGATAGAGCAGGTCAATGAACTGCTGGAGGTTGGCGATATCAACCTGGTTCGACAGGGTGACGTCGGCAACATTCACACGGGAGGCGATTTCCGGCGACAGCTTGATGTACTTGGTCAGCAGTGTGCGCGACTCGGCCGGGTGTGCAGCCATAAAGTCCACTCCCTGTTGCAGAGCGTGCACGGCGCGCGCCGCCAGCTCCGGATGGTTGCGCTCGAACTCTCGCGAGATCACCGAAGCGCCAATCGGACACGGGTTGAGCAAATCGGCATACACCGATCCGAAGAGCTGACGATAGCCGCCGTGGACGAGGGCGGTAGTGGTCACCGGCTCATAGGCGAAAAGCGTATCCACCGCGCCGGACTCAAGGCTGGAGATCTGGGCCTGCGGTGGCAATTGCACCAGCGAAACGCTGGCCGGATCGACTCCGTGCTTCTTAAAAAACGCGCTCAGCATGTGACTGGGCGCGGTGCCGGGAAACACCCCAACTTTCTTCCCCCTCAAATCCTCAATGGTGTGCAGCGGAGAAGAATCCCGGACGATGATCTTGTCCAGCGCGTTGGAATCGTTCATGCGGCTGTGCGAGAAGATGCGCACGCGACCGGGGCTTTGGATTTCCAGGTGAATGATCGGCACCAGCGACGTTGCCGGCAGAATATCGGCTTGGCCGGCGACCATGGCGTTCACCAGATCGTTACTGCTGCCAAGCGCGATAGCCTTCATTCGCAGGTTTTCTTTGTCGAAAAGCCGCTGTTCCTGCGCTATGAAAACCGGTAAGCTCGGGATGATCTGCAGGTAGGCAACGCGCACCTCCCCGGCATCTTTATGGGCTGATTTCCAAAACCCGATGAGTGCCAGGAAGAGAATGACTGCGGCGCCGATCGTCCATAGCCTGGATCGCATAGATTCACCGTCCGGCGCCGAACAAAACGCCAACCGCGAAACGTGTTACTTGCCCACCCAGCACGCTGGCCGCTTCTGCAAGAAGGCGGAGATGCCTTCCTGTGCGTCCAGCGCCATGGAGTTCATGGTCATGATCTCCTTGGCGTAGGCATACGCCTTGGGCTGGTCGAGGTCGATCTGCGTGTAGTAGGCCTGCTTGCCGATCGCCAACGTGACTGGGCTGGCTTGGGCGATGCGCAGGGCAAGGGCGCGTGTCTCCTCGCGCAAGGACGTCGCTGGCACCACCTTGTTTACCAGTCCCCAGTCCGCCGCCGTTGCCGCCGGGATCATGTCGCCGGTCAGCAGCATCTCCAGCGCGCGCTTGCGGCCGATGGCGCGGCTCAGAGCAACCATGGGCGTGGTGCAGAACAATCCGATGCGCACCCCGGGTGTGCCAAACGATGCCTCTTCGGCAGCAATTGCCAGGTCGCAACTTGCTACCAGCTGGCATCCGGCAGCAGTGGCTACTCCTTGGACTTCTGCAATCACAGGTTGCGGTATGGATTGGATCTTGGTCATCAGCTCGCAGCAAACGTCGAAGATTCGCCGATACTCGTTGATGTCCTTTCCCACCATTTCGCTCAGATCATGCCCGGAAGAGAAGACTTTCCCCGCGGCGGCTAGAATCACGGCTCGCAGCTCACTATCCTTGCCGATGTGCTCGAAACAATCCAGCAACTCGAGCATGAGCTCGAGCGACAGGGCATTGCGGCGATTGGGCCGATTAAGAGTGACCACTGCCAGATGTTGTTCTGTTTCAAAGCAAATGTTCTCGTAGCTCGTCGAACAAGTGGCCTGATGCATAGGCACCTTCCCGTGGACAGCGGTGAAAAGCCGTCCCAGTTGTTCCATTATCCACATTCTAGCCTCGCGGCAGACCACAAATCGACGAAAAGAGTGGCGGCTGGGAGCAAACACTGTGCGTCCCAAATCGAAAAAGATGAAGACCACCGCTCCTGCTTTCATGGTTGTGCATGTTCTTGACTCGTAATACGCTGGGCTCGATAGGCAGTGGATCCCATCATCGTCAAGGAGCAGAGCCATGCCAAGCAAGTCCAGGCCATCCAGAAACCAGATGGCGACGACCTCCGGATGCGCGACGGCCGCAGACGCCCAGATTATTCTCCAGCTGTATGATCTGCGACGGGATGCAGAGATGCGAAAGGCTCGGCACTTTATCTCAGCCGAGTTTTGGCCGGGAAGCGCCGAAGATACACTGCGAATCGCAAGGGAGTATCCCAGCCCGGAAAATACATGGTTGCGCCAGGTCACGAGCTACTGGGAAATGGCTGCGTCATTCGTGTTGCGCGGCGCATTGCATGAGGGTCTTTTCTTCGACGCCAGCGGCGAGATGTATTGCGTCTATGCGAAATTCAGGCCTTTTCTAACAGAAATTCGCCAAAAGCTCCCGTACTTCTTGCTCACCGTAGAGAAAGTTGTCATGAACACGCCCGAAGGTCGGAAGCGGTTGGAGCGGCTTGAAAAACGCCTTGCCCGGCGCAAACAGAAGCTGGCGCAGCGCTCTGCAACTCTTGCCGGAGCATCGGCGGGCTTCACCTAGCCCGACACAGCCCCTACAGAAAAGAGGACATCCGGAGCAATGGCTTGCTGCTCAATGCAGAACCACGTAGTGCCTTTCCGGATGTCCTCCAGCCTTCTCGCTAGACGCGGAAACGCGCGCCGACCGAAAGGACCGGGCACGTCGCCTCGCAGGCCACCTTATACGCGACGCCTGCGCCCAGGTGTTTGGTTAATGCCGTTGGCCGCTTTACACCCAGCACGATCATGTCGGCCGTCCCGGCAGCAATTTTCACGATCATCTCTGCCGGGGGACCAAATTGCACCATGTACTCCGGCTCATGCCAAAGCTGATTTGCTTCGGGAATAAGAGCACGGAGCTGCTTCTCGGTGGAAGCTGCGACCTCGCTCGGGTCAACCACGGGCATAGTTCCGGGTTCCGGCTCGGGCAGAACGACACCAGGTTCTGGCGCCACATGCAGCAGGGTCAGACGAGCCCGATTCTCCTCGGCCATGGATATGGCGTAGGGCAAACCGTGCACCGACTCTGGCCCGAAGTCGGTGGCATACAGAATGTGCCGCAGTTTGCCATCGGCAGGCCAGCGGACAGCATGCGCACCCACGGTGAGAACGGGGCACTCGGCATGGCGAAAGACATCTTCTGCCACCGAGCCCAGCAGCAGCTTTCCCAGTCCCTTGCGGCCGCAGGTGCCAATCACGATGAGGTCAATCTCATACTTCCGAACCAACTTCGAGAGCACGTCCGGAACTTCGCCCTCCTCGATCAGTTCCTTGTGTCGAATGCCCTTGAACAACTCGGAGCCCACCAAGGCAACCAGCCGTTGTTCGGCCAACAACCTGGTTTGCTCCGGATCGGGCTGCACCGCTTCGACGTACGGCAGGTGCGGCAGCACGTTCACCGCGTACACCTCAGCATCGTAGCTGTGAGCCAGGTTGAGGGCATAGGACAGAGCTAATTGCGCGGATGGAGTGAAGTCCGTCGCGAACAGGATGTTTTGCAGTTTAACGCGGGTTGGAGCAGTTACGGTTGGCATAACAAGCCTCCTTCTGAAGCCAGAGGCACAGTGCCGGCGAAAATTCTGTCAGACGGCGCGGCCTTCCGGCTTCGATGTTGCCTGCAGGCATCCGGAGTGTGGATACACCTTCTGCCTGAGGTCGGGGAGAAACATCGGGTGACACCCCGGTAGCGGAGGGTCACTCTGCCAGTTCCTCTTCCATCTCTTGAGTAACTGCGGAATTGAATTCCGCCACTGGCGTGTGGGGGGTGACATACTCCGCCTGGCACGCTGTGCAGCGCACGCCCGTGTCGAAGATTTCCCAGGTTTGATTACCGCAGCTACAGGTATATAGGTCAGCCATAAAATACCTCCTCCAAGAATGTGACGCCCTTCACCACCATCAGAACAGACCAACGACACGTGGACGGCCTGCTACGCTGCGTCCGGAAGCACGGGGATGCGCCTCCATTCGGCGGACGGTGGATGACGGGCAAACGGGTGGGTACCTCGAGCGCCATACCTCTCCCTCCGAGGTGGAACTCACGAATAGGCTGAGGGTGGGGGGCCGCAGAACATCGCGGCCAATGCAGGAGTGTCTTTTCGCCGCTGCAGTGTTCACGCGGGACAGTGTCTTCTAGCTGCTCGCTCAGTATGAATTATACTCATTTCCAGTTCCGATGCGGTGATACAGGTCACTGCGCCGTGTGAGAATCCGAGTTCACGGCGAGTCCGCTCTAAAATGTCTCTGCCTTTTCAGCCAGTTCCCCCCGGGCAACGTTAACAGCCCGTGGTGCAAGTGAGATTCGTATCAGGGCACGCCTTCAGGCGTGCCGCAAGTGCATTGCTATCAACGCGCCTTCAGGCGCTGCATTTTGAATTCGAGTTTCACCACAGGCTGTTAACGAGCAAGAGCATACAAGAACAAGAATCGGGCACCTGCCCGGCCAGGAATGTCCGCGCCACACAATTTCACCCGTAGATGGAGACGAACTGTGCGATCCCCTCGAGCACCGCGTCGGGCTGATCGCGATGAGCCGAGTGGCGGCAATCGGCCAGGCGGAGGATCTCGACCGGGCCGCGGGATTGCCGGGCGATTGCTTCGGGCTGGGCCATGGTCCCGTACTGATCGTCGAGACCCTGAATGACGAGAATGGGGCAGGTAATGCGCGGCAGATATTCTTCGATGTTCCAGCGGCGAAAATCGGGATGGAGCCAGATATTGTTCCAGCCCCAGAAAGTCCTGGCTGCATCGCGGTGATGGCGGGCGAGCTTTTCGGGGAGATTCGTGGTTTCGAACTTTACCTTGGCCTCGGCGATGCTTTTGACGCTGAGGTCCTCGACGAAGACGTGAGGAGCAAGCAGCACAAGGCCGCGCACGCGGTTGTGAACCCCGGCGTAGATCAGTGCGATCGAGGCGCCGTCGCTGTGGCCGATGAGAATCGGTGTTTCAAGGTTGAGCTTGGCGAGGAGTTCGGGGAGAGCTTTGAGGGCTTCGTCGTGCATGAAGGTGACTGGGCGAGGTTCTTCGAGCAAGTCGGAGTTGCCGGAGCCGTAGCGGGAGTAGACCAACACCGGGAATCCAGTGGCGGCTGCGACGCGCCCCGGGAAACTCGTCCAGTGAGAGATCGAGCCCAGGCCCTCGTGGAGAAATACAAGCTCAGTGGCATGGGGCCCGCAGCCAGGGATGCGCTGCACTTCAAGGTGATGGCCCTGGACCGTGACTTCGAACGTGTCCGCGCTACGGGGCCGCCGTTTGTGCGCTGCTCTGTTAGTTACCAAATGTCCCATAAAACATGTCGCCATCACTGACCGAAATGGACTTCACTATGCTCATCTCTTATCCGCCTGCCTTGACTCTTTTTGTTATGTAGGAACTCTGCTCCCTGTATGAGAACAAGATGAATTGCGGCCTCGCTAGCGGACTCCTGCGTTGAAAAGGTGTTGGGCAAATAGAACTGAGCTTCGGTCATGCCGGTAGCATCGTGTTCTTCGACGGAAAATTCCGCCGAGAATCCGCCGTCCTTCAGTTCATGCGGCCGCGCCTCTATGACATAGCCCTTGTATCCCTGTCTGCTCTTCATGACCAAAGCCCCTTGCCCAGCAATTATCGCATCTCGCGGTCGGGGCGCTTCCATTCGAGGAATCGGGAGTACGGGTCAGTTGATGGTCGCCCCGCCGCAGCAACGCTTGTACTTCTTCCCGGAGAAATTAAGATAGGAAACAGCGTGAAATAGGAGGGCAAGATTCGATGACTCCCCTAGCCTTGGTAAACTCCGCACAGCATCGCGTTTCCATCCAGCCCCTTACGCCCGAAGAGCTGCGCAAGATCGACGCCTACTGGCGCGCCGCCAACTATCTTTCCATAGGCCAGATTTATCTGTACGCGAATCCGCTTCTCCGCGAGCCGCTGAAGATCGAGCACGTCAAGCCGCGACTACTCGGACACTGGGGGACCACGCCCGGTCTGAACTTCATCTACGCCCATTTCAATCGCCTGATCAAGAACTACGATCTGAATGTCATCTACCTTGCTGGCCCCGGCCACGGCGGGCCTGGACTGGTCGCGAATACCTACTTGGAGGGCACCTACAGCGAGTTCTATCCGAACATCACTCAAAACGAAGAGGGCCTACAGAGGCTGTTCAAACAGTTTTCCTTCCCCGGTGGAATTCCGAGCCACGCGGCGCCCGAAACTCCGGGCTCCATCCACGAAGGGGGAGAACTGGGTTATTCGATCGTGCACGCTTGCGGTGCGGTGTTCGACAACCCAGACCTGCTCGCATGTTGCGTGGTGGGAGACGGCGAGGCGGAAACCGGACCGCTGGCCACCAGTTGGCATTGCAATAAGTTTCTCGATCCGGTACGTGACGGTACAGTGTTGCCCATCCTGCATCTCAACGGCTACAAGATCGCGAATCCAACCCTGCTTGCCCGGATGAATGATGAGGAGCTCACCCATCTCTTCACCGGCTACGGTTGGAAACCATATTTCGTCGAGGGACACGAGCCGGAAGCGATGCATCAACTCATGGCCGGAACTTTGGACACCATCGTGAACGAAATCCGATCGATCCAAGACACCGCTCGTCAAAACAAGGCTCGGAGTGGCGGAGACGCGGGCCTGCCAACCTGGCCGATGATAATCTTGCGCAGCCCGAAGGGTTGGACCGGACCGAAAGTCGTCGATGGAAAGCCAGTAGAGGGCACGTGGCGCGCGCATCAAGTGCCGGTGGCTGACCTGCAATCGAAGCCGGAACACGTGAAGATCCTCGAAGACTGGATGAGAAGCTATCGGCCCGAGGAATTGTTTGACAAGAATGGCAAGTTCATTTCCGAACTCGCGGAATTGGCTCCCAAGGGCGATCGCAGGATGGGAGCGAACCCGCATGCGAACGGCGGCGTGTTGCTGCGCGATTTGGTCATGCCTGACTTTCGCGATTATGCCGTCAGCGTTCCGAAGCCCGGCACGCAGAATGCGGAGGCCACGCGCGTGCTCGGCGGATTTTTGCGCGACGTGATGAAGCTGAACGCCGACTCAAAGAACTTCCGCGTCTTCGGCCCGGATGAGACGGCCTCGAACCGGCTGGAGGCTCTCTTTGAAGTTACCGACAAGCAATGGATGGAACCAATTCTTCCGGTTGACGAACATCTCTCGCAGCGCGGCCGTGTGGTGGAGATGCTCAGTGAGCACATGTGCCAAGGCTGGCTGGAAGGTTATTTGCTCACCGGCCGCCATGGCTTCTTCTCCTGCTACGAAGCGTTCATCCACATCATTGATTCGATGTTCAACCAGCACGCCAAGTGGCTGAAGGTTACCCGCGAGATTGAGTGGCGGCGTCCCATCGCATCGCTCAACTACTTGTTGACTTCTCACGTGTGGCGGCAGGATCACAACGGATTCACTCATCAGGATCCCGGCTTCATCGATCATGTGATCAATAAGAAAGCCGACATCGTCCGCGTTTACCTTCCGCCCGACGCCAATTGCCTGCTTTCCGTCGCCGATCATTGTCTGCGGAGCCGCCACTATGTAAACGTGATCGTCGCCGGCAAGCAGCCCGCCTTGCAGTTTCTCGACATGGAGTCGGCCATCGAACACTGCACCACCGGGATTGGCATCTGGGAGTGGGCAAGTACAGACAAGGGGACCGAACCCGATGTCGTGATGGCCTGCGCCGGTGACGTCCCCACGCTCGAAACATTGGCGGCGGTCGATCTTTTGCGACAGCACTTTCCCGACGTCAGGATTCGCGTGGTGAATGTTGTCGATCTGATGACCATTCAGCCATCGAGCGAGCATCCTCATGGTCTCTCCGATGTCGACTTCGATTCCATGTTCACGGTTGATAAGCCGGTTATCTTCGCCTATCACGGCTATCCCTGGTTGATTCACCGCCTCACGTATCGCCGGCACAATCATGACAATCTCCATGTGCGGGGCTACAAAGAAGAGGGCACAACCACAACGCCGTTCGATATGACGGTCCTGAACGATCTCGATCGCTTCCACCTGGCTGGGGATGTGGTGGACCGTGTTCCCAGACTGCAGAGCGTCGGAGGCCACTTCAAGCAGTTGTTGCGCAACAAGCTGGTCGAGCATCGACAATACATTCACGAACGCGGCGACGATTTGCCGGAAATCCGGGATTGGACTTGGCCTTACTGATGAACGTGCTTGTTCTCAACTCCGGCTCCAGCAGCCAGAAGAGCTGCCTGTACGAAATTGGGGATACGCTCCCAGACGATCCACCGGGTTGCATTTGGGAAGGGAAGATCGAGTGGGCAGATGACAAGGCTGAATACTCGATAAAGAATTCCCGCGGTGTTTCCCGAAAAGACCTGACATCGGTGGGCTCTCGTGCGGAAGCCATCGAACGCTTGCTCCATAGCTTGTGGAGCGGCGACACGCGAGCGATTTCCGGGCCTTCCGATATCGATGTTGTGGGACACCGGGTGGTGCACGGCGGTCCGCAACATTTCGAGCCCTCGGTCGTGAGCGCTGAGGTCAAGTCGGCGATCGAAGGCGTTTCCGTTTTTGCGCCCCTCCACAATCGCGCCGAACTGCAAGGCATGGAGATTGTCGCGAAATTGCTGGGTCCAGTGCCGCAGATCGCCGTCTTCGACACCGGCTTTCATCGCACCCTGCCTTTAGCGGCGGCCACCTACCCTGGTCCTTACGAGTGGTTCGAGCAAGGGATTCGCCGCTACGGATTCCACGGGATCAATCACCAATATTGCGCGCAGCGCGCGGCGCAGTTGCTGGGCAGGAACCTCACATCACTGAAGCTCGTGACTTGCCACCTGGGGAATGGCTGCTCTTTGGCGGCGATTCGCGAAGGCCGAAGCGTGGATACGACCATGGGTTTTACTCCGCTGGAGGGTCTCATGATGGGCACCCGCTCGGGCTCCGTGGATCCTGGCATCCTTACTTATTTGATGAGGCAGAAACAGTTTTCGGGCCAGCAACTTGACGAGGTGCTTAATAAAAAGTCGGGACTGCTTGGCGTGTCGGGAATTTCCAGCGATATGCGGCAGATTCTTGCCGCCAGCAAGAACGGCAACGAACCCGCAAAAATGGCGCGCGCAAAGCTGGCGCTTGAAATTTATGTCCATCGCCTGCAATCGGGAATCGGTGCCATGATCGGCGTGCTGGGCGGAGTCGATGCTCTCGTGTTCACCGCGGGAGTCGGCGAGAACTCACCCGAGGTTCGCGCCGCGGTGTGCGACAATTTTGCGTTTCTTGGCTTGAGGCTCGACCAGGGGAAGAACGCGCAATCGCCCTTGGACAAGGATAACGACATCTCCGTTCCGGATGCCGCCGTTCCCGTCTTGGTTATTCACGCACAGGAAGACTGGATGATCGCACGGGAGTGCTGGAATCTCGTGCAAACGGCTGCAACACGCGTGAGCGGCTGACGTTGGATTACGTCATCGGCAATTGAAGCGACCGAGGGCCCCTGAGGCGAATCGGCAGTTGCATTGTGATTACAAGCACGTGTGACCTGGGTCACAGAACCTCGCCCCTCGCAGGCTTCACTATTGAACGTTGTAGATGCGGATTTGTAGATGTATTCTCGTTGCCGATGTTCGGTTAACGAAGACTCGAATGGAGCTTGAAGATGAAGAGAATTAACGTCCCAGTGTTTACCGTCGCAACAGCGTTGGCTGTTGTTCTCAGCCTTCCCCTATCGGCGCATGCGCAAGGCGCAGCCGATCTCTTCAAAGCAAAATGTGCCGCCTGCCACGGTGCTGACGGAACCGGTTCGAAGGTGGGGAAGACCATGGGTGCCCACGATTTCACGACTGCCGAAGTGCAGAAAATGTCGGACTCGGATCTCGCGGATGTCATAACCAAGGGCAAGAACAAGATGAAGCCGGCAGCGGGTCTGAAACCGGAAGATGTTAAGGGGCTGGTGGCTTACATCCGCACTTTGAAGAAATAGTCCTGGCTGGTTCTTGGCATCAAGATTAGGGAGATTGTCCAGCGCGGCGGATGATCCGGCGGCAAAGTCTGGGGTGTGTCCACGCAGCGGCGCATAGAAGAAAGGACAGCAGCGGTTTCCAATGAATCTGCGAGAACGCTTCCGCGACTGGTCGCAGCCAATCTATTTTCTGGGGCAAAATCCCCTCACCCTTACGGGCGCCGTGGTCACGACGAGCACGGCGCTCACCACCATCGCCTTCTGGTTCTATGAAATCTTCTTGCCGGGTCCGCCACATCCGTATATTGGCCTTCTGGTCTTTCTGATCCTTCCTGGAATTTTTGTACTCGGCCTGCTGCTGATTCCACTCGGCATTTGGCTCCGGCGACGAAGTCTGCGCGCGAGCGGGGAACTGCCGGCGGTTTTCCCCGCCATCGACCTGGGGTTGCCCGTGGTGCGGCGCACCTTGGAGTACGTGGCCGCGGCGACCGTGCTCAATCTTCTCATTGTGGGGACCGCATCGTACCGCGGCGTGCAGTACATGGATTCAACGAGTTTCTGCGGGACGGTTTGTCACCGCGTGATGGATCCCGAATATACGGCCTATCAGAATTCTCCCCACTCGCGTGTGGACTGTGTCGAGTGCCACATCGGACCCGGAGCGGGGTGGTTTGTGCGCTCGAAGCTTTCCGGTCTGCGACAGGTTTTCGCGGTAACGTTCCACACCTATTCGCGCCCCATTCCTTCGCCGGTAAAGTATCTTCGCCCCGCGCGCGAAACCTGTGAGCAATGTCACTGGCCGCAGCGCTTTACCGGCGACAAGTTCCTGGTGAACACCAGCTACAAGGACAACGAAAAAAACACGCCCCAGAAGGACGTCTTGCTGCTGAAAGTGGGCGGACGCACGTGGCAGGGTTCGGTCGGCATCCACGGGCGCCACCTCGCCGACAACGCGCGCGTCCGTTACATTTCGACCGACGTCGAGCGGCAGGTTATCCCCGTCGTGTATTACACCGACGATCGGGGGAAGACCACCGAATTCATTTCCACCGATGCCAAGCCCACCCCACAACAATTGGACAAGGGAGAGCATCGCGTGATGGATTGCGTGGATTGCCACAACCGGCCCACCCATGCCTTCGACTTGCCCGAAAACGCGGTGGACAAGCAAATGTCGGGCGGGCAGATCAGCACGGATCTGCCCTACATCAGGAAGAAGGCGGTCGAGGTTCTCAAGGTGAATTATCCGACCCGGGATGCAGCCCAGCAGAGCATCACTGCCGGAATCGACACGTTTTATCGGACGAATTACCCGGCAATCTATCAAGCGCGGCGCACGGTGGTGGAACAAGCGGGCGCGGAGGTGGCGAGGATCTACCTGCGCAACGTCTTCCCGGACATGCGGGTGACCTGGGGCACTCACCCGAATAACATTGGGCACAATGATTCGCCGGGCTGCTTCCGCTGCCATGACGGCAGTCATACCAGCGCCGATGGCCAGACCATCCCCAATGACTGTTCCACGTGCCATCAGGTTTTGGCGGCGGGGGAAGAAAATCCCAAGGTTCTGACCGACCTGGGAATGAAGTAAGCATCGCCGAAAGCTGGTTTCATCAATCGGTTTTGGGTAGGGCACGGCAAGGTAGTAATTTCAGGGCTTTTTGAGTCAAAAATACTCCTGTAAGTTGTTGAATCTTGGTTCGAGAAAATGCTCGGATTACTAACTTGAGTCATTTTTCCGCAGCCTGTTCAGCCGTGCCGTTCAGGGCCCAGAAGAATGCGGGCTTTAGCCCCTGAGGGACGTGCCTTCCGAGCGGAAAGGCATTTATGAATCCAGCTCGAGAATTTGACATGGCTGAAACAAAAGTTGTGCGAAGGAAGCGGTGTGCTGGTCTGAGAATTATTGTTGCGACGCTCCTCGCCACGGTTTTCACCCTTCTTTTTTCGGAACGCCCCACACGCGCCGCCGAGCCGCCTGGGGCGGAATGTCTCGCGTGCCACGGCGACAAGAGCATGAGCACGACGCGAGCCGGCAAAACGGTTTCGCTGTACGTGGACGGGAAGAAATTTGCGGTTTCCGTACATGGCAGCTTCGGGTGCACGGGCTGCCACGCCGACCTGGAAGGAAAAGAGTTGCCGCACGACACGCCGGCGCGGGTAAATTGTGGCACATGCCACGCCACCGAGCAGGAGCAACATGCCCGGTCGCTCCACGGCAAGGCGATTGCGCGCGGCGATCCGCTGGCGCCCCACTGTGTGAATTGTCACGGCAACCACGACATCTATCCGGTGAAGGACCCGCGGTCGGCGGTGGCGCCGATGAAAGTGCCCTTCGTTTGCGGCCAGTGCCATCGCGAAGGAACTACCGTTTCGCGCAATCGTCCCATTCCCCAGGACAATATTCTGGAGAACTACTCCGAGAGCATCCACGGAGAGGCGTTGCTGAAGAAGGGCCTGTCGGTGGCCCCGACCTGCGCCACTTGCCACACCCCGCACTTGATATTGCCGCACACCGACCCCGCTTCCTCGATCAATCGCCGGAACATTGCCGCCACCTGCACGAAATGCCACTCGCAAATCGAAGTGGTCCACCGGAAGACCATTCGCGGAGAGTTGTGGGAAAAACAGGCGAACGTGCTGCCGGCCTGCCCAGACTGCCATCAACCGCATAAGATCAGGAACGTCTTCTATGAACAAGGTATGGCCAACGCGGATTGCCTGCGTTGCCATGCCGACGAGAAACTGCGTCGCGCGCACGACGGGAAATCCATGTACGTCAGCGCGGGCGAGGTGAGCCATTCGCGCCACAACAAGATTGCCTGCAGCCAGTGCCACTCCGAAGTAAACGCCTCGCGGGTCCGGCCTTGCGAGACGATCACCCGTGCGGTGGACTGCACCGCTTGCCACGATGAAATTGGCAAGATGTACGTGGCCAGCATCCACGGACAACTTAGCGGCAAGAATGATCCGAACGCCCCGACCTGCAAGGAATGCCACGGCACGCATGCCATCCTTGGCAAACAAGATCCGCAGTCGTCAACCTTTGCGACCAATGTTCCCGGGCTCTGCGCGCGGTGTCACCGCGAGGGCCAGAAGGCTGCCGTGCGCTACACCGGATTGCAGCACGAAATCATCGGCAACTACACGGAGAGCATTCACGGAACTCTACTGAAGAACGGCTTGACCGTGACGGCGACCTGCACCAGCTGCCACACCGCTCACCAGATCCTTCCCCGGACCGATCCGGCGTCGAGCGTCAACGCAAACAACGTGCCGGACACGTGCGGGCGGTGCCACCACGGCATCGAGGAGCAGTTCGAGAACAGCATCCATGCCAAGCGAGTGAGCGGGTTCAGCAAGCCACTTCCCGTGTGCAACGATTGCCATACCGCTCATGCCATCCACCGCACGGATCAAGACAGTTTCCGGCTGAACGTGATGACTACATGCGGACGCTGCCACGAGCAGATTGCCGAGACCTATTTTGAGACCTATCACGGGAAGGTCTCGAAACTTGGGTACACGAAAGCGGCAAAGTGCTATGACTGCCATGGAGCTCACGACGTGCTGGCGGTAACCGATCCCCGCTCGCACCTCAGCCGGGCAAACGTGGCGGCCACCTGCGAGAAGTGCCATGCGGGCGCGACCCGGCGCTTCGCCGGATACCTGACGCACGCCACCCACCACGACCCGCGAAAGTACCCGTTCCTGTTCTACACCTTCTGGGGCATGACCATGCTGCTCCTCGTGACATTCGTGGTCGGTGGCATTCATACGCTGCTCTGGCTGCCCCGAGCTTTCCAGATGCGCCGGGAGTTGCGCGCCGCTGAAGCGGAACTCGCCGCAACGTCTGAGACTCCCGCGAGCAAGGAGAGCACCGATGCCTAAGGGCGGAGTTCCAGAACGCCAGTTCATCCGCTTCTCCCGGCAGCAGCGGATCCTGCACATCTGCATGATCGTGAGCTTCATGTGCCTGGCGCTGACGGGGCTAACCCTGAAGTTCTCCTACACGAAATGGGCGGCCGTGCTTTCTCATCTGCTCGGGGGGTTCGAGAACGCGGGCTACATTCACCGCAGTGCCGCCGTCGTGATGTTCGGAGTTTTCATTACCCATCTGGTGGACCTGTACCGGTTGAAGAAAAGGGAGCACGGTTCGTGGCGCGCGCTGCTGCTGGGACCGAGCAGCATGATTCCCAGCCGAAGGGACTTCGCTGAGTTTGTGGCCACGCTGAAGTGGTTTGTGGGCCAGGGCGAGCGGCCTGCCTATGGCCGCTGGACGTACTGGGAAAAATTCGACTATTTCGCGGTGTTTTGGGGGATCGCGGTGATCGGTTCTACCGGCCTCACGCTGTGGTTCCCGGTATTCTTCACGCGGTTTATACCGGGGTCGTTCCTCAACGTCGCAACCATCATTCACAGCGACGAGGCGCTGCTCGCCACCGGCTTCATCTTTACCGTGCATTTCTTCAATACCCACTTGCGACCCGAAAAGTTTCCCATGGACATCACCGTATTCACCGGGCGCATGGAGCTGGAAGAATTAAAAAGGGACAAGCCCAGAGAGTATGAAGCGCTGGTCGCCAGCGGGCAGCTGGAGGAGAAAATGGAGGAGGCTTATCAACCAATCGTCATCCGTACGATTCGAGCCTTCGCCTGGGGAGCGCTGGCGGTGGGATTCAGCATTGTGCTGTGGATCATCTATGCGATGTTGTTCGCGTACCGCTAGCAGGCTGCGGAAAAAGTCGTGTTGCACTTGATTTTGGGTGGCGCAGCGGTTCACCGCTGCGATAACTGGATTGATTTCAGAGTCGGCTTTAGCCGCTGAGGTAAGATTGCGCCGCGGAAAATATTTTTTTCGCAGCCCGCTAGAGCCGACTTGCGGTTGAATTGCGGAGAAGGGTATTGAAATGCTCGCGACTCAGGTTGCCTTGGTTTACCTGGCTTTGACTTTAGCTTCGGCTTCGGCTTTGCCCGCTGGAGACCAGCAATGTCTGGCGTGCCATGGCCAGGCGGGAATGAAGTCCGACGCCGGGAAGAGCGTTTCGATCGACCCGGCCAGGCATGCAGCCAGCGCACACGGGGTTCTCGGCTGCAAGGACTGCCACACCGCCATCAAAGATTTCCCGCATCCCGCCAAAATCGCCAAAGTGCGCTGCGCCACATGCCATGCGGACGAGGCCAAGTCCGTCCCCGCCAGCGCCCACTCCATCCTCGGCGAATCCGCGTGCGCTTCGTGTCATGGCAGCGCGCACGAGCTCAGCACGGCGGAAAAGCTGATTCCCGGAAAGTGCGCGGAGTGTCATGCGCAGCAAGTGAAGGACCTCGAATCCAGCATCCACGGGCAGGCCGCGAAAAACGGCGACCCTGACGCGCCCAAGTGCGAGTCCTGCCACGGCCTCATCCACGCTGTGAAAGCCTCCAGCGAAGCGGACTCGGCCATTGCTCGTAAGAACCTGGCGGATACTTGCGCAAAATGTCACAGCGATGCGGAGTTCTTGTCGCGGCACAAAATTCCGGTGGCGCATCCGGTGGCTTCCTATAAGCTGAGCGTTCACGGGCGCGCGGTCGCGCTCGGCAAGGATGCGGCGGTGTGTTCCAGTTGCCATGGCACTCATGACATCTATCCCGCCACCGATGAGCGATCCAAGGTCAATCGCTGGAAAGTGCCGGGGACCTGCGCGCAATGCCATAAGGAAATCGCCCGGCAGTTCAACGAGAGTGTCCACGGGGAAGCGGTCAAGGCCGGCGTGCGGGATGCGCCCGTTTGCATCGACTGCCACGGCGAGCACCTCATCATGGACCCGAGCAACCCGGCCTCACCGCTAAGTGCCGAGAATGTCTCCTCGCAGACCTGCGGCCGTTGCCATGGCGATCCCCGCCTGGCCCTGCGCTATGAGTTGCCAGTGGATCGCCTGACATCCTACGCCGCCAGCTATCACGGGCTGGCCCTCAGAGAAGGGAAAGTGACTGCGGCGAATTGCGCTTCGTGCCATGGGGTGCACGACATTCTCCCTTCGAGCGACCCGCGCTCGACCATCAATGCCGCCAACCTCCGGAAAACGTGCGGGCAATGTCACAAAGGCGTGGCCGAAGCCAAGTTCACCGTCGGTCCCATCCATGTGCAGACCGGCGCGGGCCCGAATAACCCGGTGGTGGAGTGGATTCGCTGGACGTACTGGGTGCTGATCCCGGCGACGCTGGGCTTCATGCTGCTGCACAACCTGCTGGACTTTCTGGCGAAGCTCATTCGGCGCCGCCCGCGCAGGGAATCCGGCGAGATGGTGCTGCGGATGAACTTGGGGTTCCGCATCGCCCACTGGGGCATCATGGTGAGTTTCCCGACGCTGGTGTTCACGGGATTTGCCTTGAAGTATCCGGAGTTCTGGTGGTCCAAGCCGCTGCTGCTCTGGGAGTCCGCCGCCGGTTGGCGCGGCGGCCTGCACCGCACCGCGGCCATCGTCATGCTCCTGGCCATCTTCTACCACTTCGTGCATCTGGCGCGGAACAAGCGCGATCGCTCTTTCCTTTGGGCCATGATCCCGACCATCAAGGACGCCACCGACATGCTGCACGTCTTCCGCTACAACCTCGGTCTCACAAAACAGGAGCCGAAGTTTGCAAAATTCAACTATGCGGAGAAGATGGAATACTTGGCCTTCATGTGGGGGTCCGTCGTCATGGCCGTCTCCGGTTTCCTGCTGTGGTTCAACAATTTTGCCCTGCGCCATTTCCCGAAATGGGTGACGGACGCGGCCACGGCCGTGCATTGGTATGAAGCGATCCTGGCCACCTTCGCCATCATCATCTGGCACTTCTACATGGTGATCTTCGATCCCATGGTCTATCCGATGGATACCGCCTGGCTCAACGGCAAAATCCCAGCCGACCATTACCGCCATTCCCGCCCCGAATATTTCCGCGCCCTGGAACGGGCCCACTTGGTCGAGTTGCCCACGGAGCCTGGCGATTACAGGGATGAGCAGGGAACTGACGACAACCCAGGCGACAAACCGCACGGGAAGAGGGTTGTGTAGAGCGGACACTCCTGTCCGCTGCCTTTGACTCTGATTTTCGGTTGACAGGCGCGCGTGCCCCACGTTTGTCGCATTTGCAAACGCGGGACTCAGCCCGCAGCCACGGACGTTTCCCTACCCTTGAATTGTCATCCTGACCCTGAGCGCAGCCGAAGGGGAAGGACCTATGCATTTGGCCGCGCTAGCAAGGCTTGCGGCTGCCCCATCCTTATTCGCGCACCTTGCGAAAAGGGTGGGTGATGGAATCATCGCTGCATCTTGGACACAACAATTCATCCCTAAAGTCAGCAAGAAATCCTAACCGGGAGACGACCGTGGAATCCCACCCTTCCAAAACCGAAGGGCGGGGCGCCCGACCGGACGATTCTGGGGTTGTGAGCGCTATGGCGATTTTGCGACAGCTAACATCAAGAATCGGCGTCAGATTCCACATCAACACCCATCGAGCGCAGGAATTCGCGCAGGAAGGGCATGATTTCCGCTGGATCAATCTGAAGCGCACGATCGAACATCGGACGGATCTGTTCGGTGAAGTGCTTTACGCGATTCTTAGCTAGTTTTAGCGCTCCACTAGCCAATTGCTCGGTTATCAATTCGGACGGTGCGCACGGTCGGACGCCGTAGAAATCACAATACAATGCAGCCAGCTTTACTTTTTCCGTCAACTGCGTTTGACCATCTATGTCCGATACCCGGGCCGGCACGTCAGACGAAGACACAAAAATATCCTCGAAAAAGTGGAGGAGTCCGGTTTTCTCTTGGTGGGTACGAAATCTTCGTTTGTAACGATTCTCGTCGAATCTGCCAGCTTTTCGGTTCACGACTGCAGAGAGGGACATGAAACACTTCCCCAGCTCTTCACCGGAAATACAACAGAGGAACGCCGCTCGACTCCAGCGGCCGTGTTCAAATAGAAGTTGGGCTTCCTCAACCAGTTCTGAGGCATTCTGGAGAGACTTTATCCCCGCTTCTCTAAGGTCTTCCGCACTCAGTTGCTGTGCATTGCGTTGCATTGTCGTTTCGAATCTACCTTTCAATCCGGCGACCGCATACGCTCCAGCATCTCTTGTAGGAAAGTGTTGAGTGCCCGCACCGGATCGTTCGGATGCTCATCCTTGAGTTCCAGAAGGCGTTTGTCAAAACCATTTAGCAGCTTGTAAATTTTTTCAGGATTCGTCTCATACATTTGCAGTCTTTCTAGGCCCGAAAAGCCGACCCTCAAGAACCTATCGTTCAGTGTGGCAATCTCCGCAACCATTTCAGGTTTGATGCGTTCATTCGGAGCCACGAATTTCCCATCCGTGAAATCAACATACAACGAAGCGCTCTTCGCGATATTTGCTTTTGAATGAAATTCCCTTTGCATTTGTGAAAAGGCTTCGGCTGCACCTTCGAAGTCGCCACTTTGTATTGCAGCTTCTTCCTCTTCGGAGCGCTCTAAGAAATACGCATTAGTGCGGTTCTTGTAGGCATGGCTCTCAAGGTTCTTCCTCAACTTTCCAAAATCCGCCTTGTGGCCCATGAACATACTTGTGGCGTGCCAGCCTAGAATTTCAATCTTGGCGCATTCTTCTAACGAAATCTGATGCAAGCAGTACGCACGGCTTAAGAAGCCAGCTTCCCTGAGGACGGAAGCTTCTCTAAACAGAGTTTCGGCGTTTTCAAATGTTTTTTGTGCTCCGCGCACGAGTTCACTCAGAAGTGCCTTGTCGATTGCGTAAGGAGTGGTTCTCGTGGACATGGGTGAAGGCTAAATAGCTGAATCTTAGTGCAACGGTTGAATTGGCGTCACGTGACACTTTACGCCGGAATGGCGCTGGTTTCCATACTTGAACTAATCAGGCGATAGCGCTCACGATCCGGATCGGCTGGGTTCGCACTCCGGTCGAATGACGCCCCAACGGAAAGAATTCGCTCCGACAAGAAGCGGGGTGTCGCAGAAAAGGAAACGGGGCCGGTGGAGGATGACCGGCCCCGACGAGCGGCTTTTTATTTCGCAATGCCTCTAGGCGGCTGGCCCGTCCAAGCTTCGCTTGGGCGGGGCCTTTGATTTTTTTTCATCACAAACGCCCTGTGAGCACCATCACAGACATCTACCCACCCGTCGGCCACAATGGAGATCGACCTGTGGCAGGACAGAGGTGTGCCCGTCACCCAAGACGGCCCTCGAACCTGCCCCAGCCCCACTTGTCGGCGCTCTTTGAAAACACAAATTTGGAACAAGAAGCGGGCGTCAGCCCGCCGCCGAGACCTCGGCGAAGCGAAAAAACGAGCTAAGTCGTTGACGAATAAAGATTTTACCTCTAAGTCCTTTAAACTCAAAGATTTTGCGGGATTTTTTGCGTAACTCTATGATTCCAAAAGATCGGGGGTAAGATTTTTTTTCGGACCCGCCCCTACCCATACTATTTGGTTAATAGCATAGCAGTAAATATAAAGCCTGGGAGGAACGGCGCGGCGAAGCGACCCGGCGATTAAGAATCAGAGTCAGAGGCAGCGGACAGGAGTGTCCGCTCTACACAAGCGCTGCGACAGCCAGATAGAGATGCAACACCCTCTCCAAGGAAACGGGGCCGGCGGGGGATGACCGGCCCCGACGAGCGGCTTATCTTACTTCGCAATACTTTAGGCTGTGATCAGGGATTCCAGGGCAACCCGGTCGGGAATCACAAGCGTAGAGCCGGTCTGCTGGATGAGATGCTGCTTCTTGAAGCCCGCGAGAAGCCGGCTGACAGTCTCGCGCGAAGAGCCGATCATCTGCCCGATCTCTTCGTGGGTCAAAGCCAGCGTCATTTGGCTGGGGTTCTTGGAGGTGGTGTTCTGGTCGAGCCATCCCACCAGCAGCCGAGCCAGCTTTTCGCTGGCTGAGTCGGAAAGGATCAGGTCGCGGATTTCGCGGCAAGTACCGGCGTAATCCTTGGCGATGTGCTGGGTCACCCACAGGGCAAACTCGCCGTGAAGGCGCATGAGGCGCAGCAGATCGCTCTGTCGCAGGAAGCTGATCTCGGACGGCTCCTGGGTCTCGGCCGTAGCTTCATACTGGCGTCCGGAAACTACAGCGGCGACTCCCAATGGGCAACCGGCGCCGACTATACGCAGAATCAGCGTCCTGCCGTCGCTGCCGCAGATGGAGAGCTTCACCCGGCCTCGACGCACGATGAACACTCCCCGCGGAGCCTGCCCTTCCGCGAATAAAACCGCTCCCGTGGGATAGGTGGTGGTGAGGGCTTCCTGCTCCAAGGCATCGGCAACGGTTGGAGGGAAAGCGCAAAAGGTTTTGTCTGCCGGCGCAAGTTTCTGGGCATGGTTTACGATATGTGTGGTCATTATTGTTGCCTCCGCTCACAGGTACCTTGGCAAGCCCCTCGCCACTCTTCTCAGGCGGGGGTGAGACTTCCGTGGAAGTCCTCTAAGTGAAACAAAATAAGTGGTTTGATTTGATATCGTGAGATGCGGCGATGCCCGCTGCCGAGTGCAGTTGTGGCTCGAAGTGAGTGGTTTCCCACAGCGATGTGTGATCTCCATCACCAGTTGGCTGGTTACGTGACCGGGAAGGCCGATTCGCGTTCGGCTGGTTGTAGCTTCGGATCGGCTCGCGCCGGCTCGGGCGGAAGTGTAAAGGATGTTGTGATAACAATCTGTAGAGGAAAGGCTCAAGGAGTTTCACCTCTGTCGAAGGGCGAGGCGTGATCTTGGTCACCGTAGCCCCAAACCGTCTTTGCAAACCTAGTCTTGGAGTTTCTGAGTCATGAAGAGCGGCCCATTGCCACTAGAAATACCTTCCGCTCCGGGAGTCGCGCGTGATGCGACCGAAAGCAGAACCAACCTTACCATCCCGCAGACCATTCCGCAAAAAGAACGTCGGCGCGCGCTTGTCGTGCCCCGCGAGCACGGAGCATGGGGAATGTTGCTGGTTCCTCTGCTGACGGGCGCAGCCGTTGGCTTGCTGGCTGGAGGACGCGTCGCCCCGGTTCTGCTGTTGACGACGGCAGTGCTGGCGTTGTTCTGGTTGAGAACGCCGGCCGAGAGTTGGCTCGGCGCCAGCGCTGTACGTGCGCAGACATCAGCGGAGCGCCAACTCGTACGCAATGTCGCTCTGCCGCTGGCCACGATAGCCGCAGTCACTCTGAGCGCGCTTTTCTGGCAGGGAAAGAACCGCGAGCTGATTTGGCTTGGAATGATTGCCGGCGCTGCGTTTGCGGCGCAGATGTTTTTGAAGAAAATGGGACGAACGACGAGGGTGGCGGCGGAAGTGGTGAGCACCTTGGCGCTGACCTCGACCGCGTCCGCCGCGTATTACGTGGCCACGGGGCGGTTTGATGCGAGAGCATGGGCGCTGTGGCTGGTCAACTGGCTGTTCGCTGCCAACCAAATCCACTTCGTGTGGATCGGAATTCGTGGGGCGCGAGCGGCGGGGTGGAGCGAGAAGTTCACGGTGGGCTGGAGTTTCCTGGCGGGACAGATCCTCCTCGGCGGGATGTTGCTGCTTGCCTGCCATTTCAGCTGGCTGCCGGAATTGGCGTTGATTGCATTTGCCCCAATCTTGTTTCGTGGCTTCGCTTGGTTCGCGAAAAGGCCTCAGCCCATCGTGGTCCGCCGACTAGGTTGGACGGAGCTGGCCCATGCGCTCGTCTTCGGTGCACTCCTCACCGCCGGGTTCAGCTTCGTACGATAGCTCGAAGAATTTGGACTGCTCCTGAAGGCGCAATGATTGCTGCGCTCTGTGACGTACAGCACTGCGCTCACGGTCACTCGTCACAGCCTGGGTAAAACCGGTCATTGTAGGTATAAGTAAGTGCAAGTTTCGGCTCGGCGTGAGCTCCTGGCGTTCGGAAAAGACAGAAGCCTCTTTGGATCGAGGGCCCCAGCCTGGAACCTGTTGGTGTCGAACAACGTTATCGCACAACGTTATCGAACAACGTTCTCGCACAACGAAAAGGAGTACTGTCATGTTTGCTTGTATTCTTGTTTTCGAAGTGAAGCTGGCAAAGAAGGAAGAGTTCGTGAAGGTCGTAAGAGACCAAGTCCTGCCCATCCTAAAAAAGCAGATCGGCTTTCTGGAGATTCTGCCCTTTTTCCCCGAGAAGATGAAAGCGGGAAAGGTGATCGCCATCACCCTGTGGACAACCAGACGGGATGCCGAGCGCTATGAGAGAGAGTTCTATCCCAAGGTGCTTGACATCATGAAGCCATTCCTGACCGCGCCGGTCGAGGTGAATTACTCCAACCTCGAGACCACACTCTGCGATCGCTTCGTCGATGCGTTGGCCGTCTGAGGCGACGAACGACGATCCGTAACTCCGGGCAAGTGTTCATCATCAGTTGCTGGTCGCGAGATCTTGATAGCGTTTGGCCAGCAACACCCAAGTAGGACACTACCGGGTAGTTCCGGAGGGGCGAACGCGCAGTCCGGTTCTTTGGCGATCCAGATATCCACGAGGCCGTCTCAGGTCAATCTTGGGAGGAATCTCACGCGATCAGGTTTTGTCTTGCAGGTCCTTCTGTCGGACTCTGTTCTTCGCTTTCGTCCACCGAGCGCTATAGCCTTCTTGTCAATCTCGCGCCACTGCTCCGGCGTCAATTTCTTGATCTTGGTTCAGGGCCGCGGTTGCCCTGGTGCAACCGTCGGAAGCACCAGGTGGTGGCTCCTTTATTATTATGTTTCTTCTTCCAAGGTTGCACTACTTGCCCTTCTCTTTTGGCCGCTCTAAAGAACGATGGAGGTATCTGGATCCTTCTCTTTCGTACTCGTGAATCCCGCCTCTGAGAAGCAGTTCGCAAACTTGGCCCAAGCTGCGGCCTTCCTTCTTAGCGATCTGCAATAGGGCAACCTTGATCTCGCTGGAGACTCTGAACCCAATCCGTTCGTCTTTGGCTGTCATAAGCTGCGGGGATTCTAGAACTTTCATCCACACCTCGCAAATCATTTTCCACTTGACACAGTACCAAGTGTAGTCCACAATGTTCAACATTGGTACACAAAGGAGAACATTTTATGAAGCTGCGGAACTCTAAGAGTCAGCAAATTCTAATCGCCGAAAACTTGCGTTTCGTGAAGCGATTCGTATCCCAGAACTTACCGCCTGTTCTGCTCGAACAACTGCGAGAGCTGACCCGCAATTTTTCGCTCTCATTAAAGTGCGGCGACCTCCTTCTTCTTAGTGGTGGTTGGTACGTGACCCACGCTGGTCTGATCCGTTTGGCCAAGCGTTGCCGCTGCTCTGGAATGCAGGTCCAGCCAGTTCGTCAACTGTCAGATCAGGCAACTAGTCGCTACGCCTTCCGAGCTACTGTTTACAAATCTGTTCGTTGCCGCGGGTTCGTTGGCTATGGCGACGCCGACCCCTCCAACGTTTCCTCGCTCGTCCGTGGGGCAGAGATGCGCGTAGCCGAAACACGAGCCGTCAACAGGGCCCTCCGCAAGGCCTACGGCATCGGAATCTGCTCGGTCGAGGAAATCGGGACAGTTCCGAGCCCGACGGAGAAGCTTCCTCCCCAAAAGGCGAATGGTAACGGGAACAGCAGCGGGCCGAGAGTTCGCGACCATCTCTGCCAGATCATCCGCCAGCACAAGCTCGACCCCGAACTGGTCAAGGCCTATGCCGTCGACTTCTGCGGCACGAAGACTCTCCGAGAGGCCACCCGTGAACAGGTGGAGAACTTCGTCCAGCAACTGGCCGACTGGGCCGAGAAGGACCGAAATAAGCTGCTCTGCCAGCTCAACAGCTACTCGCATCCGAAGCAGGAGGTGGTCGCATGAAACGCCAAGTCCCAGGCCTCGCCGAAACGGCCCGCGATTCTCGTCCGGAGATTCCCGACGGGATCTTCCTCGTTCGGGTCGATGGCGCCCAGTTCCGCTGGCATGCGCACAAACCGTTCTACGTCCTCCGACTCTCCGTTCTCGAGCCCCGGACCTTGGCCGGGCAGTCCATTGTGGGTCGTCTCTACTGCACGCAGAAGGCGATGTGGAAACTGGGTTGGTTCCTGCGGGATTTTCTCTATGACCCGGAGTTGTTGGCCCACGAACAGGTCGATGAGAAGGCTTTGCCCGGGCTCCGCGGCGTGGTCAAGATCAGCCACACCGTGATCAACGGCATTTCACTAATCAACCTCGACGGCTTCGCCCCAGCCAGCCAGTGGGAAGAACTGTCCGCAGCTCCGGTATCGAGTGCTTCTCCCTCCAACACCGAGGAGGCAACCCGATGACCTACTCCTACACCCAGATCAGCCAGTACCTTAGCTGCCCGCGTCGTTACCGGCACCGCTATCTCGACGGTTGGCAGGAGAAAGACACGCGTGCCGCCATGCTCTTCGGCCGAGCCTTCGAACAGGCCGTCGCCGCCCTGTTTCGCCGTGAAGACCCGGCGGCTGTGCTGTTCGAACAGTGGGAAATGTGCAAGGACATGGGCCTGACTTACTCCGGCAACGACACCTGGGACCGCATGCTGCAGCAAGGCATCCAGTTGCTCGATCGCTTCGCTCAGGACGGCCGAGTTCGCATTCGCCGCCCTCGTTCTACCCAGCAGATTCAGTTCCATCGGATCCTAGGTTCTGGCAACAATTTCGTCTCCTACGTCGACGCCATTGGCGAACTGGACGGCAGACCATGCATTCTGGAATGGAAGACTACCTCTGCACGATATCCAGAAGAGCCGGCCGGCATTTCCGCACTGGATCCGCAACTCGTCTGCTATTCGTGGATGACGGGGATCGACGAGGTTGCCCAGATTGTTTTCCTGTGCAAGCGTCTGGTCGAAGTTCAATATCTCCGCGCCACGATCGCAGAGGAGCAGCGGCAGCAGTTCGCAACTCTGGTCGAAGACACAGTCCGACGGATCGAATCCGGGCTATTCCTGCCGCACAGTGGGATTCGGTTCCCCAAAAACCCGTGCACAACTTGCCCATTCGTTGGCCTTTGCCTCGACAAGCCCGACTTGGTCGAAGCCGGCCTTGTGCGCAAGCCGGGAGTCGATCTTGGTCTGTTTGACGAACTTTCGTTTTAGGCCGATGCCGATGCCGCCGAAGCTCAATCGCAAGCGCGCACTGTTTGTCCTCACCAAGATCGACGAAATCCTGGCGTGGGAAAGGCAGAAAGAGATGGAGCGCGATACCCGGTTCGTCGAGCTTGGCAGGTATCTGTGCGAGGTGCGGGCGGGACAGTACTGGAGGCTGGAGAACCTGAAGTCGTTTGACGAATTCCTGGCGAGGCGATTTCCGGAATCGAGAAGGAAGGCGTACTACCTGATGTCCATCCACGAGCACCTGCCGCCTCAGGCGAGACGTGAACTGAAAGAGGTGGGATGGACGAAGGGTTTGGAACTAGCCAAGGTGGCACGCCGGGACGGTCAGCACTTCGATTGTGCAACCTGGTTGCACAAAGCTCGAAAACTGCCGAAGGAGGACTTCAGGCGGGCCGTGGAGAAGGAACTGACGGGAAGGGAAGAGGAGCCGTCAGAGCTGATCTACTTCAAGGTCTACAAGAGCCAGATTCCGGTGATTGAGCAGGCGATCGAGACGGCAGCTCTGATGCTGGGCACGGACAAATCGCGCGGTTACTGTCTGGAGATGATCTGCGCCGACTTCCTGGCGGGCGCGCACCTGGACAATGGCAACCCGGAGATCCTGCTCAACTCCATCTCCCGCTACTACAAGTTCTTGCCCGGCGAACAGCAGCAGGCTTTCCTCGAAAACCTGCGTGAGAAGGCGTCGTGAGAATGATTCGCCCCAAAGCCGCACCCGCGCGGCTGGACCCCTTGTCGTACGAAAGTCTGCGCCAGCAGATCCTGCGTCGCGACAACTGGAGGTGTCAATCCTGTGGCACGATGTCGAATCTTGAGGTGCACCACAGGAAGTTCCGCAGCCATTCGGGAGCCGACTCAGACGAAAACTTGATCACGCTCTGCTCGCCATGCCACGCCAGAATGCATCGCCGCTAAGGCCGCGAATAGAGGTGGCAGGACGGAGTAACCATATTGGGCGTTTTCGAGGTCAAAAAGGAAATCCGCGATGAATTGTGCTGAGCCCACACGGGTTGTTACTATTTCCTGCATGAAGTTATCGTCGTTGTTCCTTACGCTGGGCGTGCAGACGGTGTTCGCGAGTTTCTTTTTGAGCGTACTCGGGCTGCGGCGTCGATGAGATCAGCACCACAGTTCGACTCCTTAAGGGACAATTACGATGCAGAGCTGAATCAGGCCCTCGCGGCAACGGGCGAAGATAAACACTATTTCGCGAACGACCGGGCGATGAATTAGAAACCGGAGAACTTTCGTATAACAACACAGGGAGAGCTTCTCTTGGGCGCCGCTGGAACTTTGCATGACCGGCTGGTAATCAACCGACGGGTCGGAGTCCTATCTTCATGGTTCGCACGCCTTGCACCAAGAAGCGCTCGCATACTCGACGTTGGATGCGGCGATGGCCTACTGTCCGCGGCGATTTGTTCCAAGAGACCCGATTTGGACATCCGAGGGCTTGACGTGCTGCCCAGGGATCGCACGCATGTTCCAGTGGAAATGTTCGATGGCTCTAGAATTCCGTTCGGGGACGGGCGGTTTGACGCGGTTCTCTTCTCCGACGTTTTGCATCACACGGACGACCCAACAGTGCTGTTACGCGAGGCTTGTCGCGTGGCGGAACGGTGGGTGCTGATCAAAGACCATTACCGCAAAGGACTGGCGGCAGCTCAACGTTTGCGGTTCATGGATTGGGTGGGCAATGCCCGGTTTGGGGTCGCCCTTCCTTACAACTATTGGACGGAAAACCAGTGGCAAAAGGCCTGGCAGGAAATTGGGTTGGAGCCGGAAGAATTGATCACGTGTTTAGGACTTTATGCCCCGCCTGCGAATTGGGTTTTTGGAGCGCAGCTTCATTTCATGGCTCGTTTGAAGAAAGTGGCTTAACGAGAAACCTGCCGGAGTAGGGCCAACCTCTCAAGCATCAGCTTCCCATTCGCGAGCCCCGTGCGTATGTTTATTCTGTGACGTCTCTCACAATCGGCTGTGATGGCCATGCCTCAATTTTCCCGGTTCTTGTTGTAGATTGAAATCCGCTGATCCAGACGCTGTCTCGTGACAGGAGCGTTCATGGCTAAGGCGAGATTGATGCAGCCGGATCGTAGTGCGGAGGCTTTTGTGCCAGAGCCAGAACCGGAACTGTCTGTTATCATGCCATGCCTCAACGAGGCCAGAACGCTTCCGGCATGCATCCGGCAGATCCAGCACACCGTGGATGCCCAGGGCATCCACGCGGAAATCATCGTAGCCGATAACGGCAGCACCGACAGTTCACCGGAAATCGCACTGGCGCTCGGCGCGCGCGTGGAAAACGTCAGGCAGAAGGGCTACGGCAACGCACTCATGCGTGGAATTGCCGCTGCGCGCGGGCAATACATCATCATGGGCGATGCCGATTCGAGCTACGACTTCGGGGACATCCCCAAGCTGCTCGACGAGCTCCGCCGCGGCTCGCATCTGGTGATGGGCAACCGCTTTCAGGGCGGCATCCGAGATGGCGCCATGCCGCCGCTGCATCGTTATCTCGGCAACCCGGCACTGAGCTTCATCGGCCGCCTCTTCTTCAAAGCTCCCTGCAAGGATTTCCACTGCGGGCTGCGCGGCTTCAGCAAGGAGGCATACCAGCGCATGGATCTGCAGACGACCGGCATGGAATTCGCCAGTGAGATGGTAGTGAAAGCCTCGCTGTTCGGCATGAAGATCTCCGAGGTTCCGACGACGTTATCGCCGGACGGGCGTGACCGCGCTCCGCATCTCCGAAGCTGGCGCGATGGCTGGCGGCACCTTCGCTTCCTCATGATGTACAGTCCGCGCTGGACGTTCCTCTATCCCGGGCTGGCGGTCATGCTCTCCGGCTTGGCCGTCGCCGTCTGGCTTCTTCCCGGACCTCGCCGCGTGGGTGTCGTCGCGCTCGATATTCACACTCTGCTCTATGCCGTCATGGCCGTGCTCGTCGGATTCCAGGCCGTCATATTTGCCGTCTTTACCAAGACGTTCGCGATCACGAACAAGCTGATGCCCGAAGACTCGCGACTAGCGCGCCTGTATCGCTACTTCACGCTGGAGACTGGCCTCGCCGTTGGTGCCGTCCTCATGCTTGCCGGGGCCGCAACCGGTTTCTATTCACTGATCCGCTGGGATTTGCAGGATTTCGGTCCGATTGACCCGACGCGAATGGTACGCCTCGTGGCCGTGACGATGACTCTTTTCACGCTCGGCGTACAGATCTCCCTCTCCAGCTTCTTCCTCAGTATCCTTGGCCTGCGGCGAAAATGACGTTTCTTCGGGACTACTTCATACTGTGGGCGGAACTCGGCGCACTTATCGTTGGGTTAGCTGTCTCCCTCATTGTACCGGACTTCGGTTCAAGTATTCTGTCCCCATTCCGCTCGTTGCTCTTGTGGAGTAGCCGAAGACCGAGCACCGCTGTCGCCTTTGCGATCCTAATCGCCCCTCTGTTGCGTCTACTCGCTTGGCCGTGGGTGAAACTGCCGTACCCTGCCATCCACGACGAATACAGCTACCTCTTGCTGGCCGACACCTTAGCGTCAGGACGCCTTACGAATCTGCCACACCCGTTCTGGATCCACTTCGAGGCGATGCACGTCCTGCAGCAGCCCACGTATGCCTCCACTTACCCTGTTATGCAGGGTGTCTTTATCGCCATTGGCGAGGCAGTCGTGCGGGCGCCGTGGCTCGGCGTTTGGCTCAGCATGTCGTTGTTCTGTGGCGCGCTCTACTGGATGTTGAAGGCATGGCTACCCCACTTCTGGTCACTTGCCGGAACGGTGCTGGTCGCCATCCGCTTCGGCATCTTCAGTTATTGGATGAACAGCTACTGGGGTGGCGCGCCAGGTGCACTCGGTGGAGCGCTGGTACTGGGCGCCCTGCCTCGCATCTTCCGCTATTGTCGTATCCGGGACGCCTGTTGGCTCGCGCTCGGAATGGCGATCCTGGCGAACAGTCGACCGTACGAGGGCTTTTTCTTCTGTCTGCCGGTGGCATTTGTATTTTTTGCCTGGCTGTTTGGCAGCGACAAGACCTGTCATTGGCTTGGCTTCCAGCCTTGCCCCAGCGGTCGCGGAACGAGGCTCCGCCTTCTCGTGCCGATCGCACTCATTTTGGTCGTCACAGGGGCCGGCATGAACTATTACTTCTGGAGGGTGACGGGCAATGCTTTCAAGATGCCCAATTCTCTCGAAGCCGAGCAGTACGGCATCACGCCACTTTTCATTTGGCAAAAGCTGCGACCGGAACCACACTACAACACTGACACACTGCGTTACTTTTTCACTCAAATAGCGGCACGGAAAACCAGTCAGGCAGAACGATTTTTTGATTACTGGCGGATCTATCTTGGCCCGGCACTTACGTTTCCACTGCTACTTGGAGTTGCTGCTTTTCGGGACAGGCGTGTGCGATTCTTGTTGGCTGTCATTCTGGCGGTCCTGGTGGCAGTCGCCATCGAGTGGTGGGCCAGACCCCACTATGCTGCTCCGATGACAGGCGCCCTCTTCGCAATGGTGCTTCAGTCCTTGCGGCACATGCGGGTGACCTTCATGCGGGATAGCGGCGCATCTTCCCGCTGGCGCGGGTTGGTAGCTCTGGCGCCCGTAGTGGTGTTGCTGATGATTCCGGCCCAACTGGTGCTCCCTAGAATCCCTATAGAGCAGACGATCGACATTCTATTCGGCGCACCCACGTTGTACCGCCAGGCAAGTCCGCGGCTACAGATCGAGCAGTTCCTAATGAAACAGGGCCCAAAGCACTTGATCCTTGTACGCTACACCAACCATGAGAACGACTTTCGGATTCACGACGAATGGGTATACAACTCGGCTAATATTGATCAGCAGCCGATCGTTTGGGCGCGCGAACTCGACGAAGAACGCAACCGCAAGCTCCGCGAGTATTACAAGGACCGGAGAATCTGGCTGTGCAGCCCTGATGAGAGCATGTTAGTTCCGTGGGATTGAAGATAGGAAAATCTGGGTCGTTTCTTAAACATGGCCGAACCCTAGTGGCTTATGGATTGAGCTCCGCCACGAAGTGAATTGAGCGATCGAAGAGCAAGCTGGCGGGCGAGGGATACAAGTGCAGTTTCGAGAAGTGCCGCAGAGAGTTTCGACCGAGATATGCAGATGATGGATACAACCTGCCCCAATAACATGGAAAGCACCACAGCCAACAGCATCAGCCGGACTGACCTAGTGGCCGGTTACTTCAAATTTTCACTACGGTCAGCGCGTCGTCTTCCGGCTTTTTCCCGGTGCTACGATTGCAGCGTGGAAGACACAATTCCCCTGCTCATCCACTGCGCCGGGCCAGGCTGTGACGGCGAACCCCTCCGCAACAGGCTGCAAACGTACATCGCGAGGCAGAGTGGGGCCAGCCAGGCCACACGGCTCTGGTACCGATCGTAGACACCAGAGAAAGTGGCGCAAACCGCGGCATTGATAAGCAGAAACAGTAGCGCCGAGTAAAAGAACTCGTTCTGGCGTCCTCGCCGGTTTTTCCAGGCAAACACCACGCAGACGATAGCGCTCAGCCAGAAAGCCGCCGTGTCAATCGACGCTCCAGTATCGGCCAAGGGGAGCAAGTGGTGCGAGATTCTCTGGATTGCTGAAATGCGGGAAAATCGCGGTGGAATACATGCTCGATCACGGCGGAGTTCCACGTCCTTGCAGCATAGGTACGAACTTCGTCCCCCGTGCGCAACGCCGCAAGCTGGACGAACGTCGCTTTGATGCTGCTGGTGATGAATCGCCGTTTGTAGCCAAAAAGCGTTCCATGCACAATCGCATCCATTTCATCCTCGTGCCCCTCCAAGGCGTTCAAGAGCGGATGATTCCTGAAAAGAAATTCCGTTTGTGTCAGCGGCAAATTGGAGAGATAACGGCACGCAATCAGAGGCTGCTTGGGGCAATTGTCGTGAAGGTAGTCCGACGCGAGGCCATCTGCGAACAGCCGCGACAACAGGAAGAGTCGCCCCGATGGGGAGTATTTGAAACCCAGACCCAAGCCGTAATTCAGCGTCGCCGTCCCAAGCCCCACGGCGATCAGTGGCGCGACAATCGAAACGAATACAACCTTGCGCAGAGCCGCAGCCTCCAGTTGGCCTCTAATAAATCTCACCAGAACCAGCGCTGTGACGAATGCTGCCGCGATGGGTAGCAGGGAACTATGCGATCCAGTAGCGATCATCAGGATCGCAATCAGAGCGATTCGATTTTTCAGGCGCAATTGGTCATTGAAAATCAGCAAAAACGAAGACAGAAAGACAATGCCGGCAAATACGTCCGGCATTAGCAGCGACACCAACCAAGGCAGGCTCGTGTACAGCGCCAGGAGGGAAACCGTCGCCAGCAGAGAGAGTTCGCGGTAGCGTCGCTCACTGCCGATCAAGTAGTCGCAGGTCTCGTCCAGAACGTAGACTACGATAATGGCTTGCGCCACAACGATGAGCCAGCCGCTGATTCCCATGCTCGTCAATCGTGTGAAGACGCTGTATCCCGGGCGCGATAAGGCCACTTGCCGGGCATGAGATAGCCCCCGCTATCCGAAAAAACGATAGGATAGCCGTTGAAAGCCGCGACCCACAAGAGCATGCCAACCGCTGCGGCTCGAATCAGCAACGCGCGAATGACAAGGATCACGGAGTTGCGTGGTGGCTTTAGGCTCTGCTCAACGTTCGTCAATTTCCAGCCTCTTTATGCCGCATCCACACATTCGCAAAAAAAACGTAAATGTGTGCGCAGGAGTTGCGGAAGCATAAAGTGTTGTGCAATGCAGCGTCGGTGAGGGGCATCACTGCTGCGTGTGATGCGAGTCTTGGCGACCCGCGCCATCAGGCCTCTTGCCCGTGATTCACCACGCGTTCACTTGCCTTGGCGCGGCGCGCTGGTCGGCGTCTGCGGAATTACGGCGCGGGGTATCGGCTCACGCGCACTCGCGTTATGTGCCGGAAAATTTGCTCTGCCGCTGGAAGATTCGAGTTGTGATTGATCGCGGTTCATACTCCCCGCGCGTGATTCCGCGAGTCGCCGTGTCGGGTCCGGCTTATTGGATCGGTTTGTCGCCGTCGCCCGTAAACTCGGTAAATTCGTCTCACGTTAATCAGTTAGTCAACTCGGCGTGTTCGGAACTGATCTGCGCTCAGCTTGTGCGGAATGCTTGCCAGACGCCCTTCGTCAGTTCCTTGATCCCGAAGCCAGCCAGCAGCAACGTCACCCACAGGATCGGGAACAGGCCGTGTGATCCACGTCACATTTGTCTGTGATAACGCATGCTGTCCCCGCGCCCCTCCGCAGGTAAGGTAGGCATCGGTAGAGGTTGTGTTTCGACCAACACTGCGCCGGGGCAAATTCCGCGGTGCCTGAGGAGAAAGACGCGAATCCCCGACTTAATTCGACGCAGTCGAAGGAATGCCTTCCTGCAATGTGCTGGAAACAGGCGCGTAGAAACCGATTTTCGCAGATTACAATGTGGCATGTGGGGTGCCCTGAACTACTGGAATTTACTGTGCTGCTCTGAATGAGGAATGCGCAGATCGAAGGAGAAAACGACGAATGCCGAATGAAGCAGTCGAGCTAGCAACGGGCGGATCCGTTTGGCAGGCTAAGCAGGTCTACGCGATGGCGGCAATCTGCCTCGTGGTTGGGCTGGCGATCGGATACCTGTTTCGCGGATCGCAATCGCCTGCGGCGCCGGCACAACCCGCAGCCAACGCCCAGCCGTTCCCCCACGCTGGTGGCATGGGCGGAAAGATGCCTAGCCTTGAAGAGATGAAACAGATGGCCGACAAGAAGGCAGCACCGCTGCTCGAAAAGCTGAAGAGCGATCCGACCAACAGTGATCTGCTCATCCAGGTCGGAAAGATCTACCAAGCTACCCACCAGTTCAGGGAAGCGGCCGACTACTACGACAAGGCATTGCATGTCGATCCCAAGAACGTTGCCATTCGCACCGAGATGGCTTCGTGCCTGTACTACAACGGCGATGTGGACGGGGCGATCAGCCAGCTTCAGCAGGCGCTGCACTATGACCCCAAGGATGCCAACTCGCTGTTCAACCTCGGCATGATCAAGTGGCAGGGAAAACAGGACAGCAAGGGAGCGGTGGCGGCTTGGCAGCAACTGCTGAAGTCGAATCCGCAATTGAGCGCAGACCGCAAAGCCACGGTGCAGAAACTGATGGCCGACGTCCAGATGCAGGGCAAGAGCTAGCGCTCTGGCTGGCACCACAAGATGGTGAAACGCAGCTCGCGGCGGCTTCCGCCGGCAAACGAAACGGGATCTGAAGGAGCACTGAGCTAATGACGGATACAAATCGAGCAACTTCTATCGAGCAATGGACAAGCGTGCAGGCTTACACGTTGGCGGTCATCTGCCTGCTAGTGGGAATCGCCGGCGGCTGGTTCATCCGTGGATCCCAGAGTCCAGCGGCCGCCGTGACTGAGACAGCGAGCGCACCGGCGATGGGGAGTGCAGACGCGGGCACTCAAACTCCAACTCCGGCTCAGATGCAGAAAATGGCCGACACGCAAGCTGGACCGTTGCTCGAGAAGCTCAAGACAGACCCGAACAACGCCGGACTTCTGGCAAACATCGGGAACGTCTATTACGACGTCCACCAGTTCCCCACAGCCATAGAATACTACCAGCGTGCACTGAAGGTAGAGCCAGCCAACACGGGCGTTCGTACCGACATGGCGACCGCCTATTGGTATACCGGCAACGCTGATGGCGCCATCGCGGAATTCCAGAAATCGCTTTCTTACGAACCGAACAAGGCCAACACGTTGTTCAATCTGGGCGTCGTCGAGTGGCAGGGAAAGATGGATGTCGACAAAGCTGTTGCCACGTGGCAGAAGTTGTTGGACACGAATCCGAACTATGAAGGCAAAGACAAGGTTCTGCAACTGATGGCACAGGCGAAAAAGCACTCGGGGGTCAAACCGGGCACGCCGGCAAAGCCGTTGCAGTAGCAGTAGCAAAGCAACCACCGCAGTTCCACGTTGCCACGGTCCGAACTTTTATTGTCTTTGTTCCTACGTTTGACTCATGGTTTCCGCTGTGGGCTCTATGCTTGCGCCCCTTGGTGGTTGACTGTGTGGCGTTCGCAATTTCCGGCGGCAAGTGAAGTGGTATTCTCCAGACTGTCATGGGCGACAAGGTCCCTTTTGTAGCCGCAGACTCTGAGCCACAAGGCGGAAGCGCGACGGCTGCGTCGAATCCATCCCCGGTGCCGCTGGCCCGCCGGTTGTTTGCCATTCTCGGTTTTGCAGCCCTGGCGTACTCATTGTTGGCGGGTTTACGCACCGTGACCGATTTCGATGTGGGATGGCAGTTGGCTACGGGCCGCTGGGTCGCCCAACATCACCAGATCTCCTCGACTGATGTTTTCTCGTACACCGCGCAGGGGCAGCCTTGGATCTACCCAGTGGGATCGGGACTCCTTTTCTATTTTGTGTATCGGATTGGAAACTATGCCCTACTTTCCTGTCTTGGAGCAGCCGCCTGCATTGGCACTACCGCCTTGCTCCTGCGACGAAGGACGATGGTTTCCGCTGTCCTCGCTATTTTGGCGATTCCGCTGATCGCGGCTCGGACCACTCCACGCGCGGATATGTTCACGGTGGTGATCTTCGCGGCATTTCTAATTCTGCTGTGGCAACAGCATGAGACCGGCCAGGCTGCTCTCTGGATCTTGCCGCTTCTGATGATCGCCTGGGTCAATCTCCACCTTGGGTTTCTCGCAGGTCTGGCCCTCCTCGGCGGATACGTGCTGGTGGAGGTGTTGGAAATGGTGTGGCCCGAGCGACGCCGCGCGGCCGCAGACCGCCTTCGACTTTCCTGGCCATGGTTGGTGACCACGATTGGAGCAACGCTGGTGAACCCCTGGGGATGGGGAATCTACGGAGCCCTACTCCGTCAGCAGAGCAGCATGGCGGTCCACTCCGAGTCGATCATCGAGTGGGCATCGGCACGATTGAACTGGAGCGTGGTTAGCGCCAGTTTGTCATTACGCAATCCTGACGCTTTCCTCTGGATGCTTTTGGTGGCCGCCATGGCCGTGCCGCTGGCCCTATGGCGGCGCAGACTGGGGGCGGCCGTCCTGCTGGCTGGCGCCGCAGTGCTTGCCTACCGGCACATCCGATTCCAAGCTCTGTTTGCTTTGGTGACGGTGGTTGTAGCCGGCGCTGTGCTCACATCGGGCATTGGGGCGCTGCGGGACAAAATCGAGGATGCGCGCCTCCGATCCATCCTGGAACTGGGCATGACGGCCTTCGTGCTGATGCTGGCAGGCATTCGCTCAGCCGATCTTGTTACCGATCGCGCCTATCTGGGAACCACCGATTTGGGCTCGTTTGGTGCAGGATTGTCCTGGTGGTTCCCTGAGGGCGTTGCCGCCTTTATCGACCGTGAAAGCATACCGGGGCAGATCTTCAACGACTACAACGAAGGCGGCTACTTCACGTGGCGGCTTGGCCCAAAGTACCTTGACTACATCGATGGACGCGCCCTCCCATTCGGCGCGGAACTCTTCAATCGCAATGGGACGTTGCTTCTGACTCCGCCCGAATCGACAGAATGGCAGCGGGAAGCCGAACGTTACGACATCAATGCCATCATGGTCCCGCTGGCGCGTTACAATGCTTTGCAGTTTTTTCCGATGCTGCGCCAGTTCTGTGCCAGTGACACGTGGCGTCCGGTGTATCTAGATGAGGTTTCGATAGTATTCCTGCGGCGTCGGCCAGAGACGGAAAGCCTGGTTCAGCGTTTGCAGATCGATTGTGCCACCGCTCCTTTGCCGGTGTTGACTCCACGAGAGAATAGCAGCAAGGCATTCAACCAATGGGCAAATGCGGCTGCTGTGCTGCGCGCGCTGGGGCGAAACGGCGAGGCCTTCTCGGCAACCACCAGGGCTCTGGCCATTTTCCAGGACACCGCTTTTGTCCACTTCCTGCGGGGAAACCTGTTGCAGGATGCGGGCAATCTCCGTGACGCCGAACAGCAGTATCTTTTGGCAGCCGGACTGGAGTCCAATGCGGCCACCTGGTCCGCGCTGGCGGCACTCTACCATCGAGAAGGAAAGCTGACCTCCGAGATCGACGCTTGGGAACACGCGATCGACCTCTTGCCTAAAACCGGTTTGGCGCTGCTCTCTCTCGGGTACGCCGATCTTGACGTACATCGGCCACGTGAGGCTTTGGACGCCTTTGAACGGGCCATTGCCAGCCTGCCTTCACCAGCTGCGACCAGCGGCGACAACTCGTTCTTTGCCAACGTGGCCCATGGCCGCGCCCTCGCTTGGAGCGCTCTTGGGAACTTGCAACGCGCCATCTCCTTTGAAGAAGAAACCGTACGGCTGGCGCCGGATCGATCCGATGACTGGATCTATCTAGCCAACCTGTATAACCAGGCGGGACGTTCCGAAGACGCACGGAAGGCCCGGGAACATGGCACAGCTAACCAGCCTCAGAATTTGAAACCGTAATCGGAGCGCGCGCACCCTGTGTTTCTTGCTTTCCCAGAATCCCTCGCGCTAATTCGGCAAGAAAGTAACTCCCCGGAAGAAGAGTCGCCCAGAGGATGGGATATCGGTATCGCTCAAGAAATTGAACGAAGTAATAGATCGCTGGGAAGAGCACCAACCAAAGCCCGGTCACGTATGCGCTGAAACGAGCGTTTTTCCACATAAAAAACAAACCCGGAAGGCTAAGTAGGGTGAAGCAATGAAGAACCCAAGGACGCAGAAGTACTCCGTTTCCTGGGCTTGATGAGGGTGGCGGAATCCAGAACGCTTCGAATCGTTGTACGGAAAGATGGGCGAACGCCTTCGGATTAGCTCGGATCCAGTTGATCGCTTCGTGCAGTCTGACTTGGTTGTACTCGACCTCGCCTAGTTGCTGGACCTTAAGCGCCTCCTCATAGCTCAAATTTGGGTGCACCATCGAATAGCAGCCACTTTCCTGATTGAGATCAAACAGATAGCTTGCACAGGGATTGTTGGAAACCACTAGTTCAATCCCCAGATTATCGCGTATGAAAACTGGCTTGTGAAATACGACGAAATTTCTAACGATCCAGGGCGTTACCAGAATGATCGGCACTACTCCTAATGCAATCTTTTGGCCCAGGGATCTTTGCGAGAAAAAATGCAAAAGGAGCAACCAGCACAGCAGAACCAAAATCACAACAGGTTGCAGCAGCAAGAGTGCTCCCCAGAGTGCGCCCGACGTTAAGATCTGACTGACGGTCATCGTCACGGCGAAAGCGGTTCGCATCAGGAATACAGCCAAGACCACTAACAAACTAACGAGCGTCGCTTCCGCCAGAAACGTAGGAGGTATCGCAGCCGCGAGCCAAGCCAATGCTGCGAGGACTCCAGTCCAGAAACCTATCCCGAGATGCTTGGCCAGAATTGGCAGCAGCATCAACTGAGCCGCCAGCATCACTGTAGTGGCCCACATCAGAGCGCCAACTCCCATGGCTCCGTGCCCGAACACTTTGATGATCAGAGCCAAATAGGCTGGGTATAAGGGCGCGAGGTGCGCGGATGGACCCGTTGGCAAAGGCATGAAGGGATCGGAAAAACCCTTATGGGCCACAATGGATTCGGCCAGGGCGAACGCCTCGTAGCCGCGCATGTTGATTGCCGAGGTTGCACTGTAGATCGGACGGTAAATGTAGAGCGTAGCGGCTCCCAGGCTAAGGACGGCAATCCATCGAAGTAAGCCTGCTGCTCGCATTGTGGATCATCTCCCGTTAGCTCGTCGCTCAGAATGGCATTTTCGCCGGCCTACGTTCCCTTTGAAACCGTAATGGGAGCGGGCGCGCCCTGCGTTTCTTGCTGTCCCAAGATTCCTTCCGCTAATGCCACAATAAAATAGCACCCGGGCAGAAGACTGACCCACAGAATCGGATACCGGTAACGTTGGTAAAATTGAACGAAATAGTAAATCAGAGGAAAGAAAGCCAACCAGAGTCCCACAACGAACGCCGCAACCCGCGCATTTCTCCACATCAAGAACAGACCTGCGACACCAAGTAGCGTGAGGCAATGAAGAACCCAAGGATGCAGGATCACCCCTTGTCCCTGGTCATTTGAGATGGGTGGAAACCAAAAGGCTTCAAATCTCTTTAAGGAAAGTGAAGTGAACGCCATTGGGTTACCCTTGATCCACTGAATTACTTCCTGCAGTCGAATCCGATTGTATTCGACCTCGCCTAGCTGCCGGACTTTGAGAGCCTCTTCATAGCTTTTGTTCGGATGAAGCTGCGAAAAACAACCGCTGGCATCATTGATTTCGAACGAGAAGCTTGCGCAATCATTGTTCGAGACTGCCAGTTCCAGTCCGAGATTGTCCCGGATGAAAACTGGCTTGTGAAACACCACAAAATTCCTGACGATCCACGGCGTCACAAGAATGATCGGCAGTATTCCTAGCGCAATCTTTTGGCGTAGAGAGCTGGGTGATTGAAAGTGCAATAGTAGCAACCAGAACGGCAGCACAAGGATAACGACAGGTTGGAGGAGCAACAGTGCTCCCCACAAAATGCCTGACATCAAGAGCTGGCGGGCCGTCATTTCCGAGGTGAAAGAGGTTCCCATGAAGGATGCCGCCGCCACCACCAACAAACCAACCAGTTGCGCTTCGGCGAATAATGTTGGAGGTATCGCAGCCGCGAGCCAAGCCAATGCGGCGAGCACTCCCGTCCAAAAGCCTAACCCGAGGTGTTTGGCCAGAAGTGGCAGCATCATCAACTGGACCGCTAGCGTCAGCGACGCGGCCCACATGATGACGCCCACAGCTATCGATCCGTGCCCGAATACTCTGATGATCAGGGCCAGATAGGCAGGAAATAGCGGTCCCGTGTGCGCCGACGGGCCGGTAGGCAAAGCCTCAAACGGATCGGAGAAACTATGATGGTTGACGATTGATTCAGCTAGAGCAAACGTCTCGACGCCCGGTCTATTGACTCTAGAACTTGCACTGTAAGTCGGACGGTAAATGTAGAGCGTAGCGGCTCCCAGGCTAAGGACGGCAATCCATCGAAGTAAATCTGCTGCTCGCATTGTGGTTCTGCTCCCGTTAGCTCGTTAGTTCAGAAAGGCATTGCTCGCCCCCCTACTTTCCCTTGCTCGTGGCGACCCCGTTTCCGTCATTGCACGGTCAAGCTCACAGTGGTGATAGTTGTCGGATTTGGCTGCGCCGGCGTCGTTCCCTGAACTTGAACGCTGTAGACCGCAGCTACCGGGTTGTGAGAAGACGAACTCCCGCCACCACAGCCAATCAACAAGGCCAGCGAGGCGCATAGCAGCACGACGAACGGCAGCCATTGCCGGCGTTTATTCCGTTTTTCGAAACCGAAAAACAATACCGCGGCCAATGGCATGAAGGCCACAAAGAGCTGCGGCGCCAGCCACATCCGGTTCGGTTTCTCCAGGGAGGCCGAGCCCGTGGGCACATTGATCGTCAGGGTAAACGGAACCGGCGACGGCCCCGGCATAATCGTGGAGGGCGAGAAGGCGCATGTTGCATTAGGCGGCAACGAGCTTTTCAGGCACATCAGCGTTATCGGTTGCTTCGGACTCCCCGTGTTCTGGTTCAGAGAAATCGAATACATCGCCGTGCCTCCCGCCGATACGGTTTGAGGCGGAGGTTGAGACGCCGCGGGTGCGGTCACAATCACGATCGGATAGGAACCGGAGACACTCGAATCCGCCTGCGAGACCGCGCCGATCACCACCGTTGGTGGTGCGGGAACAGTTGCCGGCGCCGAGTACACCCCGTTCGAGATCGTTCCCACCGTAGAATTGCCACCGAGCACTCCGTTCACTTGCCAGGTGACCGCTGTATTTGTGGTGCTCGTCACATTGGCAACGAATGTCTGCGTTGCACTCGTGTAGACCTCGGTGACAGTTGGAGTAGTACTCACGGTCACAGTAAGGGTTCCAGAGCCCGAAACAATGGTGACCTGGGCCGACGCTGCGTTCACTCCATTGGCATTCGCAACCGCGGTGACCGTGACCGTTGCCGGCGAGGGAACGGCGGCGGGTGCCTGATAAGAACCTAAGGCTGAAATCGTGCCTACCGTTGAGTTGCCGCCAGTCACGCCATTCACTTGCCAGGTCACGGAGGTGTCACTCGCTCCGGTCACGGTTGCGGCGAACTGTTGCGAACCGCCGGTTGGCAAAGTGGCTGAGCTCGGAATGGAAGTGACGCTCACCGTCGAAGAAAGCTTCCGGATGCGCGAATTCTCCGTGTCCGCGACAAACAAGTTGCCGGATGCATTGCCGGCCACGCCCAGAGGATGGGCAAGTTCCGCACTGGTAGCTAGTCCACCGTCGCCCGTGTACCCTTCCGTTCCGTTTCCGGCGACGGTTTGAATGTTGCCGGTCACAGCTACCACCTCGCGCACGACTGAATTGGAGGTATCCGCGATGAAAATATTTCCCAGGCTGTCGACAAATACGCCGTAGGGATCGTTGAGTTGCGCGCTGTTAGCGGGCCCGCCGTCGCCGGAGTAGCCAGGAATGCCCGTTCCGGTGATCGTTTGAATGTAGCCGGTTGCGGCCACCACCTCGCGGATTTTCGAATCAATCGTATCGGCGATGAAAAGGTTTCCAAAGGCATCCACGGAGACACCGGCAGGAAAATTCAGTTGCGCACTGATGGCGACTCCGCCATCGCCGCAGCTGGTAGCGGGTTCCGAACAGGGCGTGCCGGTCCCGGCCACGGTTGTAATATTGCCGACGGCAAGCGTTGAACCAAAGCAACCGCCAGCGCTGCCCACAACGCAACGAACTGCGGAATTGTCGGTGTCCGCAATGAAAATGTCTCCCAGACTGTCGACAAATACGCTGTAGGGATCATCGAGTTGCGCGCTGGTAGCCACCCCTCCATCGCCGGTGTAGCCCGCAGTACCGTTGCCCGCCACGGTTTGAATGTTGCCAGTTGCCGCCACGACCTCGCGGACCAGGGAATTCTCGGTGTCCGCAATGAAAATGTCTCCCAGATTGTCCACGAAAACGCCGCTCGGATAATTGAGCTGTGCGCTGGTGGCGGCCGCGCCATCGCCGGAGTAGCCGCATGTGCCGTTACCCGCCACGGTTTGAATGTCGCCGCTTGCCGCCAATACTTCGCGAATCGCGCAGTTGTACGTATCCGCGACAAAGACGTTACCCGAGCCGTCCACGAATACGCCTCCGGATGCGTAGAGCGCCGCGCTGGTGGCTGCATTGCCATCGCCCGAGTAAGCGACCGTGTGGTTTCCCGCGAAAGTTTGAATCGTGCCGCTCGAAACCTCGCGAATGACAAAATTTTCTGTATCCGCGATGAAGACGTTGTCCGAAGCATCTACGAATAGGCTATTGGGGTAGTTGAGTTCTGCACTGGTGGCCGGTCCACCGTCGCCGGTGTACCCTTGCGTTCCGGTTCCGGCCAAAGTTTCGATGTTGCCAGCCGTCACTTCGCGAACCACCGAATTGTCGGTATCGGCGATGAAGATGTTGCCGGAACCATCCACAGACACGCCGCTGGGCAGACAGAGCTGTGCGCTGGTCGCTGCGCCACCGTCGCCCGAGTAATTACACGTGTAGGTATATGCGTAGTAAGCCCCTGCGACCGTTTGAATGTTGCCAGTCGCGGCCGCCACTTCGCGAATCACCGAATTGAAGGTGTCGGCGATGAAGATGTTGCCCGAGCTATCGACGAATAAGCCGTTGGGAAGATTGAGCTGCGCGCTGGTAGCGGCCCCACCGTCGCCCGAGTGACCGGCGCCCAAGGTAGCGTTTCCCGCCACGGTTTGTATGTTTCCGGTGGCTGCGACCACCTCCCGAATCACAGAATTATCCGTATCGGCGATGAAGATGTTGCCCGAGCTATCGACGAATAAGCCGTTGGGAAGATTGAGCTGCGCGCTGGTAGCGGTCGCGCCGTCGCCCGAGTAACCGGCGCCCAAGGTAGCGTTTCCCGCTACGGTTGTGATAGTACCCGTCGCGACCACGACCTCCCGAATTACAGAATTGTCGGTGTCTGCAATGAAGACATTCCCTGAAGCATCCACAGCGACGCCCTCGGGTCGACCGAGTTCGGCGCTGGTGGCCGGTCCACCGTCCCCGGAGTAACCGCCTTCGCCACCGATGCGCGATCCGTTTCCGGCAAATACGGTAAGCGTGCCAGCAGAGTCAATCTTGAAAATTCGACTCGAGACGGAATCTGTAATGTAGGTGTTGCCAAGCCCGTCACGCGCGACTCCGCCCGGATACCCGATGCTCGAAGAAAGCGCGGACAGGCTGTTCGGACCGCCGCCGACAGCGAGGTTGATTGCATACTGAGCGTTTGACACGGCAGGAGCGGCCAGCAGCAGGCTGAGGACCAGGACCGACGTGGTAAGTCTGTGTGGGAGCACGTTCACTCTCCCTTCCTGGCAGGAGCGCGATCCAGCCGAATTGCCTGAGTGATCCTGGCGCCTGTGGCCGTTTGCAAGTCCAAAGCAACCCTTGGCCGCAGTCCTCTTTGCCACTGGTGGAACTGCAACTGCGGGATCACAAATTCTTGCGTTGCATCTTCGGAAGCGCCGGAGTGAAGTGCGATCGCCAAGGCGTGGGGCCCTGCGCTGGGCGGGTGGCCAAAATCCCATAGAAGAATTTTCTGGAGGTACAGTACGCCCTGCCCGTGGTTCGTCAAGTGGAGGCGCAGCAGAATCTTGGTCTGGGAGCCGAGATCGGCTTTCTCGATCACTTCGTATGAACCAGTAACCGGGACATTGCCTGCGGTCGCGCACTGGGCCCCAAGGCCAAACAGCAGCAAGGTCACAGCGAGGCAATAATGATTGCGAAAGATTCGATGATTCACGTGAACAGAGCCCCCCGTTTCATACAATCTGCCCTTATTTATGACCGGTTGCTGCCAAGGGTCTGCGAGGCCTGTCACGGGCTTCTGTGATCCCAGTCACAGAGTCAGTACTGCAGCCCGAAACAGACCGGATCCCCAGGAGGCGCGGTATCCCTCAACTGGGCGACCCGGAGCTTTTCGACCTCCGAAGTTTTGCTTTGGTTTGCATGACCTTTTCCCATTTTTCCGCAGGCTACGCGAGCCGTTGTGAAATTTGTGTGCCGTTATGCCCTTGGGCCGATCTTACTTCGTGATTTTTGGCGACCCAAGCCCGACCTTGTTGGGAGAGCCAACGGCAGTGACGGAGCCGTTGGAGTTGTGCGCCGCAGTGTGGCAGGTGAGCACACAAGTATTGGTGGCGCGGTTGTAGGAGATGGGCGAGGCTCCATTCTGGGCAACCACGTTGACATCAAAATTCACCAGCCGCTGGCCGCTAATGTTTGGGTTGACGCCTCCCACGCCGTGAGGGGTGTGACACACCGAGCAACTGAAGCCGGAGTTGATGTGAAATGCGTGCTGAGTGAAGCTGGTGTTCTTGATGATCTGGCCGGCCAGGTCATGGCACTTTCCGCACAGCGCGTAAGGCCCGCTGACGGTGAGATTGGGGTTGGGATAAAGATTCGTGATCAACTGGCCCGGCCCCGGCGACTGGTTGGCAACGTACTGCCGTTCCAGGATGTGAGTCCACTTTGAGCCATGCGGACCGTTCGGACCTGAACCCCCGAACTCGCGATTGTCGTCGCTGTTATGACAATCCGTGCAGAGAATCTGCGTACCCATGGCCCGTCCCTGCGAGATGCCGTCAATCATCGTCATGTTGGAGAGCAAGCTTGGTTGCGGCAGGGGACTGCTTCTGGGATGGGTGACGGGATGGCTGGAGGTCGCAGTGGTACTGAATTGCGGGATGACGTTCAGAGGATCACCTGCGGAAACCGCCCTTATCGGCGTATACCCGTAGACCGGATTCGTGACTTTCCCAGTGCTGTTTCCGTGACAACGCAAACAGTTTTCATACTGATTGATCGCAGGCTGCAGGACCGTGATCCCGTCCAATGCGCTGATTCCCGCAATCAGGTTCTGCGAAACCCGTATCACCGGAGGAATGGGGAAAATCGCGACTTGGTGGGTCGCATGCGCATCGTGGCAGTCCACACAAGTTGCGTGGCGATTTTGATTCAGCAGCATGCTTTCCGCCGCATCGTGCGTGTTATTCCCCGCAGGGAACGGATGTCCGATCTTAGGAGTTTGGTATTCCGCGAACACGTTGGGTGCAGCAGGTGAAACATTCGACCCCCCGTTGTGGCAGGCCATACAATCCTGCTCGTTCGTGCCGCGCAGTAGGCGCAAGGGACCAGCGGCCTGATGCTGCGCGTGGCAGGCCTCACAGGCGTTCTGCGCCACCGTCGGATAGCCGCCGACTGAAGGCTGGTTGGTCGTTTTATTAGGAGCCAGGGCGTGAATACTGTTGCTCCATCCCGCGATGCCGTTGATCTTGCCCGTCATGACACGGTTAGGATCATGGCAGGCGAGGCACAGCTGCCCGCTCGAACTGTTACGCACCAGAAAATCCATCACGATCGGATCGACTGATTGTACGTGCGGATTGTGGCAACTCGTGCATTCGATGTTTCCCTTGATGAGCTTCACTGCTCCGGTCGGGTCGGAGGTTCTGCCCTGCGAGACGAGGGTCGCGACCAGGTCGGCAGAATCTTTCATGGGTAGCACCAGGCTAAAGGGGTGGGAGCTCTGCAGGTTGGTGCCAAACACGTCGCTGGCGTACATGCTGCCGGCCATCGGCACTTTCCCGTAGGCGGCGGTGAGACCGGGCGCAACTGTGCCATCATGACAACTCATGCAGAGATTGCTGTCCTGCCCCAGAGGTGGTTGCGGGTTCCCCTGTTCCACATAGGTGGAACTGCGATACGGAGTGTAGGTTTGTGTCGTCAGCGTCTGGTTCCACAGGGGCGTGGAGAGCGTGCTGGATCCGACTCCGGAGTGGGGAGCGTGACAATACAGGCACGCGCCCGAAAGGCCGCCGCTGATCGGCGACTGCGACCCGGGGCCCAGGTTGTGAATTCCGATTACGTCGGTATTGATCTGCGCCAGCAGGCTGCCGGCAGCCAGGACCAGCCACGCTGCGGCCGACAAGAATCTGTGCTTCACTGTCCGCCGCCTCCGGCCGGTTTTGCCAGCCCTAAGTAGCGAAACACCTGCACGCGATGGTTATAGGAATCGGCCACGAAGATGCGATCGTTGTGGTCGATGAATAAGCCGGTTGGCAGTTGAAACTGTCCGGCGCCAGTGCCGAACTGCCCGAAGTAGTAGAGAAGCCTTCCCTGATCGTCGAACACCTGGACATCGGCGTTCAGTCCCTCGACTACGTAGATGTGGCCTTCGGAATCGAGGCCGACTCCCTTGGGCCGGAAAAAGTCGCCGCGGCTATCTCCCAGGTGGCCGATAGCGTACTTGAAAGTCCCGGAGCGATCCAGAACCTGAATGCGGAAGTTCATGGCATCGACGACAATCAGATCCTGTCCCGCCAACCGCAATTCGGTCGGGAAGTTGAACTCACCGTTTGCCTGGCCGGTCTTGCCAATGGTCTGCAACACGCTGCCTTGCAGGTCCATCACATAGATCTTGTTGCGCAGGGTATCGGTCACGAAGATACGCTGCGCGTCGGAATCCACTGCAATGCCCGTGGGCCGCTTGAAATATCCTTCGCCGCCCTTCAGGCTGCCAATCGCATGGCGGAACTTCCCGCTCGCCTCCCAGACAAAAATCTTGCCCGTCTCCGAGTCGGTGACGTAGATATTGTCCTGCTTGTCGACCGCGACGCACTGCGGTTCGCGCAACTCGTCTTTACCTTCCCCGCGTGAAAGAAACTTGTATTTCTGCTCGGCGAAATCAAAAATGTGCACGCCGCGCGCGCCGGGGTCGGTCACGATGATTCGATCGTGGGAGTCAGTGACGACGCTGTAGGGGCGGACGAGATAGTGATAGTCCGGTGGGCCAGCCACAAAATCGACCAGCTTATTCCAGAAGCTGCGCTTGATCTTCACCTCGCGTTCGGATGCGAAGCTGCGGTCGTAAATGAGTTGCCGTCCTCCGGTGAGTTCCAGCCGTGGGACGGATATCTCGGCTGGCGTTTTTGATTTTGTCCGGGCGGACAGAAGCGGGGGACCAAGCAGCAGGATGGCCGAGGCCAACCAGAGCAATCGCGACAACTTGCCCTGGGAGGAAGGCCTCAGAAGAAATTGAACCATCGTGTCACCCCAATGTAGAACGACCCTACCATGGTAGGCGGACCTCCCGTCGCACTGAAGCCCTGTACCAGCCTAGTGTAGCCCCCCAGAAAGTGCATCTGGCGGAACTGATAATCGACTTGTGAGCCTAGCATCTCAGTGCGGTTGTTCGAGGTCAGCGAGGCGCTGAGCGTATCGCTCATGGCGCGCGCGTAAGTGGCGGACATGGTAAGCCGCTTTATGGGGCTGCTGCCGATTCCGAACGAGTACGAGTGGCCCCCATATAAGACCACGGAGCCCGGAGTCTCGACCGGCAACGGAATCGGGGTGGGCGTTAGACCCGACCCCGTAAGAATGGAGTTGCCGCTGGACTTCGAGTAGCTGCCGCTGAAACTCGCCCATCGACGGAGTTGGAACACGCTGGAATAGCTCTGGCTGAAAGATTCGGATCCGGAATTGCCCGTCAAGCCGCTCTTCGATCCCGAGGCGCTGACGGCAAAGTGCGTATTTCGTCCGAGCCTGCGACCGATGCTGCCGGTGTAGCCATATCCACTTGTCGCATAGGTGATGAGCACGGTCTGCTGATTCACTGAGTAGTTGAATCCCCCGGAGACATCCCAGCCAAACAGCCGCCTGGTGTAATTGAGGGAGCTGAGCACTCCCAAACTGGTCTGGTCCCGGATTATGTTTTCGGTTACGCCGGTGATGGCGTTGACAAAGCCGCCGAGAAATGAGTTCGAGTAGCTGACGTTTCCGGTGATGGAAGTCTCGCCGATAGTGCTGCCAAAGATGCTTTGTTCGCGGTCGTCGATGGTACCCGTGAAGGTGACATGAATGGAGGGGACACGATAGTTGGCGTAGCTGGTCACGTCCAACGAATGCGACGTTTGCTGCGAGGTGTTCTGAACCACACCGCCGGCGGCGATGACCGTGCTGTACAGGCTCCCGGCCAGGTTGTCATTGTACTGGGCGTTCGTGCCGAAGTTGAGATGGGTGAAGGGAGCGAAGCCGAGGCCAGCGTTCAGCATATCGATGGTTCCGTTGTAGTGGCCGCCCACAGATTCTGCGGTGGTATCCGATCGGCTGGCGCCGGCTGAGAAAGAGCCGTTCCACGGCAAGCGATGCGACAGACTGCCGAAGAATGAGTCGCTGCTGGAATCTGACTCTTCAGGCGCCTGGCCGGTGACCAGCTCGGGAATCTGCGCCTTGGTGTTGACATGGCGATAGCCCCCGTTGAGATTGAAACCGGCGAGCATGTACGAGGAGTTGGCAGCGAAACTATCATAGTGCGAGCTGCTGTTGGTATCCGTTCCGTAGATCGAGTATTCGTTACTCCCGTCCTGAAAGCTCAGCGCGACTCGAGGGCGGTCGGGAACGTTGATGCCCCATCCCACGGAAAAAACGCCGCTGTCCCCATGGCTGGTGTAGTTGGCTACGCCCGGCACCCCGAAGGTTCCTTCGCCGTTGTAGCTCTTGCTGTAACTGACGGAGCCGGGATAATTGCTGCCACTGAAAATGGCAGCGCTAGCCATCACGCCGCTGCTGTCAGAAATCGACTGGTAGTTGGAGTTGGCTCGCGACTGGTTGTAGAAGGGCTGGATGTGAAAAGCGAGAAAATTAGGGTTGTAATAGGAGCCGCTCAGGTCGCCGCTGCCGCCGGCGGTGAGGCCGTGGTCCGACTGGATTATATTTCCGTAGTCCGCCGTGTATCCGAAGGAAAGATTGCCGTTCAGATTCATGTTGAGGTTGTCACCGACCGTAACCTGGGCGGGCGCTCGCAGAGCCAGCGCCAGAACCAGGAAGAATGCGCCAACCACCGAGATGACACGCTTGTTCACAGCAACCCCATGACTATTTAAGGGGGCATTCGGAGTGCCATTGTGGGACTCCCCGTAACGATTGTGGAGCATTGTTTTCAGTTGGTTACGGGCGACGCCGTGGCGCCGTGGGGAACTGGGGTTGCGACTGCGAGAAATGGCGCTGGAGCCGGGGTAATATGCCGCGTCCGCAGCAGGTTGGGCTGCGCTCAAGCATGTGTGATCGCGCTCCCACAGCCGACGAGTCATGGTCAATCCTAGAGTTCTTCTACCTTGGCGGTCTGGCGCAGCTTCTTGTCGAGTGCGACGCGCAGCTGTTCTGTCTTGTTCTTCTGCATCTCCTTGCGCAGAGAGTCCTTCACCGCGTCAAACTTCTGCATGCCAGCGGGAATGTGGGCGTTCAGCCGGACAATGGTGAAGTTCTGCCCCACCGGGATCAGGTCGCTCACCTGGCCGATCTGCATGGACTGGACCACCTTCGTCACTTCCGGCGGAAGTTTTGTAATGTCCATGGCTTTGCGGTCACCCATCATGACTCGCCAATCGTCTTCGGAGATTTTTTCCGCCAGCGCGCCGAACCCTTCGTAGGTCTCGGTGGCCTTGGCCTGTTTAATCGCATCATCCGCCCGCTTGCGCGCTTCCTTCAGTTGCGCCGGGTTGGCATTGGCCGGCGGCATAATCGAAATCGTCTGGATCGCGTACGACTCGGGAATACGGAACCGCTCCGGGTTCTTGAGAAAATAGGCTTTGGCCTCGGCCACGGAGATGACGGACCTCTCTTCTACGTCCGCCTTTAAAAGGTCTTCAATCAGCAGGGAGCGGCGGATCTTTTCGCGCAGCAATGCTGGGGAACCATGGAACTCCTCATTGAGAATCCGTTGATATTGGACCGGCGAAGTAAACTGCTGGCGGAACTCCGCCTCCGCTTTTTGCATGCGAGCCGGGACGACCGTCATGCCCCGCCGCACCGCTTCCTGGTACACCAGTTCTTCAAATTCGATCATTTTCATGGCGCCCTTGCGGATGTCTTCTTCCATCGCCTTGGGCACGCCGTTGTGCTGGCGCGCGTAGGGGAAGATCGTGTACTCCTCGCGCAGCAGGTCGCGGTCGGTCAGCACGGCGCCGTTTACCCTGGCCACAGGCCTGCCTACCGGCGCCTGCAGTGCGACAGTTGCGCTTGGCCCCGGGGCCGTTGCGGTCGGCGCATGCGAGACGGCCATTTGCGCCGCGAGCGGCAAGACCGCTGCCAGCAGTACGGCGATGATGATTGCAGCCTGGCGCCTCATAAATCCTCCACTTCCACTTCAACGAGCTTCAAAAATGGGGGGAGGAAATTTCCTCCCCCAGGATTAAGGTTAAGAACGAACAGGCTAGGTGGTTGGTACGCTCAACTGACCCGCCATTTCGTTCGAAGGGACGCCGTGGCACTGACGGCAGAATTGCGCCGCATTGTTGCCGCCGGTTGATGGGTCGTAGTAGCCGTTCAGGAAGAACGCGGTCTTGTAGTTGCCCGGCGTTCCGCCCATCGTGCCAGAGAAGACGTATTCATTGTGCTGATTGTGGCAAGTGGTGCAGGTGACTGTCGGCACGCCGCCGACGTTGGCCAGCTTGACCCCGAAGCCATAGTTAGTGTTTGCGAACACCGACGAATTCGGGCCGTTCATAATAACCTTGCCGGCAGTAATGGTGCAGTCCCACTGATACGCCGCCAGGCCGCCGCAGCCAACCTGTGCGCTGACGCCCACCGGGTGGTCGTTGTTATAGTTGCCCGCGGTCGATCCGTCGTTTCCCAGGAGGGTCGGAGCATTTCCGCCAACGATTGGCAGGGTTTCAACCGTTTTGCCATGCATCATGGCGACTTTTGCCAGGTTGCCGTCGTGGCAGCTCAGGCAGAAGAGGATGACGACGGTTGGATCATGAAAGCCAGCGGCGGTGACTGCCGCCTGGTTCGCCGGCAGGGTGACTGGGAACTTGGCGCCATCGCCAAAGTTGATGACGTCCCCATACAGAGGAGTCAGGTTTTGGCCCCACAGAGCGACTTCGCCGGTCGAGGTGGCAACGCCGAGTGCGTTGTTCCCGGCCGGGCCGCTGTGCGGAGCGTGACACATGATGCAGCCACGGCCGTAGCCGAGGTGTGCACCCAGAGTATCAGTCGTGTATTGCCCGATCGGCGGGATGGCTGCCAATGCCAAGCTTGCCGCCATCACGACGAACAGAACGAGAAGCATTGCTTTTTTCATAAAGATTTAAAACCTCCAGTTTTTTTTACTCGTACTCTTTGGTACCGGTACGCTTTCACTTGCCCGGACTCTACTCCGTCCGGTTTGGCTGCCCTCGAGGGCGCAGCCAAACTTGTTGCGGCTAATGCGCCGCGGAACTTTGCGCCTGCGCAGGCTGATTTGACTTCTGCGCCGCGGCCACGCGAGCATCTGCCTGCTCTTTTTTCGCCTTTTCAAATTCGGCGTCCGTCACATAGCGGAACACCTGCACCCGGCCGGGATACGTCTCCGAGGTGATGACCCGGTTGCTCTTATCGATGGCGATCGCGTACGCGCCCATGAATTTGCCGGGATACTCGCCATGCGTGCCGAAGTAGATCAACAGTTGCCCTTCGCGGTCGAATACCTTTATGCGGTCCTGGGCGGCATCGACGACCCAGATATGGCCATCGCAGTCAATCGCAACGCCTTTCGGCCGCTCAAAGTGGCCGGGCGCGTCGCTGTACTTGCCGAACATGCTGATGAAGTTTCCGTCGGCATCAAAAATCTCGACCCGGGCATTAAACGTATCGGTCACGTAAACGTTTCCGTCGCTATCCAGCGCCACGTTGGTGGGAAGAGAGAAAGTCCCCGGATCGGTGAGGGTGTGCTTCTTTCCCGGGGTGCCGATCTTGCGCAACAGCTTGAACGTGTCCGCGTCGAAAACATCGACCACATCGTTCCCCGTGTCCACCACGTAGAGAAACCGGTTTTCGTTGTCGATGGCCACGCCGCCGGGATTGGCCAGTACGTCGCCACCAAAAGCAGCTTCCTCCTTGTGTTGGGCGTTAAACACCAGAACCTCACGCAGCTTCATGTCGGTGACAAAGAGGCGATCGCTATCGTCGATGGCCAGAGCGTTGATGAGGCCGAAGTGCGCCTCCTTGCCATTGCGGATTAGTTCGACTGCCTTGGTCTCCGGATTGAAGATGAAAATTGCGTCCACCCCCTGGTCTCCAGCGTAGATGTTGCCCTTGGAGTCAACCGCAACGCCGTAAGTCCGGATCAACTGGAAAGGAAGCTTGCTCAGGTCAACTTGATCCGCCACCGGCTTGGTGCCGGCCAGGCGATCCATCCATTTCTGTTTTTTCTTTTCTTTCTTTTTGTTAAAAAGGTCAGGATCGATCTTTTGGCCGGTATAGAGGTTCATAAAGCGGATGCGCGCGATAGCCGGCGGACCCGGCCAAACGATCTTGCTGATATCGAAGTAGCCCGTGGTTCGCTGGTCGCCTAGCTTGACTTCAGGGGCAGGGGCCGGGGCAGCTTGTTTCTTCTGGCCTGCGAAGGCAATCATGGGCAGCAGCAGAATCAGAAGAAAAATCGAGCCTGAGACGTACTTAGCTCGAGGCGAATGGGAACGATAGGTACTCATCATTGTTGGCCTCCGATCCGGACCGATTTCATGTCCAGCGGATTGTTATGGCAGCTCCTGCAGAAATCCAGATTGTTCTTCTGGTCTTTCACCAGCATTCCGTTCTCCTTGCCAGCGTGCGGCTGATGGCAGCTCAAGCAGTTCATCGCGAACGCAACCTTTCCGGGGTGGGCGAGATCCAGGGTGTCGGTTACCGGATGCTGCGCGGTCGGGTGCCCCAGGCCGTACTTCAAAGGAATGGCCGTTACTTTGCGGAAGTAATTCTCGGGCAGCTTTACTTTTCCATCGAAAATCGTGACCACATGCTCGCTGGCCACTGGCTGCGGATTCCTCTCCGGCCCGTGGCACTCCATGCACAGCGCGTTCGTGGAACTGAGACGCAGCAGGTGCAGGTTTTCGCCGCCGTGAGGTTCGTGGCAGGTGGAGCAGCCTTCTTTGAATGCCGGTTCATGGTGAACGCGCTTCTGTTTAAGATCCGCGATATCGCTGTGGCACCCCAGGCAGATATCGACCCGTGTCGTCTTCGGCAAACCGGGCTGCTGGCTGGCATGCGGACTGTGGCAGTCGGTGCAGTCGCCGGCGGCGCCGGGGTGCTGAACCTTGGCACTGTCGATGAGCTTCGCCTTGTCGCCGTGGCAAGTCACGCACAGAGATTTCGCATCCGCCTGCGTCAATACCACTTTTCCATCCTTTGCCGGAGCGTGGCAGATTTCGCACTGCTTGTCGGCGAACGGTGGATGGGTGAACTTGGCCATCAGCTTGGGAGCGTCTGACTGGTGGGGATCATGGCAGGTCAGGCAATCCGCCTTTTCGAATGGCTGGTTCCGATGCGCCTTCTGCAGGTCTGCACTCTTGACATCGTGGCAGTCGAGGCAAAGGGCTGGCGTCGCCTTGGTCAGATGAAAATCAAATTCGACCTTGCCGATCTCGCCGGTTTTGTGGGTGGTGTGGCAGGTGTCGCAACCCATGTCGAGGGCGGCGTGGCGGCTGCCTTTTTCCGGAGTATTCAGGCCCTGTGTGTGGCAGGTGAGGCAGAGATTGTCCTTCTTGTCGCCCGAGGTCGCCTTCAGCAACTGGAACTTGTTGTCGGAAGTATGCGGGTCGTGGCACTTTAGGCAGTCGCGGACCGCCGGGCTGTGCACCGTACCTTTTATGTCAGCTGCTTTCTTGTCGGCATGGCAGGTTAGACAAAGAGCATAGGGGGTGGTGGTGATCAGCTTGACGCGGGTAACGTCCTTGTTGACCCGGACCTCGTGACAGCTTAGGCAGCCCATCGCGATGGCGGAGTGGACCGCCTTGCCCTTTGACTTGTCTTCATGACACTCGAGGCACTTGGCGCTGTCGGTCTTCGGATTGAGCGGGACGGGGTGAACGGCACTCAAGGCACGCGGCAAACAAACTGCGGCTAAGCTCAGGGCCAGCAGTATGCGCAGAATCGGGCCGGTGAGCGAAGAGGTTTGACTCCAAGGGCATCCAGAGTCTTGGTTCTGGGCCTGCCTCACGAATTGGGAAAGGCTGTTCACCCAAGTCTTCCGTTGGTAATGGTGCACGAGAGTCACCGCCCTTGTGGGTGTTGTGGAAATTCTCATCGTTTCCCTAAGTGACTGGACTGGAACGGGTTGGTGGTAAGGGCGTGAGCTGTTGCGAAATGCATCAGGCGCAGTAGAGGTTTTAAATGGGCCTTCTCCCACAGTCGGGCTGGTGAAATGACCCAAGTGACGCCAGAAGGGTCGCCGGTTGCCGAGATGCAGGAAAGCCGCATATCCCCGCCCCGCTTCCTATTCGCATCTGGAGTCGCCGCAGCGCGCCAATCACCAGAACGAGTGAGCGGCGTCACGAGCATACTGTGATGGGTCAAATCCCCGTCGCACTGGGCGGGGGTGCGCGATTTAGCCCAAACCGGCGGTCGTGGTCATTGCCACTTTATCTGCTAAGTTCTGCCACATCTATTGGTTACCGGCCATGGCGCGTCTGGCGTGGAACTTGCATTTCAAGCCCGGGGAACGGGGAGAGGATATGGCCGTAGATTTGCCCGCACTCGCCCACAAAACGTGGCGCACCATCGCTTCCATCCAGACCGGCGTGGTTCTCTTGATCTTGGTCGTGATTCTCTCGGCGGCCGGAACTATCGTGCTTCAACGGCCCGTCACCGAGCCCGACGAGATGCAGAACGCCTACTCCCCGCAGGCGCTCCGGTTCCTGGACGCGGTCGGGTTGACCGACGTATTTCACTCCTGGTGGTTCCTCGGCCTGCTGCTGCTGGTCAGCCTCTGCATCGTCGCCGCTTCCATCGATCGTTTCCCCAACTCGTGGCGCTACTTCTCGCGCCCCTACAAATATCCCGACGAAAGTTTCCGCCGCGCTTTACATCCGCAGAAATCGCTGGCCATCGCGGACGAAGAATCGGGGTTGGTGGCGGCTCAGCGTGTGCTGCATGAGCTGGGATACAAGCCGGAACGCGTCGTCCGCGAGGATCACTTCTCCATTTTTGCCGAGCGCAGCCGCATCTCCGAGCTAGCGGTGTACATCGTCCACGCCAGCCTCCTGCTCATTTTCTTGGGCACGATCGTGGACGGCTTTTGGGGCTGGCGCGGTACGCTCAATCTGAATGAGGGACAAACCTCCAACCTCGTCGAATTGCGCGACGGCACCACGCGCTCTCTCCCGTTTGCCATTCGATGCGATGCCGCCGGTCAGGAAAACTACAAGGACGGCACCCCGAAGAAATGGTGGTCCAAGCTGGCCGTGGTGGAAGCCGGACGGGATGTGCAGAAGAAAGAAATTGTCGTGAACGATCCGCTTCTCTACAGCGGTGTCCGCTTCTACCAATCCAGCTACGGCCCGAACGGCAAGGTTGACAAGCTCATGCTGGTCGCGACTCCGAGCCACGGTTCTGGCGAGAAGCACGAAATCGGCCTGGCGCTGAACGACACCATTCCACTCGACGCCGAGACTACGGTTCGTTTCGCCGAATTCTTCCCGGACTATGCAGTTCGTGACGGGCAGGTGTACCGGAAATCGAACCAGTTGGAAAATCCGGCAGCCCACCTGGTTGTGACTTCGAAGATCGCCGGGGAAAAGACCGCCGGCAAGGACTTTGACGTGTGGTTCCCCGCGCTGGACGAGGTCGCCGACAACTCGAAGTCGCCTTATCAGTTCCACGCCACCGACCTGAAGATGGGCCATTTCACGGGATTACAGGTTTCGCACGAACCGGGTCAGTGGGGAGTCTGGTCAGGCGTAGTGCTGATGGGCGTTGGACTGACATTCGTGTTCTACGTGGTGCACATGCGGTTTTGGGCGGTACCGGTTTGCGACCCAAGGACGGGCAAATACTCGCTGTGGATCGGGGGAAGCGCGAACCGCAACCGGGACGCGTTTGAGCAGCGCTTCAACGATCTGGTGGCGTTGGTGGAAGCAGAACTGAAAACCGTTCCCAGGACCTCTCCGAGCGAGCAGGTCACGACGCAGGCTGCGGAAAAACTCGGGGTCTGACTTTGTTTTGAAGGGGCGCGGCCTCAGCCGCGCCGTGAGTGCCGCAAAATGAACGGCGGCTTTACAGGCTGCGGAAAAACTCGATGTTGCACTTGATTTTGGGTGGCGCAGCGCTTCAGCGCTGCGGTAACGGTATTGTTTTGAGTGCGGTTTTAGCCGCTGAGGGCAGCCGCGACCTGCACTGCGACTCTTTTCGCAGCCTGTACGGTCGCCGGGAACTGAACCGGCTCATCGGAGGATGTAAATGGCACGAGTAAAAGCAGAACAGCAGCAACCGACCACCGGCATGACCCTGATCGTAATGGTCGGATTGGCAATTGCGTTCCTGCTGTTCATGGCATTTCTGAACGTGGTTAAAAGTGGCAATCTCTTGAACGAGACGAACCTGCTCTTCGCCACTCTGATTTTCTACGCCGGCGCCGGCGCGCTGTATCTGGGATTTGGGGTCACCGGCACCGAGTCATACGTGAAGTTCGCATCGCTCGCTACATGGCTCGGATTGGTTGCGAATACCGCAGCCGTTGCCCATCGCTGGTATGAGGCTGGCCATCCGCCGTTTGCCAGTGTTTACGAAATGCTGCTCAGCTTCGTCTGGACCCTGGCCGTGCTCACGCTGGTGGCCGAAAAAAAATATGGCGTGAAGGTCATTGGCACGGTCACCATGCCGGTGGCGATTGTGGGTGTGGTGCTGATGCAATTGCTGCGAACCGATGTGCATCCCTTGGTTCCCGCCCTGCAATCGACATGGCTGCACGTTCATGTCACGCTGGCCATGCTGGCCTACGCTGCCTGCGCGCTCAGCTTTGCTCTGGCCATGATGTTCCTGATCCAGGACAACCTGAAGACCGAGACCTTCCTCGCCGTGACCAGTGCCAGCACCCTTGCCATTTACGCCAGCGTCGTCTTAACCCGCTTCGAGAAGTGGGGCGGGCTGAGTCTCGTAGCGTGGAATCCGGAAGCGAAAGCGGAAGTCTTCCTGTCCAAGGGCGTGCGCTTGTTCGTCACCATTCCGGACCTCGGCTGGCTGCTGACGCTGGCGCTTTTGGTGGTCGCATCGCCGCTGGTTTTCTACGGGCTGGCGCGCTGGAAGAACGACGATAGCTTCCTGGCGCTCGCCAATCGCGCCGTATTCCTCAGCATTCTCCTCCAGGTGATGGCGCTGGTCATGTTTCTGGTGCGCGCCCGTGATGGCCGCTATCCGTCACTCGATGCAGACGGGTTGTTTCCCACGAGTCTTGCCGCCAGCCCGTTCATCCTTTCTGGTCTGGTGGGCGGAGTATTTATCTCGCTGCTTTATCTACTGCTGCTGTGGCGGCGCCCGGATCTGGAGCGTCTGCTGCCCAGCGCCGACAACCTCGACCGGATCACCTACAAAACCATCTCTCTTGCCTTCCCCCTGCTGACTCTGATGATCGCCGCCGGAGCGTACTGGGCGAATCAGACCTGGGGCTCGTATTGGAGTTGGGATCCAAAAGAGACCTGGGCGGCGATTACCTGGCTGGTGTACGCCCTCTATTTGCACATGCGCGTCACTCGAGGATGGCGTGGCCGGCGTGCCGCTTACTTCGCCATCCTCGGCTTTGCGGTAGTGATGTTCACTTTCTTCGGTGTGACATACCTGTTACCCGGATTGCACGCCTATGCCTAGCCGCCCTCAGTTTGCAGCGACGGCAACTGGGCCAGTGGTATAAACTGCCCGCACCACTGCTGTGGCCACCCTCCTCCGTGGACGGCTGGCAGCGCGCATAGAATGTAAGCGGGCTAGTACTTGCTTGCGGAAATTAGCGTTATATCGAACTGATTGCAACGCCATGCTTTAGTTGCCCCGAGATGAACGCGAAATTACGCAACTAAGGGCTAGCCGCATGGAGGAAACAGGGTTGAATACTGTCCGGGTCAATTGGCAGCTCAAGGCAATCTTGCCGGTAGCGTTCGTACTGCTGGCGGGCCTGCTGCTTTTTATTCTGGCGACCGTATCTCTGCGGAACCCGGAACGCCACGCGGTGCTGATCGTCGCGGGAGCGGGAGCGGTCGCCATATGTGCAGTGTTGATCGTCGTGCTTGCCTATGTGATTCAACGGCCCATGGTCGAATTACAGGAGAAAATCGGTCTGGTGAGTGAAGGCAATCTCGATGTCTCCGTCAGCTTCGCCCGGCGCAACGACGAAATCGGAGATCTCGGCCGCAACTTCAACCACATGATGCAGCAGTTGCGCGAGAGCCGGCAGGAGATTGAGAGCCTGCATCGCACCCAAATGTCCCGCGCCGAGCACCTGGCGACGCTCGGTGAGATGGCTACGGGCTTGGCCCACGAAATTCGCAACCCGCTTGCCGGAATCGCCGGAGTCATCGAAATCATCGGCCGCGATCTGCCTTCGACCAGTCCGGCGCGGGCGGTAGTGAAAGATGTTCGCCTGGAAATCGCGCAGATCAACCGCATATTGACCGATCTTCTGGAAACGGCGCGGCCTCACCCGCCAAGGATTTGCCGGAGCAACCTCAACACCACCGTGGAACACGCCGTGATGCTGGCTCGCCAGCAGGTGCTCTCAAAACCAATCAAGATCGAGCTGCAGAAGGCGCCCGGTCTGCCTGAAGTCGAGCACGACAGCGATCAGATTCACCAGGTGCTTCTGAACCTGCTGCTGAACGCAGTCCAAGCCATGGAGGGCGCGGGCACAGTGCGTGTCGAGATCGGTTCGCGCGATGATTGCGCCAGCGTGGTTGTCAGCGACACCGGTCGCGGTATCCCTGCTCAGCACCTGCCAAACATTTTCCGGCCTTTCTATACCACCAAGGGTAACGGCACAGGTCTTGGTCTTTCTCTTGCCCGCCGTATCGTGGAAGAACATCATGGCCGCATCGAAGTGAGTAGCGTGGTTGGAAAGGGCAGCAAGTTTGAGGTCATGCTTCCTTTTCAAATGCCCGCCGCTCAGGCCGCAGTTTCCTAGAACCTGATTACCCTCCCCAATCGGTTCTCAGTTCTCAGCAAAGCAAATCGGTTCTCCACTGAGAACTGAGAACCGGGAACTGAGAACTTCTTCTTCAAACCCACCAAAGCAAGCCCCTTCCGTTTCGTAGTAAATTAAACACGGATGCCTGCAGAGAAAATTATGATTGTGGACGACGAGCGCCTGGTGCGCTGGTCGCTCCGCCAGAAGTGCGAAGAGTGGGGCTACCACGTGATCGAGGTCGAAGCCGGGGAACCTGCGCTCAAGCTGGCGCAGCGCGAATCGCCCGATCTCGTCCTGCTCGACGTGCGCATGCCCGACCTCAGCGGCATCGAAGTGCTTGATCGACTCAAGAAAAATGGCGATGCCCGCGCCGTCATCATGATCACCGCCGATCCGCAACTTGACGATGTCAAAGCCGCGCTCAAGCTCGGGGCTTACGACTTTGTGGGCAAGCCGATCGATTTCGACGAGCTTCACGTTGCCATCAAGAACGCGCTCGAGGCCACGAGCTTGCGCACCGAAGTTCAGGCCCTGCGAGGCGAGGTGCGCCGCGGAGCCGGTTATCACAGCGTGGTGAGCGTCTCACCCAAGATGACCGAGCTCATGAACTTCGTCCGCAAGGTTGCGGCCAGCGAAGCCACCACCATCCTGATTCAAGGCGAAAGCGGCACCGGCAAGGACCTCATCGCCAAGGCCATCCACTACGAAAGCTCGCGCCAGGAGAAGCCCTTCGTAGCGATCAACTGCTCGGCCATTCCGGAGACGCTGATGGAAGCCGAGCTCTTCGGCCACGAAAAAGGCGCGTTCACGGATGCCAAGCAGATGAAGAAGGGGCTGTTCGAGGCCGCCGATGGCGGTACGCTGTTTCTCGACGAAATTGGCGAACTCTCTCCACTGCTGCAAGCCAAACTCTTGCGCGTGCTCGAAGACCAAGTCATCCGCCGCGTGGGAGGTATCCGCGATATGCAGGTGGATGTGCGGGTGATTGCAGCCTCCAACCGCGATCTCGAAAAGGCGGTGCGCGAGGGTCAGTTTCGTCAGGATCTCTATTACCGGCTGGCCATTATTGCGATCTTTATCCCGCCGTTACGAGACCGAAAAGAAGACATCCTGCCTTTAGTGGATTTTTTCATCGAGCGCTACAACCGCAGATTCAAGAAGTCGGTTCGTGGCCTTACCGACGACACCCGCCGTCTTATTCTCAGTCATAACTGGCCGGGCAATGTTCGCGAGCTGAAGAACACCATCGAGCGTGGCATGATCCTGGAAGACGAGCCATTCCTCCGACCAGAGTATCTGCCGTTTTCCGTGGGCGAATCGGGTGGCCGCACTGTCTTTGAACGAACTTCACCCGCCGACGGTGGACAGACGTTGCCCAACGGCCGCACTCTCCCGCGGCTTTATATCCCGGAAGGCGGAACGTCGCTGGAGGAAGTGGAGCACGCCATGGTCGAGTTGGCCATGCGCCAAGCCAACGGTAACCAAACCCACGCCGCCAAGCTGCTGGACATCAGCCGCGACGCTCTGCGTTACAAGCTAAAGAAATTTGGCTTGATTCGCGGAGATGAAGAAGGCTCCCAGTCCGGCTCCACTGACGACCAGTGATCTGCACGACTGGTGCCGTGACCCCGTGATCAGCCATGCGTTGGAGCGACGGGCGTCTCGCGAGCCTGCCCTGAGCGAAGTCGAAGGGTCCAGCCGGGCGGGGACGCCCGGCGCTCCGCCTTCGCTACGCCGATTTGGCGCCGGCAATCGCCGTTTCGGCTGTTTGCAGGTGGAACAGCCGCCGCAACGCAGTGGTCATCTGTTCCTGCTCCACCTTCGCTGGAAGCTCCTTGAGTTCACGGGCCAGGGATTCTGCGATCCTCTGCGTCATCCGGGACATGACTGCATTTAACATTTCGTCCTGGTCCTTGGAGAAAGGTCCGCTCTCTTCTCGAAAGGAATCCAGTTCTTGCCGGCAAATCTCGTCCAGCCGCAGGCGCAGTGCAACGATAGTCGGCACCACACGCTCCGCCATCAGCCTGCGACGGAAACCTTGCGCCTCGGCTTGCAGAATCTTCTGTGCCTCGGCGGCGGCGGCCTCACGCTCGCCCGCATTCTGATCTACCACGTTTTCCAGGTCGTCAAGGTCATAAAGGAAAATGCCCTTGACCTCGCGCACTGCCGAGTCGATATCGCGGGGCATGGCGATATCCACGATCGCCAGAGGTCGATTGTTGCGCCCGCGAACCATGGTCTCGGCTTCCTCGCGGCTGAGAATAGTGTGTGGGCAGGATGTCGAGCTGATGATGATGTCGGCCTCCGCCATGTGTTGCCAGCGCTCCTCAAACGGGATCGCAAGCCCACCGAGCTTCGCCGCCAGCTCCACCGCGTGCTCGAGTGTGCGATTGATGACGCCCACGCGGACGGAGCTGCCGCCATGGTTGAGCAACTCACGGGCTGAGAGCTCACTCATTTCGCCCGCGCCCAGCAGAAGCACTTTTTTGTTTTCCAGCGTGCCGAATATCTGGCGTGCGAGTTCCACGGCGGCATAAGGAATCGAAACTGGCGCGGTACCGATGGCCGTCTCACTGCGCACGCGCTCCGAGACTGTGAGCGCCTTCTGCAACACAGCATCGAGGAACCGGCCCGTTGCCCCCACCTTCTGCGCCTGCTGCCAAGCCTCTTTCACCTGGGAAACCACCTGGGGCTCGCCGACCACCATGGAGTCGAGCCTGGATGCGACCCGGAAGATATGCAGGAGCGCCGCTTCATCCAACAAGCGGTAGAAGTGCTTCCACTCGCACAGCTTCAGTCCATATTCGGCGCCAAGGAACCGCATCACCGAGTTGGCGGTCAGGGTCACATCGCTAGCCCACAGCCAAAACTCGGTGCGGTTACAGGTGGCCATGACAATGACTTCTTCGATGCCTTCCGCCCGTGACAACTGCACCAGCGCTTCGTAGCGCCGGTTCTCGCCGATCCAGAAACGCTCCCGCACTGCCATCGGGGCTGTGCGATAGTTCAGGCCAACCACCATGAGAGTGGGTTCCACGCCGCCATCTCCTACATACCACTCCAGGTGAAAAGCACCCGCCGTGCCAAAGCAGGGTCCGCGCCCGGACAGCGAACCATATTTATTTTCAGTGAGTTAGCGCAGTTTCGATGAGCAGGGAAGGAGGATTTATAAAGTTAGATTGCGGGATATCACGCTGGGCTCGGTGTCTTTTGGCTCCTATTGTTTTTCGCCACACAGACACGGGAAAGCTGGAACTGCTGGGGTCAAGCCAGATGCGTCCTGGGTTATTGGGGCCGCTCAGTTGCACCCATGCACCCAGGCGGAGCTATCGGGCCGCAGCCGCAGCGAGAGGCTTTATGGCCTTGAGTTCCTTGGCATACCTCTTCCTGACCTGATGAACAGCAAAGGCATCTTGCAAATTCAGCCAAAACTGCTCGGAAGTCCCGAAATATTTTGCCAAACGAGCGGCCATCTCGGGAGTAATTCCCCGCTTCTCCCTAACAATGTCGTTGACGGTAGGGGCAGAAACACGAAGCTCCACCGACAACCTGTAAGCGGAGATGTTCATAGGCTCCAGAAACTCCTCCCGAAGAATTTCTCCCGGATGTACTGCCCACCCCGCCGGACCGTCATTTTTGATACTCACGATTCGTGTTCTTGCCTTTGAAGTCTTAGTCACGGAGAGAGCTTAATGTGTGTCGTTAATAATGGCAAGCATTAAACAAAGCGGCTTTTTCGAGGGGTTAGTTTGCGCGCGGCTGAGGCCGTAGCTGATGGCCAGAGCACAATGAATTGCTTTCTCTTGTCTTTTCTCCGTGCCTCGGTGTCTCCGTGGTGAAAAGCCCTTGCGAAGGCAGGAAGAATACCGCTTAGCGTGCAACTTCCGCCGGAGTGATATCCTTCTCTTTTTTCAAACCTTTCGCCTGCGGTTGGTAAACGCAGAACGGCTCCTCATCGAGATAGTTGCCGGTGGCCGCAAAAGCACGGGCGCGGCAACCCATGCAAATGTTGCGGAACTCGCAGCAGCCGCATTTCCCCTGCAGGTTGTTGGTGTCGCGCAGTTCATTGAATACCACCGAGTTCTCCCAGATGTCGGCAAACGACTGCTTTCTCAGATCCCCTGCCAAGGCCGGTAAATATCCACAGGGATAGACCTCGCCCTGATGAGAGATGAAACACACCGCCGTTCCGGCCAGGCATCCCTTGGTCATGGCGTTCATGTCGGAAGGACGAGTTCCAGGGTGTCCCACTGCCCGTCCCACGCCATGAGGTTTCAGCTCGATGCCGGTTGAGCCGGGCATGGTCATCTCTGTAGCGCCGATGCTTGGCGCCTGCTTTGCTTCATGCATTGGCTGTGCCGCCTGAGCAGCCGCTGCCTCGGAACGGTGCTCCGCAACCCGCCGTTGACGAACCACGCGGAAGTAGTGTGGCGCACAAGTTGCCTTCATCTCGATGCCACCTTCCAGCGAGCGATCGTAGAACCAGTTCAGCATCTGCTCGTACTCTTCCGGCGGAACCATCTGTTCGGCGGCGATGTCCACGCCGCAACCCACCGGCACCAACAGGAATGTGTGCAGCGCGTCCGCTCCCAGCGACTTCGCCAGTTCGAGCACCTGCGGAAGCTGATGGGCATTGTGGCGGGCGATCGTCGTGTTGATCTGCACCGACATGCCCAGATTTTTCAGATTCCGGAAACCTGCAATGGCGGCCTCGAATGCGCCGGGAATGCCGCGGAAAGCATCGTGGGTAAGCGCATCGGCGCCGTCCAGGCTAATGGCCACGCGCTGGACCCCGCTATCGACGATCATGCGCGCGACGTGCTTGGTCACCAGCGTGCCATTCGTGGCCAGCGCTACGCGCAGACCCTTGTCCGTGCCATAACGCGCCAACTGGAAAATATCCGAACGGAAGAGCGGTTCGCCACCGCTAAGCACCAGGATGGGTGTGGACACTGCGGCAATCTGATCGATGATATCGCGTGCGGCTTGAGTGGAGAGGTCGGAGGGAGCACTCAGTTCCGTAGCGCTGGCCCGGCAATGGATGCAGCGCAGATTGCACCCTTTGGTCAACTCCCAGAAAATCAATCGTGGCTTGTTCTTGCTCACTTGATTCGAATGTTGCCCGGTGCCGTTTGCCGAAGCCATGTGCGGTTCCCCTCCCCACGTGAACCGGGATCTGTCACCCACCCTAGGCGCAACCATAAGTGAGAACGAATCCCCCAGCGGTGACTATCATCACCAGAAGTTGTGATCCCGGTCACGAGACCTGGATCTTTTCGAATGTTGGGCATTTGGCCGGGGTCGTCGTTTCCACAAGTGTGTCGCAGGCATGCCATTACGCCTGCGCTCATGCCAGCCACTGGCGCGGACGGGCGCGGCTAGTTGTGGTTTGCGATCTCGCGCAGCGCCGCCGTGTTGCGAATCACCAGCGTCGAGCCTTTCGACTGCACGATCTGACGCTTCTTCATCTCCGCAAACAGCCGGGTAACCGTCTCTCGCGAAGTTCCGATCATCTGCGCGATTTCCTCGTGGGTGAGTCTAAGCTTCAACCGGGGCTCCCCTTTGGCGCCTTCTCCGTTTTTGGCGCCCCATTCCAGAAGCAACTTAGCCAGTTTCTCGGCGGCGGAGTGTGACAGTCCGAGCGCGCCCGCTTCCTTGCAGGCATTGTGATACTTTTCGCTCAACTGCTCGGCCACTTTGAAGCAGGCCTCCACATCGTCTTTCAGGAACCGGAGAAAATCATCGCGCTTGACGAAATTCACCTGGCAGGGATCGATCGTCTCCGCCGTCACCTCGTAAGGTTTGCCGGAAATCGTGGCGCTCAACCCCAGCACCTCCCCGGGTTCGGCAAGTTTCATAATGACCGTTCTGCCGCCAGGGGAGTTAATGGACAGCTTGACACTGCCCTTGCATAGCACAAAGATGCCGCGCGGCATCTGACCTTCGACAAACAGCACAGCCCCCTGCGGATACGCGGTCGCGTACTTGATGCTTTCAAAAGCCTGCAGCGCGGCAGGTGGCAGATCGCAGAAGATGCGATCCGTGCGCATTTTGCATGTAATGCAACTTTCTATAATCTCCATCCCGTATGGCGAGAGCATGAACTAGCCTCCTGTAACAACCTCGGGCCCGGCTCGCCTGCGTGGGTCGCATCTGGCGCAGTCCACGGCCAGTTGAGCAGACCTCGTCTCAAGCCAGTTTCCGTCCGGAGGAAACGCTTGGCTGTGCTGCCAGACACACGCTAATGTGATGCTCATCACATGCGGATCGCATCTTAGAGCACATCGCTTTCGCGACGACTAGAGCGGATTCAGGGTTGCTGTAGCCCGCTCGTGTAGAGACGGGGCTTGCCCCCTCTCCGCCGAGCGCACCGGGGTGCAGCAGTTCGGCATCTGCCTGTGGTCACCGCAACCCTGGATTCGCTATAAGCCGAAGCGTCACGCTGACCGGCGACACTCACTGTAGTGGGTGAGCGGCATCACAGCGCGATTCGTGACGAAGGAGCCATGATTGCCGGGTAAGCGTTTCGAGAGCCGCGAAAATCAGGACCCTGGCAGGCTGCTGAAAAACTTAGGGTCCGTATCCCGGCATCGCTGTAGCGATGCCGTAATTTCTTCGAAATCATGCGCCCCTTTAGGGGCTGGACATCGAAAACCGGCCTGTTCCGCAGGTCGCTAGAAATCAGTGAGGAGCATATATGCCAGTTACCAAACAACAAGCGCTCGACTACCACTTCGGCACACACCCGGGAAAGATTGAAGTCACTCCCACCAAGCCTTGCCGCACACAGCACGATCTAAGCCTGGCCTACACCCCCGGCGTGGCAGAGCCGTGCCTGGAGATCCATAGGAACCCGCACGATGCCTTCAAGTACACGGGGCGCGGAAATTTGGTCGCTGTGGTGACCAACGGAACCGCCGTTCTCGGGCTGGGCGACATCGGCGCCCTCGCCGGCAAGCCCGTCATGGAGGGCAAGGCCGTCCTCTTTAAACGCTTCGCTGACGTAAATGTCTTTGATCTCGAGGTCAACAGCCACAATCCCGACGATGTCATTAAGCTATGCCAACTTCTGGAGCCTACCTTCGGCGGTATCAACCTCGAAGACATCAAGGCCCCGGAGTGCTTCTACATCGAAGAGACTTTGAAAAAGACGATGAAGATTCCGGTCTTCCACGACGACCAACACGGCACCGCCATTATTTCGGGGGCGGCGTTATTGAACGCTCTGGAAGTGGTGGGCAAGGATATCGACAAAATCCGTCTCGTCGTCAACGGCGCCGGTGCCTCGGCCATCGCCACTGCCGAGCACTACATTCGTCTGGGCATGAAGCGCGAGAACATCACTCTCTGCGACACCAAGGGAGTGGTTTACAAGGGCCGCACCGCCGGCATGAATCCTTATAAGGAGCGCTTCGCGCAAGATACCAAGCTGCGTACGCTGGCGGAGGCTATGGTGGGCGCCGATATGTTCCTCGGACTCTCCGTCGGTGGCGTGGTCTCGCAGGACATGGTGCGCTCCATGGCCGCCCGTCCCATTGTCATCGCCATGGCCAATCCCGATCCGGAGATTACTTACGAGGACGCCAAAGCCTGCCGCACCGACGTCATCATGTGCACCGGCCGCGCGGATTATCCCAACATGGTGAATAACGTTCTGGGCTTCCCCTTTATCTTCCGTGGGGCCCTCGATGTGCACGCTACCGCAATCAACGATGAGATGAAGCTGGCCGCGACCCGAGCCTTGGCTGCACTTGCCAAGGAGGACGTGCCCGACTCGGTCTGCCGCGCCTATGGAGTGGAGCGGCTGAAGTTCGGTCCCGATTACCTGATTCCTAAGCCCTTCGACCCACGCGTGCTGATCTGGGAGGCCTCCGCCGTGGCCGAAGCTGCCATGCGCAGCGGCGTAGCGCAGGAGCCGGTCAAGATCGAAGAGTACCGCGAGCAACTCGAGCGTCGTCTGGGCAAAGCCCACGAGATCTCGCGCATGATGATTCTCAAGGCCCAGGCCAAACCCAGGCACGTCGTTTTTCCCGAAGGAGACAACGAGAAAATCTTGCGCGCCTGCCACTCGGTATTGGAAGAGAAGATAGCCAAGCCCATCCTGCTCGGCAACGCTGCAACCATTCATGCCAAAACCGCTGAGCTTGGATTGGATCTGAAAGACGCGGAGATCGTGGATCCAGCGGCATCCCCGCTTCGCGAACGCTACATCCAGGAACTCTTCCGCCTGCGCCAGCGTCGCGGCGTCACGCTCTCCGAGGCGCGCACCCTCATCGACGAGCGCAACATTTTCGGGTCCATGATGGTGCATATGGGAGATGCCGATGCTCTGGTCTCCGGCGTCACCCAGCACTTTCCCGAGACCATTCGCCCCGCGCTGCAGATCGTCCGCATGCGCGAAGGCCTGCACAGAGTCGCCGGCTGCTATCCCATGATTACGCGCAAAGGGGATCTGTTGTTCCTGGCCGACACCAGCGTCAATATCGATCCCTCCGCGGAAGACCTGGTGGAAATCGCCTTGTGTGCCGCTCAGGAGGCTCGGCGCTTTGACGTGGTACCGCGAGTTGCCATGCTTTCCTTCTCCAGCTTTGGCAGCACCAGGCACCCGTTCTCCGACAAGGTCCGGAAGGCAGTAGAGCTGCTGCACAAAGCCGACCCAACCCTGATCGTGGATGGAGAGATCATGGCCGATGCTGCCGTCTCCCCCGAAATGCTGGAGCAGACCTATCCTTTCAGTTCGCTGAAGGGCGGCGCCAACGTGCTCGTGTTCCCCGACCTCGCCTCCGCCAACATTGCCTGCAAGCTGCTGGCGACCATCGGCGGCGCCGAGACGCTTGGCCCCATCCTCATGGGTATGACTCGGCCCGTGCATTTGCTGCCTCGCGGCGCTGAAGTGGAGGAAATCGTGAACGTTGTCGCCATCGCGGTGGTGGACGCGCGGGAGAATGAGACTGCCACGGCGATGCCCGAAGTCACGAAATCGGTCGCGCAGGCGGACTAGAGCGGATTCAGCGTTGCTGTACCTCTCTCGTGTGGGGACGAGCGCCCTCGCCCGTCCCAGCCGAGCGCAGCTCGGCAGCTGCTGATGGTCACAGCAACTCTGGATTCGCCGTACAGCCGCGACCGCGTGATGGTTACTGCTGTCGTTCCAAACTTACTGGTGGAGAGCCGGGCGTCCCCGCCCGGCTGGACCTTCGACTTCCCTCAGGGCAGGCTCGCGCGACGCCCGTCCCTCCACCGTAGGACTCATCGCGCGGTCACGGTACTGGAGCGCAATCCGGAGTTCCAAGAGTGTTGGCCAGCCCGGGGAAGAGGTGCAAAGGCCTTGGCCTGCGAGGCGCCTGTCGAGATTGGATTTCTCCGCAGGCTCCATGCGCACCCCATTCTCGCCGTAGATGTCACGCCCGAACAAAACTTAACCGGTCGCTTCTACGACAGACGAACAGCGGGCACAAGCGAGCGCTTGTGCCCCGACCGATTCTGCGCCCGGTCCACAGATGCTCAACAGGCGACCTACTTCGCTTGCAGGGATTCGATGTAGTGGGTAAGGTTTGTCACCCGTTGCTGCACCTCACCCTGGTGTCCGCCGCTCATACTCCAAAACAACGCTCCCCACACCGGCATCTCCTTGGAGCCGTGCGCGGGAGTAGCGGATTCGCTGCGGATGGAGGCCGAGACTTTCAGCGCGGGGTACTTCCCTCCGTTGTTCTTGCTCAGCAGGGTAAGGTCGGTGGGAGGAACCTTCAGCGCGCTGGCCGCCGGGCCTCCGCCTTTGCCGTCCGTTCCATGGCAAACGGCACAGTATGCCGTGTACATGTCCTTGCCGGATACAGGCGAGGTGGACTTGACGGGGACATGCTTTATAACTTTCTCTGTTTGGCCCTGCGTTTTCTCCTGTGCCGCGACCGTGCAGGTGAATACGATCAGGGCAGTAAACATCAAAAGCAGCTTCTTTATCGACATCGCATTTTCTCCTTTTAAACCAAGGCGCTCTTCTCTGAAACTCTAAGCGCTCTCAAAAACCGAAGACCGACTGCGTTGTTACCTTCCGCTCGCCGCCCGCTATCGCGCCGGGATTTTCCATCCCCGGCCGTTCCGCACGAGCGCAAGCGTGGATTTCGTCGCGTCCCCGTGATAGAAGTCGACTTCATACTTATTGATCAGGGTTTGACGTTCCCAAAGATTGAAGCTCTTCACCAGCGGACCGCCCGCGTCGAACACGTCCCCCAATTGATTGGGCACCCATTTCCAGTTGTATTCCACGATCGCGTTGTCAGCTCCGTTCATGCTTACGCCGGCGATGCTCACGAATTGTCGTTGCGCCAGGGGAGCCTGATACGAGAACGTGCCATCCGCTTCTTTCGCTTTTTTCAAACCCGGGATACCGGTCAGCAGTCGCTCTCCTTCGGGTGTGAGCGAGACCAGCACGCTGCCCGGCGGCGCCTTGGCCAATTTAACGATTCCTGCTTTTTCCAATAAGCGATAATTAGGATCCGGTAGTTTTTCGTCGTTTTTCACCAGACCAGTGCGGAAGTGGATGATGGCCGGGCCTGGTCCCTGGAGCGCCGCTGTTACTATCCCCCTCGCCCCCTGTGCGCTGAGAGGCGTTTTCCCTCGGACTTGGAGTATCACGTAGGTTGCTAAGCCCACGATCCCCCCTAGCAGACACAGCATGAGCAGCAGCGGCACGAACGATGAGCGTTTTTCCATCTCAACTTCGGCTTCAAACATGGCAGCCCCCTTCTTGAACAGCCGCAAATTACTCAACCACCTCTCATTCTGAGTCCACCGCTGTCCCCATTGCTGTGATCAAAGGCACGATCGATTGTGCCTCGTATCACCATGGGGTAATGCCTTCGCCCTGTCCCGGAGCAAAACCCGTTCCGCGAGGTGTGCGCGTCACGTACAGATGTGATCGCTGTCACACCAACCCTACCCCCCACCCCGCATAATTACCTCAGATTTCGTGGAGTGTTCTGCCACGTTGAGCGTGGAGTTTCCATGGCAAAAGGCCGTGTTTCCATCGTCGTTGAGCGCTGTAAAGCCTGTGGCTTCTGCGTGGAGTTTTGTCCTACCCACGTGCTCGCGCTCTCTTCCGCTTTCAATTCCAAGGGCTATCATCCGCCGCACGTCGTGCATCCGGAAAAGTGCAGTGGTTGTGACTTGTGCGGGATGTACTGCCCCGACTTCGCCATTTGTGCCACCAAGGTAGCTCCCGCTGGCGGAGGTGACAAATGAAGGCGGATCCTCGTGGTGTGCTTACTGGCGTGCATTTCATGGACGGTGACCACGCCTGCTGCGAAGGCGCGCTGGCCGCTGGTAGCCGATTCGCCTCCGGATACCCCATCACTCCTTCCACCGAAGTCGTGGAGCGCTTCGCCTCTCGTGTGCCGACCGTAGGCGGAACGTTTATCCAAATGGAAGACGAACTGGCGGCTTCCATTACTCTGCAAGGCGCGGTCTGGGGCGGAGCCAAGGCGTTTACCGTGACCTCCGGTCCTGGCTTTTCTCTGATGATGGAACACATCGGCTACGCCGCCATGACCGAAACGCCCTGTGTGTTCGTGGATGTGCAGCGCGGAGGACCGTCCACCGGCCTGCCCACGCTTCCCGCGCAAGCCGACATGATGCAGGCGCGTTGGGGATCGCACGGCGACTACGAGATTATCGCTCTCTGCCCCAATTCTCCGCAGGAGTGTTTCGACCTCACCGTCAAAGCCTTCAATCTGGCCGAAGAATTCCGCGTGCCCGTGATGTTCATGATGGACGAAGTCGTGGGCCACATGACCGAGAAGGTCGTGATTCCTCCCGCCGACCAGATCGAAGTCGTACCGCGCCGCCATACTCGCAAGCCGGTTGCAGACTACCTCCCCTATGAAACCAACGGCGACATGGTTCCGGAAATCGCACACGCCGGCGAAGGCTACAAGTTTCATATCACCGGCTTGACCCACGACGAACGCGGCTATCCCAACATGACTCCGCAAATACAGGACAAGCTGGTTCGCCGCTTGCAAAACAAGATTCTCCAAGCCGCCGACCGCATTGCCATGTTCGAGGAAGAACAACTCGAGGGCGCCGATGTAGTGGTCGTCTCCTACGGAATCACTTCCCGAGTGGCGCAACGCGCCATCGAGGCGGCTCGTAAACAGGGTCTGCGCGTCGGCAAGTTGCGCCTGATCACCGCTTGGCCCTTCCCCGACAAAAAGATTCGCGAACTCGCCGCCAACGTGAAAGCATTCGTCGTCCCCGAACTCAATCTGGGCCAGATGGTGCGAGAAGTGGAGCGATCTGCCGCCGGCCAGGCAAAGACATTCGCCGTGTCGCACGCGGGCGGCGGAGTTCACAACCCCGAAGACATCCTCAAGGTAATTGTGGAGGCCAGCCGATGCCGGACAGCTTGAACACCGATATCCTCGATCCAGTCGTGAATCCAGTCGAGCCCTTCTTGCGCAGCGATCGCATGCCTCACATCTGGTGCCCGGGATGCGGCATCGGCACCACCGTGAACTCTTTCGCCCGCGCCCTCATCGAATCGAAAATCGATTTGCAATCGCTGGCCCTGGTCTCGGGCATCGGCTGCACTGGGCGCGTGGCCGGCTACGTCAAACTGGATTCTTTCCATACCACGCACGGCCGCGCCATCCCGTTCGCGACTGGGTTGAAACTCGCAAACCCAAAGCTGAACGTCATCGTCTATTCCGGTGACGGCGATCTTTCCGCCATCGGGGGCAATCATCTGATTCACGCCGCGCGCCGCAACATCGATCTGAAAGTCATCTGCGTGAACAATCTGATCTACGCCATGACTGGCGGCCAGACCGCGCCCACCACTCCCGATCACTCGACTACTTCCACGAATCCCTACGGTGTGTTCGAGCCGTCGTTCAATCTGCCCCACCTGGTCGAAGCGGCGGGCGCGGTTTATGTCGCGCGCTGGACCACGTTTCACGTGCGCCAACTGACGCGCTCCATCGCCGAGGCGTTTCAGAAGAAGGGTTTCTCCTTTATCGAAGTGATCTCGCCCTGTCCCACGCTTTATCAGCGCCGCAACAAGCTGGGCGACGGTCTCGACGCCATGAAGTACTACAAAGAGAAGAGCAAAATCCGGCACGGAACGCCTACGAGTGAAGCCGGCCTGACCATGACCGGAGAAATCATCGTCGGCAAGTTCGTGGACCGCGACCGCCCCGACTACCAAACCATGATGCGAACCCAATACGCCGAATCGCTGGGCGAGAGATTCGTGGAACAACCGGAGATGGTATGCAGCTAACGGAAATTCGTATCGCCGGCTTTGGCGGCCAGGGAGTGATTCTCTCGGCCATCGTCCTGGGCAAGGCTGCCTCGATTTATCAAGGCGCTTTTGCCACCATGACACAGAACTTTGGCCCGGAAGCCCGGGGCGGCGCCTGCAGTGCGCAGCTTGTCCTTTCCGATTCGCCAGTGTTGTACCCGTACGTCACTCTGCCGGACATTCTCGTCGTAATGTCGCAAGAGGCTTATGTGCGCTTCGGCTCCGACTTGAAAGACGGCGGCATCATGATCGTCGAGCAGGACATGGTGCGAGTTTCAGATCTCAAACAGGGAATCCGGGTTTACAGCGTCCCCGCCACCCGCATCGCCGAAGTACTCGGAAAACGCATGGTGCTGAATTCCGTGATGGTGGGATTCTTCACTGCAGTCACACACCTGCTGGACCCCGATGCCGTGCGCCAAGCAGTCGCGGATTCTGTCCCGCCCAGCTTCCGAGAACTGAACTTGAAGGCCTTCGAAAAAGGATTGGAGTACGGAACCACCGCATTAACCGCCACCCCGAGCCCTGCCGACGCCGAGCTGCAGACGGAGTACTCGCGGGAGTAAGCCCTTTCGAATCTGTGTCGCAACCCCGAGCGCCTCAAGAAAGTGGAATGCCTTGTCGCTTCAGCCGCGAAGCGGCGACACAAGAAAGCCCGGCACGTCAGTGCCGGGAAGGCAAAGTGAATAAACCGGAGTCCCTCTTCAGGGACGGCACCGAGTCGCGACACAGACTCTTTCGCCTCTTTTGCCGTTGCATTCTTCAACTTCTGGTGTTGTGAGATGCATCAGTGCGCGTTCTACCCGTAAGCTGCTGATTCCACGCCGCCATTCTAGTTTTCCGCCTCCAAACACTGCAAACACGAGCTTTGACCTGTTGCGATTTCCATCAAAGCGCTGTTGAGAATCTCATCGCAATAGTCCCGAGCCACAAAATTGCCTTTCGTCTATCCGCTTCATTTCACGGGAGATCGCCGCCCGCAGCGCGCTTACTCCCAATTTTCCTCGTCTTGGCATGGCGATTGCCTTTAGAAAAGTGCTGAGTGGCTCGCTAGACGGCCCTCCGACGAGGTGACTTATGACAGTCCTACTGGTTCTCTTCTTCTTCGCAACCTTCTTGCTGATTGACTATTTCCGCACCCGCCACGCCATTGTGCAACCAGCGTTGCAGGTTGCCCCAGCGAAGTATGCCGAGGTGCCACGCTTGCAGCCAGCCGTGGTCGGCGGCTTCGCAGTCCCGGAGAACCTGCGCTACCACCCTGGTCACACCTGGGCATTGAGCGAGAGCCCCAACCTGGTGCGGGTCGGCATGGATGATTTTGCCTCTAAGCTGACCGGCAAATTGGAGAGCATCATGCTGCCGCAACGCGGCCAGTGGATTCGCCAAGGCCAGAAGATGTGCACACTTTATCGCGACGACTGCGCCGTCGACATGGTTTCGCCGATCGAGGGCAGCGTGTCTGATATCAACCAGGCGCTCATAAAGGATCCGAAGCTGGCACTCCGCGATCCCTACGGAGAAGGCTGGCTGCTGACGGTGAATGCGCCCGATGCCAAGACAAGTTTCAAGAACTTGTTTGGTGGCCCACTCGCCCGCTGGTGGACGGAAGAGTCTGCAAGCCGCCTGCAGCGCCGGATGCCGATGGCGCTCGGAGCGTTGGCCCAGGATGGTGGAGTGGCCATGAATGATCTCTCAACCCACATCCCCGACCAGGACTGGCTGCCACTGGCGAAAGAGTTCTTCCTGTCATAAGTCAATCTCGCGGCCAGCGAGGCGAACCAGCCTCGCCGAGGACCGCAGAAACACCGGCCGCCTGGATTTCCGGGCGGCCGGTGGCGTTTGCGGGGCAGTGCAAGGGAGATTCGTATGGTGCAAGTAAGATTCGTATCAGGGCATCGCTTTAGCGATGCCGCAAGTCATTCGCAATGAGGCGCCCCTTTAGGGGCCACCCGCCAAATGAGATCCGCACATCAGAACACAAGCCCCGGAGGGGCGGCCTAGCTTAGCCCCGCGCTTCAGCGCGGGGGTAGAGTGGAACGACGACCCAAGTCCCGTAGGGACGACCGAAATTCTCACGCACACACCTTTGAGTGGAAACCGCGGCCACCCGCCCCTTGACAATGAGATTTTTTCCGCTAAGCTTACCTCCTGCTTCCCCTCTAGGATTTCGGGCCCCAGATAAATTCAGAAACGCAGTTTAGGCGGCAATACGATCCGTCATTGGATCGATGTTTGTCGCTGATCGCGGTCCGTCAATGATCGCCTATCAACGATCGCTATCCAGCATGGATACGATCGCCAACCGTAAAACAAACTTCCGAGGAGGTGCGAAGTGCCAGTGCAAAGACTGATGGGTCCCAATGGACAGTTCTACGCAGACCCCAAGCCCAGCCCCGATGAGACCTCTTTCCGCCAGGATAACAACAGCGCGGCTTACTACAATTCACAGTATTACCTTCTGCACAAGAATCAAGTGCAACCCATCCCGCAAGTGCGGCAGAACGCGCTGCCTTACATTGAGCTGGCGGATTACGTTCCCAAAGACGTGGCCGACGCCATCGCTGCCGCGGGCAGAATCACCTTCCATGCTGTCGGCGACACGGGGGCGGCCAAGGTAAGCCGGTCGCAGACCGCAGCCACTGCGATCGCGCACGAAGCTGGGGTCGCCGACGCGATGGCGGCGGAGGTCCAGTCGCAAGGCGTGAACGGCCCAGCGTTCTTCTTTAACTTGGGCGACTTAATTTACAACTTCGGCGAAGGGCAGTATTACTACGACCAGTTCTATGAGCCCTTTCGCGAGTACGACCGGCCGATTTTCGCGATCCCTGGGAACCATGACGGCATGGTTTTCGGTTCGTCGTCAAGCGCCCCGCAGGTTCCAACCCTGGCTGCTTTCCTGACGAATTTTTGCGCCGCTGAGCCCGGGCCTTCACCAGATTCCGGCGGGCTGGTGCGCAGCGTCATGACCCAGCCCGGTGTTTACTTCACTCTCGATGCCCCGTTCGTCTCGATCATCGGGCTGTACAGCAATGTTCTGGATAGCGGAGCTGGCGTCATTTCCTCGCAAAAAGGCCATTTCCCTCTGGTGGACGATCAACTTACGTTTCTGCAGAGCGAACTGAAGCGGCTGAAACCGGATCGCGAAGCTGGTAAGCGGGCCGTCCTGCTTGCCCTTCACCATCCGCCGCTTTCGGCCGACGCCAGACATGGCGGCTCGAGCGGGGAACTGGCTGACATCGACGCCTGCTGCCAGGCGGCGGGCCTCTGGCCGGACGCCGTTCTTTCCGGACACGCCCACCTTTATCAGCGCTTTACCCGCCTGATCCAGGGGAAAGAAACTCCATACCTAGTCGCGGGTTCGGGTGGTTTTGCGGCAACGGCTCCCCTCGGCGGCTTGCCCAACGCGCCGGTCAAAAGTGGAGACCATACCCTGGTCATCAACCCCATCGTCGAATTTGGCTACCTGACGGTCACGACCGACGCGAAAACCCTGACCCTCACGTTCAAGACTGCTGCCAAGCAGCAAGTGATGCAACGAGATTCGGTCACGGTGGATCTGAAGAGCGGCAAGATTACTTCCGATCCAAGCGGAGTAGCGCCCACCACGCTCTCCCCAGCGCCAAAGAAGAAGGGCAAAGGCGGACTCAGTCCCGGCGGTCCGAAGCCGCGCAATCCCAAGAAAGGGAAGAAGAAATAATGGCACTAATTTACTTGACAAACCATTGGTGAGTCTGCTACCTTAAACCATGGCCGATGAACTAACAGATCAACTCTTCGACATCCTCGAAGATTTCATCGTCGAAAATCGGGCATTGCATGCGGCACTGGCCTTGTCGTTGGAGCGTCTGCCGGAGCCGGAGCGGAGTGAGATTGATTCCTATTTCCGACAGGTCTCAACCGATCAAGACGTGCACGCAGCGGTGCAGCGTACCGTTGCTCGATTAAAGAATCAACCTCTTGCACGCACACTGCGAGAGCTTCGCAAAGGCAACTGGAGGGATGGTGATTAGTCATGAATGAAACTCCTAAAACTCTTCAGCAAGCCATTCGGTACTACAGCCACGAACAAGTCTGTATAGACACCATAGCCCGCCTGCGCTGGCCTAACGGCCCGGAATGCCCCGCTTGTGGCCACAAAGAGCACTACTACCTTGCGAAGCAAAAACGCTGGAAGTGCAAAGAATGCTACAAGCAATTTACCGTGAAGCTCGGCACCATTTTCGAGGATTCTCCGATCAAGTTGGACAAGTGGCTGACCGCTCTGTGGATGCTGGTCAACTGCAAAAACGGGGTCAGTTCCTATGAGGTTGCCAAGGCCGTGGGGATCACCCAGAAATCCGCGTGGTTTGTCCTCCATCGTCTTCGCTTCGCTTTGCAGACTGGCAGCATCACCAAGCTTGGTGGAAACGGCGCTCCGGTTGAAGTGGACGAAACCTTCATCGGCGGCAAAGCTAGATTCATGCACAAGGCGAAGCGGCAACGCATGAGCCGCGACGGTGGAATGCAGGGCGGACACGGCAAGACTGTCGTCGTGGGATTGCTGGAGCGCGGCGGAAAAGTCAAAACCACCGTGATTCCGCATCGCAGAGAAAACATGCCGGAAAAGATTGTGCGTGAAATCGTGCAAGCCGGAACCGAAGTTCATACCGATGAATTCACCGGTTACTACAATCTGAAAGATGGCTACGTTCACAAAGTTGTCAATCATCTTGAAGGCTACGTGAAAGAGAATGTTCACACTAACGGAATCGAAAATTTCTGGTCGCTCTTGAAGCGCGGCCTTGGTGGAACCTATATCGCCGTGGAGCCGTTTCATCTGTTCCGATACGTCGATGAACAGGCGTTCCGCTATAACCACCGGAAGGATGCGGACGGAAACAAGTTGAACGATGCACAGCGTTTCGAGTTAGCTTTATCGCAGATCGCGGGGAAGCGGTTAACCTTTGCGGAGGTGACTGGCAAGGTGGGTGAAACGGCTTTCTAATCCTTTGCGCGGGAAGCGCGGGCGGAAGCCCGTTTCCCGCGCTGTTTCCGCGCTCGCTTCTCGGCGTCAAGTTGAGCCTTAAGCGCCGAATGTGGGACAGACAGGACTTTTTTAAGAGCAGATTCGAATGTAGCGTACTCGCCCATCTCATTCTTGGCGGAAGGTTTTGGGTGAGTCGCCATGATTCAGGTTGCGTTGCATTCCCATTTCTAGGCGCTTCGCGTCTAGATGGGAGTGTGGCGAATTGGTGTGCAAATGTCAAGAGTTTGAACGTTGGGAACATGGCCGACTCTGGAGTGTGCTCGCTATGTTGAGATTCGCTGCTCAAGATTTTTGTAGGGCATCCAGCCTCATAGGACAGGTATACGCTCAAGTAAACAGCGGAACGATCCCAACGAAAAAGTCATGGAATGTTATCGCAGGCGAATTGGGAAATCTCCAACGTCTTTGTGAAAAACTAGCTCTCGACAGCACCTTGGCTCAGATTAAAAGACTCAAAGAAATATTCCTCGATACGGAAAACCAGCACCAAGTCAACATTGCCAACCTCTCGCGAGACATCATGGAAGTGCAAATTCGCCTTTCTGATGAACTGGAAGCGAGAATGCTGTTCCTGATGAATCCCGAAGAAGCGCGGTACTTCGGGGAAAACCAGTTCTCTCCGAAGGTCGCAGAACGTTTCCCCGACGCTGTTTTTGATATGAATGAAGCAGGCAAATGCTTCGCCACCGAGCGCTCTACCGCCTGCGTGTTTCATCTGATGCGGGTTACCGAGCACGGTTTACATGCAATTGCAACACGGCTGGGAATCACCGATCAGCGACCAAACTGGGAACCTATCATTGCAAAAATCGACTCGGAGTTGAAACTGCCCTACGAGAAACGGCAATTCAAAGGCTCAGCGGATTTGCTTGCGAACATTTCGACGCATCTACACGCAATCAAGGTGGCATGGCGCAACCGCACCATGCACGTGGAAACCAAACACACTACAGAAGAGGGTCGCGAAATCTACGGAGCCACTCGCGGACTGATGCGATATCTTGCCGAACAGATTTGAGGTCACCATAATGCCTTAGCCCTGTCACGGTAAGTCTTTTCTTATTACAGTTTGGTTAGCTAAGTAAATTAGTGCCGAAATAATGAGTCCTCAGGAAGTCAGCCGGGTGGGTGATGAGGATTATCAGTGCCGGTGCCCTGCGTCTCGAACCAATGGATCGCGGGTGGGTGGCCCACGTCTCGCGATTTTCGAGACGTGGGTGCTGGCGCGCCCGAAAAATTGGTTCCGCAGTATGATGGTTTGGCAGCCAGAAGGGAGCAACCATGCGCTGGTACCACTACGTGGCGTACTTTTTCGGGGGCGCATTCCTCGCGAACACCCTGCCCCATCTCGGCAATGGGATCTCGGGGCATGCCTTCCAGAGCCCCTTCGCATCACCACCGGGGGTAGGCTTGTCCTCCTCGACGGTCAATGTCCTATGGGGCTTCTTCAACCTCGCCGTCGGCTACCTGCTCGTCTGCCGTGTCGGCAGTTTCAATCTGCGCAAGACCCAGCACGCGCTCGTCCTCGGGGCGGGCATCCTGGTCATGTCGCTAATGCTTGCCCACGCGTTCGGACGGTTCCACGGGGGGCTGTGAGCCTGCCAATAGTTGACATCGCGAGTTATAATAAAAGATAAGAATAAGAACAGGCGACGGTCCGACGCGGCTGTAAGACGCCATTATCACTAAGTTATTTGAAATCTAGATTTTGCGTGACTTAGTAAGTAGTAACTCCTTTGTTTTCAAGGACGAGCCCGGAAAACTGGCCGTTAACTTCTTTGTTATCTAGACTTTGTAAGTTAACTCCTTTAAAACCAAAGACCTGGCAGAAAAATCTCCGTAAGCCGCTGATTCTACAAGACAGGGGGGAGGGGGGTACCCCCCCACCGATACCAACTAGGGCGATTATTTACTTGACACATCCACTGGTTTTTGCTATAGTTTGGTTCATGGAGAACGTTATGAGCCACGAACCAAAGAGCCTTCAAGAGGCCATCCTGTACTTCTCGAATGCAGATAACTGCATCGATTACTTGGCCTTACGGCGGTGGCCGGATGGCCGCGTCACTTGCCCGACTTGCGGCTCCGAAAAGGTAAAATTCAATCCGAATCGCCGCATCTGGCAATGCAGCGTCCATCATCCCAAGCGTCAGTTCTCCATCAAGGTTGGAACCGTCATGGAAGACTCTGCGATCCCCTTGGACAAGTGGCTCACTGCAACTTGGATGATCCTGAATTGCAAGAACGGCGTCAGCAGTTGCGAGATCGCTAAGGCTGTCAGGATCACTCAAAAATCGGCATGGTTCATGCTTCACCGCATCCGCCTGTTTATGCAAGACGAAACCTTGGGATCGAAGCTTGGCGGCAAAAGCGGCGAAGTCGAAGCGGACGAAACCTTCATTGGTGGCAAAGCGCGGAACATGCACAAGAGTGTCAAAGCTCGCCGCATCACTGGGCAAGGTCGTAACACCGATGACAAGATCATGGTCATGGGAATGTTGGAGCGCGGCGGTCGCGTGCGTACCAAGATCGTCGAGGATCGCCAGAAGGAAACCATCCAAGGACTCGTAAGAACTCACGTAGAGCCGGGAGCCATGCTGTACACCGATGAACTCGGAGGCTACAAGGGACTCCAAGGCGAGTATGAGCACCAGATCATTGACCACGCCATTAAGTATGTAGATGGCCGCGTACACACTAACGGCATGGAGAATTTCTGGTCGCTGCTGAAACGCGGCCTTGGTGGAACCTACATTAGCGTGGAACCGTTTCATCTTTTCCGCTACCTTGACGAACAAGTATTCCGGTTCAACTATCGCGGCACCAAGGAAAGTCCGATCACCGATGCCGATAGATTCGACATTGCCGTCTCTCAGATCGCTGGCAAGCGGCTCACCTTCGCTCAACTGACCGGCAAGGTGGGAGAAACGATCAATTAAGCCTTGGTCTCTGAAACGCGGGAAGCGGGTGAAGTCTTAGCCCGCTTTTTCGCGGCTCGCTTACGGTGCCAATCCTTATCGCGGCGCTCTATTTCTTCACGCGAGACAGTAAACATCTTTCGCACAGCCGCATCGAATTTTTCAGATTCGGACTCGCTCACGTTTTTATTCTTCATCTCGTAACCAAACGTGTGTTATTTTGCCAGCCTCAACAAGCTCCGTGAGCGGATTGTTGCCTGCTGAAACTTTCGTTTTCCAGCCTTCCACATCGGTCATTATGAGGTTGTACGTTTCAATCAAAGAGACGATCTTCTCTCTTGTCCAGGTAACTTTTTGGACGTGCGGAAGCCCCTTGCGGAACTCTTGAAGCAAGTTAACTGGTAGATCGAGACCCCCTCCTTCATCGTACAACATGCGCCGAACGGTCCAAGCCAGAGTGTCTGCCGCCTGAAGTGGGAGAAACTTCTTGTCATCCTCAAATCTGACGTTCGGGGCGAGATGGGACTGATCCTCGGCTGGCAAGATCGCTCGGAATCTTCGATACCATAAATCCGCGACATCTCCAAGCGTGGATTGCTCGTCAAAGAAAAATTGCAGATCGTGTTTGCTTGCGAACTCTCTACGCCGTGCAGCAAGCCCCAGTGTAACGTCCATGAATGCTCCGAAGTAGGGATTGTCAAACTCTGGAGCCATTTTGCCTTTAAGCAAATCGTCAAATAGATCGTAAGAGATGCTGTGTACTATGCCGTTGAGCTTATATTTGCGGATGATGTCCAACATCCTAATTACGCGAGCATCCCGCTGGTCAACGGTAAAGGGGCGAAACTGATCTTGGCGGCGAACAGCCTCTTTCAGTTTGAAATACTCAATGGCTGGGTCTTCGTCCAGCGCTGCGATCCATTCTTTGACAAACTCAATCCAGACTGGTGCAGAAGCGAGGAACCCAGCGAGTACAAAATCCTTACTGGCCGAACTGCGGTCACTTCCACTATCGTCAATAAAGGCGCTAAAAATCATAAAGCGCGTAAAATGCCAGTCTCGTTCAGGACGGCCACACACAAACGAAACTACCCTCCAGAACGCAGTTGATTCATAGGGCGTTTGCACGATGATCTCCTTTACAATTTGAGTTCATCGGCAACGACCGGCCCGAACCCATCCTAAAGCAGTGGATGAGCCAAGTCAATAATTGCCCCAACTAGTAAACATAGTCAAAACGGGAATTTCCCCAGTGAAATTTGCCGACGGTCAATGCGAAAGGGAAGACACCCCCAAGGCCAGAATTCACCGTATTCGCGATTTCAGAAGTATCGTTCAGAAGTTTCGTGCAGACGAGACCTGCGTCATCGGCGTCACCGCGGCTCGGCAGCCAGCGCACAGGGTGCTTTCCTTGAGATCGATCCACTCCACGGCGTGGGAGGGGGCCATGGCGCAGCGATAGTCATTGCAGTGAGTCAAATCAAGAGTGTGTCCCAGTTCATGGACCGCTTCCTTGATCGCGCGCTGGCGAAACAGTTCTGGGTCGGGCGGAAGGCCGTAGAATTCCTGGCGCAGCCGGTGGGCTGAGACCACGGCGCAGGGGCCACCCATCTGCGCCTCGCCGAAAACGAAGGTAAGAATCGGGATGTAGAGATCCACCGCCGCAATCCCCAGCATTCGCCAGGAGTCCGCGGTAAGAAAACTCTGCATGCGATGCAGGATTTCCGACGAGTGGTACTGCTGCCGCTCTCCGTGGAAGGCGAACTCCGGATCCAACCGCACAGGGAGCACCTTACAGGAGACGCGGAAAGTTTCTTCGACGGCGGGACGCAGATCCTTCAGCAGCCCGTCATCCACCTTCCCGATCGGCAACAGTTGCAGCAGCTTCATCAGGGCAGTTCTCAGTTCCCAGTTCTCAGCTCTCAGTCTTCGATTCAACACTGAGAACTGAGAACTGGGAACTGAGAACTAGCATCCAGCTTTATCGCGTCTCAACCGGGTTACGCGTCCAGCCGTACTTCTTCAGCTTGTGATAGAGAGTGACCCGGTCGATGTCGAGTATCTCCGCGGCATGGCTCTGATTGCCTCCACATTCCTCCACCACCCGCAGGATGTGGGCACGCTCCATGTCCTCCAGCGTCTTGCCCGCGCCGGTGGAGACGCTTGGCGGCTTGAAGATGAAGTCCTGTTCTTGCAGTTCCGGCTCCTGTCCCACAACCATGGCGCGTTCCACCGCATTCTCCAGTTCACGAACGTTCCCCAGCCAGGGCTGCTGCTGCAATTGGTTCATGGCCGCAGGTGAAACCCGGGTCATGCGTTTGTTCATCGCCAGAGAGAACTTGCGAACGAAGTGGTCCACGAGCAGCGGAATATCCTCCCGGCGTTCGCGCAGCGGCGGCAGTTCGATGCGGAAGACGTTAAGCCGGTAGAAAAGGTCGGGACGGAACTTACCCTCCTCGATCAGTTTTTCCAGATCCTTGTTGGTGGCGGCGATGCAGCGAAAGTCCACCTTGATAATTTGGTTGCCGCCCACCCGGGTGATTTCGCGCTCCTGCAGCACCCGCAGCAGGTCGGTCTGCGTCTTCAGGGTGATGTCGCCGATCTCGTCCAGAAAAACCGTCCCGCCCTCGGCGATTTCGAACTTGCCTTTCTTGCGGTACTGGGCGCCGGTGAACGCGCCTTTTTCATGTCCGAAGAGTTCGCTTTCCAGCAGCGTCTCGGTCAGAGCGCCGCAGTGAATGACGACCAGCGGATGAAATCTTCGCGGGCTGGCGTGATGGATCGCACGCGCCAGCAGTTCTTTCCCCGTGCCGCTCTCCCCCGTGACCAGCACCGTAGCGTCCGTGGGGCCAACCGTCTCAATGGCGTCGAAGACCTTGCGCATGAGGGCGCTTTGCCCGATCAGTTCTTCCGGACGCGCGACTTCGGCGACGGTCTCGCGCAAGAGGACGTTCTCCTGGGCCGTCCGTTTATGCGCCAGCGCGTTCTTCACCAGGTGTGCGATCTCGTCCGGGTCCAGCGGCTTGGTTACGTAGTCATAGGCGCCGTTCTTCAGCGCAGTGACTGCGGTTTCGACCGAGGCATAGCCGGTCATGATGATCACGATGAGCTCGGGATCGATTTCGTGCATGCGGCGCTGCAGTTCGATCCCATCGGTGCCGTGCATTTTGATATCGACCAGGGCCGCATCCCAGCGTTGTTCCGCCAGCCGGGTAAGCGCGTCGTTGGCATTCTCCGCGGCGCCAATTTCGTAGCCTTCTTCGTGGAACCATTTGCCGAGCGAGTCGCGCACGCTCAATTCGTCGTCCACGATCAGCAGTTTTCCTTGTGTGCTCACTTCAATCACCTCACATTCCTCGCGGCATTCCCGTCGCTGACGGCCGCCAGCGAAGCGTCAGGGGCTTGACTTGGCAGGGTTACGGTGAAGGTCGTGCCCCGGCCCAGCTCCGACTGGACTTCGATGCGCCCGTTATGCCGCTCCACGATGCCGCGACTGATCGCCAAACCCAGGCCGACCCCGTGGCCACTTTCTTTTGTCGTCAGAAAAGGCTCGAAGAGACGCGGCAGTACGTCGGGGGCAATGCCCGCTCCGTCGTCGCGCACCCGGATCTCGATTTCCGTCTCATCGTCGCGCAGCCGGGTCTCGATCCAGAGATTGCCGCCCCGCGGCATGGCATCCTTTGCATTCATGATTAATGTCAGAAGCACTTGTTCAATCTGTGCAGGATCGCAGGGCACGCGCGGCAGGTCTTTCGCAAGCCGCAGTTGCAGTTCGACTCCGGCCAGCTCCAGTTGATGCCGCACCAGCAGCAGGCAACGATCGATCACCGCGTGCAGGTCGGTAGACTGCACGTTCATGGGCGCGGTTCGGGAAAGAATCAGCAGGTTCTTGACCAGGTCGCCGCAGCGCCGGCTTTCGGAGGCGATCAGTTCCAGACATTGCATCGCCTCCTCGCGTTTTTCATGCTCGGTTTGGCCCGAGCCTACCCACTTGCGCAGCAGTTTGGCATAGGTAAGAATCCCAGAGAGCGGGTTGTTCACCTCATGCGCCACTACCGCCGCCATCTTGCCGATGGAAGCCATCTTTTCCACGTGCAGCGCGTGGTCGTGGGCGCGATTGAGTTCCTTCGTTTTCTGCTCGACGCGATCTTCGAGAGTCTTTGCCCAGCTGACGATTTCTTCGTTCGCCGCGCGCAACTGCAGGCTCATGCCGTTGAAGGAATGCGCGAGGTCACCCACTTCGTCCTCGGATCGCACCTCGATCTGGTAACCAAGCTCCCCCTGGGAAAGATGTTCCGTGCCTTTCTTGAGCGCCTTAATGGGTTTGCCCACCACTCGCCACACGAATAACCAGCTCAATACCGCCACGATCAGCATCGCTCCCGCCGTGTATGACAACATGCGGGCGCTGCTGACCGCGAGTTGCGCGTCAGTTTTGGCCAGCGACAGATTGGTGTCCAGCACGCCCAGCACTTGCTGGCCGGCAGGATGCGCGTGGCACTCGGCGTTGGAGCAACTGGGTTGATTTTCGATGGGCGTGATAATTCCCAGCACCCGTTGCCCGCCAGTGCGATAAATGCGAAAGCGGTCGGGGCGATTCAGGCGCGCCAGCGGCTGGGTTTGGCTGTGGCAGCTGTAGCAGGCCTCCGCCGTCTTGTCGAGGACGTGGCTCACTTCCGCTGGATCGGTGGAGTAGCTGATCCGCCCCTCCTGATCGAAGATGCGCACCTTAACCATGCCCGGCTCGTCCGCCATGGTTTGAATCGCGTGGTAGAGTCCTTCGCGATCGTTGCGCAGCATGTAGTACGTGGTGCTGTGCTTGATCACATCGCTGACCCGCTCGGCGCTGGCCAGCGTCGCCGCTTCCAGGTGCTGGCGGTGCAATCGGATAGTCAAGTATCCGAGGAGAGCGAAGATAACGACCATCACCGCCAGCAGAGAACCGATCAACTTTGCGCTGATGCTGTGAGTCAGCCGCTTCCATCCCAGATCGCCGCGAATTGGCTCAGTCTCCCGCATGGCCTAATACCGGTGTAGAAACCGCGGGTCCGATTTCGCTTCGGAGACGCTGCTTCACTGGAACTCGTACTTCGGGAAAGATAGGCAGGTACTTCACCGCCAACCCGAACAGGGCGAAGCCCATCGCGATAATCATCAGGGTCACGGAGAACTCCGTCCACTTCGGCAGGTAGTGATGCCCGGCGTACGTCTCAAAGCCGGTAAGGCTGACATTGAGGCGGTTGGTGATGAATCCGAGCACAGTACAGATGGAGGCCAGATACAAGCCGTTTGGCGAGAGCCTGATTTTCTTGAAGCTGAGCAGGGTGATCGGAATCACGAAGCCCAGCGTCAGTTCGAGCCACAGAAAGTACGCTTCGTAGCTGGGTTTGATGATTTGTCCTAGCATGCCGCGATGGAAGTAATCCTCGAAACGCAGCAGGGCATTGACCCAGAGAGCAACCAGCAGGGCGCCGCCAAGTTCGACCAGAACCGGGAGTTCAAGGTGACGGCCGAAGGCTTTCGCGCTCTGCGTGGACTCGAAGATGGTCATGGCCAAACCAACCGCAATCGCTGATCCGAAAAAGAGGAATGGCAGCGCGGGCGTGTACCAGAAGGGATGCAGCTTGCTCGGCATGATCAGATAGAGCGCTCCGAGCGAACTCTGGTGCAGGGTGGAGAGCAGGATGCCCAAAACGACCAGCACGGCATAGATATTCTTAATCCACTTGATGGGAGTCTTCAGGTTGAAGCGCTCCAGCACATTGGGAAGGAATTCGAAGAAGAGCACCGTGGTGTAGGACATCACGCATATGCCGACCTCGAACATGACCGAGTGCGGGTTCATGTAGATGAGCTGATGCCAGATGTACCAGGGGCGGCCCAGGTCGAACAACAGCCCAACGATGAAAAGGCAATAACCCAGGAACGCCGTCAACACCGCAGGGCGCACAACACTGTGCAGTCGTTCGACGTTGAACAAGTGCACCGCGCCAATCACGCAGAAGCCGCCCGCCGCCAGCATGATCCCACACAGGAGGTCGAAGCCGATCCAGAGTCCCCAGGGAAACTGGTCCGTCATGTTGGAAACCGCGCCCAAGCCGTAGAAAAAGCGAATAAATGCGGAGTACAGGCCCAAGCCCATGATCACAATGAATACCGCTCTCCAAAAAGTCAGCTTGAACTTCATTTCGCACTCCCGTTCTTCTTCTCTTCTGCTTCAGCAGCGGCTACTTCTTCGCGGCGATGCGAAACCCAATAAATGCCTCCCAGCACCAACGTCCATACCGGGATGAAGTCTGGAATTTTCTCCATTACTCGCCCGGTGTATTCCGGTATCGGGGTGTCGCCGATTTTCGCGGACGCTGGATACCCGTACTCTTCAACGTTCATGCTGGAAAGAATGAAGACCGACGTTCCGCCAACTTCGTTAAGACCGTAAATACGAGGCACGTAGTTGGCTGGATTCTGACGGATGCGGTCCTGCGCTTCCTTAATGAGGTCGTCGCGCTCTCCGAACTTGGTGGCCCCAGTCGGACAGATCTCGGCACATGCTGTCTGCTTGCCGGCAAGCACGCGGTCCGGGCACAAAATGCATTTGCGGACCCGCGGATTCAGCGAGTGCCATTCGTATTTGGGCTGGGCAAACGCGCAGGCCACCATGCAATAGCGGCAGCCGATACACTTCCAGACGTCGTATACGACCGGACCGTCCTTTGTCTTATGCATGGCGCCAACGGGACAGACCGACGCGCAAGCGGGATGCTCACAGTGCATGCACAGGCGGCGCATGAATTTGTCGTCCTTGGTCAGAACGACCGTGTATTTATGCTCCGATTGCACCGACTCGGCAGCTACCTTGTCGTCGTAGGGCAGCTTGTTCTGCTGCGCGCAGGCACCTTCACACAGTTTGCAGCCGATGCAAATCGTTGAATCGTACAGCAGGGCCTTGCTCATGAGAATTGCCTCTCGTTGCTCCCAAGCGCGACTTCCGTTCCAGGGGAATGAAGTACGAGGTGAACGTACGCTGTGGCGGAACAGACTTGGGAACCGTGCAGAACACCTTTGGCGGGCCGACTATAAAGAAAGAACCGAGTCCGGAGAGGTGTGCACCCGGACCCGGGCGGGCTGTTCCCTGTGGGAGAGCGAACAGGGGAGAAGCTTTCCGGCGAGCTACGGATCGGCTAGGTTTCCATTCCGTCTGCCGAATTGAGCCGGACACCCCCATACTCACCCTAACGCCTTCCTCAGTCGCTGCCCGCGATTTCGTGACAGCGGCGCTGCGCAAAGAGGAACAGCCAATGACTAAAGCCAGCGACTACTTCTGCAGGCTGCGAACGTACGTCACAATGGCTTTTACGTCGCCAGCGGGTAAAGCCTTCACCGCGGGCGTGTGCTTCGCCTTTTCCGTAACGGCCTTGGCCAAATCGTCGTCCGACAGCTTCTTTGCCTCGTCGGAAATCAGGCTCGGAGCTTTCATTGCCGGCTTGCCAGCCGCATCCGGCCCGTGGCACATTGCGCATTTTGCTTTGTAGAGAGCGGCTCCGTCTTCGGCAGCCCATGACAGATTGGGAATCAGGATGAACAGGGCCACCGCGATTGTCATTACCAGCATCACCAGCTTTGTCGTCTTCATGATTTCGTTTCTTCTCCTTGTGAAGTTTTGCAACCCGATGAAATTAGCGGTTCTTCTCGCAGTCGTGCGGGTGTTGCGAAAGTAACCAAAGTAACCAAAGATACAACTCTCCAAAAACTGAACGTCACAGAACTCAGCAACTCGACCGCTGCCTAGTTGAGAGTTTCAACGTTTGGAGGGAACAGCCGCAGTGATCCAAGTCACCCTAGACCGTGACTTCGGTCGAGATGGCGCACGCAAGAGAGCTAGGCTGAGAGTCCCAGGGTCACATCAACAGGTGACTGCAGTCACAGCGTCTCCAGCAATCAGGCGAGACAATTTTGGGAGCGAGGTAAAACTATGCCGATACTCATGATGGCACTGCTCGCGTTGGTGGTGTTTGGTCTGATTGGAATCCTGCTGACAACCGCGATGATCCTGGAGCACAAGACGCACGCGCATGCAGCCAAAGGTGACGCCGCGCGCCCTGGGACCTCCGGCGCTGTTTCCTCCCTTCATCCGAAAATTTGATAGAGCGCGTGGCGACGGCGCGGCAACACGGAATCCGCCGGCAAAGGAGAAATCTCGTGAGCACGCTTGTGCTGGATAAAGACAAGAAAGCCGACCTCGCTGGACCGGGAATCGGCGATTACAAGGAATTGGAAAAGATTCTGCCGCAGGGCTACCGCTCCTTGCTGACACCGAAAGAGACGCAGCAGGCCATCTTCCGGGTGAAGCGCTATATCGAAGACAACCTGTGCAGGGAACTCAACCTGATAATGGTCGAAGTGCCGCTCATCGTGGATGTGGAGAGCGGCGTCAACGACATGTTGGATCGTGACGGGTCGCGCACCCCGATTCAGTTCCATATCTCGAATGATCGCAATCTGCATCCCGTTGACGCGCAGGTGGTGCAAGCCGCGACCAAGTGGAAACGCGTCGCGCTCAAGCAATTCGATTGCAAAGTTGGTGAGGGTATCTGCACCGACATGCGCGCCGTTCGCAAGGACTACTTCCTCGATCACGACCATTCCGCCTACGTCGATCAGTGGGACTGGGAGCGCGTCATCACCGCTGAGCAGCGCAACCTGGACTTCCTGAAGGCGGTGGTCGGCAAAATCTGGAAAGTAATCGTCGGAGCGGAAAAGTTTGCGCAATCCCTGTTTCCGCAACTGAAAGACTCCCGCTATCCGGATCTGCCGGAGGAATTGAAATTCTTGCACGCCGAGGAAATTCTCGACATGTATCCCGACCTGCCGCGCAAGCAGCGCGAGACCACGGTGCTGCAAAAGTATCCTGCGGTGTTCATTGTCGGTATTGGCTGGCCCTTGAAGGACGGCTATCCCCACGAGATGCGTGCCGCCGATTACGACGACTGGGTCACCGACACTCACGATCAGACCGGCAAAGACACGCATGGGCTGAATGGAGACATCCTGGTGTGGAACTCGGTCACCAAGCGGCGCCATGAACTGACATCGATGGGCATCCGAGTCACGGCCGAGACCCTGATGACGCAGCTTACGATGGCGAATCAACTGGACTTCACGCAACTGCCGTATCACCAGGCGATCCTGAACAACCAGATTCCGCTCTCGATCGGCGGCGGAATCGGGCAGTCACGTACCTTGATGCTGTTGCTCCGCAAAGCCCATCTCGGGGAAGTCAGCGTCACGGTGTGGCCGAAGGTGCTGAAAGAGATGTGCGCGAGGAAGAATATTTTCGTGCTGGAGTAGATTGATTGTTGGGAAGAAATGAGAGGGGGTAGTCAAAGCGGCTACCCCTCTCACGATTTGCCTCTCACGAATTTCCCGCTGAAGTGAGCGCTGGGACGGCTACACTCCGAGCGGTAGCTCCGCTCGCACCGTCGTGCCCGTCAGATGGCTTTTCACGGCCGCGGATAGACGGCGTATGCCCTCTCGTATTTGCTCCGGAGCGGCGTTCGAAAAATTCAATCGCATGTGGCGGGAGCCTTCGCGGCTATCGTTGGCATAGAAGGAATCGCCGGGCACGAAGGCCACGTTCTGCTCGAGCGCTGACTTGAAAATCGCCTGCATGTCCAGTCCTTCGGGCAAAGTCACCCAGAGGAACAGGCCACCGTGAGGATGAGTCCAGGTCACTGCGGGCGGGAAGAACTCTTTCAAAGCTTGCAGCATTACGTCGCGGCGTTCGCGATAGACCTGACGGATCAGCTTGACGTGTTTGTCGAGGAATCCATCGCGCGCAACTTCGTAAGCCACGAACTGAGTGAAGGTCGAAGTGTGCAGGTCGGCGCCCTGCTTCAGTTGCGTCAGCTTGCCGATGATCTCCGGCGGAGCGACGATCCATCCCAGACGGAGCCCGGGGGCCAGCGTCTTCGAGAATGTACTCAGGTAAATGACGTTGCCAATGGAATAGCCATCGTCGCGGCGCAGGTTCTCGCGGTCGAGCACGACCAGCGGTGGGAGGTGCTCGCCTTCATAGCGCAACTGGCCGTACGGGTCGTCTTCGATAATCGGAATGCCATACTTGTCCGCCAGCAGCACCAGTTCGTGCCGACGCGCCTCCGACAATGTGGTTCCGGCCGGGTTCTGGAAGTTGGGCAGCACGTACATGAACTTGGGGCCCGAACGCAGAGGCCCCTCCAACAGGTCGGTACGAAGGCCGTTTTCGTCGATGGGGACGGAAACATATTCCGCGCCATACACGTTGAAAGCCTGCAACGCGCCGAGATACGTCGGCGCTTCCACCAGCACGCGATCCCCACGATTGATGAACAGCTTGCCGATCAGGTCGAGCGCCTGCTGTGAGCCGGAAGTGATCAAGACGTTCTCCAGCTTCGCCTTGATCCCGTAGCGCGCCATGTTGTTCGCAATCAGCTCGCGCAAGGGCTGGTAACCCTCGGTCTCCCCGTACTGCAAGGCGGAAGCTGCCTGCTCGGTAAGTACCTTGTGACAGGCTTCTTCAAAACGTTGCACGGGGAAAACATCGGGGGCGGGCAGGCCGCCGCCAAAGGAGATCATTCCTGGTTTTTGGGTGAACTTCAACAACTCGCGGATTTGAGAACTGGAGATGCCCTTGGCGCGCAGCGCGTAACGAGATGTCCAAGCAGTTGACATTGGAAGTCCTCCGCAAAGCCATTGTAGGCTCTGGGCGCGAGTGCTTACTGTGACGCGTGAGGCATGAGGTTGTGACTGCTTCGGTGAGATTTTCTGAGGCTGCTCATCTCCGACGCTAACAGCCCGTGGTGAAACTCCGATCTCCGGCCTCAGCGCCTGAAGGCGCTTTCATAACGCAGCACTTACGGCAGGCCTGAAGGCGTGCCCTGATACGAACCGCACGTGCACCACGGGTTGCTACGCGAAGCCGTCTGGCTGACTTACCGCGCCAATGTGCGCTTGCTCATCGATAAACACGCGGCCTGCGGTGAGCGCTTTGCGGTCAATTTCCAGCAGATCGAGTTTCTTCACCTTGTCTTCGAGCACGCTCATTGCAGTTCCGGGAGCCAGACACTCGGTCTCTTCCAGCAGCGCGCCCATCATTACTATGTTGGCTGCCTTCGTCGAGCCGAGTTTGTCGGCGATCTCCGCAGCCGGAATAGAGACCACCTGCACTTCGGGCGCACTAAAGTCGGCAGGAAGGCTGGCGCCGTTGTAAAGAATGATTCCGCCGCTCGCTACCTCGTGGGCAAACTTCCGCAGCGAGTACTCATTCATGGCCACGAGCACATCCGGGTGCGAGATCAGGGGCGACCCGATCCGCTCTTTCGACAGGCACACATGGCAGTGCGCGCTGCCCGAACGCATTTCCGGACCATACGACGGCAGCCAGCTCACTTCCAGTCCTTCGCGCATGCCCATTTCGATGAGGAGTTGCCCCAACAGCAGCACGCCCTGTCCTCCGAAGCCCGCGATTTTGATCTTAACGTCCTTGAAGTAGTGGGCGTGTTTCCGTTTGGAAGTGTCGTGCGCTCCCGCTTTCGGAGTGATCCCGAGCGGAGTGATTCCTACCACTTCCGCCACGGGGCGTTGCGGCGGCGCGTTCTCCTTCTCATTGCCCGCGGGAATTTCCGGCCGGCGGTCGCGGAAAACGTTCAGCGGAAAAGTTGGCGTCATCTTCTCCAGAACCCAGCGTTGCGCTTCCACTGGGTCTTTGCCCCAGATTGTCGGACACGGTGAAAGGATTTCGACAAAGGAGAAGCCCGCGCCATCGCGCTGGATATCGAGCGCTTTACGGATCGCCCGCCGCGCTTTCATGATGTTCTTGTTGTCGGAAAGCGCCACGCGTTCGATGTATGCCGGCGCTTCCAGTGTGGCGATCAGTTCCGCCATGTGCAGCGGGAAGCCTTCGTTCGACGGCCGCCGGCCCCAGGGAGAAGTTGTGCTCTTCTGCCCGACCAGGGTGGTGGGCGCCATCTGGCCGCCGGTCATGCCATAGATTGCGTTGTTTACGAAAAAGACAGTGATCTTTTCCCCACGGTTGGCGGCATGCACGATCTCAGCCGTGCCGATTGCCGCCAAGTCGCCGTCTCCCTGATAGGAGATAACGATTTTGTCGGGGCAGGAGCGTTTGATTCCTGTGGCCACAGCCGGGGCGCGGCCGTGCGCGGCCTGCACGTTGCCTACGTCAAAATAGTAGTAGGCAAACACCGAGCAGCCTACCGGACTCACGAAGATCGTCTTGTCCTGCAGCCCCAGGTCCTGCAACGCTTCGGCAATCAGCTTGTGTACCACTCCATGTCCGCAGCCGGGACAGTAGTGGGTCTGGTGCTTCAGCTCTGCCTTGCGCTCGTACAGGTCATAGAACAGCGGCGATTTGGAGTGAATTAGTTCGTATCCGTCGTTGTTAACCTTGGGGTCAACTTCGGGGCTGGCTTCGGACTTAGCTTCTGGACTCGCTCCGCTGATCACGCTCTCGTTTGCCATTTTAGTTGTCCTCTTCGGACCAGATCCTCGCCGGAACTGGTCTCAGACCGCCACGGCCATGCGTGTCAACACTTGTTGCTGCAGCTCCGCGACCGAGGGAACGTTGCCACCTACCCGGCCGTAGAACTCTACCGGCACCTTGCCGTTCAGCGCCAGGCGCACATCTTCCACCATTTGTCCGTTGCTCAATTCGACGACCAGAACCTTTTGCACCTTAGCCGCCACTTCCACCAGAGCCTTCGAAGGATACGGCCACAAAGTGATCGGGCGGAACAGCCCTGCTTTCACGCCTTCCTTGCGCAGCGCTTCGACCGTGGAAAGCAACACTCGGGACACAATGCCGTACCCGACCAGCAGCACCTCGGCGTCGTCAGTGTGGCAGAGCTCGCAGCGCGGCTCGGCTTCTTGCGCACGGATATACTTGGCTTCCATTTTGCGCTGGTGTTCTTCCAATTCATCGGTTTCGAGATAAATGGAACTGAGCAGGTTGGCACGCGTCTCCGGCGTTCCCTTTACCGCCCACGGTTTTTCGGGCGGCTGAATCTCATTATCTTCAAGCTCGATCGGCTCCATCATTTGGCCGACGAAGCCGTCGGTCAGCACGACTGCCGGATTGCGGTATTTGTCCGCGAGTTCGAATGCCAGCATGGTGAGATCGGCCATCTCCTGCACCGATGCGGGAGCCAGCACGATGTTGCGGTAGTTGCCATGGCCGCCGCCTTTCACCATGGCGAAGTAGTCGCTTTGTTCCGGCGCGATGTTGCCCAGTCCCGGTCCGCCGCGCATTACATCCACGATCACGCACGGCAGTTCCGCGCCGGCCAGATAGGACATACCTTCCTGCATCAGGCTGAGGCCGGGCCCCGAGGATCCACTCATGGCGCGGGTCCCAGCCGCGGACGCTCCGTACACCATGTTGATGGCGGCGACTTCGCTCTCCGCCTGAATAAATGTTCCGCCGACCTGCGGGAAGTAGAGCGCGGCTGCCTCGGCGATTTCGCTGGCTGGAGTGATCGGATATCCGTAATATGCGCGGCACCCGGCGAGGATCGCGCCCTTCACCACCGCCACGTTTCCTTTACAGAGCTGCCGCATATTCGCCTCCCTGCACCGGCGCCAACTTCTTTGCTTTCGCCTTTATGCGGTAGACCCTAATCGCGCCCGGTTCCGGGCAGCAATAAAAGCAGATTCCACACCCCGTGCACTCCTGCCCGGTATAGCGCGCCGGATGAGCCCCGTAAGCATTCAACTCCGGCGCCAGTTCCAGGCACTTGGGCGGACAGGACTCCACGCATAGCCCGCATCCCTTGCATTCCTCGACATCGACCGTGACCTTACCGCGCGCTTGGCCTGCCATGGTCCACCTCTTTGAAGTTCACCTCGTTGCCGCTTGTCCGCGGCACCGCACCGAACTTACGCCCAGCGCGAAATTCCTGTCCGGCGCAAACCCCGCCAGTTTCGATTAGAAGCCCTATCCGACCCTCGGGCCGTGACCTTACGCACGAGCCATAGTGAGGCGCATCACGTCAAGCTCCTACCACTTAAGCTCTTACCACTCAGGTTCTTACCACTCGCCAGAGGTGGTCAAATACTCATGGATCGATTGCGCAGCGCGCCGTCCAGCGCCCATGGCCAGAATCACCGTCGCACTTCCGGTGACGATGTCACCGCCGGCGAAAACGCCTCTTCGCGACGTGCGCTGGGTCACCGCGTCCGCTTCGATGTAATTCCGCTTGTTCGTGTTCAGGCCCGGGGTGGTGCTTTGGACGATCGGATTGGCACTCGTCCCGATCGCGATGACCGCCACGGCAAGAGGAATTTCGTATTCGGAGCCTTCAATCGGAACCGGGCGCCGTCTCCCAGAAGCATCCGGTTCGCCCAGGGCCATCTTCTGGCAGCGTGCACCGGCCAACCAGCCCGTGCCGTCGTCGAGGAACTCGAGCGGGGCGGCAAGCACCTGGAATTCGATGCCTTCCTGCCTCGCGTGTTTCACTTCCTCGATGCGCGCCGGCATCTCCGCCTCGCTGCGGCGATAGAGAATGAACGCCTTCCCCGCCCCCAGCCGCAACGCCGACCGGATCGCATCAAGCGCCGTGTTCCCGCCGCCAATCACGGCCACATTCTTGCCGCGGAAATCCAGCATGGGCTCGTCGTACTTGGGGAACTCGTAGGCATGCATCAGGTTGATGCGCGTCAAGAATTCGTTCGCCGAATAGACGCCATTAAGATGTTCGCCGGGAATGCCCATGAACTGAGGCGATCCCGCGCCCGTCCCAATGAACACTGCGTCGTAACCCTCTTCTTCCATCAACTCGTCGATGGTGACGGTGCGTCCCACGACTACGTCGGTCTCAAACTCCACGCCCATGGCGCGCATGTAATCGACTTGCTGACGGATGATCGCTTTCGGCAGGCGGAATTCCGGGATGCCATACACGAGCACGCCGCCGATTTCGTGCAATGCCTCGAAAACGCGCACCTCGTGGCCCTTCTGCACCAGGTCCCCGGCGGCCGTGAGGCCGGAAGGGCCGCTGCCCACAATGGCAACTTTCTTTCCTGTTGGTGCGGCCCTCACAATGTTCTTCACGTCGAAATGCTGCTGTTCGTAGTCGGCAACGAAACGCTCCAGATATCCAATGCCCAGCGGCTCAACCTTCTTGCCCATCAGACAACCGCCTTCGCAGTGGTCTTCCTGCGGGCACACGCGTCCGGTGATGGCGGGCAGCACGTTATCTTCGCGGATCTTGGCGGCCGCGCCCAGGAAGTCGCCCGCCACGATCAACTGCACGAACTCTTTCACCTTGACGCCCACCGGACAGTCAATCATGCAGACTGGCTTGGCGCACTCCAGGCAGCGCAGCGCTTCCTGCCGCGCCAGTTCCTCGGAATAGCCCAGGTTCACTTCGGTGAAATTAGTGGCACGCAGCAGCGGAGGCTGCTCCAGCATGTGCTGCTTGGGCACCTTCATCCGTTCTTTCAAGGGCAGAGGATTCAACGAGGGCTGCTTGGCGGGTTGTGTCACCGGACGTCTCCTTGCGCCGCGCATGCGCCGGTCTGTCCGGCAGGGACGGTCTCGCGTTGCGCCTCGGTCTCGCGCTGCGACTTGGTCTTACGCTGCGCCTCGGTCTCGCGCTGGAATTCTTCCATCGACTGCTGTTCCGCCGCCCGGTACATCGAATTGCGCTGCACCAGCACGGCGAAGTCCACGCGGTGCGCATCGAACTCGGGGCCGTCCACGCAGGCGAACTCGCTCTTGCCGTCGACCAGCACGCGGCAGCCGCCACACATGCCGGTGCCGTCGATCATGATCGGGTTCAGGCTGACGATGGTGCGGATGTGCTCTTTCCGCGTCATCTCCGCCACCGCTCTCATCATGGGGATGGGGCCGATCGCCAGCACCAGGTCGATGCGCGTGCCGTTCTCGATCAACTGCCGAAGTTTGTCCGTGACGAAGCCTTTGTCGGCATAGCTTCCGTCATCGGTCGTAATCATCAGCGCATCGCTGACCTCGCGCAGTTCGCGCTCCAGAATGACCAGTTCTTTATTGCGCGCGCCGACGATGGAGATCACGCGATTGCCAGCATGTTTCAGCGCCGCCGCCGTCGGATACGCCATCGCCGTGCCCACGCCGCCGCCCATCACCACCACGGTGCCGAACTTCGCGATCTCCGACGGTTTCCCCAGCGGCCCAACCACGTCCAGGATGCTGTCGCCCGCCTTCAGCGAATTGAGCAGGTGGGTGGTCTTGCCCACCGACTGCACCACAATGCGAATGGTGCCGCGCTCGGGGTCGGAGTGTTCGATGGTGATCGGAATGCGTTCGCCCTGCTCGTACAGCCTCAGGATTACGAACTGTCCCGGTTTTTGCTTATGTGCAATGCGTGGCGCCTCGATGACGAACCGCTTGATGCCGGGCGCCAGGAACTCAGCGTGCAGGATTTTGAACATGGGTACGCGTGGCTTGCTTTACAGGACATTGTCCGGCAGGCGAAGGGCACTGGCTGTGACAGGCGTCACGCGTGAGGGCGAGCAAGATCACACGTCGCCCCTAACGCAAACTCCCTCAGGGAGATACATGCGCCTATTGCGGATACCAATCGAGCAACCGGACTTCGATCCCGGTCCCTTCCAGCCCTTTTTTGAAGACAGCGAGATCGGAGCCCCGGTAATGATACGGAATCACGACCTTCGGATGGAATGCCTTCACCGCATCCGCCGCTTCGTCGGGAGGCATGGTGTATGGCAGATTCATGCAGACGAACGCCACGTCGATGTTCTTCAGGGCGCGCATTTCAGGGACACCTTCCGTGTCACCGGAGAAATAAAAGCGTACGCCGCCGTAGGTGAGCACGTAACCGTTGCCGCGGCCCTTGTCATGGAAAAGTTTGCCTGGGGCTGGGCCGCGCGTCAGGTTATAGGCGGGGATTGCCTCAATGGTCCAGCCCTGCCACGTTTTGCTTTCACCATTCGCAATCGGCTTGGCCGTCGTGACCGTTGTCACCACGGCGGGCGGCGCCAGGATGTCGGTGCCGGCCTTGCTGATTTCGGCGATCGAAGCCGGATCCATGTGGTCGGGGTGAATGTCGGTAATCAGAATGAGGTCCGCTTTTGGGGACCCGGCGAACTTTGCAGGTTTAGCCGGGTCGAGGTAGATGGTTTTTCCTCCCGCCTCGATCAGGGTGCTGGCGTGATACAGCGGAGTGATCCTGACCTCTCCCGCTGAGGTTCGAAACGTCTGCGCCGCGGTCGCAGAGCAGGCAAAAGACGACATAACGAACAAGGAGCAAGCAAGCGTCAGAAGCAGTTTCATCTCGGCCTCGCGTCAACTTTCAGTAGTCCCGGTTACCTTCACAGCCGGCAACAGGACCTACCTAAGATCGCATGGTTTCAATTCGTTTGCCAATGCTCACGTACGAAATTGAAACAATTTCTCCTGCGACCGCGCGGCGGCCCCCTTCCTCTTGCAAATTCGCCAAGCACACGCATTCTAAAACAGATTCCACAAAAACTGGTTGTACACGTCATGGTGGTACTGGACTTCCTGCGTCTTGACGAACGTGCCCAGCAGACGCGGGCAGCGGTCGGCGGACGCTTGCTTCAGATCGGCATACCGGCCCTTGACGTCTTCACCGAGAATCTCCGAAGTCCACTTGGCCTGGCGGAAATTGTCGATCGCGTCATAAATATTGTCCGGCAGATAGCGTTCCGCCTGGCGCAGGTTCTTGATCTTCGCTATTTCTCCATTCAACCCTGTCTTGAAGATCGAATACATCACCATATAGGGATTGGCGTCGGGACTGACCGCGCGCACCTCCACCCGCATGCTCTTCTCGTTGCCGATCGGGATGCGAATCATCGCGCCACGATCGACCGGCGACGCTTTCAACTGGTTCGGCGCCTCAAAGTGCGGATCCAGCCGCCGGAAGGCGTTCACGCTCGCATTCAGCATCAGACAGATATCGTTCCCGTGCGTCAGGATGCGGTCCAGAAATTCATACCCGAACTTACTCAGCTTCTCTTCGCCTTTGGGGTCCCAGAACAGATTCTTTCCATTCTTGCCGATCGAAACATTCGTGTGCATCCCGCTGCCGTTCACGCCGACGACCGGCTTGGGCAAAAACGAAGCGGTCAGCCCCATATGCGTCGCCACCTGCCGGCAAATCAGCTTGTACAGTTGGATTTGATCGGCGGCGGCCACCACTTCGCCATAGCTGTAGTTGATTTCAAACTGCGAGGGCGCAACCTCGGGGTGATCCTTCTCGTTCTGGAAGCCCATCGCGCGCTGCACTTCGGCGCTGGTATCGATGAACGTGCGCAGCGGATCGCCGGGCAGTGAGTGGTAGTATCCGCCCGTGTTCACATATTCGAACTTGCCGGTCTGGTAATAATTCCGCTCGGCGTCTTTCCCCTGGAAGATGAAGCCCTCGATCTCGTTCGCCGCGTTGAGCGTGTAGCCCTTGCTTTCATTCAATTCATCGGCAAAAGTCTTCAAGATGCCGCGAATGTCGGCCGCGTATGGCTCTCCGCCCTTGTCAATGACGTCGCCGAACACCAGCACTTTGCCCGGACCGAACATGTCCGCCGGCGCCCAATAGAACGCGCTCCAGTCGATACCGAGACGCAAATCGCTCTCGCGTTGCGCGGTAAAGCCGCGAATCGACGATCCATCGAATGTCAGGTTGTCCCAGCTCTTCAGCAGGAACTTCTTGTCGTAGTCCAGCATGTGCAGACGCCCTTCCAAATCGCTGAACAGCACCGTCAGGGCCTTGATGCGCTTCTCATCGGTCAGATATTTCAGGCGTTCTTCCTGGATTTTGTGAAGGGCAACGCGGTTCGTCCGCTGTTCTTTGGCTTTCAGATTCAACTGTTCGAGTTCGTCGTACGGGATTGCGAGAAAATTTCTTAGTTCTGTGGACATGCATCTCCTTGTCGGCCGAGCCAGGCCCGCTTGTATTTTTTGCGTGAAGCACCGGGCAACAGGGTACCGCGCTGGGAGCAACCGCGCCAATAGGCAGCCTAACAAAAATTTGAATCCGTTGTATCTTGATTGACGCGCATCCGCAATTCGCATGCTGTGCGTCCGCCGCGCCATCTGTCCCGCCCATCGATAATACTTGGCTTGAACCGGCCAAACGCTCACACCGGATAAGTCAGATTTATATTCCCCATAAATTACTGTTATTAGCAGAAAGACCTATGCGTAGCAGAAGAAATATGCGTTGGACGCGTGCTTGTAAGATCGCTAAGGTCAACGTGCTGGCAGCGGAAGCGCACGGTCATCCGCTGCATGCACCAGGGGAGAAAGAGGAAAACTAAATGAGAAATCGCTCCCGTATTGGAGCTGCGGTTCTATTTGTAAGTCTTCTGCTAACGTCTTTCGGCCGTGCGCAGGAACAGGCAAGCACACCGCCGACCAATGACGCAATCCTCCAGCACATGCAAGAGCTGGAGCGGGAAGTCAAAGAACTTCGCGCGGAAGTCACCGCACTGAAAAGCGCACCGGCAACTACAACAGCAGCCGCACCCGCGTTGCCGCAGAGCAACATTGTAGGCAGCGCGTCCGCCGCAGCACCCGCCGCGCCGGCGCCGCCTCCGTCGCTGGCCGGATTATTGGGGCCGACCTCGCTGAGCGGCTTCGTGGACGTGTATTACGGCCAGAATTTCAACAATCCAACATCCCAAACCAACGGCATGCGGTTCTTCGACGGGGCAACCAACCAGTTCGGCTTGAACCTGGTCGAGTTGGTCGTCGACAAAGCTCCCGATCCGTCGAACAGCCGTACCGGTTATCACGTCGCGCTCGGCTTTGGGCAGGCGATGAACGCCGTCAATGGCTCGGAACCATCGGCGGGATTGGGCTTCGACCAGTATCTAAAGGAAGCCTACTTCTCCTATCTCGCGCCTGTCGGCAAGGGATTGCAAGTGGACGTCGGTAAGTTCGTCACCCCACATGGCGCGGAGGTGATCGAGACGAAAGACAACTGGAACTACTCGCGCGGCCTGCTGTTCACCTATGCCATTCCGTATTACCACTTCGGCATGCGGGCGAAATACGCCTTCAACGACAAGTACTCGCTGACTGGTTTCTTCGTGAATGGATGGAACAACGTCGTCGACAACAACACCGGCAAAACCTACGGCATGAGTTTTGGCTGGAACCCCAACAAGAGATGGGGGGTCACGGAAAACTACATGGCTGGCCCGGAACAGAGCAACATCAACTCCACCTGGCGCCAGCTCACGGACACGGTTATCACCTATTCGCCCAACAGCAAGCTGTCGTTCATGGTGAATGGCGACTACGGACGCGGCGACCGGATCAATTTGGGTGAGGGCGCGTTCTCAAAGCCGGTGTACTGGACGGGAGTCGCTGGCTATATCAAGTACGCCTTCAATAGCACCTCGGCCTTCAGCACCCGCTACGAGTACTACAACGATCATGACGGGTTCACGACCGGGACCGCGCAACACTTCAACGAGTTCACCACTACGTTCGAGCGACTTATGGCGCACCACATCATCAGCCGGTTCGAGTTCCGCCGTGACATGTCGAACCGGGACCCCTTCCTGAAAGGCAGCACACCGGTCGGCGGCCAGAACACGATGACCGCGGGGCTGGTGTACACGTTCGACAGCCGCGAGGGCAGGTAACGATGGGGCTCACGCATAACACGCAGACTCACGATGGTTTCGGGCAGCCGCAAGCTGGGCTGCCCGCGATATGGGGACTCGCGGCCAGGGCTCAACCCCACATAGCCCCTAGTGCCAGCGCTCTGGCCGCCCCCCACCAGCAATTCTGTGGGCTCGTACACGGAGAACGCGCATGTTGACGAAATGGCTCGATGTCCTCGAAGCAGCGGTTTTGCTGGGCGGACTTGCGGGGTTGGTCACCGGCATGTACTTGCTGGCGACCAGCCCGTTGCCCGGCGTGATGGTGATGCTCGCCAGCATGGCCTTGCTGCTGAGTTCGGTGGCGAAGCTGGCCGAGGCGCAGGAAAGAACGGCACGAATCCGGCGCGGGCCGCGAGCGTTTTTCTCGCCGCCGCGACGACAGTCTCAGTAGGCAAGCAGCCGGGCGTGTAAGTGAAGGTTGTGCCCGGCCCCTGAGCGAAGAGGCTCAGAATCATTGCTTCAGAATCAGTGTCAAAGACGACAAACAGGAGAACACCAATGGCCGAGAACGCTTCCGCTCCAGTAATGAAACAAACCTTAGGCCTCACCGGCCTGACCATGAATGCCATGGCGCTGATAGCGCCGGGCGCCTTCCTTTGGCTGACCTTTGCCGGGCAAGCCGCCGCGGGCGCGACCGCACCCTCGATGTGGATTGGCATTCTGTTCGCGACCGCCTTGTGCCTGGCCACCGCTGTCTGTTACGCGGAAATGGCCAAGCTCTATCCCGGAACCGGCAGCTCCTATTACTTTGCCGAACAATCGTTCCTCAATCACGAAACGGCGTGGCCCTATGCCCGGCTGGCCAAGTTCGTCGTCGGCTGGGGCTCACATCTCTATTACTGGATCTATCCCGGAGTGATGGTGGGTGTCATCGGGGTCATCTCCGGCTATTTGGTGGGGACGCTGTGGCCGAACTTCATGAGTGCCTCCAATCCCGGCCCCATGTTTATGATGCTGGTCGCCATCGTGTTCGCGTTTGGCGTGTCCTATATCGCCCATCGCGGTGTCAGTGGTTCGACCTCGGTGAACATTGCCATCAACGTTATTCAGATCAGCGCTCTGCTGGTGTTCACCGTCGTCGCTTTGGGTTATCGCGTGAACCATCCGCCGGGCAGCGTAGCTTTCCAGTTTGACTCGCAAACCAGCGCCGCCTACACCTATGAGTTCGCTACCACCTCGCAGACGGTGAATGGCCAAGCCACCGACGTCATCACACGCGACGCAAACGGTGTGCCTCAGCCCAAGTTGGATGCTTCCGGTAAACCCGTTCCGTATCACATCGGCTATCCGGAAAAAGACTCCAGCGGCGCTTTCGTTTCCCATCCCTCGGCCGGTTCCGTGATTCAGATGCATAACTTTGGCTGGATGTTTGTGCAAGCCACCATTGCCATCCTGATTCTGGTCGGATTCGAATCGGTCACCTCCATGGGTGGTGAAGCCAGGAACGCCAAACGCGACGTGCCCATCGCAGTCATCACGTCGCTGCTGGTGCAGGGCTGCTTCTGTTACTTGTTCGAGTATTTTGCAACCTGCTATGTCCTCAACAGCGGGTACACCATGCAGACTGCAGCCGGGTCGGCCGCGCCCATTGGGGATTTGATGACCATCGTGGGGGACGCCTTGTTCGGTGCTGGACGCGGACGAATCTTCATGCTGGTGGAAGCCGCGACTGTGTTTCTAGCGCTGATCGGCACTACGCTTTCCTGCATCAATACCGGAGCCCGCGTCACTTACGCCATGGGCAAAGACAAAGAATTGCCGGATTCCATGGGCGCACTGCACTCCAGGAATCTCACTCCACACCGCGCCATCTGGACGCTGGCGACTATTTCCGCGGTGGTCGGGTGCATCACCGTTGTCATGTTCTTCGGCGACGGCGCCGCCCCGGCGGATTCCGCGATTCAGGCGTTGCCGCACGGCTTTTTCTCCAGCGTCGGATACTTGACTCACGACAAGATGGCTGCTCTGCCCAACTCGTTTCTGACCATGACTCTGGCCTCGAACTTCGGCACCTTCCTGCTGTACATGCTAAGTTGTCTGACCTGCATGGTCTGCTACCACAATCACCCGCAGTTCAAGGTGGTGCGCCATCTCGTGATCCCCGTCTTTGGATTGCTCGCCAACCTGGCCTGCATGATTTTCTATGTGGTCGGTCCCTTCATGGGGTACGGTACCAAGATGGAGCCGCTATTGGCGCTGGGGATCGCACTCGTCTGGGGCATCTACGGCGGGATTTACTTCTTTCGCGTGAGTAAGAGCTCCGGTCGCACAACCCTGATTCAAGACCGTGTGACGACGGCCGCCTGACCTGGTGCATCTCGCCGGTGGAGGGACGGGCGTCTCGCCCGTCCGGCCGGGCGGGGACGCCCGGCTCTCCACAAATGCCCGACGCCTGGCAGCCGCAAGGTTGCCAGGCGTCCGCATGTCGGGAAGAATCGATTGAGAAGTAGTTTTGCGGATTCAGTCTTTCGGTAAGATAGTTTTATCCCGAAACCGAGCAGCGCCGAAGCGCAGGCAGTTGTTGTTCGCCACAACTTCACATGCTAGACCTTGAATTCTCCGAACTCTCCGATCCCGGCCGCGTGCGTACCCGCAATGAGGACTATCTGGGCCACGTAGTTCCCGGCTCTCCCGCGCAAGCCCGCTCGCACGGCTGGCTCTTCGCTCTGGCCGACGGCGTCGGCGGCCAGCGCCAGGGCGAGGTAGCTTCGCGCGCCGCCGTCCAGGAAGTGCTCGCTGGATTCCGCCGCGCGAAGGACGGAGCCTTGCATAAGGATGTGGTCACGGAGATCGTGCAATCCGCCAACGCGCGCGTCTGCGAATCCGAAGCGCTCTCCGGCCGCTCCGGCGCCGGGATGGCTTCCACCATCGTCGTCTGCACGCTGCGCTTCGATCGCGCCACGGTGGCTCACGTCGGCGATTCTCGTTGCTATCTGATTCGCACCGGCGACGCCAAGCCCCTCACCCGCGATCACACCGTCGCCGCCGACCAGGCTCGGCTCGGCCTGCTTTCCGCCGAAGAGGCCGCCCAGGCTTCCACCCGCCACGTTCTCAGCCGCTCTCTCGGGATGAACCTCTTCGTCAACGTCGAGGTGGATGAGGTCCAGCTATCGGCCGGCGATGTACTGCTGCTCTGCTCCGACGGCCTGCACGGCGCGGTCAGCCCCGCCGAAATGGCCGAGGCCACGCGCCGTCACCGCGATCTCGCCGTCGCCGCCCGCGAACTCCTCGACCGCGCCAACGAACAGGACGGCAGCGATAACGTCAGTTTGCAGCTCATTCGTGTCCGCAGCGTCGAACGCATGGGGATGTACCGCGGCCGTCCTTATAAGCTACGCTAAGACCTAAGACGAATCTTGGATCGCAAGCTGTCCTTACGTCTTTTTTACGAAAGTTCTGAGATGATGGCGGCATACAAAGGCGATTGGGTTTCGCCGCTTGCCGAGCACATTTAACGCAGATCCACTCACGATGACTGTCCACGCCGGCGACCAACTGGATCACTATCGCATCGAAGCCCTCGCTGCCCGCAGCGGCATGGCCTCCATCTACCGCGCCACCGATCTCAACAACGGCCGGCAAGTCGGCATCAAGATCCCGCATCTCGAAGTCGAAAGCGACCCCGCTCTGTTTGATCGTTTCCGCCGCGAGGAAGAAATCGGCAAGCTGATGGACCATCCCGGCGTGATGAAGGTCTTCTCCGATGACGACCGCAGCCAGGTCTATATTGTCATGGAGTGGGTCGAGGGACGGCTGCTCAGGAAGATCCTCGGCGAACAGCAGAAGCTTCCGCAAGAGCGCGCCATCCGCATCACGCTGCGCATCCTCGACGCGCTTGACTACATTCACTCGCGCGGCGTCGTGCATCGCGACCTGAAGCCCGAAAACGTGATGGTCGACGAGCACGACAACATCAAGCTCATCGACTTCGGCATCGCCGGCAACGCCGGCGCCCGCCGCATCACCTTCGCCAAGTTCTCGCCGACCATGGGCACGCCCGACTACATTTCTCCCGAGCAGGTCAAAGGACAGCGCGGCGATGCCCGCAGCGACCTCTATGCGCTGGGCGTCATGTTCTACGAGATGCTGAGCGGCAAAGTGCCCTTTTCCGGCGCGAATCCCTTCCTCATCATGAACGACCGCCTGCTGAACAACCCCATTCCGCCGCGCGAAGTCGATCCCACCATCACGCCGCAATTGCAGGAGATCATCTATCGCGCCCTGGAGCGCGATCCCAAGAATCGCTATGCCAGTGCCCGCGATTTTGCCCGCGATCTCGAGCATCCCGAGCAGGTCGGAGTAACAGACCGCCCGGAATTTCGCAACTGGAAGGATCGGCGAACCCCGTGGGCGAAAAAGATCCTCTTCTACGCGCTGATGGCTTTGATTCCGATCGTGATCTTCGGGCTGTTACTTTACGTAGCGCGCCACAGCTAGGACAAGCTACCACCCCTGCTCTCCCGGTCTTTTGGAATCAATTACTTAGGGGGGAGTTTCTAGAGCGGTCTTTGATTCTAAAGGACTTAAGCGTAAAGTATTTTAGAATGTGCGAGTTAGCGGCTTGATCGGCGGGGAAAATCTTGTCAAGAGGCGAAACCGCCGATTTTCGGCCTAAGTTGCTGAATTCACACGAGATATATTTTCCGCAAAAGTGGCGGTCTAGGCCTCTGAATTTGAAATAATAGATATAGGGATGAAGAAAAATCAGCGCGGCCTGCGGGCCGCGTTTTTATTTTATGGTCAAGGATGGGAGTTATGACAAGTTATCCAATTGAAATCCGGCGTTGCCGGCACGTCAAAACCAATGGCACCCAGTGCGGGTCTCCGGCGCTCAAGGGCAAGGAACTGTGTTACTACCACGAGCAGAACCGGCCCCAGCCCGTGGAACTTTACATGGACGGAGAACGATATTGCGATAGCCAGATTGTGCTGCCGGTGTTCGAGGACGCGCATTCGATTCAAACCGTGATCCGGCAGGTGGTGCAACTGATGCTGGCCCGGAGAATCGAGCGCAAGGACGCCGGGCTGCTGCTCTACGCGCTGCAGATCGCGTCCGGCAACCTGAAAACGATGCAGGCAGAAAAAGCCAGGCCGACGCAGGTAGTTGTGGAACCGGACAAGGCGGCAGAGACGCCGCTCGGCATGACTCCGTGGTCGGCCACCGGCCAGGGACATGATCCCGAGGAAGCTGAGGAAGAGGAAAGCGAGGCAGAGAATTCACCCGCTGCGCCCACATCGCCGGAGGACTTCTATGCCGCCAAAAGCATGGATGAAAGAGTTGTGAAGACAAAGGACCTCGAAGAGAAAGGTTGGGTTCGTCCTGGCGAATTCGAGGAGTATCTCTTCCGCGATGGCCCTGACCCGTTACTGCTCGCGAAGGGCCGCCTTTTGGCAGCAAGCGAGGGCAGGAAACGGTCCGAATCCGCCAATTCGCAAACTCCAGACGATCAGGCTCTCCCTCCCGGAACTATACAAGCATGTCGGGCGAGGAGTGCGAGGATGGGCGGCAGGCGAAATCGGCGAAAGTGGGAACGCTCGCGGCATCCCACTCATCGCAAAAAACGCGATGAGTGGGGTACCCGGCACCCCCAGTTATTCGGTGCATGGGAAAAACAAACCTGGGTTATAGTTCACCGTTAAAGTGGCCCACCCGCCATTATCTGCGGAGAATTTCGATCTCGCTCAGCTTCTGGAGCATCGCGACCACGGCGTCGAGGTATTCCGTCAGAGAAGCGTGCAGGCCCTGGAACCGGTATTGGACAGGTGGACGCGCGCGCATGGTGATCCGCCTCCCGATGATCTTTCCGGTTGCGTCCGTCATGACCTCGCCCTCCCGGGATTCCAGGCCGGCAAAGAACATCGCGTAATCGACGGACGGATGGATGTGATGCATCAGCTTGCGCCGGTAAGTCAGTGCGGCTTCGCCGTGCGGCGTGCTCTTGGGAATATCAAGCGCAGCGCTGATCGCGTCGAAATCGGATTGCGACAGCGCGCCAGAGGCCAGCCTTGCCTGCAGCCCCTTCTCTACGTTCTTGCGCGTCAGCTCAGTTCGTTCCCAATCGGGTTTGCTCGTATCGACGAGGTCGCCACCCAGGCTCTCGTGCAGCAGGCGGTTGATCACATCCTGCACTTTGATCAACTCGTAGACGGCGCGATCGAGCGCATTCATCTTGCGGTCATGCAGGAAATACAGATTGTTGATCGCTGCGTCGTCCTCGAACGGCGGCTCCTCTGCGGGTTCAAGCTCTTTGAAGGCCCGTGCCATTTCGAGGTCGTGCTCGATGCCGCGAATGAGATTGCTTAGCTCCAGCCAGAGGCTCTGCGAATTTTGCACGTCGAAGAATTGGCTGAAATCGATTTTACTTCTCGGAAACTGAAGCCACTCGCCTGCGACGGAATTGTGCTTTGGGGAGGGGTGGTCGCGCATGGCGACGCGCAGTTCCGAGAACAAGTGGTGTGCGACCCTCGCCTCGCCCACGGGCGTTCCGTCGCGCGGTGTTTGAAGCCGGAGAGTGTAAGGGCGACTGGTGCCGTCCTGGTCCGTAAAAGTGAGTGTGATTTCGACTTGGCGCATCCATTTAGAATAAGACAGGATGGGTTCCGAGGACTACCGGTTCGATCATGTCGGACAAGGAATTCGAAGACGATCCGGGTGCCCCAGACAAGCTGGTGCCCCACTCATTCGCGTTCTTTGCGAATGAGTGGGCTCTCGACCTCGGCAAAACTCTGGACTGGATGAGTCTTGATTTCCAGCGCCCACTCTTGAAAGTTCACGCGCACCGGCCCCGTTTCTCCGTAGAGATAGGCCCGGAAACTGCTCCACTTCCACTGCTCGGGTTTTTCTACCAGTCCCCGCTTCACTGGATTGCGATGTATATAGCGCAGCTTCTCGACGTGTTTCCGTTCAGTCCACACATTGAAATCGTAGAAGCGTTTCTGCCAGATCTTCGCCGGTTCGGGACGCGGAATCCCACTCATCGCAAAGGACGCGATGAGTGGGGCACCCTCGGTTCTTAGTTTTCTTGTGAACCTTTCTTTCAGGACTTTCATCACCACCGACGGGTCGCCCACCTCGGGCTCGGTGATGAGCAGATGAAAGTGCTCGGGCATGACTACGTATCCGTGGACTACGAAACGGTACTTACAGCGGGCCTCTTCGAGGATTGTCAAGAATAAGTCGCGCCGCCAGGCCGAATCCAGTTCTGGTTGGCGGTGGTAACAACTGCCGGTAATGAAGTGCAGATCGTTTGTGTTGTAGTAGCGATGGAGGCGCTTCGTCACCCTGTCAGAATAGTCACAAGGGTTGGAGTGTGACGGTGATTCCCGATAGAGTCGGATTGTGACGAAACCCACTCATTCGCACAGAACGCGAATGAGTGGGGCACCCGCCAGTTCTGAGAACCGAGAAACTGAGAACTGAGAACTGAGAACTGACCTTTCTCACCGCTGCAAAAATTCGTCTCCGTGAATGTCAAATTCCGGATAGGCCCCCGCACCCAACTCAAACAGATCCATTCCCTGCAGCTCGCCTTCCCGCTCCACTCGCTGCCGGTGAACGCGATCCAGCAACCAGTTCAATCCATACGACAGCGGCAGCACGAAACCGAGCAGCGTCGCGATTCCCACCAACTGTGCCAGCCACTGTCCACCCGGCCCTGCATCCGCCAGCAGCGCCACCGCCAGCACTCCCCAAAGACCGCCAACCGCATGCACGGAAACCGCGCCGCCCGGGTCGTCAATCGCGAGTTGGAACTCCAGAAAGTCCGCAACCGACACCACCAGGATCCCCGCCCCGCCGCCTACAATCATGGCCGCCGCCGGCTTCAAGAACGCGGCCGCCGCGCTGCTCGCGACCAGGCCCGCGATCCATCCGTTGGCGCTCAGCGACGCGTCGGGACGCCCAAAGCGGACTCGCGTCACGACGCCTGCCGTCAATCCAGACGCCGCCGCGCACAACGTAGTATTGACCGCGATGAGCACCACGCGCCCCGGCTCCACGCCCAGAAACAGCATCGCACCTGCGGAATTCAGCGCCATCCATCCGATCCACGCGAACACGCATCCCAGGAGAACCAACACCACGTTGTGTCCGGGAAGCGCGGCCGGCGTTCCTTCCGCCGAGAACTTCCCGCGCCGCGGCCCAAGAATCCACGTGATCGACAACGCCGTGACCCCACCCACCACCTGAATCGTGCCGGAGCCTCCGCCATCCACGAAGCCCCGCCCCAATCCGCAGTTTGCGCCGAGTTGCGCGAGCCATCCTCCGCCCCAGGCCCAGTGCGCGAACAACGGATACGTCCACCCGGCAAGCAGCGCCGTCGAGGCGCAGATTGCGCCCAGCCGCCAGCGGTCCGCGCCTGAGCTCAGCGGAATCAGCCCCGCCAATCCGACACTGAACATCTGCAGCAACACCACCAGCGCCGCCGGGGAAAGATCCAGTCGCAGCCCGCGCAGGAAAAATGGCTCGGCCGCAATCCACCCCCACGCCTTCCCTGCGACCACCAACGCATGATCCGGACGGCCGGCGGCGCCTTGCCACGCGAAGCCGGCGATCACATACACCAACGCGGCCACCGCCGTCACGCCAAGCGCCGCCAGCATGGCATGGGCCGCGCTCCGCGACCTCCCCAGCCCCGCATTGATCAGCGCCATGCCCGCGCCGGCCAACGGAACCAGGAGGATGAGGAGCAAGCAGAACACCGCGGATACTTCAGAGAGAGTCAGAAGAGAAGGAGACACGAAAGGCGTCACTCTCCTTCCGCCTGCAGAACCATATGAGCCCGGATCGCCAGCGCGAGCCCGAGTAACTCGACGGCCATGCCGGCCAGCACGAATCCGACGCGCGCACCGGCCGATGGCAGCAGTGCGACGGCGGCAACCACAATCGCCCATCCCGCAACCAGCAATAAGAGACTGGCGAGCTTCATACTCTTCTGTCCCCTCGAACTGTAACGCTCTGGAATTGTCATCCCGGAGCGCAGGCTTGCATTGACCCAGCCGCCAAGGCTAATGCGGCGGCGGCGCAGCGTCCAATCGAATTTTTCTATTGCACCTAGAAATGGAAAAGGCCCACCGGAGGCAACATTCCTTGCTAGGATGGCGGGACACATTCCCCGACCTATGAGAGAACTGCTGAATCACATCGTCGCGCACCGCATCGGTGCGCTCTGCGTTCTGTTACTCGCCGCATTCCTGGAAGCCTACGGCGACTCCTGCTTTCAGTCTGCCCTGTATCGCGCTTCGGGGATGAGCCGCGCCCTCGCCTTCGTGGGCGGGGCCGTCTCGCTCGCCGCGTATGGGTTGGTGGTCAACGCTCCACGGTGGGAGTTTGGCAAACTGCTCGGTGTGTACGTGGTTCTTTTCTTCCTCCTGGCCCAGATCGTAGCGCGCGTGCGCTTTGGCCAGCCCCCCACGCTCCCCATCCTGATTGGCGGAGCGCTCATCGTCGCCGGCGGATGCATCATCTCCGTCGGTGGTTAGAGCGGGTTGACCGATGATGTACCAGAGGATGCCGACAGTGGGTATGCCTGCGTAGGGGCGGACGCCCTCCTTCGACCGCGGAACGATTGGAGGCATTACGCAGCGCTGAGATTTCGATCCATTGGGCTTTGGAAATGGAGCACGGAATCACCAGAACAGCAGACCGACGCACTGATGGCCTATCGCGTTGAGCTACGAGTTCTCATTTCACAGGAAACAAGAAACCTGCCGAGCGCACCCGCCAGATGTTTCTCGTCCTCCGTCTATTTGGCCGGGGAGGCTTGCGCCGATGCCGCTGACAGCGCCATCGCCTCAGCTTTGGCGACGGCGCGCGTGGCCACTGCCTTCAGCCGTGGATGGCCAGAGTCGCAGCAGGCTCCCTTTCCCGCGGGAAAGGGAGCCTGTCATGTTGTGCCGCAAGAGGGGCCGGTTAGGCCACGCCGCGGGTCTTTGCCGGTGTCAGCTGCGGCGCGGCACCTGCCTCAGTGAGGACCGGTGCCTTCATCCGGCGCAGGACGAAAAAGGCGAGCAACGCTGCGCACGCGTCGAAGAAGATGGCGACCCGGAACACACCCATCCAGCCAGTCTTCGGCAACATGAACTTAGCATGGAACGGAGTCCAAACCGTGGGCACCACGGTCAGGATGATCCCGTAAGCAATCAACACTCCTGCCACAGCGAGCAGTATGGCCTTGGCGTTTCGACCCAGCTTCAGGCGAAGCACGGTAGGAGCCAGGAACACCGCGAACAGCACCAAGAGGGCGCCCAGCACAAGCAGGATGTCGGCTCGGAAGTCGAAAGCCTTGCCCGCCGCCAGCGCCGACCCGATGGGCACGAACATGGAGGCCGTGCCCTTGGCCGTGTAGAGGAAGCCGTAGTTCTCGGTGGCGTACTTGCGCCCGAAGAAGTCTCCGCACAGCGCCGGAAACAGTGAGTAAATCTCGCCCCAGCCGAAGAAGGTAAACGCGCTGAAGATGACGAACAGCAGCGGGTTATGGGCGAACCTGAGGAGCACGTAGATGGCGATGGCCTCCATACCGAACGCCACGGTCATGGTCATCTCCCGTCCAATGTGATCGGAGATCCATCCCCAGAAGGGGCGGCAGAGTCCGTTCACCAAACGGTCCGCCGAGAGCGCAAACACTAGCGCCGGCATGGCGAGCCCCAGCAGGTGGACGGGGATTTTATCAACCTTGAAATCGACGGCCATCGGGTTGAGCTGGGCCACCGCCATTAAGCCACCGGTCGCCACCATCGTCATCATCACGTACATGAGCCAGAAGTTCGGAGTAGCCGCCATCTGGCCGGCGGTGAAGTCCACCTGCGTCTGGCGCTTCTTCACTTCCTGGCTGCCCTTCAATCTCCAGGTTTTGGGCATCCAGCCGACCGGCGGCGACTTGAGAAACAGCGCCGCGATGATCACGGTCACTCCCTGAATAATTCCCCATCTGATGAAGGCCGCCTGGTAGCCCGCCGAGGCGATCATGTTGGCGATGGGCGCGACGGTGAAGGCGGATCCGGCGCCGAAGCCGGCCGCCGTCAGTCCCGCCGCCAGCCCTCGGTGATCAGGAAACCATTTGAGGGCGCTGCCGATGGCA